>JBCCGR010000054.1:0-32027 GCA_039029195.1 Pseudomonadota bacterium
TGCGGAACCATCAAGCACAGTGTCCTTCCGGTAGAGCAGCGAAACCGGAACCAGTGCGCCGTCGTGTGAACGTGCCTGGACGCGTCGCGTGACATAGTCTTGAGGATCGTGACCGGACGGAATCTCCTGCTCTTTCATGAGCGTCCGAGCGCGGCTAACGAGATCATAGTCATAGGTGCGCGACGGTGTCGTCATCGACGAGTAGACGAAGCGAATTGTGCTCGTGTCATATTCATATCCGGAGACAAGGCCCAGCGAATAGGCTTCCTCATTAAAGGCGATGGCGTGTTCTTCACCAGTGGAAAGCTGCCGGATCATGATGCGGGGCAATCCATCCTGTCTCTCCAACCAGACGAGATGGTCTTTTAACACATCGTGCGAAAGGATCAGGCGTCCATCCTGATGCGGAACCAGATCAGACCAGTTATCCTTGCCCGGGTTCGCGGCAGGGGCCGTCACGATCTTGAAGTCTGTCGCGCCGCCATCGTTGGTGAGGATGTAGAGAATGCCTTCCCCCTCATCCACAGAGTATTCAATGCGCGCCTGTCTCGGCGCAATCATGCGCGGTTTGGCTTCAGGTTTACCTGCTGGCATCATGAAAACTTCGGACGATTCATGATCGTGAACATCGATGAATATCCAGTCGCCAGACTGGCTCTTGCCCACGCCGACAAATTGGCCGGGATCTTTTTCCTCAAACAGCAATTTGTCTTCGTTCGTATCCGTGCCAAGCGCATGCAACATCACCTTCGATGGTCGGTGGTGCTCATCAAGTTGAGTGTAGACAAATGACTGGCTGTCTGCTGACCAGGTGCCACCGCCAGATGTGTTTGGAACTGTGTGAACCTGATCCTGTCCATCTTCGACATTGCGAAATTTCAGTTCGAAATATTCTGAACCAGCATTGTCGGCGGACCAGGCCACCCATTTGTGATCAACGGAGTGCGATGCCCCGCCAAGGCGAAAATAGCTGTGGCCTTCAGCTTCAGAATCTCCATTGACGATTTCGACTTCACTGTCGTCCTCATCGATCCTGACAAACCTCGGCTGTTCGCCTCCGGCGACAAATCTGATCTGATAGCGATATCGACCATCCTTGGCCGGAACCGAACTGTCGTCCTGTTTGATCCGCCCTTTCATCTCTTCAAAGAGCTTGTCCTGCAGGTCTGTGCTTTGTGACATCACCGACTGCTGGAAGCTGTTTTCAGCTTCCAGATAGGCGCGGATTTCACCATCCAGAACCTGGGGATCGCGCATAACCTCCTGCCAGTTGTCAGCGCGAAGCCAGGCGAATTCATCAGTGCGTTCAATACCGTGGATTTCGGAAGTCTGCGGTCTTTGGGTTGCCGTGGGTGGATCCCCTACCTGCACAAATTTTGGTGTCATTCGCCGCCTTCCTGCGGTTTGAATTTCATTGCAATACCGTTCATGCAGTAGCGCAGCCCGGTCGGGTTTGGACCGTCGGGAAAAACGTGCCCCAGATGGCCTTCACAATCAGCGCATCGAACTTCTGTTCTGGTCATGAACAATTTGCGGTCAACGTGCTCGGTCACAGCGCTCTCGTCGATTGGTGCAAAGAAGCTCGGCCATCCCGTTCCGGAATCGAATTTTGTGTCTGCGGCAAACAAGTCTTTGCCACATCCGGCGCAGGTGAAAGTGCCCTTGCGTTTCTCGTCGTTCAGAGAACTCGTAAACGCACGCTCTGTGCCTTCTTTGCGCAGCACCCGATATTGTTCCTCGGAAAGAATGCTGCGCCATTCGGCGTCGGACATTGATATTTTGGCCATTGGGAACACTCCAATTCTGAGCGCGAAAAACTCAATACAATGTGGGCTTAGCCTCTGTTCAACTCAACAAAGTTGAACAACAGTACGGCCCCAAGCAAAATGGCAATCCAGAGCACCATGGTGCCTGTGCCCCAAATTCGGGACGCCGCTCCACCCGGACCATAGACCGAGTATATGCGCACGAGAGCCGCACCAATCAATGCCTGTGCTGTGCCAATGATCCCACCCCAAATGGCAGAAATAATCCCGACGGTTGAGCGCAGGATCGCCGGAAGCGCCTTCCGGTACGACCAGTCGAAATCGAGATTCACCGACTTCAATTCGGGCGGATAGATGCCGGTCCGCATCAGGACGGTGAACGCAAGTGCGGAGAAGAACAGCAATTGAAGCTGGGTGATCACATGGCTGGTGGTGTAGGGAACATAGTCCACATCGTAGGGCAGCAGCGCATAGAGCGGCGCCGGGTAACTGCCGATAGCGATGCACAGAAACGCGGTAATTCCCATCGCAAGAAGCATGTTCCACGGCGCTTCTCTAGGCCGTTTGCCGCTGTCATGGGCGAAGAACGCAAAGTAGGGAATTTTGATGCCGGAATGATGGAACACACCCGCGGAGGCGAAGAGCAAAATGCCCCAGACAATATAGTGCCCCTCATGCGCGGACGCAGACAGGATGAGTGATTTCGAAACAAAACCTGAGAACAATGGAAAGGCGGAGATCGAAGCCGCACCGATGACGCAGAAAATCATCGTCAGCGGCATTGTTTTGTATAGTCCGCCGAGTTCCGATCCCTTTGCGGTTCCGGTGCGGAAAAGCACCGCACCCACGCTCATGAACAACAGTGCCTTGTAGAGAATGTGCGCAAACGCATGCGCTGCAGTACCGTTGAGCGCCAATTCAGTTCCCACGCCCACGCCGACCACCATGAAGCCAAGCTGGTTGTTGAGGCTGTACGCCAGAACCCGTCGCAGGTCGTTCTCAATCACAGCGTAAAAGATCGGAAACAGCGTCATGATGGCGCCGATGTAGATCAGGATTTCTGTTCCAGGAAATCCACGGGCAAGCGCATAGACCGCAAGCTTGGTGGTGAAAGCAGACAAGACCACCGTGCCGGTGACGGTTGCTGCCGGGTAGGCATCCTGCAACCAGTTGTGAAGCAGTGGAAACGCGCATTTGATGCCGAAACTGAGGAAGATGAGCCACGTGCCAATCGATCCAAGCGTCATTCGGTCAAACGTGATTTCACCGGTTTCGCGGTAAAACAAAGCTGCACCGGCGATCAAAATCACACCAGATGCAATCTGGATGATCAGGTAGCGCATGCCTGTGGCGTAAGCACCCGGTGTCCGCCGTGCCCAAATCAGGAACACGGACGCAATCGCCGTACCCTCCCAGAAGAAGAACAAGGTGATCAGATCACCGGCAAAGACTGCTCCAATTGCCGATCCCGCATAAAGAAGAGCGGAAACTTGCTGGATCGTGTCCCTCACGTGCCACGCGTAAAGGATCGACAGGAATGCGGCGAGCGAGAAGATCAATCCAAAGATCATTGCGAGCTTGTCCACGCGCAACAACACCAGTTCCATTCCCATGAACGGGATCTGATTGTGCAGACCTTCCGGCAAATTCCAGATCAGCATGGCCCCGATAATGGGGACAAGCACGGCTACCGCAGATCGGAAATGCCCGTTCGGCAACAGTGGCAGAACCAACGCGGCAAGAATGTAAATGACGAACGGCGGAAAGAACTCAGTCATCGACCCGCTCCCGATCAAGACCGTCCTCTGGATAGTCTTCGGCCTCCACATCCATGGGTGCGTAGTACTCTTCGGATCGCATGAGGAAAAGGCGCATACCCTTGGCGCAGATCACCAGGGCCGCGCACATGAAGAACCCGTACAGCGCATAAAAGCCGGGGAACCTTTCAACAGCGAAATAGACCTTCTTGTAATAAAAGAAGTCGGCCACAACGAGTAACGCACAAAGGATGTAAAGCCCACGCACCACTCGTTCGATGTTCTCTTTTTTGTCGAGAAACAAAAGGGCGCGACCAAGCGCGGGGAATTTCGATGTGTCTTCGTTTTGATTTTCAGTCATGCCAGCCATCCTACTTGCCTCCAATCGGCATCAGGAATTCAACCAGTGCACTGGAATAGAAAAACAGAAGCAGACAGCCAATTGCGGTCAGTACCGGTGGGAGCACGCAAAATAAGGGCGCTTCGTCCACAGTCACTCTTGCACCGGAACTTTCAGCGGCTTCGGGTGCAGACAGGAAAAAACCTCGCCCGACGATGGGCAGTAGGTAGGCCACGTTGAGAAGAGAACTCACCATCAGTACGCCAATCATGATCTGCTGCCCGGTATCGGCAGCAGCCACCATCAGCATCCACTTGCTCCACGATCCTGCAAGTGGCGGCAGACCGATAATGCTCAGCGCACCAACAAGGAAAGCTGCAAAGGTGAATGGCATCACCCGGCCAAGCCCCTGCATATCGCTGATTTCCGTTTTGTGGGTGGCCACGTAAATCGCACCTGCACACATAAAGAGCGTGATCTTTCCAAGAGCGTGTGTCGCAATGTGAAGCCCGCCTCCGACCACACCCATTGAGGTGGCCAGCGCAACGCCCAGTGTGATGTACGAGAGCTGGCTGACGGTAGAATAGGCAAGCCGCGCCTTCAAATTATCCTTGGTCATCGCGACCATCGACGCGGCGAGGATAGAGAATGCCGCCAGCCACATCAGCCATTGCGACGCGCCAGTTTCGGCAAGGAAATCCACTCCGAAAACATAGACGCCGACCTTAAGCATGGTGAAAACACCGGCCTTCACGACGGCCACGGCGTGAAGCAGTGCGCTGACTGGTGTTGGGGCTACCATTGCCGCAGGCAGCCAGCGATGAAACGGCATCAGTGCGGCCTTGCCGATGCCGAAGGCGTAAAGCCCCAACAAAACGGCCACCATGCCACCGGCCACATGACCATCGAGAATACCGCCTGCTTTGAAATCCAAGGTGCCGGTCAGCACATGGGTCCAGACGATCGCCGTCAAAAGAAAGACGATTGATGTACCCATCAAAATGCCGAGGTAAATTCGCGCACCTGACTTTGCTGCGTTGGTTTCCTTGTGTGCGACCAGCGGATAAGTCGAAACAGTAAGAATTTCATAAAAGATAAACAGCGTTAGCAGGTTATCAGCGAATGCTATTCCGCACGCACTGCCAATCGCGACACCGAAGCATGCAAAGAACCGGGCATGTTTTTGCTCGCGATTGCCACGCATATATCCCACGCCGTAGATGTGGGTAATAATCCAGAGCCCGGACGCTACGACGGCAAACAATAGGCCCAGCGGTTCAACGGAAAATCCCAGCGCTACCCCTGGCAGCACCTGGAACAGATCGAGCGCAATGGACTGGCCATTCCCAAAGGCCTGCAACACAACCAGAACGCAGCCGAATGTAGCGACGGCAATGATGAACGTGATGGTATCTCGCAGATTGTCCCGATCGCGAAGTAGAAGGTTTGTCGCAACAGCTACGAATGGCAGAACCATGGTGCAAAGCAGTGCGGTTTGAGCGGTATTCATTATCGCCCCTCCCCGCCGGTTATGGTTGCGCCGTCAGCGCCAAACCCGCCGCCGATCAGACTTTGCGCCGCGGTTTCCGCCATCTTCACGGTGAAATCCGCATCAAGCCCGAAATAGAGGCACGCCAAGGCCAATATCCATGTCGGCACCAAAAGCGAAAGTGGTGCTTCGGACACTGGTGCCTGTTGCGGCGGAGCTTGCAGGTAAAGAACCTCTACAATTTTCCAGACGTATATGACCGCAATCAGCGAAGACGCGACAACCAGCATCGCCACCGGCCACCAGCCCTTTTCAAGGGCTGCTTCCAGCAACAACCATTTGCTGATGAACCCGGCTGTTGACGGAATACCAATCAGGCTCAACCCGCCAAGGACGATCGCAGCACTGGTCCACGGCATTTGTCGGCCAAGCCCGGACATTCGTTGGAGAAACGGGGATCCTGTTTGATATACAATGGCGCCAACGGCCATAAACAATGCGCCTTTGGTGAGCGCGTGGTTGAACAGATGGGCGACTGAAGCCGTAACACCAGCAGATGTGACGAAGCTGATCCCAAGAAGAATGTACCCGATTTGCGCAATACTGGAATGAGCGAGCAACCGCTTCAGGTCGGATTGGTAGGCGGCAACGATTGATGCTGAGAACATTGCCAATACGGCAAACGGCAAAACGATGAAGTAGATCGTTTCCACTTCGAAGGGGAATTGCGGTCTGAACACAGAGAACATGAACCGCATCAGCACATAAATGGCGACTTTGGTCGCGGTGGCTGCAAGGAACGCCGAAATTGCCGAAGGGGCATAGGTGTATGCACCCGGAAGCCAACGGTGCAGCGGATAAATCGCCAGCTTCAGCCCCATTCCGACAAAAATGAAGGCAAAGGCCGTCAAAATCGTGCGGTTAGTGCCCTGCTCCGCAATGCGATTGGAGATGTCGACCATGTTGAGTGTGCCGGTCGCCATGTAGAGAAAACCAAGGCCGATAACGAAGAATGTTGCCCCAATCGTCCCCATGACGAGATAGTCATAAGCAACGGAAAGTGCGCGTTTGTCGCGTTCAGCGCCCATCGCCACCAAAACGTAGGTGGACAGGGAAGAGATCTCCAAAAAGACGAATACGTTGAATGCGTCGCCGGTTATGGTGACACCAAGCAGACCAGTGAAAACAAGAAGATAGCAGGCGTAGAACAGCGCATGGCTTTCCCGTTTTATTTCCTTGCCAACGCTGGTCCAGGCATAGGGCAGCACTACCACCGAGATGGCGGAAATGATCAGCAGCACAAACGCGTTGGCCGCATCAACGCGATACTCAATGCCAAGGGGTGGCGCCCATCCTCCAATGTGGTAAGAGATGACAGCGCCATTGATGGTTCTAGCCACTAGCGCAATCGACACCGCGAGTGCAAGAATGCTCGACAAAAAGGCGAGCATCCACGACACAACAGCACGCCCGATGAGCATGCATAACGGCGCCATCAACAGGGGTATCACCACCTGCAAGATCGGCAGGTGCGTCTCAATCGCCATCATTGATGATTGTTCCCCACCGTGAGGTTTTCTGCAGCCGCCAGCCCCCGATCCTGCTGCAGAATTTCATCTTCCTCGATTGAACTGTATTCCTCCCGAATGCGGATAATCAACGCCAGACCGAGCGCCGTTGTGGCCACGCCAACCACAATCGCGGTAAGAATCAAAACGTGCGGCAGCGGGTTCGAATAAACCGTTGAGGGATCGCCGGTGTAGATGGGAGCTGTACCACCGTCGATCCGGCCAATGGAGATGAAAAACATGAAAACCGAGGCCTGAAACACATTCAGCCCGACAATCTTTTTGACAAGATTACCGCTGGCAACAACCACGTAGAATCCGGTCATCATCAAAGCAATGAACAGCCAGTAATTCGCGTGGCCAACAATGAAGGCCCAGGTGACGAGACTTTCCATCACCAGTCCTCGTCGCTCATGCGCGGAGGACGTCCGGCAAACGCGTAATAAATCGTCACCATTACAGCTGCGACGGTCAGACCAACGCCAAACTCAACGGCCAAAATTCCCCAATGTTGAGCGCTGATCGCATCGTTTGCGAGCGCGTTGTAGTCTAGAAACTTCGCACCAGCCATGAGGTTCAGAACACCAACGCCTGCGTAAACAAGGACACCCAGCGCTGCCAGCTTGTGTACCAGCCATGGAGGGAAAACGCGTTGCACTTCATCCAACGTGAAAACCAATCCATAGAGGATAAAGGCAACGGCAAATATCACACCCGCCTGGAACCCTCCTCCCGGTCCAAAATCGCCATGAAACTGAACATAGAGGCCAAACAGCAGAATTGGCGGGACCAGAAGTTTAGTGATGACCCGAAGAATGAGGTGATGCTCCATCAGCCGTCCTCCTCGCTCGCCGCGTCTGACTGTCTTCTGCCACGACCCAGACCAGATAGAAGCAACACCACGCCCAGCCCGGCAGTAAAAACAACCACGACTTCACCCAGCGTGTCGAAGCCCCGGTAGGAGGCCAAAATGGCTGTCACCGTGTTTGGAACATCGATTTCTCGGGGAATGCGCTCCAGATAGTGCGGGGCGACGTGGTTGAACGCCGGAGCGTCGGGCGAGCCGAAGTTCGGCATATCAAGTGTGCCGTAAACCAGCACCGCGCCAGTGATCACAACCACCAAAAGTGGGATTGCAGATCGAGGCCGTGGTTTTTCTCTACGCGAGGTCAATGCCATCGTGCCAAGCATGAGAACCGTTGAAATACCAGCGCCCACGGCAGCTTCGGTAAAGGCCACATCAACCGCGTCAAGGGCGATGAAAAGAAGCGCGCAAATCAGGCTGAACAGGCCGGACAACATTACAACGGCAAACAAAAGCCGTGTTCGAACGATTGCGACGGCGACCGCCACAAGCAGAATGAAAAGCGTGATGGTGATGACGGTTTCCATCAGCCAGCCTCACCCTTGTCCGTTGATTCAGCTGGGTCGTTTGCGCTGTCATCTTCAACCGGGTTGAGGGGACGCAGTCCTTGAACAAATGCCGCATTTGCCACCGCATGCGAAGCAACAGGCCCGGTGAGAGCAAGGAATATACCTATCAGCACGATCTTCACCGCGACGAGGGTAAGGCCGGCCTGGAACAGGAGGCCGAGCAAAATCAGCCCTGCTCCCGCAGTATCGAGCACCGACGCGCCATGCAGTCGCGACCAGAAATCCGGCAGTCGCAGCGCGCCAGCCGCTCCGACAACAACGAAAAACGCGCCGGCCACCAGGCAGATCCAACTCAGCGCCTCAAGAACCAAGCTCACTGGACACGCTCCACATTCGACGGCTCAGCCGCATTCACCGGAACAGCTGGCACGGCATTCGGGCGATCATCCCCAAGCGCGCGGTAGCGAAAAAACTTCAGCACCGCGATAGTCCCAACAAAATTCAGGAGAGCATAAAGCAAAGCGATATCAAGGAATTCAGGTCGGCCGAACAGAAAACCCATTGTTCCGATGAAAAGAACGGTGCATGTGCCGAACATATTGACCGAGATCACCCGATCATAGAGCGACGGGCCGATAAACGTTCTCGCCAATATCAGGAGCATAGCAACAACAAGCGCGATGGAGGCAATCAGAAACATCGATCAATTGGCTCTTATCTGTTCGAGGGCCGTCACACGCCCGTCCATGTCTGCCAGCCCATCCCTGTCCGCTGATTGATCCGTCAGAGCGTGAACAAGAAACGTGTCGCCTTCCGTCTCCACTGTAACCGTACCTGGTGTCAGCGTTATCGAGTTGGCGTAGATCGTTTTTCCAATATCCGTTTTCTGTGTCACTGGAATACGGATCAGCCTTTGGCGGATCGGCATTTTTGGCGAGATCAAAAGCTTGGTTACACTGAGCGCAGTCTTGGCAATCTCGACAATCAACCAGGCCACATAGGTAAAAAAGGCAATTGGGCTGATGAAACGGCGCTCTTGCTGGAATCTAATGATTTTCATTCTGTGGGCGATAACGAGCACCAGCAGAATCGAGATCGCTCCCAAAGTGAGCAGCAATCCCTTGAAATAGCCAGAAAGGAGCAACCAAAGAACGACCAGTTCTGCCACGAGGACGATTACATTTATCAAGGATCGCTCCGGCTCGATTTCTAGTGCAACCAGCATCGCCCGAATCAATGCGTTTGCCGGTTCGAGCTGTCTGCGTTTGAAGCTTATAGGCCGATTATGCTAGCCGCGAAATCGAAATATGCAAAAACACGATGCAGAACCATCTACGAAGCAACTTTGCAGCTAGGTGGCTCCAGAACCGATTGGGCACAAACCGATTGCAATATCCCCTGAAACCAGCCTGACTTGTATTTTGCAACCCACTTCACTCGTTATTATACATTGGTAGACATTCAACACTCGCATTGAGTGTTTTGATGTTAAGGTAAGAAAACAAAATTGATGCATTGTGAATAAATTGTGAACAGTTAATCCGCGCCGAATTTTGACTAGTGTGCAATCGATTTGAGTAAAACTGCCCAAGCTACGAAATTTCGAAAAACGCAAATACATCGATCAAATGCACCCGTCAGGGTTACCGGAAACATTGAATAATATCAGATCATAAATTCCGACCAACGATATCAACAATTCATTGCTGCAAAAAATCTACATGACACCTCAACAGTCATGGTTGTATCTTTTCTCTGATTAAATCTGTAAATTGTGACCGAATCTATCCTATTATTGTTTAGGTGTTGACTGATTTCAATAAATAGACCAAAAGCCCGGCTAGGACACAGAGACCATCCGAATCCAAGAAAAAAAGCGTGGTCTGTCGTAACCGGACGTATCGACGAATCTGTTCCTGTAACCCTCCTCAAATTTGGGGCAAACATATGGACAATATGGAACCAAGAAACGATGAAATGCTGATTGAGCTCACCGCTGAAGTGGTGTCTGCTTACGTCAGCAACAACACAGTGGCAGCAACTGACTTGCCCAACCTTATTGCTGAAGTGCACACCGCACTCGGCAAGACAAGCGAGCCTGAAGCACCGCCAGAACCAGAAAAACAAAAGCCGGCTGTTTCAATTCGCAAATCGTTGAATCATGACTATTTGATTTGTCTGGAAGACGGCAAGCAGTTCAAGTCACTCAAGCGTCATTTGAGAACCCACTACGATCTTTCTCCTGAAGAGTATCGTGAGAAATGGGGTCTTCCAGCTGACTACCCCATGGTTGCGCCCGCCTATGCGGAAGCCCGTTCGCGGCTTGCAAAAGAAATGGGTCTTGGCCAGAAACGAAAACGTCGCGCCAAGAAGTAGGCTTCTTAGAAGTTAAGTTTTTAAAGGGCTCCAGCATCTCGCGGAGCCCTTTTTTATGCTCGTAGTATCAAAATTTTGAGTGGTGCGTTTCGAACTACCGCTTCGAGATCGATGAGGGTTTCTGCTCCATCAGACTGCGGATAATCAATTCTGTCAGAACCATGGAGCCTACTGTAAATTTGCGCTTCAGTTCGACGTGGCGATTGAAACAATAAGACCAGTGTCGACTCTTGGCCCTCCTCCGTTCGGACCGCAGCGAAGATGCGATTTTCATCAACTGCTCCCTGACCTGTTTCAGGCACAACCGATGGTCTCGCACCGCCTGGCGATCATTGATGGGTAGCCGGATCTTTCGCAGATCCACGCGAAACAGGGTTTCCGTAAATTTCCTTGTGCTTATAGGAATATCTGACCGTTCTTCGTGCATTGGCACACGCTGCTCCAGATAAAAACTGCCAATAGTCTAAGCCGCCCACCTTATTTGGGCGCAGCTATTGGCAGCACGCTCCACAATTTACCAATAGATTCAATCTATTAGAGATTCTCCACTCGCAACACGAGAAAATTTATCCCCGCGCAGTCGAGTGCCACTAGATATAGGACAAATATCCTATTATATTCCTTATTGTGGAGAGGCCGATGAGTGAGTGTGTTGTGGACTTTCGTGGGATTGCAATTCGCCCTCGTAGCGAAGACTCTGAAGGGTCTTCACCGCCGACCAATTCTGACGCTGCGAATTCTGAAGAACATTACATGAACAATTCAGACTATCTCAGTCGTAGTGGCCTTTATTGTGAGAAGCTAGTTTCCACTCTGCTTCACGTCCCAATGGTTATGTTGCGTGCGCCAACGAGGCAGGGGGCCGACGTGGCTTTTGCCCGTCAGGTCGCCATGTATCTGGCCCATACCAAGTTTCGTCTGCCACTGACTGATGTGGGTGTCTATTTCGGCCGCGACCGAACGACGGTGGCCCATGCCTGCCATCTTATCGAGGATCGAAGAGACAATAGTGAATTTGACGCACAATTGTCGGCCATAGAAGAACTTATTGACCATGCAATGCGGCCACGTGCGCCTCTGATTGAAGGACAAACCACGCAAGCATGGTGCGCCTGATGAGCGAGGACAATCACGACAGGAAAAAAGTGCTGCGACTGCTGAGGTTTCTGTCAACCGGCGTTGGTTGCGTTGAGTCAGAGACCGAGAACAGGGCAGGTTTCAAGATGATTTGTATTGCCAACGCAGTCGGTAAGAAACTCAACCTCGAAAGCAGCGTTGTGCAACAGGCGATTTCCAAAGAACTGATCGGTGGCTGTGATGGAAATCTGCACCTCACCCAACCCGGGCGCGCGCATTTGAAACGATCGCTCAGCCAGGTTGATGAATTTGGTGAGCAGCATCGAGAACTGGGACAGCGGCAGATCATCGTGGACAATGCTCCGCACCTTGTTGTCGTGAATTCCAAGGAGTCGCCGCTCACGCGGCTGATGAAATTGAGGTCGGCGAACGGCGATACTTTCCTGTCCAAAGATGAGTTTGAGGCGGGAGAGCGTTTTCGCAGCCTTTATTCGCGCGCCGGTTTGCTCAACGGACTATCATCCAATTGGTCCGTGACCATGCGCAGCGGATCCAAGGGCACTTCCGCAAAAGGAAGCGATCCCACCGACTGTGCTCTTGATGCGAGAGTTAAAGTCAACGCTGCGATACAATGTGCTGGTCCGCTCCTTAGCGGCACCATTGTTGATCTGTGTTGTCATCTGAAGAAGTTTGAACAGGTGGAGAGAGAGCGCCGTTGGCCGCCACGATCAGCAAAACACATGTTGAAAGCAGCCCTTTCAGTCCTGGCACCTCATTTCGGGATATCGCACAAGCAATCAAGCGACAGATCGTCTTCCCGGATCAGGCACTGGGCTGAGGAAGGATACCGGCCGGATATCGGCTGATATAGTGTTGAGGCTTAAGCTGCCAGCGCTTCGGCTGCGTGTTGCTTGATCCGTCCGACCATGGACTTTAGCCCGTTGGATCGTTGGGGAGTCAAATGTTCTTCCAGACCGATTTGTTTGAATATGGATATTTCATCCGTGGCTCCGATTTCGGAGGCTCGCTTTCCGGAAAAGACAGCAAGGGTAACAGCAACAAGCCCGCGTACAATATGGGCATCTGAATCGCCGAGAAAATGAATGATCGGATCGTCGCCCGATTCCGGCCTGGACCAGACCCAGACCTGACTTACACATCCCTGAACCTTATTTTCAGCCGAATGCTGTTCTTCCGGCAAAGGCTTGAGCTCGCGGCCCAACTCAATCAGGTAGCGGTATCGATCCTCCCAATCGTCGAGGAAAGAGAAATTTTCAACGATTTCTTCGATTGGAGACATCACCGTACCACGCGATAGAAGAACCAACAGTCGGTGGCCCGGACGGGTTCGCCGGATCATCGCTCACTGCTGAACAAGCTAGCGCGATATAGGACAGAAGACAGCAAGATTAAACCTGCTCTGGCGGAGCTTCCCAATTTAACGGAGAGGTCAGTCTCGTCAGACTTTCGGCGCGTCCTTGGAAATTTCCTCGTCCAGCGGCTTTTCCTCGTCTGTGATATTTTCGTCCAGAAAATCAGACACAATCTGCACACCGTTTCTGGCCTTTCGGCCGAACGACATCATCACATCGTGGCCGGTCTCACAGACCGCCGGATTTCGCTCACACATATTCGCGATATCTGAAATTGCACCGGTTGCTGCCAGAAACGCCTCGGACGCCCCTACATTGCCAGCACCTTGCTGATTTTCCCCTGCTGGCAAACAAAGAATGACCAATGAAAGCCAGAATGCTGTTCGTATAACAAACATGGTAGTCCACCCAATCGTACCCCGAAGGCACAGTGGCACGAACCATCAAAAATGCCGTTTCCCGACGACGGGCAATTTGTCTAAAATTTTATCGATTTCTGAAGCTCAGAAGTTTGAGCAGCGTTCGCAATTGAAATCCATACGATCAAAAGGGCGAACCGCCTTTTTTGAGAGCAGAGTTTAGGCCTTCATTTACCATAGTGTCCAAATCGCAAAATAAACTCTGCTGGCACGGCCAAAGTCGCACAAAACCGCCGATTGCGATCAGCCTCCCTTAGGCTTCCATTAAAGTGCGTGTGCGAATTTGGAGACATCGGCAAACTGCCGACATGAGGAAGTGTGTTGCGTATCTTCGGTCTCCGGCCAGTCTCGTCAGAAATAGCCATGCGGTGGGTGCACGCCAGTGCCCGTTCGCGGCCGGAAACTGCGCGTCGACATGCGAGCTTTATTCTGTCTCACTTGAGCAGTGGCGCACTTGCGTTGATCGTGCTTCCGCTTTGGCTGGCATTTTCCGGGCCGACAACTCTCCTGGAAGCATCCATCTTCGCCTGGTTGATCGCACCGATCGCGCTGGCATTTATTGTTTCGCGCACCGGCAAGATTGACATCGGCATCATCGGGTCGTTGATTGCCACCTCGGGGTTCATCTCGTGGTTCAGCATTCTAACCGGTGGGCTTGAGTCCATCGCGCTCTTCTGGTTCTGCATCCTTCCACTCGAAGCAGCATTGTTTGGCGGACCAAGAGCGATCGTTGCTGGTCTCCTTGCAGCCATTGTGGGTTTCTTGGCAGTCGCCATCGTCGCGCTCGTGCCAGGATTGATGGCTAGCCTGCCAAATGCAGACTTCAACTTCCCGGCTTATCATCTGTCCGTTCTCGCGGCGCTGGTTTACGGCGCAGTACTGGCGCATCGGATCGAGAAGCGTCGGCTTCGTCATGCTGCAAAAATCCGGGCACGGGACGGCCAGTTCAAGCTGCTTTCCGATCATTCGACCGATCTGATCACCCGCCACACGCCGGATGGTGAGACCGTGTTTGCCTCTCCGGCTTCCGCAAGACTTTTGCAGTCTTCTCCAGACTCCCTGAGAAACAAAGGGTTGTACGACCGTATTCACATTGCGGACCGTGTCGCGTTTCTCAAGGCGCTGTCAGACGCCTCTGCGCGAAATTGCGAAACCAATTGTGAGTTTCGGGTGGCGCGCGGCGAGATTGCGGCCAATGGTGGGAAAGACTATTTCTGGGTGGAAATGCGATGCCGTCCGGTTCCATCAGAAGGTGGCTCCGCAGATGTGGTCGCGGTGACGCGGGATATTTCAACCTCGAAAGCGCACGAAAACGAAATCATGATGGCTCGTGCGCTGGCCGAGGCATCAAATGAAGCGAAATCGAAGTTTCTGGCAAACGTCACACACGAATTGCGCACGCCACTCAATGCAATCATCGGCTTCTCCGACCTCATTCGCACCGATGTCGCGCCAGAACGCAAAAACGAGCACGCAGACCTGATCAACGACGCCGGTCGCCATCTGCTGCAACTGGTCAATGACCTGCTTGATGTTTCCAAGATTGAGGCCGGCAAATATGAACTGATGTTGCAGCCCTTCCAGGTCGACGACTGCATTTCATCTACGCTGTCCATGCTTGATGGCCAGGCAGATGCAGCAGATGTGTTTCTGCAGTACCTGCCAGAAGACGATCAGCCGGAAATCGAGGCGGACTACCGCGCGACGCGCCAGATACTGATCAACCTGATCTCCAATGCGATCAAGTTTACAGGAGCCGGCGGAACCATCAGCGTCTCGGTGAAAAGCACGTCACAGCATCTGACCATCAGCGTAGCTGATACAGGTGTCGGCATTGCTGCTGACGACCTTGCTCGCCTCGGAACCCCCTTTACTCAGGGGTCAAACGGCCACGACCGCCAACACAACGGCACCGGGCTGGGACTTTCCCTCGTCAAGGGCCTGACCGAACTCCATGGCGGGTCGTTCAAACTGGAAAGCAAGCTGGGTCACGGCACAAAGGCCCACGTCACGCTGCCGATCAGGCACACCAAACCAGGAATTGTGCCAGCAAACACTCAATCCAATCTGGTTGTTCTGGGACGGGAACAGGCCAGGGACGATTCCGTTGCAAACACGCGGAAACCAAGTCAGGGGACAACTCATGCCCGCAAATCAGCTTAGTAAAAAGCGCAATCTGGCAGGAACATTGCTCTCAAACACAGGCCAGAAGATTTTGCGCAATCCTTCAATCGCGGGTGGCACCGCAGCGTGTACTGTTTCGGTGGCACTGATTTGCGCCAATGCCCTGTGGTACCAGCCGCAGCAACACCCCTCCCCCTTGTTTTCCACTCGCGATGGCATGACCACCAAGTCAATCGCCCCTGCATCGAAAAGAGTCACAAACACCATCGCACCGGAAATCCGGGAAATGGTCTCCGAGATTCAAACGGCTCTGCAGGACAAAGGCTACTATGAAGGCCGTGTCGACGGCATTCTGGGTTCGCGAACCCGCGCTGCAATTGAAGAGTTTCAGGAACAGGCGGATCTGGAGATCAACGGACGCCCGTCCGCCAAACTGCTGACTTACATTCTTGTTTCGCCGCAGTCTCTTTCGCGCGTGAAACCCACAAATGTCGTTGCAGTCGAAACAGCTACTCCCACGCCAAAAGCCGTTGAAACCGCAGATGATGAAAAACGCGACATGATCGCAAAGATCCAGTCTGGCCTGCGCAATTATGGCGACGAAACCATTGTGGTTGACGGTATCTTTGGTGAACAGACAGCCAGTGCGATCCGCCGCTTTCAGCTCGATTTCGGGATGGAAATTACCGGCGAGCCGAGCAAGTCTTTGTTGCTCAAGCTCAAGGAAATCGGCGCTATTGGATAGTGTATCCGCATGCGACTGACATCATCACTATGGGTTTCGGCGCTGATCCGCCGTGCAACCGGAGAAGGCGCATTTGCCACCATCGTCAACAAGGGTGCCGAAAGCGCAGGCGCAATATTTGTGATTGTTGACGACTATTCCGGTGAAATTGCGCTCTACGGACCTGCCCCCCAGATGGTGTTTGAACCGGACGAAGCAGGCGAGCGGCGCTTCACCCTTGCCGGGCGATACTCAGATCGCGAAGAACTTGTCAAAAAGATAGATCGGGAACGATCGTTTGATCCCGACCTCTGGATCGTCGAGATCGAAGACCGGTCCGGTCCGCACTTTCTTGACGTGGTTGACCCCGACGCTTGACCTGCGGAGCGGGAACTCCTGAAATTCAGTGCGACCCTGTCAATCGGGCATCAGCGGATGCCGACTTCTCTGACGGATTTAGGCTTCTCCACTGCCCTGCCAAGCGAGTGTCAGGCGCCCCGTCGCTCGACACCACTGGAACGTGCTGAGATTTCCTCTGTCGCTCCGTATCCTGTTCAAGCCACTGATTGACTGTTTCGCGACAATCCACGGGGGACAGGCTTTCATAAATATCGCGGATGCGCCGCATGTTGTGAAAGGAAAGTCCAACGGCTGGAAGAGCAAGCATAATCGCGCTGGTCGCCTGATGTTCAGGCATATCCGATGCTTTCAACGCAATGGCGAGTTTGTCGCCAAAACCATCTTCAAAAAGACTATGACAGGTTTCCCGGGACAATCCGAAATAGCTCTGCAGAGCGGTCGTCTGATCCTGTCGATGGTTTTTTGAGGCCGCTTCTCCAAATGCTGCGTGAAAGGCCTCCGCCGTCTGCGGCTGTTCCTGTTCACCCTCTTCGGAGGGAAGCAGGCTTTTACCGGCGCGTTTGGCAAGGTCCTTGAGTTCCGCGGTAAGCTGCGCCGAAATCTGTCCAGCGGCGGCAAATATCGCTTCCTCAGCCGCATCAGCAGTTTCAAATTCGTCTGTTTCGTCGGCTATTGGCAAAGGTTCCTGCGCAACTTCTTCCGAGCGGACATCCGTCTTCAGGCTGTCTGTTAGAAGCTGGAGGTCGAGTTCTGCCGAGATCTTTTCCTCTGACGCGGCTTCAGAATCAGACGTGATCGCCTCGAGTTCGACGCGCTGGTCAACGGAAAAGACGGCCGCCTCATTGTCGAGCAAGCGCTGCGCAACGAGCCGATCGTTCAGGGAAATCAGCTTGGCGACAACGGATGGACCAACATCTTCCCTGTTCGCGATAACCCGGTGATGCACAGCCCCCTTCTTGTCGATTACTTGCATAAGATCAAATTGACCCAGCGCTCTCGAGCCAGCGAGAACTGGTGCTGCAATCGCCGGATCATCAATCGCCAGGAACAGCAGCACGGCTCGGGGTGTGTAATCACAATCCACCACGGCCTTGGCGACGCTGCGACGTGTCCGTTCATCCGCATAGGCAATCAGCGAATAGAAAAGCTCCTTGAATTCCTCGATCTGCATGCGCGAGGGCCGCTCCCGCTGGCAGAAGGTCTCACTGGCCGAAAGCAGCGCTTCGCTCTTACGCCGGTCTGTGCGATGCCCGTCCAGGCGTTTGAATGGGACTGCGGAATTCGCGGGTTCAGACATAGGACTGCACACTCAATCATCTCTTTGTGCGCAGATTGCCGGAAAGATATTAGCAACCGATTAACCATGTTTTTGATCGCAACGTGAACCGCTTGAGATCAATGGCCGCTGCACCTAGCGCAACCATGTTACTCTTTGGCGAGCGCCGGTACCGCCTTTAAATAGGCCGCAATCGCTTCGCGATCCGACTTTGGCAGACGCGCCATATTCTCCTGAACCTCCACCATGGAAGAACCAAACGAATCAAACTCGGGTGTGAAGGCCGTCTCAAGCGAATAGACGATGTCAGTAGCCGACCAATCGCCGATCCCGTCTTCGTGCGGTGTGATATTGGGGATCACTTCGTCGCCTTCCGGCGCTTTGCCACCGGCAAGCCATCGATCGAGCCGCATACCGCCCGCAGGATTTCGCGGTGTGTGGCACTCGCCGCAATGTGCGAGGGCCTCGACCAGATATTGACCGCGCTTCAATTGTTCAGAAGGATTGTCGAACGCCAAAACAGGTTCAGTAGAAAAGAACAATAATTTCCAGAGCCCAACACCCCGCCGCACATTGAACGGGAACGGGACATCATGGGTTTTCGACGCCGTTTTATCAGCAGGCAGAGTTTGAAAATAGGCCCAAAGGTCGGCCACATCGCCATGGGTCATGCGCGCATAGGTGCCAAACGGAAACGCCGGAAAATAATGAGCGCCGTCAGGCGTGGTTCCCAGCAAAACCGCATTGGCGAAGTCGCCAAGGCTCCAGCTACCGACGCCATGTTCTTTGTCAGTTGAAATGTTGGGTGCGAAAAATGTACCGAATGGGGTCGCGAAGCCGCGACCGCCTGTCAGTGTCAACTGCGCATCACCCTTGGCTTTGGGTGCCGAATGACATGACGCGCAGCCCGCCGCCCAGAAGACATTTTCACCTTTGGCAGCATCGCCCGCTGGAAACGCTGCAATCTGTTGTTCAGACAAGGTTGCGGGTGCGCTCAGCACCCACAAAACAATTGCGGCCACCAACCCTATTATTAAGCAAGCAGCCGCAATCTTTTTCAGCATTGTCGCGCTATCCGGACTTACTTCTTAACGCGATAGCCTTCGTGGCAGGACTTACAGTTCGCAGCCGCTTTGCCGAAAGCGGCCTGGAATGCCGCTTTGTCGGCCAGATCAGAGCTGGCGCCCTCACCCGCATCAGCTTCGAACTTGGCAAGGGCGGCCTTGAAGCCCGCCATATCTTCCCAAATCTTCGGACTGGAAGTGGTTTTGCCACCTGTCTCAGATCCGGCAGGGAAAAGATCCGCAATCCCGATGGCCGCCGAGTGCATCGCAGTCATCACGGCCTTACCAGCTTTTGGATTGTAGTCCATTTCACCTTTGAGCATCGCACCACCCAAACCGGCGGCAGCACCAACACTCTGCATAATCGCCTTACGCGCGGCGATTGGATCATCAGCGGCGGTCGCTGATGTCACAAGCATCACCGTTGCAGATGACAGCATTAGAAATAGTTTCTTCACGGTCGTTCCCTCCTATTTGTGGCAAGTTCGCGGTCGCCACGATGAGTGTGCCACAAAAAACAACAGGAAGATGCCGATCACGGGTTTGTGAGCAATCACAGTCGGTGAACAATCTGTTCACCGATTGCAATCCAGTCAATCAGGCCGTTGCAGCCTCGTACATCTCAGCCACATAGTCCCAGTTGATGAGATGGTCGACAAACGCTTCGAGGTATTTCGGGCGGGCATTGCGGTAGTCGATGTAATAGGAATGCTCCCAAACATCGCAGCCAAGAATGGGTGCAGCGCCGTGCACCAACGGATTCTCGCCGTTCGGTGTCTTCATGACTTCGAGCTTGCCATCTTTCACAGCCAGCCAGCACCAGCCTGATCCAAACTGGGTCATGCCTGCATTGATGAAGTCTTCGCGGAACTTGTCGTAGCCGCCGAGATCAGACGCGATCGCTGCTTCAAGGTTACCTGGCATCGATGTTCCGCCACCGCTGCCTTTCATCCAATTCCAGAAATGGATGTGATTGTAGTGCTGGGCTGCATTGTTGAAGAGACCAGCATTGGTGCCGAAGCTTTCTTTGACGATTTCTTCCAGCGATTTGTCAGACATGCCAGCCGCTTCCGCCAGCTTGTTGCCATTGTCTACATAGGCTTTGTGGTGCTTGTCGTGATGATATTCCAACGTCTCAGCGGACATGAATTCACCAAGCGAATCATATGCATAAGGAAGGTCAGGTAATTCAAAGGCCATGTTGGCTCTCCTTGTTGTTCAGCGGGCGCCGCAGGCCCGGTTCGCGTTTACTTCTGAAATCTCTCTTAGGTGTTTTCAGACCGATTTGAAACGATATTTGGATGGCCGATGGACGGTCTATTTGGCCGCCAAACAGCCGACATCAGCCGTGCGCCCACTCCCAGTATAGTTCGCGGGCCTTTTTCGCCACTGGACCAGGCTGCAGGTCGCGATCTTCAAACTGTGTAATCGGCGACACTTTTGAGAAGTTTCCGGTCGAGAACAGTTCGTCTGCCTCTTTGAAGTCATTCACCTGCAACGTGGTTTCGTTCACTTCGTAGCCAGCTTCCCGCAACAGATAAATGGTCCGCGATCTGGTAATGCCAGAAAGGAATGTGCCATTTGCAGCAGGAGTGAAAACAACACCGTCCCTGACCATAAAAATGTTCGCCGTTGCGAGCTCGGCGACATTTCCAAGCATGTCCATCAGAAGCGCGTTCGCGAACCCACGATCATTGGCTTCCATGATGGCACGTGCATTGTTGGGATAGAGACAACCGGCCTTGGCATCCACCGGCATGCATTCTTTTGTCGGGCGGCGGAATGGAGAAACTGTTACCGAAAATCCGGTTGGTGGAGGCATTGGCGTATCATACAGCGATAAACAAAACTCCGTGGTATCGGGATCAAGCGAAACTGCGGTCGGTCCGCCATCGGTCGCCCAATACATTGGGCGGATATACAGCGCTTGTTCTTTGGTGAACTTCTTGATCCCCTCAAGAGCAAGTTCAACGATTTCCTCACTCTTCATGGTCGGTTTCATCCGCATCGTTTCAGCAGACTTGTTCACACGCTGACAATGTAGGTCAAGGTCAGGTGCCACACCCTCGAAAGACCGCGCTCCGTCAAACACACTGGACCCTAGCCACGTCGCATGATCCCTCACACCAAACAGGGGAAGGTTCCCATCATGCCATTCGCCCTTATAGAATGTCTTTGTCTCGGAAAATTCAGGCATTTCGTTCCTTGCTCGATCACGGAAAGGGGATTTGGTTGAGGCAATCTGGCGCGATCTTGCCCTTGACGCAATCACTTTCGTTGTTTCCAATCACCGCAGCAAATATCCATCAGATATCAGGCCTCTGGAGAGATTTATGGCGCACGCCGCATTTGTTTTTGATGCCTACGGAACCCTGTTCGACGTCCACTCGGCAGTGCGAAAGCACGCGGATGCCATCGGACCTGATGCATCGCTGCTCTCAGAAATCTGGCGCTCCAAGCAACTGGAATATTCCTGGGTGCTCACTCTTATGGGAAAGTACGAGGAGTTCTGGTCGCTCACGACCAAAGCACTCGATTTTGCCTTTGACAAGGTTCCTGGAGCCGACCGTTCCGCGAGACAGGCATTGCTTGACGCCTATTGGACGCTCGATTGTTATCCGGAGGTTCCTCAGGTGATGCGCGCGCTGAAAGACAAAGGTGCGCGACTTGGCGTTCTCTCCAATGGCTCAACTGACATGCTGAATGCGGCGGTCGAATCGGCTGGCATCAGCCATTTGATGGATGATGTGATTTCGGTTGATCGGGTCAGCCGTTTCAAAGCGGTGCCCGAAGTCTATGAAATGGTGACCACCGATTACAGGCTTTATCCTGAGGCCGTTTCGTTCCAATCATCAAACCGTTGGGACGTGGCGGCGGCCAGTAATTTTGGCTTCCGCACGGTCTGGATCAACCGTACGAAACAACCCGATGAGTATAAGGATTACTCACCCGCGCTGGTGCTGGAAGACCTGAACGGTCTTCCAGATCTTGAATAGTCAGAAGCCTCGCTTCAGACCGCCGAGAATGCCGCGCACCAATGCGCGCCCAAGTGAGCTTGCAACCGACCGTGTTATCGACTTGATGGCGGCTTCAGCCACAGTTTGACGACGATAGCCACCGCGGCGCTCGCGTCCACGCGCCCGGCTGCCCCGGCGGCGGATTTTTTCTTCATCCTCGCGCTGGCGCTCAGCTTCTTCGGCAGCAGCGCGTTCTTCGGCACGCTTGGCCAGAATTTCAGACGCCGACTCCCGATCCACGGATTCGTCATACTGGCCCGCAACTGGGCTCATGTTCATGATTTTCTTCCGTTCACTGGCCGTGATTGGCCCAAGGCGGGATTCTGGCGGACGAATGAGCGTGCGCTGCACGACTGACGGAACGCCTTTCTTTAGGAGTGTCGAAACCAGCGCTTCACCAACGCCGAGCTGGGTGATTGTTTCAAACGCATCGAAGTCTTTGTTAGGACGGAAAGTTTCTGCGGCAGTTTTGACGGCCTTTTGTTCACGTGGCGTGTAGGCCCGTAGCGCGTGCTGCACCCGGTTGCCCAATTGCGCCAGGACCCCATCCGGCACGTCCAACGGGTTCTGGGTGACGAAATAGACACCAACACCCTTGGAACGGATCAGCTTGACCACCTGCTCCACGCGTTCGACCAGAATGCGCGGGGCTTCATCGAAGAGCAAATGCGCTTCATCGAAGAAGAACACCAGACGTGGCCGGTCCGGATCGCCAACTTCGGGCAATTCCTCGAACAATTCGGACAGCAGCCACAGCAGGAACGTCGCATAAAGGCGTGGCGACATCATCAGCTTGTCGGCAGCAAGGATGTTGACCGCTCCACGGCCATCACGTGTGGTCCGCATAATGTCGCGCACATCAAGCGCTGGTTCGCCGAAGAAGTTCTTGCCGCCTTGTTCTTCCAGAACCAACAACGAGCGCTGGATCGCCCCAACCGACTGCTTCGTCACATTGCCATAACGCCTTGAAATATCACTGGCATTTTCAGCAATGTGATTCAGCATGGATTGCAGGTCTTCCATATCAAGAAGCAGCAAACCCTCTTCGTCCGCAATCCGGAACGCTATGTTCAACACGCCTTCCTGCGCATCGGAAAGGTCCATTAGCCGTGACAAAAGCAGCGGACCCATGTCTGAAATGGTAGTCCGGATCGGATGGCCCTGATCACCAAACAAATCCCAGAATACAACCGGGAATTCATTTGGCTGGTAGTTGTCGAGACCGATATCGTCGGCCCGTTTGATCAGAAAATCTTCCATGTTGCCCTGCTCGGCAAGGCCCGAAAGATCACCTTTAACGTCCGCACAAAACACCGGAACGCCGGCGTTGGAAAAGCCTTCAGTCAGGATCTGAAGCGTCACTGTTTTGCCGGTGCCGGTGGCTCCCGTGATCAGCCCGTGCCGGTTCGCCAGCTTGAGGTTCAAATACTCCGCTTTTTGCAGGGAATCATCGGGTTTCCTGCTGGTTCCCAGATAGATGTTGCCTTCTTCAATCATTCCCCGTCGCTCCCTCGTTCCGGGCCGTCTCCACTTGTCTGTTCTTATAGGTACGCTGCCCTTCCATCGCAATTCGTTTCGCGCCGAGTTTGGGTCGACGTCCCAATCTGACACGCCAAAGATGGCACGTTGATTGCAGTTGAAAACGCAAACAGTTGCGGGAATTGGCGCATGATCAATCGTAGGCTTTTTCTGGGTGGTGCGGCTGCGGTGGCAACAGGTGGTTCTGCTGTTGCAACAACCTCACCATTTTCCACTTCACCGGACCTGCGCGGCAGCGTTGACGCGGTGGAACATGGCATGAGGCCCAGCGCGTGGGACGATCAATCCCACGCCCTGCAATCCCTGCTCGATCAGGCTGCAAAAGAAGACAAGCCGGTCTTCCTGCCACCGGGGAAGTACATTGTTTCCAATCTGCGGTTGCCATCGCGGACGCGGCTAATGGGCATTCCGGGAGCTTCCCGCATTGTCTACGGCGGCCACGGCTTCCTGTTCGAAGCGGAAGGATCAGAGCATCTGGAGATGTCGGGTCTCGTCGTTGACGGGGCCAACCGAACAATCAGCGGCGCCACCGATGCGCTGCTGAAGGTTGCCGCCTGCAGAAAGCTCGTTGTCGACAATTGCGAGTTTGTTGGCAGTGCCGCATCCGCACTTCACCTCATTCGCAGTGCCGGTCGGATCGAGCGGTGCCGGATCACAGGCACTGCCGGAACGGCTGCGATCTATTCCGTGGATGCCAACGGTCTGTCCATCGTCAACAACGAGATCGCGCACTGTTCCAATGGCGGCATTCTGGTTCATCGTTGGAAAGAAGGCGAAGATGGCACAATCGTTTCCGGCAACCGAATTGAGCATATCGGCGCAAAGAATGGCGGGACCGGTCAATGGGGCAATGGCATCAACATCTTCCGCGCTCATTCGGTGACGGTTGCCAACAACCGCATTTCAGACTGCGCGTTCTCAGCGGTACGATCCAATGGCGGAAACAATATCCAGATCCTGGGCAACAATTGCTCCCGTCTCGGCGAGACCGCGCTTTATTCTGAATTCGCGTTTGAGGGGGCGATGATTGCCAACAACATCGTCGATGGCGCGACCATCGGCGTTTCCATCGCCAACTATATGCAGGGCGGTCGGTTGGCCGTTTGCGCAAACAATCTGATCCGCAATCTGAAAACCAAGGGTCCTTACCCTGCGCAGCAGCCCGGCTTCGGTATCGGAATTTCGGTAGAGGCCGACACGGCGGTGACCGGCAATGTGGTGGAAGGTGCGCCTCTTTATGGCATTAACCTTGGCTGGGGGCCCTATCTTCGCAACGTCGCCGTTTCCAACAATGTGATCCGCCGAGCCGGTGAAGGCATTGCGGTGACTGTGGTAGAGGGAGCGGGCACGGCCACGATTTCGAACAACATCATCTCGGAAGCGAGAAATGGCGCAATTGTCGGACATCACTGGACCAAACCGGTGACCAAGGATCTGGCGCATTTGAGCGAGCACCCCTACTCCCATCTGATATTGGAAAAGAACGTCGCAACGTCATAAGAGCGCCTTTGTTCGCTATCATTTGATTTCGCTTTCAGGTCGCGTTGACCTACTTGCTTGAAGGGAAACGTGCGGACAAAGGTGAAACGGTTGCGCCGAATAATTGCACTCTTAGCGGCACTATTTCTTCTACCAGCGCTCGCCAGCGCTGCCTATTGGTCCGTCAAAGACCGGCCAACGAGCTGGCACAGCGCAAACTGGTCCAGTGCCGGAGTGTTGCCATTCGACCCAGACCCATCATCAACAGAAGTGCTCATTATGAGCGCCCGCACGGGCGGGATAAAAGGCGCTTTGTCCGTCCATAGCTGGCTGGTTCTGAAACGCGAAGGCGCATCGGAATATGAGCGCTATGATGTTGTGGGTTGGGGTCGGCCGGTTCGCAAAAACGCCTATGCCGCCGATGCGCGATGGTACTCAAATCCACCGCAGATCATTTTCAGGATTACCGGTCAAATGGCTCAACGAGCCATACCCGGTATCGACCGCGCCATTGCAAACTATCCCGCATCCCGACGCGGCGATTATGTGATCTGGCCGGGGCCAAACTCCAACACGTTTGTGGCGCACATCATCCGCTCAGTGCCGGAGCTTGCGACACAGCTTCCGCCAACAGCCATTGGCAAGGATTATCTGTTGGGCTCCAACTGGATTTTCGCTGACAATCGTCGTTGGCTCATCAAACTATCCGCCTCTGGCTATGCCGGGCTGACGCTTGGTCTTCGGGAAGGTTTTGAAGCCCACATTCTTGGCCTTGTTGTTGGCATCGACTGGTTCAATTTGCAGATCAAACTGCCGGGTATCGGCAGTTTTCCAAACTGGTCTGGCGAACCGTCGCCCACTACTTGATGCGTTCAAGCACCGACACATAGTTGGCCACTGCCGCACCACCCATGTTGAAAATACCGCCAAGCTCCGCGCCCGGAACCTGAATGTTCCCTGCCTCTCCAGCCAGCTGCATCGCCGTCAGCGCATGCATGGAAACGCCGGTCGCACCGATCGGGTGTCCTTTTGACTTAAGGCCACCCGAAGGATTGACGGGTAATCTGCCACCCATTTCGGTCTGACCTTCGGCAACGATATCAGCGCCCTGCCCGGGTTTCGCCAACCCCATCGCTTCGTATTCAATCAGCTCAGCGATGGTGAAACAGTCATGGGTTTCCACGAAAGACAGATCACCAAGGTTTATTCTGGCGTCCGAGAATGCACGTTCCCAAGCCACCTTGCAGCCTTCAAACTCCAGAATGTCGCGCTTCGACATGGGCAGGAAGTCCTGCGCATGCGCACGTGAACGGAACGCTACGGCCCGTTTCATGGCGAGACCGGTTTCCACATCAGTCAGCACAATGGCAACGGCACCATCAGATACCAGCGAGCAATCCGTCCGCTTCAAAGGACCGGCGACATACGGGTTCTTTTCGCTTTCGGTGCGGCAGAATTCGAAACCCAGATCCTTCTGCATCTGCGCCAGTGGATTGTTGGCACCGTTCTTGTGGTTTTTCGCAGCGATACCCGCAAGCGCGTCTGATTTATCGCCGTACTTCTGGAAATACTTTTGGGCGATGATGCCAAACACACCGGCGAACCCACCGGGGATCTCGCTGTCTTCGGGAAGATAGGATGCGCGCAGTAGGTTTTCCCCCACCTGAGGGCCTTTGGTGGTTGTCATCTGTTCCACGCCAACCACAAGCACCTTTCGGGCGGAACCGGATTCGATTGCCTTGATCCCCTGATGAACGGCGGCAGAACCGGTGGCACATGCGTTTTCTACGCGTGTGGCGGGTGTGAATCGCAGATCATCCGACGCCTGCAAAACCAGGCTTGCGGTAAAATCCTGCGGGCTGAACCCGGCATTGAAATGGCCAAACACGATTTCGTCCACGTCGCGGGCTTCCAGACCGGCATGCTCCAGCGCATCGCGCACGACATTCGTGACCATGGTTTCGATGGTCTCGCCTTCCAACTTGCCAAATTTGGAGTGGGACCAGCCAACAATGCACGCAGTCATGGGACGAATTCCTTCAACAAGACGCCAGATTCGAATTTGAACCTCAAATCCGGTCTTGGCGCGGGGCAATTAATATCTGTTGTCGATTTAGGATGCGAATGCGCTAGTGTCCATCGCCACCTTCGACCAACACCGCAGAAAACCGAGATCGTATTGACCTTGATCGGCACTTTTCTTCAGGCCTGCGCCAGGCATGCCAAATGGTTGTTGGTGCTGAGCCTTGTGGTCGGCGTGCTGTTTCCAGAGACCGCAAGTTTTGTGCGCCCCTGGATACCGCAACTCATCGCAGTGTTGCTGTTTTCTGCGGCTGTGCGAACCGACCTTACCCGACTTGCGGGACGCCGAGAACTCATTCTGTGCACCAAAATTGTGGGTGTGCACCAATTGTTGCTGCCGCTTGCCGCCGTGCTGGTTATCTCCTTGACCGGATTGAACGGAATATGGGCAGCAGCGATTGTCTTGATGCTTGCCGCCGCACCGATTTCCGGCAGCCCAAACCTCACAATTCTGTCCGGCGGCAGCGCCAGCAGTTCCATAACCATTTTGATCATCTCGATGGTGTTCTTGCCCCTTACTGTGGTGCCGGTTTTTCTGGCCTACGGTGGTTTTGGCTCACCAGACATTGTGTTCGTTGCTGCTCTGCGGCTGCTGGCACTGATCGCGGGGTGCTACCTGATCGCAATTCTGTTTCGACGCTATATCTATGAACCGAAGAGCGAACGGTCGATCCAGATTGCCGATGGCACCGGCGCCTTGTTCATGGCCATTCTGGTTCTCGCCCTGATGGACGCGGTCGGCCCTGCCCTGCGCGAGACGCCGCTTCTTTTGCTTGTCACCCTCGCCTTTGCCTGTGCACTCAATTTCGGGATGCAGATTGCATCCTCGACCGCGCTCAAAGGCATGAATGATCATCGAACCGCATCAGGCATTGCTGCCGGCAACCGCAACATCGCGATTTTTCTGGCAGCCCTTCCCGTCAGTGTGACGGACCCGCTGTTGTTGTTCATCGGCTGCTATCAGGTGCCCATGTATCTGACCCCTCTCATCATGGGGCCATATTATCGATGGCGGAACAGCGAAAATCCGTAAGCGCATCAAACCGTTGAATCAGAATGTTTGGATAAATCGTTGAAATCTTTGGCTGGGGCGGCAGGGATCGAACCTGCGAATGGCGGCATCAAAAGCCGCTGCCTTACCACTTGGCCACGCCCCAACGATTGGCGCATGCCAAATCACCGGAAAAGATCGGCCTCCCTATAGCGAGCCTGATTACGGGTCGCAACGGAAAATCCGCCTCACCTCGGCTTTCTGAACAGCCGCAGTGGAACCCCGGCCCTTGATGGATATTTTGCTCAGCCCTATAAGTTGGCTTCCAGATTGAGCCAATGTGATATTGGCCAATCAAACGTCGGAGTGTGGCGCAGCCTGGTAGCGCACGTCGTTCGGGACGACGGGGTCGGAGGTTCGAATCCTCTCACTCCGACCAATGAAAACAATAACTTAAAATTTTTAAATTGGTTACGGCTACAAGAATGGCTACAAGAACAACGGCTTTTTGATGGCTTGACCTGCTCTGGCGCTCCCCTAAATTCTCCCCGGCGGCAAGAAATGGAGGAACATGTCATCCACTACGATTGCCGACATCATCAGAAAACAGATCTGGCTTCACGTCACCTGTGAACGGTGCAGACGCAGCGCATGTGTGCCTTGGAGGATGCTGGAACGGCGGGTTCCAGGTCGGCTGCTCGATACCCAAGCCACCCAATATTTCCGCTGTGACAAGTGCAGGAAGTTCGCCACATCAACGAAGGTCTACAGACCGCCGGCACCGTTTGAAGGGTGAGTGAAGTTTTCCGCGAGAAAGACAGCATCGGTAGTACCGATGTTGTAGGGCGAAACAGGAATATCCCGGCAAAATGCGCAACAAACAAAAAAACCCCGCCAGCCGAAGCCGACGGGGCCTGATGGACTTGGAACCCGGAGCCTAGATTGTCAGCGCACGTAAACGCGGAATGCGTTGCTCATGTTGCTCACAACGCGAGAGCCAAAGAACCCCAGGTTCAGGGTCCATCGCGTCTCGATGCGATAAATTCCGGCCGGCAGGAACACGGGCTTGTTGATCCACCAGGCAAGGTTTAGCCGGTCGCCCTTTGGAAGCGCCTCGCCGGGGCTGTAAAGATTTGTGGCCGAATTGTAGGCGAAAGGAACCGTCTCCCATCCATCCGCCGTGTATCGCTGCACTTCTGCAGTCCACGTTGCCTCAAATGGCCGGTGCACCGTTCGATCGACGATGAGCACCGGCTGAGAGCCAATAGGCGCGCCGAGCACAAATACAGAATCCACCTCAAACCAGTAGTGCTGTATCGGCAAAGTCTGTGACAAGAGCCACAGCCAGCCCAACAGAAGGATCCCCGGCCAACCACGGAGGCGCTTCATTTGCTCCTCCATGCCTTCAAAAACCCGAACAGGGTCTTTTCAGGGTTGTCAGCAGCGCCAAGCACCCACTTGACCAACCCCTCGCCTGTCAGCGCCAGAAGAGCGGCCACAGGGATTTTGTATTCCGCCGGGCTTAACCCCCCGATGTGAAGCACCATGTCGGTGAAAAACACAGCCGCGAAGAGCCCGGACGCAACGCTTGCGGCGGCCTGCCACAAAGAGTGGACCCGCGACGTGATGAGCTTCACTAACAAAGCAACGCCAATGGCGATGTAGAACGGGTAGTCGTGCCCGAACATTAGAGATCGCGCCCGAATGCCCAAAGATGGAACTTTCGCCCACCCAACAACAGGCATCGCCGGCCATCGGCCATAACGGCAACGACTTGCCAGTCGCCATCGCTATCAGCCCACATCTCAATTACTTCTAACGATCGGCCAGCGATACCAATTTTCTTGATATCGAATTTCGGCGAGACCGATTTTGCAGACTCAGATGACAAGCAAACAACCGGATGAGCGTGGGCTTGCGCCGAAGCAACAGCCCACACGATCATTCCCACGGCAAATGCCACCAGAATGGATTTCCAAGGGATATTGTGCACAGCCCTTCCCCCCTATCGAAATTTGGAAACGATGCGATCTCCGAACGCACCCAAAAACAGGCCGGAGACGATCCAGCCTGACCACTCATCCAACGGTGCCGGCAAAGCAGCGATGGTCCAGTCCTGCGGGAATGCGCAGCCCTTGCACCACAGAACCGAGTAGATGCACACCGACGTGAACCAGATCCCCAAGGGCACGATGAAAAACAACGGGAACCACCAACCCGGTCCGGTCAGCACCTTTGCCTGAGCATTGATGTAGTTGTTAACCGCCCCCGCCTTGATGCGTTCGCGTTCGGTTTTGTCGCTGATGTTGCGATCGATAGTGCGCAGAATCCGATCAACAGATCGGCCACCAAACAGCCTAAGCGCCGCAAGGGCGACGTCGCGAAGCAAACCGATCATTCGGCCAACTCCAGATCGTCCAGCGCTTCGCGAGCCTCGCCCGCCTTGCGTTTGCGCTCGCGCCAGATCCACCATGCCGCCCCCATCCCAATGATCGCCAGCAGAAACCACGGGCCAAGGCTGATGAGAACATCAAAGCTGGATTTCACGTCGCCCAGAGGTTCCGCGATCTGCTTTGCGGTCGTGGCAATTGTTGTTGCCGCCCCCACGCCGGCAGCGATGGTTGTGGTGGATGATCGATCGGTGGCGGCTGCATCCACCGCAACCTTTTCATGGCGGGTTTGAAACGCCGGCGTATCGGTTTCGCCGTAGCCCTCGCGCTTTAGTGCGCGGTCATAGTCGCGGGCGATTTCGGCAATTGCATGGGCCTTGTCGCGACCGTTGATCACCCGGCGCGCATTCACAAAATCGGATTTTTGAAGCGTGATGTAGTCGCCGATCTTTTTGCCTGTGAACCACCCCTCCATGGATCCGATGAGCAGGATTTTAACCGTGGCATCATCCTCCATCACATCATCTTTGTTGATGGTGAAGTCCCGGCCCAGTTTCTTTCCGGCGCGGATGTAGTTTCTCTCCCAGGTGAGCTGCACAAGGCCGCGGCCATACCAAGGCCAATAGCGCAAGTTCTTGCGTCGCCAGGCTTCGGCTCTGGGGCCGAGATAGTGAGCCTCTTTCACGGGCCGCATGGTGCGGCCGGTTTCCCAGAATGCGGTTGCCAGAATGTAGGCGAGCTGGTTGCGCAGAATGCCCATGTCCTTGGCTTCCGCGATGATTTTGCGGGTCAGTCCTAGATCAAAGTCCATAGTCACAAACTCCGGTTGCCGCGCCGGATCTCCGGAACGGTGGGAAGTCGATAAGGTTGAGAGAGTTGGCCCGTGGATCAGTCCACGAATTTTGCTGAGACCTTGGCCACGCGAATGGCGCCGGTTCCGGCATTGCCGATCCTGATTGTCACACTGGTCTGGTCGGGCTCAACAAAGGTGCGAACCCGGCTTTCCGTCCAGTAGGGAACCACGGCGCGACGGGATTCCGCACCATACACCCCATCCATCAAGGTAACGGTGAGGTCTTCATAGTCGTAGCTGGTTTCGGTCATCGACCAGGTGGCCTTGGCGGCTGCCGGTGGCACAAGCGCTTTGTCAGCACAGGCCCAGACATTGATCTCCAGTTCCCGACCATCAAAACCATCGGCGGTGAAGGTCGGGGAAACCGTCAGGGTCTCGCCGGCATCAATCACCACATCTTCGGTGATGCCTTTGGGCAAATCCGTTCCGCCGACACCATTTCCAAAGTTCAAAACGCCGGTGGATGTCCAGCCCGCCATAAGCGCGCCACTGTTCACAAGGTTTGGATTGGTGATCAGTTCCGTTCCCTTTGGTCGGGCGAGCGGCAATTGACGATCATCATTGCGCCCCTCGATACCAACCCATTCAA
>JBCCGR010000055.1:0-31327 GCA_039029195.1 Pseudomonadota bacterium
GGCAGCGCGGCCAACCGGCTGAAAGACGCGATTTCCGATCTGTTCGAGGCGGATACTTAGTCGTCGTTCTGCACTTGCTTAAGATCCTTCAGATTTTAGAGCAGAAAGGGCACAGTCCAATCCACCTCATGGTGAGCTTGTCGAACCACGAGGTGGCCAAGACCGTTTGAGCATGGGCTCAGCGTCACAGTTTTGAACCTGCTCGATGTGGTCGGGCCGCATCCCCCTTCGACGAGTTCAGGGTGAGGGCGCGGTTGTATTGACCAATCACACCACAATCGTAACGCTGGTTTCCTGATGATCACCGCGATCAACAAACGCCATCGACACGCCCGCTGCCGCGTCGCGTGACATGCTGCGATAAAGGAAATCCCGCTTATTTTGTGGATGACCCTTGATGTAAAGCTGCGATGTCAGGAGTTCCCGCCTGCCATCAAGCACCTTCAAATGGATGTGCGGCGTGCGACCGGGATAGGTCACCGGCATGATCGTGCGAAAGGAAAACCGGCCATCGCCATTTGTGATGTCGTGGCCAAATCCCTGGAACCCACGGTCGTGCACGAGATCGCGGTTATCGCCGGGATGAAGATATTTTCCGTTCCAGTCGCACTGCCAGATTTCAACGCGCTTATTGGAAAACGGTTTTCCCGCCCGGTCAAGCAGCGTTCCCGCGATCCTGATCACCTCGCCACCGGCGGCCCGCACTTCGCCATCAATCTTCACCAGATCATTGTCGATGTCCGCACCACGCATGGCGGGAGTTGGGTAGAATGGCCCCTCCGCCGCACTTGGCGTTCGCATTGCAGCGCTCGCGCCTCTAAAGACAAGCGCGCCACCCAGCAGAGCTGACAGTCCTGAGAAAACACCGCGCCGCGAAACCGATTTCTTCAACATGCCAGGGCTCCATCTACAATGATATCAACGCGAGTGAATCTTGTAGGCCGCCTGCGCCTTGGCAAGTTACAGTCTGTCCATGTTGATCAATTCGGGCCGGGTGATGCCAATCAAGCTGGCCAGGGCAGGGAATAGGTCTTCACATTGGTGAAGAAGCGCATCGCTTCCAGCACGCCTTCCTTCACCGCATTTCCGGAATCCTTGATGCCACCAAACGGAGACATTTCAATGCGGTAGCCAGGCTGCTCCCAGATGTTGACCGTGCCCACATCAAGCCCGTTGATGAATGAAATCGCGCGGTTGAGATCGTTGGTGCAAACGCCTGAGGAAAGACCGAAAGCGGTGGAATTGGAAATCGCCATGACCTCGTCATCATTGTCCGGCACGCGGACAATCGGCACGACGGGCCCAAAGGTTTCTTCCATTACCAGTTCCGATTCATGCGGCACATGATCAACAACGATTGGTGGCAACAGAGCGCCCTGGCGGCCCGGATCGTAAAGCACTTTCGCGCCTTGTTTTACCGCGTCGTACACACGACGTTCAAATGTCTCTGCCGCCTTGTCGTGGATCACACAACCAAGCTGCGTGTCAGGATCCTGCGGATCGCCGAATTTGATTGCCTTTGCCTTTTCCAAAATGAGCGGCACGATTTTGTCGGCAACCGATTCCTGCACCAGAATGCGCTTTACCGCCGTGCAGCGCTGGCCAGAATTGCCGGTGGCACCAGCAACAGCAATCGTGGCTGCCTTTTCAAGGTCAGCTTCTGACAGATCGTTGAGAATGATCAGCGGATCATTACCGCCCAGTTCCAATGCGGTGCGTTTGTAGGCGGCTTTCCCGGCAATCAGTTTGCCCACCGGCACACCGCCGGTGAAGGTGATGATATCGATGTTTTCATTGGTGATCATTTCATCACCAATGTCCTGAGGCCAGCCGGTCACCACCTGGAACATTTCCGGCGGAAGACCCGCTTCATACAGGATGTCAGCGAGTGTGAGAGCCGTGAGCGGCGTGAGCTCGGTCGGCTTGCAAACCGCGCAATTGTTGGTGGCAATCGCCGGGGCAATCTTGTGCGCCACCATGTTGAGTGGGTGGTTGAAAGGCGTGATTGCCGAGATCGCCCGAACGGGCTCGCGCTTGGTATAGATCTTGCGCTCCTTTCCCTGGGGGGTGAGATCACAGGAATAGATTTGCCCGTCATCAAGGATTGCCAACTGCCCGGCAAGCGTGAACACGTCGTAGGAGCGTCCGGTCTCATAGAGAGAATGCTGCTTGCAGATGCCGAGTTCCAGGGTCAGCCAGTGAGCGATCTCCTCGCGTCGCTCGCGAATGAGTTCAGCGGTGCGGAAGAGGATTTGCTGGCGCTCATAGCGCGAGAGTTTGGGCTGATAGTTGGCGGCAATCTCAAAGGCTTCTGCCGCATGCTGAGCCGTGCCAGCGGGCACCGTGCCAATCACCTCGTTGGTGTAGGGGTATAGAACCTCCACAACTTCCTTGGTGGTGACCTTCTTCCCGCCAATGCGCATCGCATCGTGACGGATTTTGTGTTCTGTTTCCTGAAGCATGAGATCAGCCTATTCTGCATTCGCCATTGCGGCGGCCTGAGCGGCGTAAAAGAAAGCATCAAAATTGCGCAGCACCGGTGCGTCCGGCAAATCCGGCATCACGCGGTTGACGATGAACGGCACTTCTTGCTCCGTCAGCCCGCCATGGGAGCGAAGAGGCTCATCAAGTGCTGCCAGATCATGCCGGTCTTCCGATGTGCCAAGCGTCATGTTTTCGGTTGAAACGATGGTGATATCGCCAATCCGGTCTGCCGGAAGCTCATACTTGGCGCAGGCCTCTTCGCTTGAGAGCACTTCGAGAACCTCATCCAGCGCGGCCAATCGCGAGACAGTGTCTGTCACATCCGCACTGTCCGGCAGATAGGCTGTGGCGAAGGAACCGAGCGCCCCATGGTGTACCACATAGGGGTCTGTGATCGGCAGGATCACCCGCGCTTCACCCGCACCAAACCATTCGTCCATCAGGTCCTGAATGTAGATCACTGACGGGTCACCATTGGCATCATGCTTGGGCTTCATGCCATGATCCGCCGTCACGACGATGGCGGCACCCATGGCATCCAACTCGGTGAGATATTTGTCGAACATCTCATAGAAGGCATTCGCTTCTGGCACACCAGGTGCATATTTGTGCTGCACATAGTCCGTGGTGGTCAGATACATCACGTCCGGCTGCCACTCTTTCAACAGTTTCACACCGGCAGCAAATACGAACTCTGAAAGTTCCGCTGAATAGACATTTGGCACCGGAAAATCGAGCCAAGCCGAGGCATTGTCGACGCCGTTTTCCGCCAGTGTCGTCGTGTCAGACTTCTCTGCGGAGAAGCATCTGGCGCGATCTTCGTCAAAAGCCAGACCGTGGCCCAGCAGTGCCCGCAGTTTGTCCTTGGCAGTCACCACCGCAACCTTGTGACCAGCATTGTAGTAGCCGCTGAAAATGGTCGGTGCGCGCAGGAACTTTGGATCATTCATCATCACTTCCTCGCCCGTTTCCGGGTCGTAGAGAAAGTTGCCGCAAATCCCGTGCACGGATGGCGGGCGTCCCGTGGCAATCGACAGATTGTTGGGGTTGGTGAAACTTGGGATCACAGAATGCGCCATGCGCACAGTGCCAGTTTCGCGAATGCGCTTCAGGGTTGGCATCAGCCCGGCATCAATTGCCGCATCCAGATAGGCCGGCTCGCAACCATCAAGACAAATGGAAATGGCGCAAGTATAGGGGCGCTGATAGGCGCGGTCGTTCACGGTCACCGCGATGGGGGTCATATCATTCATGGGATGGGGTTCCTCGAATTCAGCGTTACGCGGCGAGTTTTTCGCGTTCAGAAAGAGCGGCAGGTGAGGGGGAGGCGTCATCGACACCCAATTCGTCCAGCACCTCTTTGGCAGCGGCAATCGCCTGTCGGATCATGGTCTCATCCATCCAGCCAATGCAGCCGATGCGGAAGGAATCGACCACGGTCAGCTTGCCCGGATAGATGACGAAATTGCGTTCAGCCATTCCCTTGTAGAAGGCTTCGAAATCAAAATTCGGATGAATGGGATTGAAGAAGGTCAAAATGATCGGCGCCAGCCACTCATCCTGCAAAAGCGTTTCAAATCCCAGTTCGCGCATGCCTTCGACAAGCACATCGCGGTTTCGCGCATACCGCGCCCCGCGTCCTGCAACCCCGCCCTCAAGTTCATGCAGCCGCAGCGCTTCGGTAAAAGCCGCCAGCACATGAGTTGGCGGCGTAAAGCGCCACTGTTGGGTTTTGTTCATGCTTGTCCACTGGTCGTAGAGATCAAGGCTCAGCGAATGGCTGACACCCTTGGCGGCTTCCAGTTCGGACTTCTTGGCAATCACAAAACCAAAACCTGGCACGCCTTCAATGCATTTGTTGGCCGATGAAACCATGCCGGCAAACTGAATTTCATTGACGTTGAGCGGCAACGCTCCAAACGCACTCATGGAATCGATGAGCAGTTTGCATCCGGCTGCTGCCACGGCGCCGGAAATTTCCTTCAACGGGTTCAAAATGCCCGACGAAGTTTCGCAATGGACCACAATCACGTGGGTGATTGACGGGTCTGCCTTCAGTGCGGCTGTCACCTCGGATCCGCGCGGGGGCAGATAATCGCCCTTGTCGATCACCACATGGTCACGGTTGAGATAGTCGAGAATTTTGGCAATGCGCTTGCCGTATGCACCGTTGACCAGAACCAGGGTGCGGGAGTCGCGTGGCAGGAGCGAGCCACACATGGCCTCAACCGAAAAGGTGCCACTGCCCTGCATGGGAACGCAGTCATACTCACCGCTGGAGTCGCCCGCCATCGCGACAAGCCGTCGCCGGATTTCAGCGGTCATATCGCGAAAATCATAGTCGCGTGATCCCCAGTCGCGCAGCATCTTTTCCTTCACAGAATAGGCGGTGGTCAGCGGGCCGGGTGTCAGCAGATAGGGTTCGCCCAGCTTTGGCGGTTCAATGGCTGGGAATTCAGTTTCAGCGGCAGTGGTCATGGGATTTGGGTCTCGAAACGAGAGTCGCACAATGGATGTGGATGTACTGCTAACAGTTTTATACGAAAAATCGATATTGCAAATGACACCATAAAAATGAGTGATGATGCAAAAATATCGTGAGAAACAGCAGGGGTATTGGGCGGCCAATTTTCACCAAAACCGAGAGTATGACACTTTTTGAACAAAGCAAGGTGCAGAATTCGTTTATTATTTTCGATTTCTCAGCCACCTCCCAGTGAGTGCCTGCCTCCAGCGGGTAGCATCCGGTCTCAAAATTTAACTTGATTTGGATAATCAGAATTTATACTAGGCGCACTTACACCGTTTCAGATTATGGAGCTATCTGATGCGCTATTCACAACTTCGGGCATTCCATCATGTGGCAATTGCGGGTGGATTTTCCCGTGCCGCGGAAATGCTGGGCCTCACTCAGCCGGCAATCTCGGATCAGGTGCGCAAGCTTGAGACGGAGTATGACCTCAGGCTGTTCAACCGTGACCGAAAACAGGTGGAACTCACTAAGGCAGGCGACGATCTCTTGCAGATAACCCGCCGCATGTTTGAGGTGGAGGCGCAGGCTGCGGAATTCCTGACTGAATCGAGAGAGTTGAAGGCCGGTCGCCTCTCCATCTATGCCGATTCCGCGCATCATATTCTGGATGTGATTGCCCGCTTTCGCGATATCTACCCCAACGTCTTCGTGTCTGTTGCCCATGGCAACACGGAAACCGTTCTGGAGGCGCTGCGCACCTACGAAGCAGATGTGGGTGTGCTTGGCGAATTGCCGGAGAGCCGCGAGCACCAAAGCCTGCCGCTGAGCCGGGAACCCATCATTGCGTTCGCAGCCAAGGACAGCACAGCCGGGAGCCTTAGCACGATCACGCTGCGTGATCTGGCAGACCTGCCGCTGGTGATGCGGGAAAAGGGATCAAAGACCCGCGCCAAGATCGAGCAGGCGGCCGAACGAAATGGCCTCACACTCAACATCCAGATCGAAGCCGAAGGCCGCGAGGCGGTTCGTGAGATTGTTGCGGCAAGCGGCGGCGTGGGCATCGTCTCGCGCGCTGAATTTGGCGACGATCCGCGCTTTGTGGCGATCCCGATTTCCGATGTCAGCGTGTTCATGGACGAGGCGCTGATTTGTATGCGCGAGCGTCAGGACAGCCGCCTCATTCGGTCTTTCATGAAAATTGCGAGGGACACGGTGGCCGAACGGGGGTGAGGATGAGTATGGCGGCACAATGGGAGGGTGTTGTGCAGGTCCATTCCCCTGGCAAACATGGCAATCGCTTGTCGAACTCTCAAGTGCCAGATGAAATCGCTCCACCGCATGGTGAGCTTGTCGAACGGCGAGGTGGAGCGCTCAACATGCTGAACGAAGCGTGGCCACACCCTTTCCTTCGACAGGCTCAGGATGAGGGAGTGGATCAGCCTCTGGCAGCAGGCGTGCTGTCATCAACTCCGTTCGCATTGTACACCCTCTCCATCGTCATCCCGGGCCTGGCCCGGGATCCAGGTGCGATTGCTGCGGGAGCGATGCGAGTTGTCTTGCGCGGTAACCTGCAAAACCAACGCGCCGCGATTTCTCGAACAACGACAAACATTTCATCTGACGCAACCCCACCTGGACCCTGACCTTCGTCAGGGTGACGGAGGAAGAGGAAAGTGAGGAGTGTAAATTGAACAGCTCAGCTCGCGCCGAGGGCCTGCCGACATTGAAAACGCTGCCACCCTCAAGATGTCATCCCTGGTTGGGTCCTCCGCCCGAGATCACCAACCCTTCCAAAAACAAAGTGACCTCATCGCCCGAATATGGTGGATTGGTCTGCCTGTTCCCGAACACCCCTCCCTGCCTTCATGTCACAGCCACAGCCGCAAGGCGCCTTTGATCCCCGCTATCTGATCGTGCTTGGCGCGGGGGCGACCCAGTTCATGATCATTGGGGCAATTTTTGCCTACGGGTTGTTTTTCAGCGAACTGGAACGGGAGTTCGGTTGGTCACGCACCGTGCTGTCGATGGGCACATCCTTTGCGTTTCTGCTGATGGGCGTTCTCGCCATTTTTTGCGGACGGCTGAATGAACGCTTCGGCCCCCGCAAAATCCTTTTGGTGACCGGAACACTTTACGGGCTCGGCTACATCATCCTGTCCCGCATTACCGAGTCCTGGGAACTCGTCGTCTACTACACCCTGTTTTCAGCCATTGGCCTTGGGTCTCACGATGTGAACACCCTTTCCACGGTTGCGCGCTGGTTCGACAAGCGCCGCGGCATCATGACGGCTCTGGTAAAAACCGGAACAGCCTGTGGTCAGCTGACTATTCCTCCGCTTGTTGCCATATTGATTGTCACCTTTGGCTGGCGCACATCATTTGCGGTCATGGGCGTCGCCTCCATGGTCCTGTTGTGGATAGCGGCAATTCCCATGCGCCTGCCGCCCAAACCGGCGAATGAAGCAGCGCCACTTAGCGGCCCGTCGTTTGAGGAAGCGCGGCGAACGCGGGCATTCTGGACACTTTGTTTCGCCCAGCTTCTGTTCTTTCCAACGCTGGTGACGGTTCCCACCCACATCGCGGTGCACGGTCAGGATCTGGGACTCAACGAAGCCCGCGCTGCCTTGCTTTTGTCCGTCACTGCCGGCCTCAGCATCCTTGGGCGGCTCATGATCGGAACGCTCGTTGACAGGCTGGGCAGTCGCTCCGGCTATATTTTGTGCCTGACACCGCTGATCATCAGTCTGGTGGCTTACATGCTGATCACCCGGTCGGAGCTGCTTTATTTTGCCGCCGCGCTCTACGGCATCGGCCATGGCGGGCTCTTTACCGTTGTGTCGCCCACCATCGCCGAGTGTTTTGGTATGCGCGCCCATGCCAGCGTGTTTGGCGTTGTGGTGTTTTTTGGCTCAGTCGGTGGTGCCGGTGGTCCGATTGCGGCAGGTTGGATTTTCGATGTCACAGGCAGCTACACATGGGCCTTCGCCGGGCTCGCCGGTTTTGCTACCCTTGCTTTGCTGCTGATTTTGAGCCTCAAGCCCAACCCGCAGTCGGCCTAGTTTCAGGGACTTCGGACCATGAACATCGCCGTGCCAACTGACATCAACAATGCAGCCTCGGTTCAGCGTAGCCGGGGAGTGGGTCGTTTGACGTGTAAGGCCGATGGATCACGTACGGCTATCGAAAACCTCTACCAGCAGGGCTGCTGCAAAATCCGCATTCCCGCGCAGATTGGCACAGATGCGTTGCAAGCCGTCATGGTCAACTCATCGGGCGGCATGACAGGCGGCGACCGGCTTGATTGGCAGTTTCAGGCAGGTGTGGGAACCACGCTCACTGTCACGACACAGGCTTGCGAACGGGTCTATAAATCGAGCGGTGGTGCCGCTGAGACGAAGGTTGATCTGAAGATCGAACAAAGCGCAAAACTGGCCTGGTTGCCGCAGGAAACCATCCTCTTCGACGAAGGCCGCTTCAGCCGCACCATCAACGTCGTGATCAAAGGCGATGGCGAACTGCTGATGGTGGAACCTGTTATCTTTGGGCGTCAGGCCATGGGCGAGGCAGTGGAACAGGGTGAGTTTCGCGACTGTTGGCGCATCCGGCACAATGGCAAACTGCTCCATGCGGAGAACTTTGCTCTGTCCGGCGAAATTTCCCGACATCTCGTCCTTCCGGCTGTGTCCGGCGGCGCACGTGCGATGGCAACCATTTTGCTCGTCGCGCCCCGCGCCGAAGGCTTGCTTGTGGCACTGCGCGAAAAAATTGCAGGTTTTGGGACCGCATCTTTCTGGAATGGCAAGCTTCTTGCTCGAATCGTGGCAAAAGATGGCTATGAGCTACGAAAAGGGCTGGCAGACGCCATTCACTTGCTCAATCAACAAGCGCCATTGCCTAAAATCTGGTCAATCTGACGGGGGTATTGATGAATCTGACACCACGCGAAAAGGACAAGCTGCTCATTTCCGTTGCGGCCATGGTGGCACGTCGACGGCTGGAGCGCGGCGTGAAGCTCAATCACCCCGAAGCCATCGCACTCATTTCGGACTTTGTGGTCGAAGGCGCCCGCGATGGCCGCTCGGTAGCGGATCTCATGGAAGCGGGAGCCAAGGTCATCACCAAAGATCAGGTGATGGAAGGCATTGCCGAGATGATCCACGATGTGCAGGTCGAGGCCACCTTCCCCGATGGCACTAAGCTCGTCACCGTGCACCATCCGATCCGATAGGGAGGAAAGCCATGATCCCCGGAGAAATCATCGCCGCCGAAGGCGTCATCACGTTCAACGAAGGCGCTGAACCCGTCACGCTGAAAGTTGCCAACACAGGCGACAGGCCCGTGCAGGTGGGAAGTCACTACCACTTCTTTGAAACCAACACGTCGCTGACGTTTGACCGTGAGGCGGCAAAGGGTATGCGGCTCGACATTGCGCCCGGCACCGCTGTTCGATTTGAACCCGGACAGGAGCGCGATGTCACGCTGGTTCCCATCGGCGGCGACCGCAAGGTGTTCGGCTTCAATCAGAAAGTGATGGGCGCGCTTTAGAGGCGCTGACCAGAATGCCTAGCTTCCTCTTCCGCTGCCTGTACTGGACCACATCGATCTTTTTCGTGCTCACCGCGATCCCGCTGCTGTTCATTCCGGGGCGTCGGTGGCTGATGATCTGGCTGCAAAAATACGCCCGCGTCATGGTCTACTGGATGCGGGTGATCACGGGCATCAGAATTGAAGTGCGCGGTAGAAACAAGGTGCCCAAAGGCCCCTGCATCATCGCTTCGAAGCACCAGAGCTGGGGCGACGGCTATGCCGTGTTTTCGCAGATCCCCGATCTGGCAATCGTCACCGGCGATCACCTTGAAAAGATACCGCTGGTCGGCCTCATCCTGCGCAAGATGGAAGCCGTGGTGGTGGACAGTTGCGGTGGCGCCAAGGCGCGCGAAAAGCTCGTTGATGATGAACTCGCCAGCGCCAAGGCAAAGAACCGAAAGATATTGATCTATCCGGAAGGTCATCTCGCTCCGCCCGGCTATCACTTCCGCTACAAGAAGGGCGTTTTCCACATGTATGAGGCCTATGGCTGCGAGGTCATCCCGGTCGCCACCAATCTGGGCCTGCGTTGGCCGATGGAAGAAAAAACCCTCATCCCCGGCGAGGCGGTGCTTGAGTTTCTCAACCCCATCGAACCCGGTCTCGACAAGGACACCTTCATGGCGCGGCTGGAAGAGGAAATCGAGGCGGCATCGCTTGCCCTGCTGCCAGCCGATTTTGATCTCCCGGAAGACCGCGAACTCGAATTTGACAAAAAGACCCAGCGTGGCGTGCCGATCAAACGCACCGCCGCCAAGGAATTGTAGGAAAAAGGAAACGCTCCATGCCAGCGACGCTATCACGGGCCGAATATGCGGCCATGTTCGGCCCCACCACCGGCGACAAGGTGCGTCTGGCGGACACGGAACTCTTCATCGAAGTGGAGAAAGACCTCACCACCCATGGGGAAGAGGTCAAGTTCGGTGGCGGCAAGGTGATCCGCGACGGCATGGGGCAATCCCAGACCGCACGGGCAGATGGTGCGGTCGACACCGTCATCACCAATGCGCTGATTGTCGATCACACTGGCATCATCAAGGCCGATATCGGCATCAAGGAAGGCCGCATTGTAGCGATTGGCAAGGCGGGCAACCCCGACACCCAATCAGGTGTCGATATCATCATCGGGCCCGGCACCGAGGCGATTGCCGGCGAAGGCAAGATCATCACCGCCGGTGGTTTTGACAGCCACATCCACTTCATCTGCCCGCAGCAGATCGAAGAGGCTCTCATGTCCGGACTGACCACCATGTTGGGTGGCGGCACCGGCCCGGCCCACGGCACGCTTGCCACCACCTGCACGCCCGGAGCGTGGCACATTGGCCGCATGATCCAGGCGATGGATGCTTTCCCCATGAATGTGGGCTTTGCCGGCAAGGGCAACGCCTCACTACCCAAAGCGCTGGAAGAGATGGTCGCGGGTGGGGCTTGCGCTCTCAAACTCCACGAAGACTGGGGCACGACACCTGGCGCAATTGATTGCTGCCTGACGGTTGCGGACGAAAATGACGTCCAGGTGATGATCCACACCGACACGCTCAACGAATCCGGCTTTGTGGAGAACACGGTTGATGCCTTTAAGGGCCGCACGATCCATGCCTTCCATACCGAAGGCGCGGGCGGGGGTCATGCACCGGATATCATCAAGATCTGCGGGGAGGCGAACGTGCTTCCCTCCTCGACAAACCCCACGCGGCCCTACACGGTCAACACGCTGGAAGAACATCTCGACATGCTGATGGTGTGCCACCATCTTGATGCGTCCATTCCCGAAGACATCGCCTTCGCCGAAAGCCGCATACGCCGCGAAACGATTGCGGCTGAGGATATACTCCATGATATGGGCGCGTTTTCGATCATCGCCTCTGACAGTCAGGCCATGGGTCGGGTGGGCGAAGTGATCATTCGCACCTGGCAGACCGCTGACAAGATGAAGCGCCAGCGTGGGCGCCTGTCGGAAGAAACCGGCGACAATGACAATTTCCGGGTGCGCCGCTACGTAGCGAAATACACGATCAACCCGGCCATCGCCCACGGCATGAGTAACGAGATTGGTTCGATCGAGATTGGCAAGCGTGCCGATATCGTGATCTGGGATCCCGCCTTCTTCGGGGTAAAGCCCTCCATGGTGGTGATGGGCGGAACGATCGCTGCTGCACCCATGGGTGATCCCAACGCATCAATCCCAACTCCACAGCCGGTTCACATGCGCCCGATGTTCGGCGGGTTTGGCAAATCTCTCACCAACTCTTCCGTCACGTTCGTTTCGAAACAGGCGATGGAGAACGGCCTGCGTGACCAGCTTGAAGTGGAGAAAGAGTTCGCCGCGGTCGACAACACGCGCGGTAGTATTTCCAAGGCCTCGCTGGTGCTGAACGATGCAACGCCTGAGGTTGAAGTTGATGCGGAAACCTACGAAGTCCGCGCCGATGGCGAGTTGCTGACCTGTGAACCTGCAAGTGAGCTACCCATGGCACAGCGCTACTTCCTGTTTTGATGTACCTTTTTGCTCGGGCGAGAAATATTGTGATTGCCGCTACAGCGCAAAGTTGTCCGGGGAACTTTGCGGATTGTCTTTCTACTGGTTCACCAATGCTGCAGCGTCATCCTCGGCCACCGTGCCGAGGATCTACAAAATCGCAACCTTATCAGAAGTTTATAGTTGGGTAGACCCTCGCTACGGTGGGCGAGGGTGACGGAGTTTGAGGTTTGTCTCAGGGCAAACTCACCGACTGTCCAGCGAAAAGCTGATTGTTTCGCACCTGGCTGGAGGAGATTTGTAGCGAGCAAAAATAAGTCTCTATCCACTACCGGCCGCACTGGACACCCGCTGTGGCGGGTGTGACAAATCGAGAGAAGATCCACCCCCTTGCCATTCCCTTCGAAATCCCCACTTTGGCGCAGAAAACCCGCCCAATTCCTCCGGGCTCAGACTTGGTTTAAGTTGATCCCAAACTGAGTCGCGACCCACACGAAAGACATTCATGAGCGAAGATAAAAAAGACGAAAAATCCGTTGATCCCTCCATTGCTGAGCGCCTGTTTAAAAGCCGCAATGTGCTCATCACCGGCACGATCGACGACAAGCTGGCGCGTGGTGTGTCGGCCCAGCTTCTGGCGTTGGCGGAAGACAGTGACGCGCCGATCCACTTGTTCATTTCCTCTCCCGGTGGCCATGTGGAATCGGGTGACATGGTCCATGACATGGTGAAGTTCATCACGCCGGAGGTTCGCACCATCGGGTCCGGCTGGGTGGCGAGCGCCGGGGCGCTGATCTTCATTTCAGCAGATTTGAAGAACCGCTTCTGCCTGCCCAACACCCGCTTTTTGCTGCATCAGCCAAGCGGCGGTGTCGGCGGCACAGCGTCGGATATTGAAATTCAGGCTGATCAGATCCGCCTCATGAAAGAGCGTTTCGAAGTGCTTTTTGCAGCAGCCACGGGCCAGTCAGCGGAGAAAGTACGCGAAGACACCAAACGCGACTTCTGGCTCAACACCCAGGAAGCGCTGGACTATGGGCTGCTTGGTTCGGTGATCCAGTCCCAGGCCGATCTGCCGAAATAAGGCTGCATAAGTAGCGGACTTTCGATCGTTACAACGGACCGCACATCCACACCTTCACGCGGAGCCCGTCGAAGCGCGGGGTGTGGCCATCCCTCGACAAGCTCAGGATGAGGTGAAGGAATTGAATGGTTGAAACGCGATGATTGCAGCACTGTCAGTCGTATCGTCGGTCGAAAATCCGGCTGACACCATCACGCTGGATGAGACGGCGCGTCACCGCCGCCGCATCAAGCTGACCTCCGATGGCGGGATTGCGTTTCTGCTTGATCTGCCTGAAGCCCGACTGCTCCTGCATGGCGACGGGTTGGTGCTGGAAGACGGTCGCATTGTCGAAGTCAAAGCCGCACCGGAAGCTTTGTACGAGGTGCGTGCGCGCGATGAGCGCCATCTGATTGCGCTTGCCTGGCAGTTGGGCAACCGCCATTTGCAGGCGCAGATATCAGATGATCACATACGCATTCGACGCGATCATGTGATCAAGACAATGCTCGAGGGTCTAGGGGCATCGGTTGAAGAAATCGAAGCGCCGTTTGATCCCGAACGAGGCGCCTATTCGGGTGATCATGATCATATGCACCACCATCACAGCCACCACCATCACGACCATGACTGACATCGCCGCTTCCAATGATCTGGTCCGGCTGATGAGCTGGCTGTCGCCGGCCTTTCCCACCGGTGGATTCAGCTATTCCCACGGGCTGGAACAGGCGGTTGAAGATGGGCTTGTTCACGATGCAGACACGCTGAACCACTGGCTGGAAACCCTGCTGTTGCATGGGGCAATCCACTCTGATGGCGTGTTGCTGGCTGCAACCTGGCGTACCGTTTGCGAGGGCAATGACCCGACCGATCTGGTCGAGCTTGCAGAAGCCCTTGCCGGTTCCGCCGAACGGCATCTGGAGCAAATGGCTCAAGGACGGGCGTTTGTCGATGCCGCCCAACCATGGCTTGATGATTCTAAGCCACCCCAAAACTGCGCGCTTTCGGTCGCCGTGGGCTGGGTGGCTGGCGCGCAAAAGGTCAATCTGCAAGGCACGCTCACAGCCTATCTGCATGCGTTCATTTCCAACCAGATACAGGTCGCGTTGCGGTTATTCAGCCTTGGTCAGCAGGCCGGTGTGACGGTATTGCAGGCTCTTGAAGCGCCGATTGTGGCGGCGGCAGAAAAGGCGTCAAACTCATCGCTGGATGATCTTGGAAGTGCTGCGATAATCTCTGAAATCTGCGCCATGCGGCATGAGACGCTGGGTGGAAGGGTGTTTCGAACATGACGAAATCAGGCAACGGCCCGCTTCGGGTGGGCATTGGCGGCCCTGTGGGCACCGGCAAAACCACGCTCACGGCTGCATTGTGCAAGGCAATGTCGCAGCGTTTCTCCATTGGCGTCGTCACCAACGATATCTACACGCGTGAGGATGCGGAAGAGTTGACGCGTCAGCAAATCCTGCCCGCAAACCGTATCATTGGCGTGGAAACCGGCGGCTGCCCGCACACCGCCATTCGCGAAGATGCCTCGATCAATTTGCAGGCGATCGCGGAACTGAACCAACGCCATGACGACCTTGATTTGGTGCTGATTGAATCGGGTGGAGACAATCTCGCGGCCACCTTCTCCCCTGATCTGGCCGACTTGACCCTCTATGTGATTTCAGTGTGCCAGGGTGGCGATATCCCGCGCAAGGGCGGGTTGGCGATCACCCGGTCTGACCTGCTTTTGCTCAACAAGACGGACCTAGCACCCTATGTCGGGGTCGATCTCGATCGGCTGGCAAGCGATGCTGAAAAGGCACGCGGCGGCCTGCCGTTTCTGCTGACGGATCTGAAAAGCGGCAAAGGTGTTGAAGGCGTGGTGGATTTTTTGGTTGAGCAGGGCGGTTTGTGATGGCCGGCCGATGTCATCCACTCTCCGTCGCCCGCACTTTTGCTTACTGAGGAAACCCCACCCTCGTTGTCACCTTCGGGCCATTTGAGCGTCAGCGAAAATGTGACCAGGAGGCCCATTCCGTGAAATTGTGGGGCCTTCCCGAATTGCAAGTGAACGGAATAGGTTCCCGGATCACGATTTCACTGCTTCCGCAGTTCAATCGGTCCGAGAATGACAGGGGGGATATTGGGTCCGGCATGGATGATCACACGAGCGGCGACCCAAGGATCCTCAATTTGTCACACCCGCCACAGCTAGTGTCTAGGGCGTGTTCGTATCCACTTACCTTTTGGTGGTAAATCTGGATTGCCGCCGCAGCGGCAATGACAAATTGAGTTGGCCAGACTCTTAATGTGTCACCGCAACCCACAAATCCCGATCCCCTGTTCGCCACCGCCGCAGTAGAGCATGTAGGTTTTCCCATCCTTTTCGAAAATGCAGGGGTCGCGCAGCGCGTGTTCAAGCCCATGTGCCGCTCCCGTTGAGGAACAAACAATCGGGTCATCTGCCCCTTCCCAGCCGAGTTCTGGCTTCAGAACCTCACTTGGTAGGTGAACAACCCAGTCACTCCAGTCTTCCGCCAGTTCAACCCGCGAGACCAGAATACGTTCTGGTGTGTCGCCAATCCGAGTGAAAAACAGCGAGAGCGTATCTCCCGCCACGCGCACCGCCGCGTGGCGCACCAACTGTCCGTCCCCGACGATTGGCATCTGCGCGAAAATATCCGGCCCCGTTTCAAATGGTCCCTCCGGCGAGCGGGCGCGCAGCAAGGCCCCGCCAAACGCAATGGCGTAGAAAAATTCACCGTGTCGAAACACACGGAAATAGGGCGGACCGAGCAGCGGCTCCCTGACCTCGAACTGAAGACCATCCGACGAAACCGCCAGCCGGGTCATTTGGTCACCGTTTGGCAAAAGCCCGTGCAAATACATGGAGATGGTCTGATTATTTCCGTCCACATGCACGTCGGGCGAGGCCACATGGGCATAGTTGAGCCGATCACCGCTCAGCGCCCAGTCCGGCCACTGATCCCGAGGGGGCTGGGGCGGATCAACCGCTACAAAGCCTGACTCCGCAACGGACAAAACGCCACCAGGATGAACGGTCCAGGGCCCTGTCAACGCGTCCGCATAGGCGAGACGAATATGATCACCCATATGGTGCGCGAAATAGAGGTAGCAACGCCCCAGCGGTCGCTCCACCCAGTCGGGCACACGGATCAGCGAGGGACCGTTGATATTGTCGCCGACGGTTTCATGAAGGCCTGCATGGATGATTGGATGGTCGACGAGCCGCGTTGCAAATTCACCCAAGGTTCCTGATCCTGCTGTCAATTCGACCTCAAGCTTCGCATTTTCGGAAGGTCTGCAACTCTGTCTCCGCCAAGTTTCAAAGACAAGGCTCAAGCGATGGGCAGAGGGAGGCCGTCCATGAAAATCAGCCGGATCAGTGTTTGGGCGGTCGATCTGCCATTCAAGGAACCCTATCGGTATTCGGGTGGCCGCTTGCTGGTGGAATCCCTCGACAGCACGTTCGTGCGCATCGAAACCGACGGGGGGCTGATCGGCTGGGGCGAGGGCTGTCCCTGGGGACATTCCTATCTGCCCGCTCATGGGCCGGGTATCCGCGCTGCCTTCGAGACCATCGCGCCAAACATACTGGGGCATGATCCAACGGCAATTGACGCACTCAACCACTGTATGGATGAGGTGCTGCCGGGCCATTGGGCCGCAAAATCTGCCATCGATATCGCCTGCTGGGATATTCTTGGACAGGCTGCAGGCCTGCCGATCTGGAAGCTGCTGGGCGGTGCGGAGGCTGATCCCGTGCCGGTCAATTCTTCGATCTCCACGGGCACACCTGATGAGATGCTTGCCAAAATCAATCGAGCCGCAGCCAAGGGCTACCGCACCCATTCTGCCAAAGTGGGCGGCACGGACATCGCTGCGGACATTGAGCGCATCGACGCCATTTCTGCCGGCCTGCCGGGTGGGCACAAGGTAACCTTCGACGTCAACCGGGCTTGGCTGCCAGGCGTGGCGAAACAGGTCATGATGTCCGTGTCATCCCGCGACTGGTTCGAACAACCGTGCGAAACGCTGGTAGAATGCGCCGAGATTGCACAAATCGTGCCGCAGCCCATCATGCTTGATGAATGCGTTCACACCTTCGGTGATCATCTGGAAGCAATGAAGCTGCGGGCCTGTCAGGGTGTGAAGGTCAAGCCCAACCGGTCCGGCGGGCTTTCGCGCTGTCGCCGGATTCGCGATCTCGGCGTCGAGCTGGGCTGGCAGATGCATGTGGAAGATCTGGGCGGTTCCTCGCTTGCTGATACTGCCGCAATCCATCTTGCGGCTTCAACGCCAAAGGCCAACCGTCTGGCAAGCTGGCTTTGTCAGGAACATCTCACCGATCATCCCTGCCTTGGACGCGGCGTGACCAACGAAAACGGATTTGCGACGCCACCTTCTGTGCCCGGCCTTGGCTGCGCACCGGATCTGGAAAAACTGGGTGACGCGGCAGCGATTTACCAGTAGAATTTTACCAAACAGTCAAAAATTGAGGATGCCATGAGCACGCAAACGGAGCCCGGCCAGCAACACTGGATTGATCGCGCAAATGTGGTTTTGCCAGCCGGAGGGTTTGGCAATTTCGATCCCGGCATCATCATCGCGCGGGGTAAAGGCTCCCATGTCTGGGACGAGGACGGTCGCGAATATGTCGACCTTCTGATCGGTTCCGGACCCATGCTCATTGGCCACGATCATGAGGAAGTGCTTGATGCGGTGCGCGAGCAATTGGACAAAGGGCTCACCTTCTTTGCCAACAATGCCGCCGGTATTGAGCTGGCTGAGCAGGTGCGCGATTCCGTGCGATGCGGCGAAAAGGTCCGCTATGTGACGTCAGGTGGTGAAGCTGACATGTATGCCATCCGAGCAGCCCGAGCTTTTACCGGACGGTCAAAAATTCTGAAGTTTGAAGGCGGCTATCACGGCATGTCTGCCGAAGCACAGATGAGTCTCGCTCCGGAGAAGCTGGTCAACTTCCCGCAGGCTGTTCCGGACTCCGCCGGCATCCCGCAAGGGGTGCGAGACGAGATGCTCATTGCCGCCTTCAACGATATTGAGATGGTGCGCTCGCTTCTGGCCGAACACGGCGAGGAGGTTGCCGCCATCATTGTGGAGCCATTGCAACGTGTCATTCCGCCCGCTCCGGGCTTTCTCGCGGCCCTGCGTGAGGAATGTGACAAGCACGGTGTGGTGCTGATCTTTGATGAGATCGTCACCGGCTACCGTTTCGCCTATGGCGGTGCGCAGGAATATTACGATGTGACGCCGGACCTGTGCACGCTTGGCAAAATTGTTGGCGGAGGGTTTCCCTTGGCGGCGATCACAGGTCGGGCCGACATCATGGACCACTTCGACAAGGCCAAGGTGGGAGCCGAGGGTTTTTTGATGCAGCTCGGCACCCTGGCAGGAAACCCCGTTGCCGCGGTTGCCGGCATGAAGACCATGGAAATCCTGCGCCGTCCGGGTCAGTACGACAAGCTGCGTGCAAACGGGCAGGCGATCTGGGATGCGCTCACAGATAACCTCACCAAACACGGCCATGCGCACCGCATCGTTGGCGAACCCTATCTGTTTGATGTGGTGTTTACCGAGCAGCCGGTGAACGACTACCGATCCTACATAAAGGGTGACATGGCAAAGAACGCGCGCTTCAACGACATGCTGCGGGAAAAGGGCATCTTCAAAGCGCCGGGCAAGGTTTATCCGTCGCTAGCCCTGACCGAAGCTGATCTCAACCAGATCAGCGAGGCCATTGCCTACGCAGCGGCAAATTTGTGAAGAAGATGCTGGTTCATTGAGACAAGCATACCCCGTCACCCTGACGAAGGTCAGGGTCCAGGTGCGGTGCGGCAGGTGAGGGGTTTGTCGTGTTTCTTCATCGCGGCAAACTTCTATGAACAACATCCATATCGCTCATGGGTTTACCCCATCTGGATCCCGGGCCAAGCCCGGGATGACGAAGGATAATGTGTTTGTGTATTCAATATCATAGCTACACCCGAAGTTGGTTTCGTTGGGTGTAACAGCACATCTTACCCAAAAACTACACAGTCAAATGCTTGCGCACGTCCGGGTCGTCCAGTGTTTCCGGTGCGCCGGAATGCACCACCTCGCCACGGTCCATGATGTAAATATGGTCGCCGATCTGGCGGCAGAAATCGAGATACTGCTCCACCAGCAATACGGCGATGCCGCGATCGCGCAGGGTCTCGAGCGCCCGTCCAATATCCTTGATGATGGAAGGCTGAATGCCTTCCGTGGGTTCATCAAGCACCAGCAGTTTCGGGCGCAACACAAGTGCCCGCCCGATTGCCAACTGCTGCTGCTGACCACCGGAAAGATCGCCGCCTCTGCGGTTCAGCATGTCCTTTAGCACCGGAAACAGTTCAAACACCGTGTCGGGGATCGTGCGGTCCGCGCGTTTGATTGCGGAAAATCCGGTCTGAAGATTTTCTTTCACTGTCAGCAGCGGGAAGATTTCACGCCCCTGCGGCACAAAGCCAATACCGGCGCGCGCGCGGGCATGCACGTGTTTTGCAGTGAACAGGCTGCTGTCAAACGTGATGTCGCCATGGCTCAATCTGTGCTGGCCGATGATTGAGCGCAGCAGGCTCGTCTTGCCCACACCATTGCGGCCCAGAACACAGGTGATCTTGTTGGCAGCAACATCAAGCGACACATCGCGCAGCGCCTGTGCAGCACCATAGTGAAGTTGCAGTCTTTCAACGTTCAGCATGTCCTACCGCCCCAGATAAACATCAATGACTTTTTGATTGCCCGACACGTGGTCGAGGGACCCTTCTGCCAGCACCGATCCCTCATGCAGGCAGGTCACGCGCACATCGAGATCGCGTACAAAGTCCATATCGTGCTCCACAACAACAACGGCGTGGTCCTTCGCAATGTCCCGCAAGAGCCGCGCGGTTTCTTCCGTCTCAGCGTCGGTCATTCCGGCAACCGGTTCGTCAACCAGCAGCAGTTTCGGGTCCTGCGCCAATAGCATTCCAATCTCGAGCCACTGTTTCTGACCATGGGAAAGGTCAGCGGCCATCTGGTGCCGTCGTGCGCCCAGACGCGTGGTTTCCAGAATGCGGTCGATGCGCTCCGCCTCACTCTCCTCCACCTGACCGAACAGCATCGTCTTGAGAGGCTTCGCGCCGGACAAAGCGAGCAACAGATTGTCTTCGACCGTGTGATTTTCAAAAACGGTGGGCTTTTGAAATTTGCGGCCAATGCCCATCGTGGCAATTGCCGATTCATCGTGCTTGGTCACGTCCACATTGCCGTTGAACCACACATCACCTTCGTCCGGTTTGGTCTTGCCGGTGATAATGTCCATCATCGTCGTCTTGCCCGCACCATTGGGACCAATAATGGCACGCATTTCGCCCGGTTCCAGGTAAAGCGACAGGCCGTTGATCGCCTTGAACCCGTCAAAGGCCACCGAAACATTGTCGAGATAAAGGATGGAGTTCGTCAGTTTCGCCTGTTCGGACATGGTCTACTCCGCCGCCTGCAACACGGCGGAACCTTCGGTGTTGTCAGGTTTTTTGCGTCGGACTTTTGACCAAAGATCGTTGGCCGTTCCCACAATTCCCTTTGGCAGGAACAGGGTCGTCAAAACAAACAGCGCGCCGAGCACAAACAGCCAGAATTCAGGGAAGAGGCCGGTGAACCAGCTTTTGCCGCCATTGACCAGAACCGCGCCGATTACCGGGCCGATGATCGTGCCGCGACCGCCAACAGCCGTCCAGATGACCACTTCGATGGAGTTGGCAGGAGCGAATTCACCCGGATTGATGATGCCCACCTGCGGCACGAAGAGAGCGCCTGCGATGCCTGCCATCACGGCAGAAAGCGTCCAAACGAACAGTTTCACATTTTCCGGGCGATAGCCCAGAAACCGTGTCCGGCCTTCCGCGTCCCGTGTCGCGACCAACAATTTGCCGAAGCGGGAGGTGGTGATGAAGGCTGTCACCAGCAGGAACGCCACCAGAAATCCGGCTGAAAGCGCAAACAGGGTCGCGCGGGTTTCACGGGTCTGAATGTTGAACCCAAGAATGTCCTTGAAATCCGTCAGCCCGTTGTTGCCGCCAAAGCCCATATCGTTGCGGAAAAAGGCGAGCAGCAGCGCATAGGTCATGGCCTGTGTGATGATCGACAGATAAACACCGGAAACCCGCGAGCGGAAGGCGAACCATCCGAAGACAAAGGCGAGCAAGCCTGGCGCCAACACGATCATGATCGCTGCGAACCAGAACTGGTCGAAACCGTACCAGAACCAGGGCAGTTCTTTCCAGTTCAGGAACACCATAAAATCGGGAAGAACCGGGTGGCCATAAACGCCACGTGTTCCGATTTGGCGCATGAGGTACATACCCATGGCATAGCCGCCGAGTGCGAAAAACGCGCCGTGACCCAGCGAAAGAATGCCGCAATAGCCCCAGACAAGGTTCAGCGAGACCGCAAGCATCGCATAGCAGAGCCATTTGCCGAGCAGCGCCACCAGATGGTCGGGAATGTAAAATGGGCTGGTCTCAGGCACCACAAGATTGCACAGGGGTACAATGACTGCGGCTGCGGCCAGAAGCACGATGAAGGCGAGGGACATCTTGCCCAGTCCAAATCTGTGCCCAAGACGGTTTGTGTTCTGATAAGATGGGACCACGGTCATGTCTCCACCGCCCGGCCTTTGAGGGCGAAGAGCCCACGCGGCCTTTTCTGAATGAACAGGATGATGAGAACCAGAATGATCACCTTGCCAAGCACGGCACCGGCATAGGGCTCCATGAACTTGTTCAAAATGCCGAGTGACATGGCGCCGACCAGCGTGCCCCAAAGATTGCCCACGCCGCCAAACACGACCACGAGGAAGGAATCGATGATGTAGCTCTGGCCAAGATTGGGCGAGACGTTGCCGATCTGGGAAAGGGCGACGCCTGCAATTCCGGCAATGCCCGAGCCAAGCGCAAAGGTCATTGCATCGACCCAGGACGTGCGAATGCCCATCGCGCCGGCCATGCGGCGGTTCTGGGTCACGGCTCTCATTTCAAGGCCAAGAGCGGTACGGTTGATAACCGCATAAAGAACCGCAAACACGGCGAGCGCAAACAGCACGATCCAGAACCGGTTCCACGTGATGGAGAGCTGACCGATTTCAAACGCGCCCGACATCCAGTCGGGATTGCCCACCTCCTTGTTGGTGGGGCCGAAAATGGTGCGCACGGTCTGTTGCAGGATCAGCGAAACGCCCCAGGTGGCAAGCAGGGTCTCAAGCGGACGACCGTACAGGAACCGGATCAGGCCGCGCTCCATGATCAGACCGACGGAGCCTGAAACCAGAAAGGCCAGCGGCAAAGCAAACACCAGCGAATAGGCGAAGAGTTCGGGCGCGGATGCCCGAATAAGCTCCTGCACCGCGAAGGTGGTGTAAGCGCCAAGCATCACCATCTCGCCATGGGCCATGTTGATGACGCCCATCACGCCAAAGGTGATGGCAAGACCGATTGCCGCCAAAAGCAGCACGGAACCAAGCGAGATGCCGTACCAGATGTTCTGTGCATTGGCCCAGATTGCGAGACTGTCTTCTACTGACGCAATGGCCTCATCAAATCTGGGCTTCAATTCGTCCGGGGCGGAAGCGGCAAATTTCGAAAGAACACCGAGGGCGGTCCGGTCACCGCGCTCGGCCAGTTGGGCGATGGCTGCGGTTTTTTCATCCACTCCCAGATCGCTTGCAAGCACCGCTGAGGCGCGCGCTTCGATGAACGCAGCCTTCACCGTCTCGTCGGATTCCGTTTTCAGCGCATCATCCAGCGCTTCGATTGCCGAGGCATCTGAGGATTCAAAAATGGTTCTTGCGGCGGCAAGACGTGTCTCCACGCGGTTGGATTTGAGTGTCAGCGAGGAAAGAACAGCAGCGATCTTGCGGCGCAGGGAGTTTTTCACTTTCACCTTGCGAAAGTCGCCCGATTTGGCACCGGCGGCATCAAAGGCGTCGCCGGTCACAGGGTCGGCGAGCGCAAGGTTTGATCCCTTGCCGGTGACGATGAGAACGGTGCCATCATCCTTGCGGCTTTTCAGATTGCCATCAGAAAGCGCGCGCAGCACGCGACCGGCATCCGCGTTTCCGGTCTCGCCAAGCTTCTTGACGACGGCTTCCACCTGTTTGAATTTCTTGGCTGTGGCAAACTCGGCAATGATTGACCGCAGCTGGGCTTCATCTGCTCGGGCAGTTTGCGCCACCAGCATCAGGCCGCCGATGAGGAGCGCAAAAAGCACTCCAGTCAGCCCGTTCATTCTCCAGATCATGTTTGCCAGCCCCGCTTTTCGGTTTTTTTATTTGGCAAACCGCGACGACCGGGAGGAGAAGAGAGGTCGTCGCGGCTCTATTCAGATCCGGCCCGAAGGAAGGGGCCGGATCCTTTCTCGATTGAGAATGGTCGATCAGCTGCCGACGCAGGCGTTCGATTGCGTGTTGTAGTTGCCGCACTTCAGGTCAACCCAATCGGACTTCAGAACAGCGGATTCCGGCAGGAAGTCGGACCAGGCATCACCCGGCACCAGACCATCTGTCTGGGAAACAACCTCGAACTGGCCGTCTGCCTGAATTTCACCAATCAGCACCGGCTTGGTGATGTGGTGGTTGGCAAGCATTTCTGATGTGCCACCGGTCAGGTTCGGCACTTTCACGCCAACGATGGCGTCAATCACCTTATCCGGATCGGTGGAACCAGCCTTCTCGACCGCCTTCACCCACATGTTGAAGCCGATATAGTGGGCTTCCATTGGGTCGTTGGTCACGCGATCAGCCGAAGTGAACGCCTTCCACTTCTTGATGAACTCTTCATTTTCTGGCGCTTCAACAGACTGGAAGTAGTTCCATGCGGCCAGATGGCCAACGAGAGGCGCAGTGTCGAAACCGGCGAGCTCTTCTTCACCAACGGAGAAGGCAACAACCGGAATGTCGGATGCCTTCACACCCTGGTTGCCCAGTTCCTTGTAAAAGGGAACGTTCGCGTCGCCATTGATGGTGGAGACAACAGCGGTTTTCTTGCCCGCAGAGCCGAACGTCTTGATGTCGGACACGATGGTCTGCCAGTCGGAATGGCCGAATGGCGTGTAATTGATCATGATGTCTTCGTCAGCCACGCCTTTAGATTTCAGGTAGGCTTCGAGGATCTTGTTGGTCGTACGCGGATACACATAGTCGGTACCGGCCAACACCCAGCGCTTCACTTCTTCCTCTTCCAGAAGATAATCGACCGCCGGAATAGCCTGCTGGTTTGGTGCGGCACCCGTGTAGAACACGTTGCGCTCGGACTCTTCACCCTCATACTGAACAGGGTAGAAGAGCAGGCTGTTGAGTTCCTTGAAGACCGGCAAAACGGATTTGCGCGACACGGAGGTCCAGCAACCGAACACAGCATCAACCTTGCTCGCTGAAATCAGCTCACGGGCTTTTTCCGCAAAGAGCGGCCAGTCGGAAGCAGGGTCAACGACAACGGCTTCGAGCTTCTTGCCCAGCAGACCGCCCTTTTTGTTCTGCTCATCAATGAGCATCAGCATTACGTCTTTCAACGTGGTTTCAGAAATCGCCATCGTGCCGGACAGCGAGTGAAGAACACCGACCTTGATCGTGTCACCGGCAGCAAAGGCTGCAGGCACGGACATGGTCATGGTGGCGCCGAGCGTTGCGGCGGAAGCCAGCAGCATGCTGCGGCGGGTAAGGTTTTTCATTTTTTGAAATTCCGTCAGTTGTGTTTGCACCGCCGTTAAGGAATCAAGTTCCGTGCCAGTTCAGGAGGAGTGAGCTGAATGCGACTTAAGAAATTGAAATATAAAGGTAAAAAATTCAGATGCCGTTTCCGCATGATGTGGCAAAGTGTTAATGCCTGCGCATTGGGCAGCGATTAATTGTGCACAATTATTAGGCGTCGATGAAATATTAGGCGACCACTAAGCTGTCTTATCTGGGGGCAATGCGCCCTGTATGGCGCGCAAACAGACCTCATTTCGACCGATTGTCGGGCGCTTTTATTGCGATATAGTGGTGGCACCGGATTCATCCGGCAGAGGTGTTTGCACCACGAACCCTCGGCCCCACGCCCTGGCGTGGGGTTTTTGTTTGGCAAATGGCGCTTATTGTTCTGGATTGCCGCTGTGGCGGCAATGACAAATGAACTTGTGGGAGCCAAGTATCGCTTGATTTGTCTCTCGGCTTACGTTTGTCACACCCGCTACAGCTTGTGTCCAGCGAGTCAGATAGTGGGATTGATGTCCTTCACCCTGCCTTCGTGTTCATTCCAGGGCTATCGCATATGAAGTTGGGTTTCGCAGCCGAGTGGAAAACCCATGCAACAGACCTCGGTTTCTGGTCCACACCTCATCCTGAGTTTATCGAAGGGCGGGGTGTGGCCAGGATTGGAGGCCATCTCGTGGTTCGACGGGCTCACCATGAGGTGGAACACGCTAACTGTTCACCGAAGATCGCCAAATGCGGTAGCCTTCAGGTTCATCGCCGAATGGGCAGTGGCTGAGCCGAGAGTGGCTTGTTTACCCACCAAACAGGGCGAACAGGCCACCTTCACGGTAGATGCGCTTGTTCTTCAGCTTTGGTCCAATAACGACCACCTTGGTGCCAACCTTGGCGCGCTCATAAAGGTCTTCCACATCCTCATTCATCATGCGGATACAACCGGAAGACATGGAAAGCCCGATTGACCAGGGCTCGTTGGTCCCGTGAATGCGGTACTGCGTGTCGCGATTGCCCTTGAAAAGATAAAGCGCCCGTGCCCCCATGGGGTTGTCCAGACCGCCCTTTTGAACGATTGGCAAGCGACGCTTGTTCTCGCGCCACTCGCGAATGCGCATTTCCTTTGGCGGTGTCCAGGTTGGCCATTCGGCCTTGCGGCGGACCTTAACTTCGCCTTCCCAGCCAAAGCCTTCGCGCCCGACGCCAACGCCGTAGCGCACGGCGCGCCGCTCATTCAGCACGTAGTAGAGATATTTTCGGTTGGTATCGATGATGATCGTGCCGGGTTTTTGCTCGGTGCGAATGCTCACCGTGCGGCGCCAGAATTTCGCTTTTGGCTTGCGCCCGCGATATTTTCGGTAAGGGCTGACCCGCTCATAGGTGCTGGTTTCGTAGTTGAATTTCAGCGACTGCGCCGCGCTGCCACCTGCAGAAAAGCTCAAGCCAACGACGGCGACAGCCATGGCGCCGATCAGCGGAAGAAAGCGAAGGGTCATATCGAAATATCCGGTTGTTGAGCCCGAGGGGCGACGTTTGTGCTGACTCGAGGCGAACACTAGAGTCAATTTACCATACCCTCAAGCGTCCGGCGTTCACATTTACCGGACCGTATCGAATCGGCGGAGACCCCACGCTTCCAGTCAAAACCATCGTTCGCCGCAAACTGCACCTGCTTCCTGATCGAATAAATCGCAATGTTAAACCGTGACAAGCGATGCTCGCGCAAAAAAAGAGCCGCCACGGAAAGGTCCGGGCGGCTACTCAGTTGTTTTCAGAGGATGTTGTTGTTTTTGGTAATTCTGGGAAGCCCCGATCCTCAAAACTTTGATCAGATGACGATGACCTTGGCGCCAACTTTGACGCGCTCGTAAAGGTCCATCACGTCTTCGTTGCGCATGCGAATACAGCCCGAAGATACCGCCCGGCCAATCGACCAGGGCTGGTTTGAGCCGTGAATGCGGTAAAGCGTTGATCCAAGATAAAGCGCGCGGGCACCAAGCGGGTTGTTCGGTCCGCCTTCCATGCGTTTCGGCAGAATTCGACCCTTCTTGCGTTCACGGGCGCGCATTTCTGCAGGCGGCGTCCAACTTGGCCACTTGGCCTTGCGGGTCACCTTGTGGGAGCCCGCCCACTCAAAACCGGGCTTGCCAACACCAACGCCATAGCGCCGTGCCTTGCCATTCGGCATCACATGATAAAGCCGTCGCTCGATCGTGTTGACCACGATTGTGCCGGGCTTATGACCGCCATGATAGTCAACGACCGTGGGCAGAAGTGCCGGGTTGAACCCACGCCGGGCGGCGGGTTTTTTCTTGGCCGGGCGAACGGCGGCGACCGATTGGTTGCGCTTGCCGGAACGCTTGCGCAGCAGCCGGTTCGGCTCCTGGTAGCGTCGCAGCGCACGCGGCTGTTCCGGGCGATAGCCGGACCGCAGGCGAAGTTGCCTCTGACGGCGCACCACTGTGCGGGACTGGGTGCGCTTTCCCGGATTGAGCTGCAGCACCCATGGCGCCGACAGATCGGGTGATAGAGTGACCGGCGGCAGGCTTTGATAGCGTGAGCCTGCAAGCGCAGGAGTAGGCACGGCCAGTGCCGCGGCAAGAAGAGCAAGTGTGAGAGTTTTTGACGACATTGTATTGATCCGAACAGACGCAAAACTGAAAGGTTCAGACCGTGTCTGAACCCAAACCGTCCAGAGCATCGATGCGTTGACCGGAAGCCGTCAGGCTCGCCGAGTGGCACACAAAGATTACAAAGGAACACAAAAAGTGAGGTTGCCAGATCACCGGTTTGGACCCCGCTGAAACGGGCAACACGAAGACACTGGTCGTCTAATTCCGAATCAAAAGTGAATCGCAATTGATTCAAATGCGATTCAGGGTTGAAGGCTCCGATTCACCAAAACCATGGTAATCGCCGCCTTAAAGAGTGTGGTTAATTTGGAAGGGCGACCTTTATCGCACGCGCCGTTTGGCCGTTTTCAAAAGCGCTGGCAGCAGGGGCTGCACCTTGCGTGGTGAATCGCCGGAGCGCACACGCTTGTCGTAAAGCATGTTCAGGATCAGCCGGTCGAACCGGGTGAAGCTGGTATGGGTTGAGGCATCGTTGAACACGCTGGCTGTCAGGCTGGAGTGCTCGTTTAGCGGCCCAAGTCCCTGCAGAATTTCTTCCACCAGACAGCGACGGAAGAGGGACTCACCCTCGTCGGATACGATCACTGCATCAGATCGCGTGATGCCACCACGGGTAAATCGTGCCCGAACCATGCAGCGGCCGCGCACCGGGGCCGAGCGGCTGCGATAGATCTGATCGCGGATGGTTTTGCCATATTGCGAGCGATCGACAATGTAGACGTGAAAATTGGCGCTGCGTGGATTGGTGACGATTTGCGTGCGCAGACCACGAATGGAACTGCGCAGGCTTCGAATGAAACGTCGCACGGCCGGTCGCCGGTTTTTGCGGGATGTGTGGTGAATGTAGAACCGCACGGTGCGCTCAAACCGGCGAACATAGTTTGCTTGAAGACCAAAGCCCGCAAACTCCGATCCAAACACCGTTCGATTAAAGCCCTTCAGGACCGATTGATCTGAAAACGCATGGGCTGACCCAAGCACCCCAAGCCAAAACACAACAACAAGGGCGAAACAGCGTGTCAGGAGAGATGGCTTGATCATCGTTTAAGGTCTTCACCCGGTGACGGCAGGGCTGTACGTCATGATCTGTGTATAAAGCGAGTTGGCGCGATGGCAAATGACATCATGCTCAGCGCGACAAATTATCAGAATTTGCCGGCTCGGCATGGTTTGAGCCGCAGACGGGAGGAGCCAGGTGAGCGAACCGGCAAAGGGGTTGATCAAGGGCGACGACGGCAAACTGCGTTGCTTTTGGTGTGATGGCAAAGACGACTATCAGCGCTACCACGATGAAGAATGGGGCATGCCGGTGGATGATGATCACCGGCTGTTTGAAAAGATTTGTCTGGAGGGGTTCCAGTCGGGTCTCTCTTGGCTGACGATCCTGCGCAAGCGCGAGAATTTTCGCGCCGCTTTCGCTGATTTTGACTATCACGAGGTGGCAAAATTCGGCGAGGACGATGTGGAGCGGCTGGTGCAGGATGCAGGCATTGTCCGCCACAGGGGCAAGATCAAGTCCACCATCAACAATGCACAGCGCGCCATTGAGCTGGAGCAGGAATATGGTTCGCTTGGCGCATTTTTCTGGAGTTTTGAGACACCGGAAAGCGAGCGCCCGAAAAAGTTCGACTATGATACGCTGATGAGCTTCACCACCACGCCGAAGTCGACGGAGCTGTCAAAACTCCTGAAAAAGAAAGGCTGGTCGTTTGTGGGTCCCACCACCGTCTATGCGTTCATGCAGGCGATGGGCATGGTGAACGATCACATTGAAGGATGCTACTGCCGCGACAAGGTGGAAGAGGCCCGCGCCAACTTCAAGCGACCTGGCCAATGAGCGCGGCGGCTAAGGCTCAATCGAGTGTGGCCGAGCACCCACCATTCGCCGATCCCGCTGTTGAGGGGGCCTATGCGGCCTTTCCCGAACCCGCCCGAGCACAGCTTCTGACCCTGCGTGCACTGGCCTTTGAAGTGGCTGAAAAAACCGAAGGGGCAGGGCAGATTTCGGAGGCCCTGAAATGGGGGCAGCCAAGCTTCGTGACGACCAAACCAAAAGGGAGCACGTTTCGGCTGGGCGCTCATGAGGATGGCGCGATCAGCCTTTATTTTCTTTGCCAGACCAGCCTGGTTGAGACCTTCCGCGAGCGATATCCGGACCTCGACTGCATCGGCACCCGCGAGATCCGCTTCGCACCGGATGCCAAGCTCCCAACGGAAGAAATCTCCCACTGCATGGCACTGGCTATGACGTATGGGAGATGGTGAGGGAGGCAGGGCTATCGCATATGGGATTTTTGCTTCCAGGCTCTCCATTTCCCTCCCCTTTTTCAAAGGGGAGGGTGGCGCGGCGAAGCCGTGACGGGTGGGGATTTTGGTCGTTTTCTCCCCCACCCGTCGTCTTGCGAAGACACCCTCCCCCGATGGGTGAGGGAAACAACAGAGCCTGAACATCGGGAATGGTACTCAAATGCGATTGCCCTGGTGAAAGGGGAAACACCCCGCCCTTGCCGCGACACGCCGCATTGTCTAGGAACGCTTCAGCCCGTTCAGTGTGAAAAAAGCCCGTTTCCGTGTCGCAGAAATCCCAGAAATCAAAGAAAAAACACAAGCTCAAGGCCCGTTTGCCGCGCGGCTTTGTTGACCGTTCGTCCGCCGACATTCGCGCCACAGACGCCATGATGGCGAAGATCAGGGCCGTGTATGAGCTTTACGGGTTCGATCCGGTCGAAACCCCGATGTTTGAATATACCGACGCGCTCGGAAAGTTCCTGCCGGACAGCGACCGGCCCAATGAGGGCGTGTTTTCGCTGACCGATGATGACGAACAGTGGATGAGCCTGCGCTATGATCTGACGGCACCACTCGCGCGGCATTTTGCTGAGAATTTCAACACCTTGCAGACGCCCTACCGCACTTATCGGGCGGGCTGGGTGTTCCGCAATGAAAAGCCCGGTCCGGGTCGCTTTCGTCAATTCATGCAGTTTGATGCCGACACGGTGGGCGCGCCGAACCCTTCGGCAGATGCCGAAATGTGCATGATGATGGCCGACACGATGGAAGCGTTGGGCATTCCGCGCGGCGACTATGTGGTGCGGGTGAACAACCGCAAGGTACTCGACGGCGTCATGGAAGCGATCGGCCTTGGTGGCGAGGAGAATGCTGGCAAACGGCTCAATGTTTTGCGGGCGATCGACAAACTGGACCGGTTGGGGATCGAAGGCGTTCGCCTTCTGTTGGGACCGGGGCGCAAGGATGAAAGTGGAGACTTTACGCCTGGGGTGGAACTCGAACCTAAACAAATAACAGCGCTTGAGGACTTCATTACTGTCGAGGGAGCCAGCGGCTCTGAAAAACTAGCAAAGATTGGCGTTCAGCTGAGTGATCTCGGCATTAGTGATCAATCGGCCCAGGATACGGCAAATTTGATGTTGCTCACGGAGACATCCCACGGTGATCGTATTGTCTTTGACCCTACATGCGTTCGAGGCCTCGAATACTACACCGGCCCCGTTTTCGAATGCGAATTGACCTTCCCGGTGACCAATGAAAAGGGTGAAACCGTGCAGTTCGGCTCGGTTGCTGGCGGCGGTCGCTACGACGGTCTCGTCAAGCGTTTTACCGGGCAGGACATTCCGGCGACCGGCTTTTCCATCGGCGTTTCCCGTCTCATGACTGCCTTGAAAAACCTTGGTAAACTCGAAGACAGCGACGTTCAGCCACCGGTCATCGTCTGTGTGATGGACCGCGATGCGGAGAGCCTTGCCGGTTATCAAAAGATGGTGCAGCAGCTTCGAAACGCAGGCATTCGTGCCGAAATGTACCAGGGCAATCCCAAACA
>JBCCGR010000056.1:0-30590 GCA_039029195.1 Pseudomonadota bacterium
GCGCGCAAGGCTTCCCCGAAGACTACATCATCGATCGCGGGGAAGACGGTAAGCCGATCACCAAAACCGAGCAGATCCGCAAGTGTGGCAATTCGGTTTCACCGATACTTGCGGAAGCCATCGCCAAGGCCAATTGCCCGGACGGGCTGGAGGCGGTGCTGTGACCACCCGCCCTGGCCGTCTTTCTATCGATCCAAGCACAAGACCGGGCTGGGCGGTTTACCATCCGGAATACGGATATCGTTGGGAGCGTGCCAAAATCGAAGGGAAGGGCGCGTGGCGCACCATCAATTTCCGTCGGCACTTCGTGAAGATTATCGACATGTACGATATCGGGCTGGTCGCGGTCGAACTACCCCCACCAAATCCCAACATCCAACGCTCTGAAGCTGCGCTTGAGGCAATCTACACGCTTTCTGGTGCCGCAAAGGAAGTGCCTCTCCTCAAAGGTCTGCCAGAGGCAATCACATACCTTCCGACCCAATGGCGGTCGAAGTTCTTCCCGTCGGGATGGATGAAGGTGCCGGATGAACTCAAGAACGATGAGCAACGCCGTCGACGTCGTTTGAAAGACCTCGCCATATCCGAATGCCAGAAGCGCGGTTGGGACGTGAAATACGACGATGAAGCGGATGCGCTAGGCATTCTGGAAGCCCTGAGGATCGATACAGAGCCGGGGTACGGGTTTGAGCACGGACGTTCGGGCAAGCATCAGGTGGAGATGTTCGCGTGACGCTGAAGCCTGGCCGGATACCCTGCATCAATCCCAAATGTCGCCGGACTGCCCCGCAAGAGAAATACGAGCCGGGCACGGAGTTCATCTGCGGCAAGTGTTTCAAGTTGGTCAATCCCGACCTGAAATCTCGATACCACTCGCTCAAGAAGAGATGGAAGCAGGTCAAGCGGCTAGCAGCAAAGCGAGGCACGCCCGACCACGAACCACGCCGCCTTTGGTGGCAGATCGACGTGAACTGGTCAAAGATCAAAGCCGAGTTCACTGACCCTGAAAAGCCAGAAGGACTATCCGCATTCCTTGATGAGGTGGGGATGTGAAACTCACCCCGGACCAGATCCAAGCCATCAAGGACGCCAATCCTATTGAGGATGTGGTTGGCCGGTTCGTTGAGTGGGACATGCGAAAGAGCATTCCCAACAAGCGCGACTATTGGGCTTGCTGTCCATTCCATGGGGAAAAGACACCAAGCTTTCATGTCTCCAGCAATCGCTACTACTGCTTTGGTTGTGGAGCGAGCGGGGACGTAATCAAGTTTCTGGTCGAATATAAGGGCATCTCATTCTGGCAGGCCCTTAATGATCTGGGCGGCGTTGAGATCGACATGTCCCCGGAAGCCCAACAGAAGCGGGAAGAGTCGAAGGCCTATTTCCAGCGCAAGCGCAAGATCGACCAACAGCGCAAGGAAGATCAGGTTCAAAAGCTGTGGAGGGAATGTCGTTCAATCCCCGGCACATTTGCCGAGGCCTATCTTTTGGGGCGGGGCTACGATTTCCCAAAGTGGCCATGGTCGTTCCGGTTTCATCCTGAGTGTTATCATTCCGTGACCAAGGAATGCCACCCGGCGCTCGTTTGCGCGATGATGAAACCATCCAAACCCGGCGTGGTGGTAGCTGTGCAGCGCATCTACCTCAAAGGGGACGGCAATCTCCTGATCGACGGCAAGAAGTCCAAGCGGGTATTGGGGAATGCTGAAGGGGCCGCGTGCTGGTTCGATAAGCCTACGGACCGTGTGCTGATATCAGAGGGCGTAGAGACAGGGTGCGCGGTCAAACACCTGACAGAATTTAGAACGCCTGTCGCGGCTGCCATTTCAACGTCTGGTCTGTTGGGGTTTGAGTTTCCCGAGAGAACCACAGACGCCGCCATTTATCTGGATATGGATCGCCGCAAGTTTAAGCCTATGGACCCGCAGCAATTGGGGCCTTCTGCCGGCCTAGAGGCTGCAAAGAGACTCAGAGAAATTGGAATGGGGATGCACATCAACATGTCCCTGCAACGTCCACCCAATGGGATGGATTGGGATGATGTCTGGCAAAAGGTGAGGGGCTTAATTGAACACGTTTGATATCGAACGCCTGATCCTGGGCGCAGTCTTCATTGACCCGACCTGCTTTTGGGAACTGTCGCTGGTTCTGGAGCCATCTGCATTCTCAGACAAAGAGCACCAGCGCATCTATTCAGCAATGAAGGAGGTCGGGGAAGCCAACAATCAGATCACGCTTCAATCTGTTGCGTTCAAGACCGGAGAACTTAAGGGTGAGCCAGCGTTAGCTTTCCTCGGCGCCACATTAGCCGCGGCACAAGGGGAAGATCATGCGGTTCCGGTGATGGAATATGCCCACACGCTCAATGAGGCGTACACCAAACGAAAGCTCAGAGAGGTCGCCCAGTCCGCCCTAGAAGAAGTTTCCAAAGTTGAAACCAACCCATTTGGGCTGATCGAAAGCATGATGGGGGAACTTTCCCAACTCGCACGCGACGGAAATCGTGCATCGGAAAAGACGTTTGATCAGGTCGGTGTGGAAGTGCTTCAGATGGTCAATGAAGCCAATCAACAAAGTGGCTTTGGTCTCGATACCGGGCTTCGATCGCTGGATGACTTGATCGGCCGATTTTATCCTGGCGACCTCGTTTTGCTTGGCGGAGCCCCCGGTTCCGCAAAAACATCTCTCGCGACACAGATCTCCATGCATATTTCCATGCATAATCATGTGGGCTTTTTTGAATTGGAGATGCAGGCGAAAGCACTTCTTTCTCGGACTGTAGCTGGTGCTTGCAGCCTGTCCGTTCGAGAGATGATGGAAGGCGTTACAGAGGGCCAGTACACCCGGATTTCCGACTATCTCAACAAAGAAAAGGGGCGAAGGCTCAATCTCATCGCCCAGATGGGTATTTCAATTACCGAGCTATGCGCCCGTATCCGGGCAATGAAGGCTCGTGAGAACACCGAGATCGTTTTTGTGGATCATCTGGGTCTTATCAGACGCCCCAAAGATCGCTCGAAACCTCACGAGATAGCCTTTGCCAATGCCCAAGACCTTATGGAACTGGGCAAGCACCTCAACGTCACGATTGTGTGCCTATGCCACCTCACGAAGGGGGCTAGGCAGAAAATGGACCCAGAGCCCACGATGGAGGACTTTTATGGAGGGGGGATTGAGCAGCACGCCGATCTGATCCTGTGCAATTTCAACCGTTGGGAGTGGCTGCAGAAAAATCCGCCACAGAGCAACAGCGCAGCGATCAAAGGCAAATGGGATAACGATTGCGGTAATAGTCAAGGGCGGATCGAAATCCACAAACTGAAGGATCGCAAAGGACCGGCAAACGAAATGCGTCAACTCTACTGGGATGGTTCCAGAACATTGTTTCAGGACATCCCAGACGAAGTGGAATCTCAACCAGACCTTTTGGAGATCGCGTGATGGTCAACACCAACGACCTCTACTGTGACGCCCAGCCCCACGGAATGCGCTGGCTTGCCGTGTTCCGGCTCCCATGGCGGCCCAAGGCTCAGTTTGTACAAAAGAATGGAGAACGAGTTCTGTTCGACAATGAATGTGATGCCCTTAGAGCAGCGAGCAGAGCCTTACTTCTCCGATTCCGGAACAACACCACGGGATGGTATGAAGACCCTGCCTCAGACGCCAAAGCGGAAGCGGAGGCGCTGTTCAAGTCAGAGGGGAAAAATGGCTAGGCCCTCGACACGAACAGCAGCGGAGAAAGCCGCAATCTATTTGTTGTGGATGCAATCAAAATCCATCACTCAGCGCGCGGTGGCGTTCGGGCTCAGGCAAATGGTCGAGTTCCCAAATCCCGCCAATCAGCGCCAGATCAAAGAGCTCATTCGCCATAGTCCTTTTCGCGAAAAATCGGCCATGAGCCACCGCGAATTCCACGAAGTCAAATCGGAACTTCGCCGCGGTTTGAAGCAGAAGCGGGATCTTCGTCTAATCCTCCAAAGATGCGAGGAGATACGGGCAAGACATGGATGGACGCCAAACGCACCGAACTCTGCCCGGTCGATGAGAAAGAGACGGTTGGAGGTTTCTGGCTACCAGACACCCAAAATCGCAGCAGACATCACAAATGTGCTTGAGTTCTTACTCACGACCTCAGCGTTGAATGATCCGCTTCCGAAAGAGCCAGATGATCAGGACCGCGATCGATGTCATCGGTCGGGAGGAGCACGGCGTGAGGCCGCAAGTCGACTGGGGTCCTTGTTTGAGGGGGCGCAAATCACGCCGGTTGCTTCCCCACAGATGGAAGTGGGTAGCAGCGCATTTGGTTCAAAGACGCCGTCAGATCACAAGCTTGACTGCTTCAACCACCTTGCTCGTGCCAGGGAAGGTGTTCCCAAGGACAGTTGGCGCGTTCTGGAGCGTTCGATCTTTCTTGACGAAATCCTGTGGGATCAGTCCAACAAAAAGCAGATACTCGCTCAGATCCGGGGCGGGTTGGATATCGTGGCACGAAACCTCGATATCCCTTCTCGATCAGACAGAAAGCCCAAGTCTGACAAACAAGAACCGTCGCAACCAGCCATCTGACTTCCCCGAAAGGGCCAGATATACGCGATACTGTCTGGCCGCTTCCGAGGTGTGCACCGCCCCCTGAAGGTCGGTGTATGGCATCTCAGAGATAAGTTTGATGACGGCTGGTTTGTGCTCCGCTGCAATGCCTGTGAACACGTGCTGTCGAAGGGCTTGGCTCTTTGCTTTGTCGAACGCCACTCCCGACATCATCAGTTTTTCCGTTTCGAACTTGATCTGGCCCAGCTGGTCCTCAATGAGGGTGCGGGTGATTTTATCCATCGCGCTTCTCAGATGCGGACCTGATTGCCTCAAGGACCGGCTTGAGTGCGTCTGGCTCATGAGCATTGTCTGGAGACCATGGCTCTAATCCTGCAGACAGAGCGGCCATTGCAAGGCGTGTGCGAACGTCATCCCAATTGGCATCAGGTTTCAGTCGAGCGATTGTCTGAGGGGCGATGTCCAGTCGACTAGCGGCCTCCTTGTCAGTGATCCCGACATGTTCTTTCCATTTGATGTAGTAGTTCATGATCGTTTTCTCTCGGTGCTGTCCCCTGTGATGAACGATTTTGCGATCTGCAGCATTGGCTCCATCATGTCGGGGTGCTCAACAAGGGTTTGGACAATCACAAGGTCCGCAAGGGTCGGAAACTGTTTGCTGTCTTCAGGATCAACAAACCCTTCAGCAACGATCCTGTGTCGACCGGTGAGCATTTGGAACTCTGTCAGGCTCAATCCGACCTGATCCAGCTTGGCGCCGAATTCGGCACCTGACAGCTTCCTGTGGTGGTATTTAGCCGGCATGGGGCGCTCCTGTGTCATCTCGTAACAATCGGGCCTCTCTCACCATATCCATGAACGTTGCGTGCTCTCCAAACAACCTGTCATCAGAGAAATCAGCCAAGAGATCCACCGGGCAAGAGTAAGAGCCGGGATGGTCTCGGTGTTCATCCTCTGGCGTTGTGAAGTTGGCCATTTTGCGCACGAACCCATGCAAATCCTGATACTTTGGCAGGCCTGGCTCCTTGATGTTTTTAAATTCACCAAGGCGCTCGTCATCGTCACAGAAAGCGAATGCATACCCTCCTTGTTCCTCATTCGGATCCCAGTCGTCTATCGGCCGGACATCCTCATGACCGTTTTCAAGCAGGCAGGCGCGAATTTTTTCCTCAGCTTCCGCCTCGGTGTTGGCGCGAATTGCGAATTCTCGATAGCAGCGCACATCAGCACCAACCAGAACCTTGAAATTTTCTACCTGTTTCATTGTGCCGCCTCCAAGGTGGTTAATGTGATCTCCACTTCGTATTTGTGAGCCCATGCTTCAGCCAGATCGGTTGCGGACTTGCGGTCTGGCGTGTCTGCGATGGCTTGAGACATTCCATCGCCATCGACCTTGTAAACAGTCCAGAATTGGGCGTTTATGGGGTTCACGCCGGAAATAACTCCATCTGGCCCTTCGACGCAGGGGCGCACATCAATTCCGGTGATTTTTCGGCTCCACCGTTTTTTTGCGATTTTGAACCAATCGCGTTTGATGGTTAGGCCATCATCAACGCAGTTTGCGAGAAACCACGGGCACCACTCCCAATCGAATGGCGCGTCGAACGTGCCGCCATTGTCGACATGAAAGTGCTGCCAAGCGCTGACGCAAGACCCCAAAATGGCTTCTGTCGAGTCCCGCATGGCGCAGGTGCCATGGTTCTCAATTTCGTCTTTGAAGCGCTCGTGCTGATCAAGCACCGCTTCCCACAATGCCATTGCGTCGATGTGTGATGGTTTGACCTGTTCCATAGTTCGTTCCTTTCGAGTGGCCGTTTGACCGTCATTCCGCAAACGAAGCGTCTGCGGGGGTTTGTTCAGTTGTTTCGTGTTTGTGGTGCATCGGGCAGGGGCGAGACGTATCCCGCCCCGTTTGGATCAGACCCGCATCGGCATAAGCACAGCGTCGAAATCGCCCCGCGATCCGACAAAGCGAACCGCAGAGCCGTTGTCGCTGAACTCCATGGAAAGATTGCCACCAGTCGGGCAAATCCATTTCACAACTGCCGTAAGATAGGTGCGATTGAACCCAATCTCGAATTCATCAAGATCGACATTCCGAGACGAAGCGCGCGCTTCTGACGAACCAATGTCAGGATTGTTGGAACTCACAGTTACATCCTTCTCACCAAAGGAAAGCTTTGCGGCCCGGCCTCTCTCGCTGCTCACCAATGATGCGTCAGACACGCACTGCAGCAACGTTGCGCTGTCAATTGTTGCTGTGCGCTCGTTCCACTCAGGGATCACGCGGTGGTAGTCTGGAAATTCACCATCAATGACCTTTGACATGAACGTCACCGATCCAAAGCGCAGCTTGATCCGGCAATCATCGAATTCAACCGAAACCATCTCTGGCGCATCCTTGGCCTTGAGAAGCTTGTGAAGGATTTTCACGGCCTTATTCGGGATTATGATCCGTGGCATGGTGTTTAGGTCCAATCCCTCAGGAACCAGTAGCTGTTTACGCGCCAACCGATGGCCGTCAGTCGCCACCATGGCCAAACAATCGCGCTCGGATGCCAGGCATACTCCATTCAGGTAATAGCGGGCTTCCTCCGTTGATATGGCGTCTTTGGTGGCGTCCAGTGCTTCGAACAAGTCAGCGGTGGTCATTGCAAACCGGGAAACCGGTTTCGGTGCCTGAAAGTCGGGGAAGCCGGACGCATCAACCGTTCTCAGATTGAACTTGCTGTTTTCCAAGTCGACGGTGGCAAAATCATCATCCTTGCGGAACGATGCGAAATCGGACTTGCTTGCTTTTTTGAGCAGAGATTTGAGATTGGCGGCCGGAATGGTCGTGTCAAACCGGCTATCAGCGACCGATTCCACGTCAACCGATATAGTCATATCAAGATCAGTGCCGGTGATTGTGGTGTGGGTGCCGTGACCGCTGATCCGCAAATTGGAGAGTATGGGAACGGTGCTCTTTCGCTCAACGCATTCCGACACGACTTCGACGGCGCGTGCGAGTGCTGTGCGATCCGCGATGATTTCAGGGGTTTCTGTTGCCGTGATCTGGCTGATTGGCTGAATTTGCATTTGTGTGTTCCTTGTAGAGTGGTCGTTTGACCGGGGTTAGTGGGTGAGTAGTTCGGTGTGCTCCCTTTCAAGTTGATAGGCCGCAGTTCTGAGAGATTCCGCCGCGACCGGAATGCAATCCACAACCAGTTTGGCGATTTCATCTGGGATATTTGCAGGGTACTTGCCCGATGATGCCATTCGAGGCAGGCGATTAAGGAAGTTTATTGGTGGAATGCAGCCGCACACAATGAATGCGGCGCAGATGTTCCATGACAGATCCATTCCGCCGCCAGTAAGCGCCAAATAGTATCGATCATCATGCCGTACCAAGGACACGCAACCGGCCAGATTGTCTAGGTTTTGGGCGATTTCTTCACAACTAGGGCCATGTCGAATGTCGACGGGATAGCCATAGTTCATCACTGGAAAGTAGCTGTTTTCCCATTCGTGGCCAGCGCAATCCTGCTGAAATCCTTCGATTGCTTGCTCAAGCTGTTCGTCTTCATCGCCTTCGTATTCAGAGAGCGGATACTCTTCACGCCAGTCTGGCCAATAATCATCCAGCACGTCAGCGGTTACTGGCGGATATTCAACGGTGATCCCATCGTAACATTCGTCGTTCCGGTAAAGCTCTTGCCAGTCCATTGACACGCTCCCAGAAAAGAGCGCGCCGCGTGATAACTGGTCTGGCTTAAACTGAGACAGATCTAAAGTCATTCGTTCGGTTCCTTGTAGAGTTGCAGCTTGTGCAAGGTGATGGTGGATCAGCGTGTTAGTTCGTGCGCCAGATCATCAATATTGACGTCATCGAATGCGGGGCTGACGGGGTCGACAATGTCAAAGGCTTCTGTCGCCCATGAATGCCAGTGATAATTGAAGCGCTTGCACCCGCTATGGTGAAGGCTTTCACCGGCAAAGCTGGAAGGGCCTCGACCTTCGCCTGTAACCCGCACCTGTGCACCGGTATGGCGCGACTCAACAATCTGTCCTGATTCAAACATCTATCGTGTTCCTTCGGAGTTGCATCTTGTGCAAAGGGAAGGGGACTAAGCCCCGTTCCCATGTTCTTAAAGAGTGGCCGTGTGACCATGTCGTTTTGACAATTTCAAGATAAGACATTCATTCCCAAAGTCAACACAAAAATAGAAAAAAAGAAAAGAAAAACAAACAAAAGTAGAATTCACTCACGCATTACAAATAACGTTGCACTGCAGCAAGCCACGCCTTGCCCGTCCATCCATCACAGCTTCAGAAGTCACTCGGTTAAAAAATTGGGACTTGGGACAGGACCGAGCGCGGTGGTCGAAATTTCATCACCACTGAAAACACCTATTGAGGTAAACTACAGAGAATTCGCCAGTTAATTGAGTCGCCCAGGCGAAGCGGAATTCCTCACTTTGTTGTTCGTTGGGGTTGGGCGAAAACTCGAACAATGGAAAGCGATAGATGTTTGACACCAATGAAACGCCCACACCGCTCACTGTAGCGAAAAGCGCGATCCGCAACCGGGACATAGTTCGCGAAGAACTGGAAAAGTCTCGGCGGTCGGGAGTGAAGCGAGAGATCAGAAAATGGGAAAAGCTGCTTCGCCAACATGAGAAGATGGTTGCTGACTACGGTCTGGATGAGTTTGTCAGGCGAGCAAATTCCACCAAAAACCCTTGATGACTTCGCGCTGCTGATTCTGCCTGCTTTCCAAAATCGTTGCGCCAGATATCCAAAACACGCTCAAAAACACTGCTTTTTCGGAAATTATTTTCAAAAAATTGCAAGAATCATATCAATTGCTTGAAAATCGAATAAAACACCAAAAAATGGGACAACAATCAGCGGTGGTTGACTGTCGATGGAGTTTTACACCTTTCTGTAGGTGAAAATCAGAGGTGCGCCCAAAGACAAGGCGGCCAGTTTTTTGGGTATTCCATCCTTTCAACGGTTCAAACTTCCGGCGCTGAAGGCCAGGCGGTCCAAATCCAAGGGACAGTCCGGCTATCGGGGGTCTCGACAAGAGCGGGGTTACGACCGTGATTGGGAATTGGTTAGAGAAGCTTACGCAAAGTCGATCAACCATCTTTGTGAAGAGTGCTCTCGCCGCGGATATGTGACGCCGCTGGATGACGTGGATCACATGATACCGGTTCGGCTTCGTCCTGACCTTAGGCTCGATCCCGAAAATCTCGACGGGCTTTGCCGATCGCATCACAACGGGTTCAAGCGCCGGCTGGAAAAGTACGCCGAACGCACCGGCCAGGCGGACATGCTGCCAATCTGGGTGAAACAGCCCGAACTAAGACCAATGAGGTTTCAAATCCGGAAATATGGACCGATGAAGAGCTAGGAGGGAGCGATGAGCGCAGAAGCGGCAACATCTCCCGACGAGGTCAAAAGCGGCTCAAACATCGTCCATCTGGAGACCTTCAGAGAAATTCCGGAGCCCGACTGCCCACTTGGGCCGGTTGGAGCCAAGATCTACAATGAGCACTGTCGCTCATTGATCAGGGCGGGTCGACTGACCATTCGGACCAAGGAGTATGTTGAGCTCCTTGCGTTGTCGAAGGAGGATATCGTTGACGCGCGCAAAGACGGCAAACGTGCCCCTCGACAAGCCGTTGAAGGTGTTCGTGCTGCGCTGATGAAACTTGAAAAAGAGGACGCAGATTCCCCAATCCAGACAGGCGCGGGTGCGGACAATCCATTCCAACGCTTCGGTTTCGCGAAGCGCGCTCGACACCGGAACCACAGTTGAGATTGAGGGGGAGCAGTATCCTGACTATGTCGGGATGGGATTGGCATATGCCCGCGCAGTAGCGGGCCACAAAGTCCCGGCTTGCAATCTGATCATTCTGGCAGCGGAGCGGTTTCTTCGGATGTACGAGGAAGCCCAAGACCCCAAGAGTGAGTTCTACTGGAGCGATGAGCACGCCATAGAGCCATGCGCGTTTCTTGAGACATTGGTTCACATCAAAGGCGTCTTTGCGAAGCAGCCCTTCATACTGGAGCCTTGGCAAATCTGGATCGTGATTGCGATCTACGGCTTTCGGTGGCGTGATACCGGGTTCCGGGTCGTTTACCTGGTTCAACTCGAGATCACCCGAAAATCGGGAAAGTCGTTGCTCGCAGCCGGTCTGGGGCTCTACGAACTCGGTCCCAACGCTGATCTTGGTGATGATCTTTACATCATCGCCCCAACAGCGGCGCTGGGGAAGAAGGTCTTGGACCCGATGGCCAAGATCATCGACTACAAGCTGGAATTGAAAGAGTTTTATGGCATCGCCACCTTCAATGAGAGGATCGATGTCGCAGAGACGGACAGCTATGCAATCATCCTGTCTTCTGCAGGTAAAAAGCAGGATGGGCACGATCCGAAGGTTGTAATCGCTGACGAGCGCCATTCCTTGCCAGCGGCAATCTATAACGTGATGAGGTCATCTCAGGGGGCTCGACCGGAGAGCCTGTTTCTGGAAATCGGGTCCGCTGGCTACAACGCATTCGGTGTTGGCTGGGACGAGCGGCAGGTTGCCATTGAGGTGCTTGAGGGCAAACGGTCCATGCCGGAGCTCTTCGTTGCGATATTCACGATTGATCCAGAAGATTTTGGAAACTGGTCTGATCAACGCGTGATTGAGAAGGCCAATCCGAACTTTGGTATCTCGCTCGATAAGCGAAAGATCATCAACGAAGTCAAGTCGATCTCGACCAACCCACGAATGAAGGCGGAAGTTCTCAGAACCCGCTTCAATGTCTGGGGATTGGGTGAGCACAAGCTCATTGGCAAGGATGCCTGGGACGGATGCGAGCATCCGGAAATCAACATTGACATTTTCGACGGGCAAACCTGCTGGGGGGCAGCGGATCTGGCGTCTCGCAACGACATGATCGTGAAACTTCTTTTGTTCGAACTCGATCCGTACATCATTCCGTTCGCGCGCTTCTATGTGCCGATTGATGGGGTCTGGCGGGAAGATGAAGAAGTTAGAGACCTCTATGAGGCTTGGATCGACGAGGGATTTCTGATCGCAACCAAGGGCAGCTTTCACACCTATGATCAGATCCTAGAGGATGTCGTTAAAGACTTTGAACGGTTCGATATCGAGAATTTCTCCGTTGATGATCGTGAGGCGAACTTCCTCATGGGTGCTTTGGCCAAGAAGGGGCACCCGGTTCGTTCGTTCCGAAAGAACGCTGCGAACTTCTCCGATCCAACAAAGGATATTCAGGCCAGGGCGACAGGGAAGATCAAGGGGATAGCCCATGATGGGCACCCCGTTCTGGCGTGGAATGTTGAGAACGTTATCGGCGCCACAAATACGGCGGATCTTCTGCTCCCGAAGAAGGTCACACAAGACTCGAACATGAAAATCGATGGGTTTGACGCCATGGTTCAAGCCAATGCGGGCCGGCTGAATATCGAAGACGATGACGATGAAACACCGCCTCAGCCAATGGCAGAGCGTGGCATGAGAGTGTTGAACTGAGGATCAGATGACGCAACCTACCGCGAACGAGCGATTGCACGGCATCGACAGCAAGTCCGCGGGCTGGACCACCACATGGTCTTCCGATCATGATTTGCTGTTCTCGCGAGGCGGACATCTGTTCGGGACGAAGGCCGCTCTGTTCAAATTGTCCGTTTCGTTGCTTTGCATCGATGTTCTGCAGCAGGATGTATCGAAAACGCCTCTGTATCTGCGGCGGCACAAGGACCGTGGGTCAGAGATCGTCAAACCAAGCGAACACCCGCTTGCAAATCTGCTCAAAAATGGTCCCAACGAATATATGGGAGCCAAGGAGTTCATCCGGCAGATGACCGCCCATTTGGCGATCAGCAGCGAATATTTCGTTCCCGTTCGGCGTGATCAGAGAGGCACCCTGATTGAGTTTGCCGGCGTCCCCAAAAGCCAGGTGTCGGTGAACGTCAATCCAGAAGAGCGGTTGTGGGTCTATGATATCAACCCGTCCAGCCTTCATGAGCAGGCGCTCTATGGTTGGGCCAAGGGGCGACGAGATCACAAAGAGTGTTCGCATATCCGCAAGCGGTCGATGAATGGCCTGTCTGTCCAGTCGACACACGCAATCACTGAGCAATCCCGCGTCATCATTGAGAACATGCAGGATTATCAGGAAAACATTTTCCGGAACGGCGGCATCACGAGTTTCGCAATCAACTTCCCGGAGGGCATGACCGAGGAACAGTTTGAGCGGCTGCAAAACAGTGTCGATCTGGCCCTAAAAAAGCACAAGGAAACCGGGAAACCTTTGGTTTTCGAAGGTGCGGGTGGCAACACCCCAACCATTGAAAAGCTGACCATGTCAGCTGCTGATGCAGAATTCAAAGGCTCGCTCACCGCGGCAGGGCTCGATATGGCGCGTTTCTTTCGTGTCCCACCGCACAAGATCTACCTTCTGGAGCCGGTCAAGTACGACAACATGGACCCAAGCGAGAGGGTTTATGTCGACGACACGCTCCGAGACTATTTCGAGACCATAATCGAAGGCCTCACCAAAGTGCTTCTCACGAAGGAGGAGCGACAGAATTATTTCCTGTGGTTCGACATCGACAAGGCCTATGCCCGCAATCCGAAGGAACGCCACGAGATCACGCGCGATCGGTGGCGGAATGGGATGCTGGAACACAATGAGATGCGTGAAGAGATCGGCATGAACCCGGTCGAGGGCGATGTGGGTCGAACACGCATGATTGCTGGTGGCTTCACTATCCTTGACCAAAACAACGAGTTCGTCATCGGGGCGACGGTTGGGAAGGATGAGGACAAGAAATCCAAAGAAACAAAGAGCGACTCCGAGTTGCGAGTCATTGCTGGCGGAAAGGCTTCCTGAAATGCCGAAACATGCAAAAATCAGTGTTGATGAATTTCTGAGTGCCCGGAGCCATGGGGTTGGGGATTCCGACACATATTTTCGGGCGATTGGCCTTCCAAAATCTATGGATGAGGAAACCCGGTCTCTCCGCTTGGTGATGACTGATGAAACGGTCGACTCATACGGGGATATCGTTCGAGCGAAAGGCGCTGACCTCGAACGTTTTGAGAAGAACCCGATCGCGCTGCTCAATCACCGATACGACAATGTCATTGGCAATTGGTCGGATGTGACCAAGAAATCAAAGTCCGTCGAAGGCACCATGACCTTCGCAAATGCCGGCACGTCACCGTTGGTGGATTCAACGTTCAATCTGGTCAGCCAGGGGATGTTGCGCGCCGCTTCAATCGGGTTCCGGATCAAAGCGGTTAAGAAGATACTCGATGATGAGGGTGAGTGGACCTACGGCTACGACATCACAGAATGGGTCATGTATGAGTGTTCCGTGGTTTCAGTCCCTGCGAACCCTAACGCGCTCGCAAAATCCATGAAAGATGGAGAGAGCCTGCCACGCGAGATCCTTGAGCATGTGCTCGACACATACGCCAAAACCGGGTCGGGTTTGATTGTCCCCCGATCAGAACTGGAAGCGGCCCACAAAGAGGGGTCAGGCAACAAGTCATCGATGGTGGTGGAGATCAACGCGGAAGCCCTCAACAAGAGCATCGACAAGCTGAGCGCCTTGGTGGAGAAGCATCCCGATCTTCAAGAGACGGATGACGAGCCCCAGGTCGATCCAATCGTTGCGGAGATGACGAGCGGCGCGGAGGAATTGATCAAGTCCGCTGAAGAACAGGCCGCTGAACTCTCCGAAGAAGACGATGCAGATCGGGTTGGAGTGGTTCGCGCCACGATTGAGCGAGCGAAGTCAGCAATCGCGGGCATCTTTGGTGCGAACGAACCTGAACCTGCAGACCCAGAACAATTGAAGGTGGCTCTGGCTAAGGCCAAAGCCCTCAAAGAAGAACTGGCGGTAAAGCAAGCCGCCTAGAGTTTCGGGAAACCCCGGAAACGTTCCGCAAGGAACACAACCACCCGCCTCTGGCGGGTTTTTTATTGGAAAAAGGACGAAGCGAAATGAAAACGCTTGAAGAACTCCGGAAGGAGCTTGCGGAACTGGTCAACGGCATTGATCCACTTGTGGAGAAGGTCGCTGCAGATGACGCAAGTCAGGATGATCTCGACGCGCTGACGAAGCACAACGAGACTATTGAGAAGAAAAAGACGCAGATCAAAGCGGTTGAGGACGCTCTGGCGGCCAAAAAGAACGCTGCACTACCCGCTGGCGATCCTGTTGACGAGCCCGAGGGCGGTTCTGCCCGCGCGCCTGCCAAAGCAGCAAACAAGAAGCTGGATGCGCAGGAAAAGTTGGGCCTGCTCATTATGGGGACCGTTCGTTCTCACAAGACTTCCGGGCGTAAGGACGCTCGCGGCGTTGTTGATGCTTTGAATGAACTCAACTACTCGCGTGTTGCTGACGAGTTTGCGACTTCCACAAAGGCCATGGAATCGGGCACACCCGCGGATGGTGGCGTCCTGGTTCCCGAACAGTGGAATGAAGAGATTGTTCCAATCCTTTATGAACAAGCCACTTTCATGCAGGGCAACCCTCGCGAACTGCCCATGCCTCGAGGTAACATCAACGAGCCAGCGGGACTTGCCTCCGCGACTGCGTCGTATCGTGCTGAGGGAGGGGATATCTCGGTTTCCCAGCCGACACTTCGGTCCATCAGCCTGTCCGCCAAGCTTCTCTCTGGCATCGTACCCGTCACCAATCAGCTGATGCGCTGGTCCATGGGAGCGGCTTCAGAGTTTGTGCGAACCGACCTCACTCAAGCGATGTCCCTGAAAATGGACTCTATGGCTTATTTGGGAACCGGCGCTGGCAATGACCCCTTGGGCATTTTCAACGCAACGGGCGTGTATTCCACAGCAGCCGCCGCAGGCACCACGCCAACTGTTGCGGTGATTGATGCGGCTGCTCGAGGTCTTCGTGAGCGGCATACGCGATACGCCGGCATCCGCGCTGGTTCAGCCTGGGTGATGTCACCGCGTACAATTGACTACCTGCGAGACCTTCGCGGCGCTGACAGCAAGTACATCTTCCCAGAGCTGCAGAGTGATGAAAATCCGCGTTGGAAGGGCTTCCCAGTGCTTGTTTCAGGGACAATTCCTGAAAATCTGGGTGCGGGAACGAATGAGACCTATTTGGCTCTTGTTTCTTTCCCCAACACGCTGTTCGGCAACTCGAAGTCGCTAACGCTGCAAGTGTCCAGTGAAGCGACAATTATGCCGTCCGGTCCGACCGGTGATCCAGTGTCCATGTTCTCCACGGACAGCACGGCTGTGCGCGCGACAATGGAGCATGATTTCGACATTCGCTACACCGAGGCCGTCAACGTTCTCACTGGCGTTCAGTGGGGCGCATAACGCCCAAAGCACCAGGTTGGGCGCTCTGCGCCCGGCCAGTCCAACCTTACTGAGGAAAAATACAATGAAACTGAACGTCGTGAATGAAACCGGTCTCGCCGCTGTGACGGCCGTTGTGCCAGTGGACACTTACCGCGCGGGTCAAATCGCTGGCTTCGCTCCTGAGAAGGCCTACACCCTTATCAAGCAGGATCTTTTCAAAGTTACTCCCAAAGACAAGCTTAAAGGAGTGAAGTTCCGGGAGATTGATTTCGTGCCGGCTGGCGCGAGCGCCGCGGAAGATGAACTTACGGTGGCCCGCGAAACTCTTGCTGCGCAAAAGGCTGAAATTGAAGCGTTGAAAGCCAGCGGGCCATCTCAAGATGACCTTGACGCAAAAGACGCCGAGATCGAGAAGTTGAAGGCCGATCTCGCCGCGAAGACTGGCTCATAAGCCGATGAGCCGGAGTGACAGGGGCGGCTATTCTGGCCGCCCTGTGACCTACAACGATCGCATGGCGCGGGGCGCGGACAGACATGGACCTCAAGGTAAAGACCGGACCCTCCACGACGTCGATCACAACGGATCTGGCAAAGTCCAACGTTCGGGTGACGACCGCATCGGAAGACAGCCTGTTCGACCACTGGATAGAGGCCGCTGACCAACTGATTGCGCTGCAGACCAACACATCACTGATGGAGCGCGTGCTCGTTCTGTCGATTCCCAAGGTCATCCCTTGCATCCAACTTCCAAAGCCGCCGTTTATCGACTTCGCCTCCGTGAAACACTGGGACAAGGACGAAAACGAAACCTCAGTAGCGACGGGGAGTTTGCGTGTCCGCACGGTGGACATGCTTCCAACATTTGAAATTCCGTCGATTTCAGGCACCTCCGAAGGGCGCATGGAGATCGAATACCAGGCCGGCTACGCCGACGCGAACACTGTGCCGGTCACACTGAAACAGGCAGCATTGATGTTGGTTGGCCATTGGTACGCCAATCGTGAGGCATCATTCATGGATCCGAGGATCATGAACGTTTCAAAGGTCACGCCTTTGGGCTTCATGGAGCTCATCAATCCGCACCGGGTGCCGACCGTTCAAGGCATTCTCAATGATGGCACGCTATGAGCTCGGCAAACCGACGCACAAGCGAAGTCATCATCCAGCAATACACGTCTGTTGATGATCGCTTCGGGGACAAAAAGGCTTGGACCGAGTTCCGGCGTGTTTGGGTTGGAATCGATCCTAACAGGGGATCGGAGAGCTTTGTTTCTGGGGAGCGTCGGGCGACGGTTGTGTACGCCATCCGGGGGGATTTCCTCGCGCTGGAAGGTGTGACTGAGAAAATGCGGATCGTGCATTCCCGAAGCGGATACGATCCGACTATTCCAAACGATGCCAGGGTCTTCGACATCCTTGCAGTCCTGCCGGATGAAGTGTTCCGGGATGACATGATGATCAAGGCGGAGCTTCTGCCTCGGGACTATGGCACGGCGTAGATCGCGGGTGACGGGTCATCGTGAGGCGGCTCGAAACATTCGAGCGCTGAAACGAGGATTGGTCCGCCCCATTGGCGAAGGCGCCAGAGCGGGGCTTGCTCCGATCCTGTCAGACGCAAAAGCCAACCTGATTGCCAACGGGTCGGTCCACCGGGGCGTATTGCTCAGGGGACTGGTGATCCGCAGGAACAAAAAGAAGCTCCGTAACAGCGTGAGTTGGCAGGTAGCGGCGAGTGGCAAAGCCGTCAGTATCGCTCACCTGGTTGAGTTTGGCACGGAACCTCATTGGCAGCCCAATAGAGGGGTGATGCACCCTGGCGCTGAGCCAAAGGAGTTTCTGTCACCCGCCTATTACGACAATGAGCGGGAAGCCATCAGCATATTTGGCAAAATAATCGGCCCGGCCTTGGAAGAGCAGGCAGCGCGGCTTTACGCGAGGAGCAGGCGTTGATCGACAGTCTTGTGGCGGTGCGGTCAATCTTACGGGCTGATGCCACCGTTAATTCCATCGTCTCGGATCGAATCTGGATCAACGAGGCGGTTCAAAACGCTGAAACGACCAGCATCGTCATTCGATTGATCAGCGGGTCCAGCGAATACACCCATCAGGGCAATGAGGACTACCCACGAGACATTGCGAGGGTCTTCTGTCGAAGCAAAGACCTCGAAACCCTGAACGACCTTTCACACGCAACCAAGTCCGCTTTGGATGGCTATGCCGGCACTGTCGACGGGGTTGTGGTTGATCGAATTTTTCAACGAAACAGGAACGGGGACTATGACGACCGAACCGAAATCAAGCGTGTCATCCAAGACTTCGAAGTCAGGTGGAGAGACAGCTGAGGCCGCGAAGGAAGCCGTCTTGGCTTCCGGAATGGTCCCGTACCGCTGGTGTGGCGTGGACATGTATCGCTGCCCCAAGTGCTTTTTCACCACCCAATCGAAAACCGTCGCGGAGCAGCATGTGTGCGCACTGCCAGTCCGCGCAAACTCTGGAGATAAGAAATGAGCAACGCAACTCTGGGCTATGGTGCCAAACTGCTCATGCATGATGGCACCGCCGCATATCTTTTGGCCAACTATGCCGAGATCGGTGAGATTTCCACCGGCCCTGATGATGATGAGTCGATCTCTGAGGTGAATGTTACCAATCACCAGTCCCCGGGGCGTCGGTTGGAGAAAATTGCGGGTCTGATTGATGGCGGCAGCATCAACATCACCTGCAACTATATTCCCGGTGACGCGACCCAAGACCGCGCGACCGGCCTTCAGAGCTTGTTCGCCACGGGTGAGGTTCGCCGGTTCCTGATTATTGAGCCCGGCAACACTCAGGCCATTCAGGTGGATTGTTTCGTATCCTCACGCGCCACCACCCGTCCGGTTGAGGACAAGATGGAGATCTCCTTCAATCTGACCAAAACCGGTAACGAAACCCTCGTGGCCATCCCAACCTAATGGGAAGTTTGACAGGGCAGGTGCCGTTTCCCGAAGCGGGAGACGGTGCCTTCATCAAATTCGGCTGGCGTGATCTGGCCGAATTGGAAGAGCGACACGGCGCAACAGAACTGTTCGGCTACATCGAGCGAGGGGCGAACAATGCCTCAGCCAGTGTGGTGATGGAGGTTTTGGAACTCACACTCAAAACCAACAAAGACGGCCAACCCAAGCCCGTCAAACTGAACTGGGACGAGGTCGAATGGCCGGTTTCGCTTGCTTGCCCGAAAATCATGGATGCACTTTGTATCGCTCAGACCGGGAAGCCCTACGCCGAAACGATTGATGAAGCGCTGGAACAGGCCGCGAAAATCAAGGCACAAGCCGAAGCGGAGGCTGCCAAGAAGGGCGATGACCCTTTAGCGGACTCCGGGGGGCAGAGCGAATAGAGGCAATTGGGCATAGGGCAGGGCTGAAGCCGGCTGAGATTGCTCCCATGACCTTTTATGAAATTCTGCGGTACGCCCGGAACATGAACGCTCTGAGTGACGAGCGTTACAAATCGCAACTCAGCCTGGCCTATATGGGTGCAGCGCTGCAGCGGGCGAAGAAACTCCCCAAACTCAAATCGCTCCTAAAGGGAGATTCTGAGCAGTCAGGGCGCCCCATGTCGCTCCAGGAAGTCCTGCAACGGTTCAAGCAGGCGCCGGTTTACACCAAAAAAGGATAGGCAATGACCGCTACCGTCGGCAGCATCAATGTTTTGTTTGATGTTGAATACGGCCGCGCAATCCGTGGCATCGAAAAGATGGCCAAGACCACCGAGCAGGGTGGTGAGCGCGCCGCGCGTTCAATAACGCGTATCGACAGGTCGGCGGTGTCCATGAACCGGACCTTGTCCGGCATTCGCGGAAGAGAATTCCGTGTCCTTTCCCTATCAGCACTTCGGGCTGAACGGTCGGTTGATCGTCTTCGCGGTGTGCTTCTCGCAACGTCCACGTTGTTTGGTGGATTTGGAGCGGCGTTTACGATTAAGGGCATTGCTGATTATTCCGATACCTACAAGGAAGTCGGAAACCGGCTCAGGATCGTCAAGAACGAGGCACAGAGCCTGCGGGATATCGAGCTCGATATCTTCGACATTGCTCAACGCTCTCGTGCTCAATACCAATCCACGGGTGTGCTGTTCGCCCGTATTGCGGCGTCTGCAAAACGGCTGAACATTGCGCAAAGCGATACACTCCGGGTGACGGAGACCATCCAGAAGGCGTTTCTCGTCGGCGGGTCAACCCCTCTGGAGGCATCGCAGTCTGCTATTCAGTTGTCTCAGGGTATCGCGTCCAACCGCCTGCAAGGCGACGAACTGCGGAGCGTTCTGGAGAATCCTGCTCTTGGTCAGCTTCTGGCGGACCGCATTTCCGGTGGTGACATTGGGAAGATTCGTGAACTGGCCAAAGAGGGGCAACTCACCGCCCGGACAATCATCCATGCGTTCAAAAGTGCTTCTGGTGAGATTGATCGGTTGTTTGCCCAAACCGAGCAGACCATTGGGCAGGCATTCGTGCGGATCGATAATGCCCTGATCCGATATATCGGCACGTCGGACAAGGTGAATTCGAGTTCCCAAGCAACGGTCGTTTTCCTGAATGCGATTGCCGACAATATTGATGAGATCGCGGATAGTCTGCTGATCCTCGGCGGTGCCTTCTTGACGGTGTTTGGCGCTCGTCAGCTGGGCAATATCCAGGCCCATGTTCGCCAAATGATTTTGACCCGTCAGGAAACCCGCGCGGCAGCCATAGCCGCGGTGGAGCTCGCCAAGGCGGAACAGGCGGCATCCCGATCCAAGTTTCTGGCCACCCGTTTGGAACTCAACAGGGTGATGAACGACGGCGTGAGCACTTCAAAACAGGTCGAGCGGGCTCAGAGGAAGGTAGAGGCGGCAAGCCGTGCTCAGAAGAAAGCCACCACTCAGCTTACGGCAGCACAGGGGCAGCTAAACAAGGTCTTCCGGTCTCAAACTGTTGCCATGGGCGCAGCTTCTGTTGCTGCTCGTGGCTTTGGTGCGGCGCTGAACTTCCTTGGTGGTCCGGTGGGGGTTGCACTGTTGGCGCTGGGTGGCGCCATGTTCGTCATGTCCAAACGTGCTGCTGAGGCTGAGGAACGGGCGGAAAGCTATGCTGACGCGATTGAAAGAGCGGGCAAGAAATCAGGCGAAGCCGCCAAAGACATTCGCGAAGTCGCGAAGGCGTTGGCCGAGCAGAAGGAATTCACCACCGAAGCGGCTCGAAACATCGCGATCCGCGAGCAACTGCGAAACGCGTCCAGCTATGCAGACGAATTGCGTGCACTCACAAACATCGCGCCGCTTTACCGTGTAGAGAGCAGGATTCCTTTCGCAGAAGCGATGAAAGAGCAAATTGAGCTCCTTATCGACGGAAAAATCAAAGCGGACGAATTTACGAAAACGCTGGATGGTCTAACCAACGGAGATCATTTGTTGGAGGGCTTGGTCCCTCGACTTGAGCGGATAGCAATCCTGTTTTTGGCCGCCAAGGGTAGGGCTGAAGGTTTCCAAAAAACGATCGAAAACATCGGGCGCGCAGGAGCAGGCTTTGATTCCCATAGGTTCAAACTCGAAACGGATGAGCAGCGCGAAAAGCGTCTCGCCAAAACCCGATCCAATAGCGAGCAGGCCCTCAACACATTTGTCGGGCGTGTCGTAAAAGCTGAATCTGGTGGCAACCGATTTGCGAAGAATCCGAACAGCACCGCAACAGGCTTGGGGCAGTTCATTGAGTCCACCTGGTTGCGTCTGTTCAGGCAGGAATTTCCCGACCGGGCGCGCGGGCTTCAACGGTCAGCCATTCTGGCGCTTCGGACGGACTCCGACGTCAGCAAGCGTCTGATTGAGGCCTATGCAAAGGAGAATTCGGAAACGCTTCAACGTGCCGGCGTTGCTGTTACCGATGCAAGTCTGCATCTCAGTCATTTCCTTGGGGCGGGGGACGCGATCAAAGTCCTGAAGGCCAACTCAAGCACTCCGCTTGATGGGCTGATCTCAAGCAGTTCGATCAATGCCAACAAATCCATCCTGAGTGGCCGGACGGCAGGCGATGCGATTGCATACGCTCAACGCAGGGCAGGGGACACCCGAGTCGCAGCTGGCGATCTATCACGAGAAGAGCGCGAGAGGCTTCGCGTTCGACAGGCGATTGATCAGGTTTCCCAGTCAATCACCAAGGCCGCTGAAAAACGGGCGCTTGAGCACAAGCTGTTGAAAGCCGGCACGTTCGAACGCGTGAAGGCGTTGAGCGTTTTTGAACAAGAGCAGCAATACAAGGCTCGAAGTGTTCCACTCACCGAAAAGCTGAACGCTGAAATCGAAAAAACCGCCACCCAGGCGGCCAAACTCGCTGTTGAGCAGGAAAAGGCGGCAAACGCAGCAAAATTCCTGGGTTTCGAGACCGACCGTCAAATCGCTCTCATGTCTGATCTTGATCGGGAGACGATCGAAGCCGCGCGCTCCTTTGGTGCTGCTGAGACACAGATCAACCGCTACATCGCCGCGGTGCGATCTGGGAACCTGCAGTCTGCTCCAGAAATGTTCCGCCAGATCAGGGTGGAGATGGAGAAAACCGCCGAAAACCAGAAGGTGATTGATCTCATAGATGGGGCGTCCGACTCTTTCGGGGACTTCTTCCGGGACGTGATTTTTGGTGCGAAGTCTTTTGATGATGCCTTTGCATCCATGGCCTCAAGGGTTGCTGAACTCATCACAGAAATTCTCATCATCCAGCCATTGGTGAATAGCTTGAAGACCGGGCTATCGAATTCAGTTCAAACCGGGGGTGGCGGGCTCCTGGGCGGATTGATCCTTCCCGGTGTTCTTCACGGCGGCGGTGGATACGGCGATGCGGTCGCTGGTTCTCCCATGCCATGGTCGGCATTTAAAAACGCTCCCCGTCTTCATGGTGGGCTGAAGTCCGATGAATTCGCCGCGGTCCTTCAAAAGACCGAAAGCGTGCTAACCCAACGTGATGAAGGGCGGATCATGGCCGCTCTTGGTTCGGCTTCGGAACAACTCGGCCGAGGGCCTATGGCCGTGATGAAGAGCGACATTCATATCCACAACAATGCTGGCGCCAGGGTTTCAGCGACAGAACGCACTGATGAATCAGGTGGGCGGCATGTCGACATCCAGATTGATGAAGCTGTGGCCGGGGCGGTGTCGTCTCCGGGATCTGCGTCCGCTCAGGCTATTCAGGAGCGATTTGGGCTTGGTGGTCGGGTGTCACTCTATTGACCTATCCGACATGGCCAACCGAGTTGGAGAAGATCCTGCTCGAAGGATACAGCGCAGAGTTTGGCAATTCGCGGCAAATCTCGCGACCCAGAGATGCGTTCATTCGATCCAAGCGGAAGGTTTCCCGCGTTCCCCAGCCAATTCAGTTCGCGATCTTTGCCACGCCTGATCAGAAGCAGAGGTTTGAGCGGTTCTGGTTCGAGGAAATCGAAGAGGGGAACAGCTTCTTCTACATCCCTGATCCGGAGCTCTACGGGAAGGTTCTTGCTGATGAGAGCCTGGCGTCCATCACCACAAGGGACGGTGCCCCAATCGAAATCAGCAACACTTGGCTCTGCATGTTTGATGAACAACCGCCAAGGCGTGAGTGGATTGCGGGAACCAACTATCGCTTGTCCATGAATATCCTTGTGATGCCATGAGCAGAGAAATCTCGCTGAATTCCCGGCTGGCTGGCGATGCGCAGATCTCCGGTGAACTCGAAGTGGTGCTTCTTCACATCACCCACGAAAGTCTCAGTGAGCCGATCAAGCTGTCAACCGACAACGTGGACCGGATATCTGAAAATCCATTGCGATACGGAACGCGATCAACTTGGAAAACCACCGATGGTTCTCCGTTCTTGTTCACTCTGCTTTCAGCGCGCCTGCCTGACGACAACACCAACACCATCTCTCGTGGTGTGATCATCATCGACAATCTGGATTTTGGGATTGGGGAATCGCTTCGTGCAACCACGACTCAGGCGACCGTGGATATGGCAGTGGTTCTCGCATCCTCTCCGGACATCATCGAACATGAGCAATCTGGACTGCTATTGCAGAAATCCTCCGGAGACATGCATCGTTACGAATTGGAGCTCGGACGCACACCGCTTTCATCACAATCTTTCCCGAAAGACCGGTTCACGCCGGATCGGTTCAGAGGCCTGTTTGGATGAACGATCATTGGTCGACTGCCTATGTCGGCATCCCCTTTGAGGACCGAGGGCGTGGTTGGGCTGGTTGCGATTGCTGGGGTCTGGTCCGTTTGGTTTTCTGGGATCAGTTCAAGATCGACTTGCCGACATACACGGGCTCCTACCTCCACACCGACGAACAGGCTCAAATCGACACCCTACTGTCTCAGGCGAAGCTGAGCCCGACATGGGAAGAGGTGACGAAGCCAGAAGAGTATGATGTTGCAATGTTCAGACGTGGGCATCTCCAAACGCATGTAGGGGTCATGGTGGATGAGCGAAACGTTCTCCATATGGATGGAGAGGATCGCGCCAAAATCGCCCGTGTCGACTATGGCCCGCTTCGCTTTCGCCTGGTTGGCTACTTCAGGAATGTGAACCGGTAAGATGGAACACTCCATCCCCGTCTTGCCGATCCCATACCTTGATCCGGGTATGCGGGCTCCACAAGTGCAGGTTCCTGCAGGAAGCACGATCGATGAAATCGTAAAGGTTGCCCTACCAGGTGCTCTACCCAGTGATCTCGATTGCATTCGGGTGATCATCGGAAACGAAAACGGCACTCAGATCGTCAGTCGTGAATATTGGCGCTCGGTGCGACCAAAACTCGGCACCCACGTCATTGTCCGTGTGGTTCCTGGCAAAAACAGCCTTCGCTCGGTGCTTCAGGTTGTTGTTGCTGTCGCTGCTGTTGCGGTGGCTACTGCATTCAGTGGTCCTATTGGTGGGTCGGTGATTGCCGGTAAGATCTTTGGGTCGGTTCTTGCCCTTGGTGTGAGTGTGATTGGGAACCTTGCAATCAACGCTCTCATTCCGCCTCAGATCAGTGACGCAGCAGTTTCGGGTAGTGGTAGTTCGCAATCATCAGAGGTTCTTTCAACCGTTTCCCAGGCGCCCGGTTCCGGGAAAGGTGCTTACTCGATCAGCGGGTGGAAAAATTCTGCCTCGCCAAATGGCCTTATCCCGTTTCCGATGGGAGAATTGCGGGTTGCTCCACCCTTTGCCGCACCGTCTTTCTCGGAGATTGTGGGGGATGATCTCTACATCCGCTCATTCTTTGCGGTGGGTTACGGTGAGTTGGAGATCCTTGACCACCGGATCGGTGAGACATCAATCGCAGAGTTTGATGACGTTGAGATTGAGGTCAAATACGGAACCGGTGCTGACACCAGCATGTCGCTCTTCCCGTATCAGGTGATTGAAGAAAACCACGGCGTTGAACTGAGATACGAACCGGCCCGTGATGACTATGGCCAGTACACTGGCTCTCCAGTGTTTACGCCGGTCACGCGGCTGACCAGTGACGGCGTCAACCACATCACTGTCATTCTGGGGTTCCCCCAAGGGCTGGTCGAATACGATGAAAACGGAAACGAACAACTCGTAACCGTCGATGTCAGAGTGGTGGTGGTCGACGGTTCCAGCACCATTGTTTCCAATATCACCCACCAGATTTCAGGATCGAGACGAGACGGTTTTTACCGGTCTGTCAGTGTCGATCTGCCATCCACCGACGTCTATAAGGTCGAGGTGGGGCGGCTGTCACAGAACGCCGATTCATCCCGTGTCGCGGATGTTGTTCAGCTTGTGGCGATACAGGGAAGGCGCCCTGAATATCCGATCAATTTCGGCTCACCGTTGGCAATGGTTGGTGTCCGCGTGAAGGCTTCGCGCCAACTGAATTCATCGCTGGATAACTACAACTGCAAGGTGCGTCGCCGGTGTTACGACTATGACTCCGGTTCCGACACATGGGTGTATCGAACAACCAGCAATCCGGCATCACTGTTCAGATTGGTTCTGCAGCACGACGCTAATCCTAATCCGGTTCCAGACAGTGAAATCGATCTGGAGAAACTGGCAGAATGGCACGTCTACTGTGATCAGAAGGGGCTGAGATACAATCGAAACCATGGCTTCAGGGCTTCGGTCGAGGATGTGCTGGGGTCGGTGGCCGCAGCGGGCCGCGCTTCTCCCCGCCATGACGGGCTGAAATACACAGTGGTGATCGACAAACCACAAAGCCTGGTGATCGATCATCTCGACGATCAGAACGCTCGGCAGTTCAATTGGGAGCGTGCTTATCTTGAAATCCCGGATGGATTTCGCGTTCCGTTTCTTGACGAGGAGAATGACTACAAACCGGCGGAACGGATTGTTCCGTGGCCCGGCTTCACTGGAACAGTAAGAAAGGCTGAAGAGCTCCAGCTTCCCGGAGTGACCAGCGCAGGGAGCGTGTGGATCGAAGCGAGGCGGCGCCAGTTCGAAACAATCTATCGCCCCGATACGTTCACTTGCACACAGGATGGGGCCGCACGGGTTGCGACAAGGGGCGACAGGGTTGCCGCGTCATTCAATGGGTTGGCTCAAACACTGCAGTCCTATCGAGTTATCTGGGTGGAAGACAGCGTCATCCAGATTGATGGTGAAGTCACCATGCAGGCGGGCACGGCCTACAGCATCCGTTACTTTGCGATCCCGGAAAGCGGCACGCCGTTCAGCGTGCTTGAAGACGTAACGACGATCGAAGGTGCCTCAAGTGTTCTTCGTATCACGTCCCCTGAGATCCCGCCTGTTGTTGGAACCATTGTCCACTTCGGGATCACTGGCCAGGTCAGCGAGGACCTGATTGTTCGGAACGTGGAATCCGGTCAGGACATGACATCAATCGTGAAGTGCGTAGCTCTTGCGCCTGAGATCGATCAATTGACCGACTTGGAAGTGCCGCCGGCTTGGGATGGCTCAGTTGGCGAGTCGGCACCGCAAAGCACTTTGGCGCCAAGCGCTCCGGTCGTCACGCTGCTCAAGACGCTGCCCGATTTCACGGGGTTCCAGGTCATTCTCAGACCGGGTTCGGGGAGCTCCACGGGAGTCCTTGAATACGAGATAGATCACAAACTTGTTGCGGCCGGTTCATACACGACTGTGGTTGTTCTCGCGAGTGAGAGCGGTGTCTCGGTTGGCGGTTATTCGGGTGGTGAGAGCCTGAATATTCGGTTCCGGGCAAAGGGTGTGAATGGCGTTTACAGTGCCTACTCGAACATTCTGACGTTCACTCTGGATAGCGCAAACACTCCACCTCCGGCGGTCGACGGTGCCAGCGGTGTGGGCGGGCTTGGACGGGCGGCATTGAGCATGACCTCACCGGGTAGCGACCTGTTTGCAATGTTTGAAGTTTATCGCGGATCTACAGCAACATTCGCAAGCATGGCGAAGATCCAAAGCATCCCGTCGCAGGCATCGACCACGGTCGCTTATGTTGATGGTGATGCTTCGATTGTTTCCCAGATCACCAACGGTGAATTTGCCGTTGACACGGATTGGACCAAGGGAACGGGCTGGTCGATTGGGGCTGGTGCCGCCAGCAAGTCCAGCGGGTCAGCGTCAAGCTTGAGCCAGGCTCAGACGTTCTCGACCGGTGAAACATATAGATTTGGATTGACTGTCTCCAGCAGAACCGCGGGCAGCGTCAAGGTTCGACTATCTGGCGGCAGTGACGTTGATGGATCAGACATCAACACCAATGACAGCCATTTCGGGTTGCTGATTGCTGTCTCTGGCAACGATACGGTCGAATTGGTTGCTGACGCTGATTTCGACGGCACGATTGATTCATTCGTCATGTTTGCGGAAACGCCGCAGTGCGCTCCACAGGGCGTGACCTATTACGGCATCACAGCCGCGAATTCCAACGGAGACGAGAGCTCTGCTCTCGTCATCGGTCCCTACAACATCATTTAACTGAGGCAACTCATGGAACCTGTGAAGGGTGAAAACCTGCCGCAAGCGGGCGGATTCGATCATCTTATTGGCACCACGACCAATGGTGGCCCGTTTCGGATTTCGAAAAACGCCGTCGCGGCCAATCTTCTCCCGTTCATCGTCCCTGACTACGGTTATGACACCAAGGCCGACATGGATGCTGATCTGTCACCAAATGCGGGGCAGACGGCTGGCGTTTATCTGGATGGGGCCAACAACGGGGTTTACAAAAAGGTTGGGGCGTCGGGGACCGGCTCTTGGAGTTTCGAGCGCCCGTTTCCGGAGGAAATTGCCGAAGTCACCATGACTGGCGATGCCGATGCATTTGTAGCCACGTCTCAGTCTGGGCAGACATCCTATGGAGTTGATCAACTGTTTGTTGGCCGTGCACCAGCAGCCAATGCCAATGGTGCATTCACGGTCGCAGTGAACGGACAACCCGCACTGAGCTTCAAATCATCGGACGGCACCGATCCCGCTGCAAATTCAGTCAAGGCAAATATGCCGCTGTTCTGGATTTATGATGGCTCGCAATATGTGAGCCTGCAGAACCTGAATCTGCAGCAACAGTTTGGCGTCGACATCCTCAACACTCATTTCCGCGACACCCAGATCATCGGGCGTGGCATCGCCCCGGAGGTTGGGGTGACCACCTATGCCAACACATTCACATTCACCACACCCGTGGCGCGAGATGGCGCTTTGGTCGAGGTGAGTGTGTGGGCGTCGGGGGCGGGCTCGATCAAAATCCACAGGTTCAATTCAAGCTTTGTGTTGCAGGAAACAAAGACCCTGTCGCTTGCGGCCGGCAGCAATGTCCTGACCGTCGATGATATCGGCGAGTTCACGCTGAAGGCCGGGGATCATCTCGCTTATTATTCGAGTGTGGCGAAGGTCACTCTCCAGACCTGCACTGGCCCCGGCCTTTTCTATTTCACTGTAGGCGACACCACGACCGTCAACCATTCAAACTCCGCAAGCAATGTCGATGCGATGGTGCAGTTGAAGATTGGCTCGCTCGATGATGAAGTTGTCGATCATATGGATCGTGCCGCGCCGGGGCGGCGGGTGCCGTTTCATCTGGGCGACCGCCGCGCATCCATTCCGGCGGGCGCAAGCGCCGCAGCCTCTGCGCCTTATCTCAACATGGAGCCAGTCCCCCGTGATGGTCGCATCACCGCCTGCCGGGTTCATATGGCGGATGCGGGGCCGCTGCAGTTGGTGCTGTTCGACCGTGTGGGCGATACGCTGTTTCGAAATGACGGTCGATACGGCTTTGACGCGGCGACGGGGTCCAGCACCATTCCACTCGATATCCCGGTCAAGAAAGGCCAATATGTCGGCCTTGCCTCGCCCACATCAGAATTGAGCTTGACATCCGGTGACCGGTTCGAGGGACGGGGTTACGTTTCGGTTCCCGGGTCGAGCCTCGACATTTCGCGCGGTGTGACCGCCACTGTAACCACAACAAACCCGCATTTTGGCTTCGATCTGGAACTGGAGGCGCCCGATGATCGGGTGTCCCGACATGTTATCGATCTGAAGACCGCATCCTCAATCACCGTCATTGGCAATTCCTATGAAACCGGCTCTTTCCAGCCTGGCACCAAAGGATGGGTGCAATGCCTGTCAGCCATGTTGGATCATGTGTTTCACAATTTCTCGGTTTCCTCCAACGACGCCGGGTTGCGGCTTGACTCCATTCGGCAGGGCCACACTTCATGGTACTTTGATGCGTCGTTTGGGAACCGTTGGGGAACGACGGGTGGTGGGGTTACCTTCCGGGGGTACAATAGCGATTTCGCAATCATTGTGTTGGGGACCAACTCGCCCAATGTCGATGACATCACCAAGGACACAAGCGATCTGATCGAAACTGTGATGGCCTGTGGCTCAAAGCCGATCCTGATGACCGAGAACTTTGAAGTGACGCCTGGCCAGATGGCCGCCTATCGTCAGTTGGCTGATCAATATGGCGTGCCGTTCATTGATCTCAACTCCAACGCCATCAAGTTTCCGGTCACCTATGCGGGCTTTGTGCGCTCGCTGCACTACAATTACCGGGTCGCCCTGGCGCACTATTCCGTTCCCGCCGCACGGGCGCTGAAGCGTCTGTTGGGTAGTCCAGAAAGCGCCATCAAGCTCTATCATCCGCACCCGGATCTTACGCCCGCGTCGATCGATGATCTCATCTACGACCGCACCAGTGATTTGAATGGATCTTTGCAATCCAAATGGACCGAGATTTCGCTTGGCTCCGCCTACGCCCTCTCAGGGGATGCCAATGTGGCCTATATGGATGAGATTGACGACACCGGCAGCTATTCAGCGCCTGGCACTCAATCCCCATCCGACTATCTGAACCTTGCCGCAGACCATCCGCTTAGCTTTTCCGATTATGCCCTGTGCCGCGTGTTCATCAACGCCGCCTTCCGCAATGTGCAAGAGGTGAAGCTTTTCGTGGGATCGTCGGTTTCAACGGTGAAGGCCATGACCGCCTTTGGCGACACCTACGCATCACAGGGGCAGCGCGTCGGCTTCTGGAAAGATGTTCCCGTGCGGGATGGCTATGCCATCCTCAATGGTGATGATCTAAATGGCTCATTCCACGCCAATGGCGAGGTTGTGTTTGCCATTGTCAAAGCCGGATCGTTCAACTTGCAGGATGTGCATGTTGAATGGGTTGGTATCGAGGGGCGCAATGATGATCGTCAATTGCCGCTCGCCCGAC
>JBCCGR010000057.1:0-28406 GCA_039029195.1 Pseudomonadota bacterium
AGGTTGCGCAGATTTACAAGAAGACTGGCAATCTACGTGCCGTTCAACTCCTCCTGGGTCACACCAAAATGGACAGCACCGTTCGCTATCTTGGAGTCGAATTGGAAGATGCTTTGACAATCTCAGAAGGTGTTGAAATCTAAGCTATCATGGGCCGGCACTTCAGTGTCGGCCCTTAGCCGACATCAAGCCCGATCTTACCAACTTCCCCAAAACTGACATGGTGTGTAGGGAATACCGGCTTCCTGACAGGCACGAAGGAAGACGCAAGTCAGCGGGTCCGGAGTCATGGTTGTAATTCCCTGGGGGCCTTTAGTGCCGTGATAGTCGCCGGCAAGCGTGTCGTTGCGCTCCGATTTCTTGAAATAAGGTAGGACGTCGGCAAAGCCCCATCCTGAGCCACCGTATTGGTCAACCCAACTGTCGTAATCCTGCGGGCAACCGCGCGTGAAGACCTGTCCGTTGATTTAACTCCCGCCACCCAACACGCGGCCCTGGACGAAGGACAACTGGCGGCCGTTCAGGTGGGGCTGAGGAACTGTTTGATAGTTCCAGGTCAAGCTGCCATCAAAGAGCTTGAAAAGCCCTGCCGGTCGATGGATGTTGGGATTGGTATCTTTGGGGCCGGCCTCCAACAACAGCACCTTTGTCTCCGCATTGGCGCTTAGTCTGTTGGCCAATACACAGCCGGTAGTGCCTGCCCCAACCACGACGTAGTCGAAGCAGTCCAAGTCCGTTTTCCAATTTGTTTTTGAAAAGATCAATGGAGAAAACACGGTATCGGATGTATTCGATTCGGATGATAATTTTGATCAATCAGAATTGAAAGATAAGCACGGAATCGCGCTTTTGTTGGAATTGAGTCAGTTCTTCTCGGCAGGTCCCGTCGGGCTTTTATTTTGAGCGCCGTAGTGCTTGTATTGCCCACACTCAACCGCGAAACATCGAGCCAAACCTGATTTGACAGGCGCTGGCCCGAAACGCCAAACAAGCGAATTCGGAGACCAAAATGCCTTCAAAAGTGCCCAAACTTGACCAGAAGTTAGACCGCATCCGTAGTGGCAATTACAGGCCACAAGACTTTGTGATTGCCGATGCCAAGGACGGCGACATGGGAGGTGGTGCTGGTGCAACGGGAATCGACGGCGAAACCGGTCTTGCCAAACCCGTGTCAATTTACCGATTAGCAATGAAGGAGATGATCGCTTCCGGTTTGGTGGACATCATGTTGATGTCACAGTCCTCGGCCGAGGCGCTTGCGGCACAGGGCGACTATCTTTCAGTTGACGTGACACCAGCCATCCGACTGAACGAGGGGACGGATATATGGGGCCATCGTGGTGCGAACTACAGAGCCCACCCAGCGCAGCCATTTCGAACAGCGCGAATGGACCGGGCGCGGGCCTTCTGCGATTTGGGTCTGTACGCAGTAACCTTCTACAATGACGTCGAACGTGACGTCGCCACTTTGGGCGCTTATTCCCAATTCCGCGACGAGGCCAGCGCGGCTGGCATGCGGCACTTTCTGGAGGTCTTCAATCCGGCCTTTCCGATTGATACAGGCCATGTAGACATAGGGACCTACATCAACGACGCAATCGTGCGTTGCCTTGCCGGGGTTGCGAGGGCGGATCGCCCGCTGTTTCTGAAGATGCAGTACAATGGTGCACGCGCGATGGCCGAATTAGCTGAATTCGATCCAGAGAACCTTATCGTTGGCATACTTGGTGGAAGCGCCGGAACTGCTCGAGACACGTTCGAGTTGATAAGTCAGGCCGAACGATTTGGTGCCCGTGTTGCTCTGTTCGGTCGCAAGATTTATTTTTCTGAAGATCCGGTCGAAGTCGTGCGTTCGATGCGACGGGTTGTAGAGAGGGAGATTTCACCTGAAGAGGCAGTTGTGGCCTATCACGATCAGCTTAGGAAGTCTGGCAAAAAACCCATCCGAACACTCGAGGTGGATCGAGAAGTGACGGATCCAATTCTGATGGCGGAAGCCAAATGAGACTTGGAGCATCCTCACGCCGGGGCATCCTGACCGGCGGAACTTGGTGCGCGGATCATAACAAATTGGTCTCCCACTGGCCTTCTGAAGAAGAGGTCGTGGAGATTTTGTCCAATGACATTCGGGGCGGTGGATCAGCCTGCAATCTGGCTGTGGACATGAAACGTCTAGACGCGGATTTGCCTGTCTCAACCATTGGCGTTGTCGGAGACGACGAGGACGGGCAGTTTCTTTTATCCGAGGCCGATTCAGTTGGGATCGAACGGTCGGGGTTGGTTGTTGCCAAGAACGGGCTGACCGCACATACCGATGCGTTTACCTCTAAAGCTTCCGGCCAGCGCACCCACCTATATATCCCGGGCACCGCGGCTGAATTGACGCCGGACAAATTTGATTTTTCAGAAACAACGGCGCGCATTCTTCACCTTGGTCTTCCGGGCGTTCACCCCAGAATGGATACCGCTTGGGGCGCGGACCCAAATGGCTGGGTGACGGTCCTGAGGGAGGCGAAACAGTCGGGAATTGTCACCAATCTTGAACTGTGCTCGATATCGGCGGACCGAATTGCGGAACTGGTGCGACCGTGCCTTGCGCATTTGGACCTCTTGATTGTCAATGATTTCGAAATTGCTGCCATCGCCGGTTTAGCCGCCGAAGGCGTGACGAATATGGATACCCATCATTGTGTCGAAGCGGCTCGGGCAATATTTGAGGCGGGGTCAATGCAGCTTGTTGTAGCCCATTTTCCTGACGGCGCCGTCGCAGTCAGCGAGGATGGCAATGAATACCTAATCCCGTCGGTCTCGGTTCCATCAGACGCAATCCAAGGCACTAATGGCGCCGGGGACGCGTTTGCAGCCGGCCTTCTCTATGGCCTGCATGATGATATGGACATCACAGATGCCCTCCGGCTTGGCCATGCTGCGGCGGCGGCATCGATGCGGGGCCTTGGGACCACAGACACAATGGTTTCGTGGCGAGAGTGTCTGGAAATGGCGAACAATTGGGGATGGCGCGACACGATTTGATAGGGCGAATTTGGCGAGCCTAAAAACTATCAAGCGACCGCGCTTACATTGATACCGCTTAGGCTTCTCCGGTTTCCTTAAACAGCACATTCTGGTCGAGCAGATAGCGTGCAAACAATGGCAAGCCGGCACCGCCGCGTGCACGGGCTCCGCGTCCTACCAGTCCTTCAAGAACAATTGGCCGGGCGATCCCCCTTGTGTCCAGTTTATCAGCCTCCACCTGCATTTCCGCGACCAACCGCCGTCGGATGTCGTCAGGAAACGCACCATCAACTACGGCAGCCTGAAAGTCGATTATGCTGCAGGCGGCGACGGTGGCCCGGGCCAGGTGGTGGGCCGTCGTGCTGATCCACTGATCAAGCAACGGTCCCAGCGAATGCCACTCGTCGGGGTTGATCCAAAGGGGAGAATCGTCCATCCCGGCCTGTTTCATGCGCAATTCAAGCGTGTATACCGAAGCTTCATCGATCAGCGTGGAGATTGCACCATCGCTTTGAGTCGTCGGAAGGGCGCCAAGGGCACCAGCGTTGCCCGTCGGTCCGACAAATAGATTGTTATTTAGGACGATGCCGCCACCGATAAATGTACCAACGAAGAAATAGATGAAGTCGCTGAGTTCGGTGCCCCTGCCGAAAACCAATTCTGCACCGCATGCAGAGGTTGCATCATTTTGAACAAATACTGGCAAGCCAGTCGATGCGGCCAGTTCTGCCCGGAAGTTGAATCGGCGCCAACCAGCCATTTCGGATTCTGATGCGCCAATCTTTTCCGCCCAATTCCACAACTCGAACGGCATGGCTATGCCAACGCCAGCGACACGCGAGCGGTGTTCTGCCGGCAATCCGTCAATTAGTTTCGAAATGCCTGATTGAGCAAATTTAAACAGAACCTCCGGAGTTGGATACGCAAAGGTGATTGATCGCGATTCCAACTCGTTCCCCAAAAAGTCGATCAGCACCATATCGGCACTGCGTCGACCAATTTTCAGACCAATGGAATAGACCCTCTCAGGATCCAGTCGCATGGGAATGGAAGGCTGACCCACCTTACCTCTTTGAGGTTCGCCGCGCAGCAGGAGACCATCAGCCTCTAGTGATCGCATAATGACCGAAATTGTTTGTGCGGACAGACCGGAGCGCTTGGCAATTTGCGCCTTTGACAAACTTTCATGGCGACGCACCAAGGAAAGCACGAGCCGCTCATTGTGATCTCGCATCCGGCTCTGATTGGCTCCCCCGCGAGGATGGTTCACTATGTCTTCCTTATGTTCCAATCCGCTACCTCGACCGGTTCTCAGATCTGTGTCCTGGCCTTCGCTCCCCTCAGAATGAACTCACACAGTGAACGCCTTTTTTTAATAAATCAATTTGATTTATTTATTGACAGGGTTATTGAAATTTGACAGCCTTCTCGAAGAACAGGTGCGGATGAACGTAACTGTTCAATTGAACGGGACCGACCATTTCCCCATGGAACTCAGAACTTCGATCCAGTCATCTAACTTTCGGGAGGAATTAACGTGAAAAAATCAATCATCGCTTCTGCATTGGGTGCACTTGCGCTCACAGCCATATCAGCCGCCCCAGCCCTGGCAGACAGCCATGGCATATCTGCCTGTTTGATTACCAAAACTGAAACCAACCCTTTCTTCGTGAAAATGAAGGAAGGTGCGCAACAAGCTGCCAAAGAACAAGGGGTCAAACTCTCGACTTTTTCTGGCAAGTTTGACACGGATTTTGAAAGCCAGATCGCAGCCATTGAGACCTGCGTTGCCAATAACGCGGGCGGAATCCTGATCACGCCATCGATTCCTGATTCACTCGTCGCCGCCGTAACGGCTGCACGGGAAGCGGGTCTTTTGGTGATCGCCCTTGACACGCCGTTTGCTCCGATTGACGTGGCCGACATGACTTTTGCCACCGACAACTTTGAGGCCGGACGCCTTGCCGGTGCGTGGGCCCGTGCGACATTGGGTGACGAGGCCGCGGCCAAGGCCAAAATCGCAGGACTGAACATCAACCCAGCCCAGCCTACGGTTGGCGTACTGCGCAATCAGGGCTTCATGGCTGGTTTTGGCATTGAGCTTGGCGATCCTGATCGCTGGGGTGACGAGACCGACCCGCGGATTGTGGGCAACGAGGTCACCGAAGGCAACCCCGAGGGTGGCCGTAAGGGTATGGAAAACCTGCTGGCTATCGACCCCGACATCAACGTCGTTTATGCGATCAACGAGCCTGCCGCGTCGGGCGCATGGGAAGCTATGAAAGCGGTGGGTATCAAACCTGATGATGTGATCATCACCGGTGTCGACGGCGGCTGCCCGGGTGTCAAGGACGTGGAAGCCGGCATCATCGATGCAACCTCGCAGCAATATCCACTTCTGATGGCCAAATTGGGAGTTGAAGCGATCAAGACCTTCGCCGAAACCGGAGAAAAGCCCAAGCCAACCGAAGGTAAGAATTTCTTCGACACCGGCGTGGCGCTGATCACCGATAAGCCTGTCGACGGTGTCCCGTCGATCAGCGTGGCCGAAGGACTCAAGCTCTGTTGGGGCTAACCGGTCCGGTTGTCTTATAACCAATAAAATCCGCGGAAGGGGTGGGTCTCGGCCCGCCCCTTTCCTATAGTATGCCAAAACGGACGGAGGGGCCCATGACAACCGACTCAGACAAGTTCGAGAACGCCGTAAAGGATAAATCCGAGGAACAGGTGGCTGAGTTTGAGACGCATGAGAAGGGCCTCATCGGCTTTCTGCATCAGACACTGCATAAGTATCCGTTCCTTGTGCCGTTGATCGTCATGATTTTTGCGATCGTTGTCTTTGGCCTGATCAATCCGAATTTTTATCGAGTCAACACGTTGTCAGTGATTCTGCAACAGGTGGGAATCGTTGGCATCATCGGCATTGCGCAAGGGATTATCATCCTTACGGCAGGGATCGACCTGTCAGTCGGGGCAATCGTGGTGTTTTCGTCGGTCATTATGGGACAGTTCAGCTTTCGCTATGGAATTCCAGCCGAGATGACAATCCTAATCGGGCTGGCTGCCGGTGCATTTATGGGCTTCTGCAACGGCTGGATGGTCGCACGACTCCGGTTACCACCTTTCATCGTGACCCTTGGTACCTGGCAGATCATCCTCGCGGCAAATTACATCTATTCGCGCAACGAAACGATCCGCAGTCAGGATATTGCCGAGCAGGCTCCGTCGCTGCATTTTTGGGGAACAATCTTCCGAATCGGCGATGCGCGTGTGACGTATGGGGTTATCGCGTTTCTAATCTTGGTGGCGGTGTTCGCCTACATACTCAGCAGCACGGCTTGGGGTCGACATGTTTACGCTGTGGGGGACGACAAGGAGGCTGCCGAACTGGCCGGGGTCGACACCAATAAAATGCTGATCCAGGTCTACATGGTTGCTGGCCTTCTCTGCGGGATTGCGGCCTGGGTGTCGATAGGCCGATATGGAGCAATATCACCCGGGGCATCAACCGGTGTTCAGGGCAACATCCAATCGATCACCGCGGTGGTGATCGGAGGCATTTCATTGTTTGGCGGACGCGGTTCGATCATCGGCATGTTTCTTGGAGCGCTGATCGTTGGGGTGTTCGAAATGGGGCTACGAATGGCCGGAGCAGACGCGCAATGGACGTTCCTGCTGATAGGCGTGCTGATCATTGCCGCTGTTACTACCGACCAGTGGATTAGAAAGGTTTCAACGTGACGGAGCAGCCTATTCTCTCGGCCAAGAACCTGGTCAAACGATATGGACGTGTCACCGCGCTCGACCATTGCGATTTCGAGCTGAAATCGGACGAGATCCTGGCGGTCATCGGTGATAACGGCGCTGGCAAGTCAACCCTGATCAAGGCCTTGTGCGGCGCCGTCCAACCCGATGAGGGAGAGGTTTTTCTGGAAGGCAAACAGGTGAACTTCGCCTCCCCCATCGACGCCCGTGAAGAGGGCATAGAGACGGTTTATCAAACTCTTGCGGTCAGCCCTGCCCTGTCCATTGCTGACAACATTTTCATGGGACGGGAACTTCGCAGGAAAGGCTTTATGGGCAGATTTCTGCGTCGACTCGACCGTCCTGCGATGGAAAAATTCGCGCGCGAAAAACTGTCGGAACTGGGTTTGATGACCATTCAGAATATTGGTCAAGCCGTCGAAACCCTGTCAGGAGGTCAGCGTCAGGGTGTGGCCGTGGCTCGTGCTGCCGCCTTCGGGTCGAAGGTGATCATTCTCGATGAGCCGACGGCAGCGTTAGGTGTGAAGGAATCGCGCCGGGTGCTGGAGCTTATCCAGGATGTGAAATCCCGCGGTATTCCGATCATTCTCATTTCGCACAACATGCCGCATGTGTTCGAAGTCGCCGATCGCATCCACATTCACCGGCTGGGCCGGCGCCTGTGCGTCGTCGATCCCACGGATTGTTCCATGTCGGATGCCGTGGCACTGATGACCGGAGCCAAGAGGCCGGATGAGGCTGGCATGGTGGCGTGATGACCACCACCCTGGAACAGGACGCCGATTGCGTCTGCGCCCTCATCCGCGAAAAGCTGGGCAAGTCTGGGCGCATCATGGTGGGCATTGCCGGTCCACCGGCATCGGGAAAGTCCACACTCGCGGAGGCCGTGGTGCGTAAACTCAATGAGGAAGCCGAAGCGGATTCAGTGTCAGGTTTTCCACCGACTCAGGCAGTGCTGCTGCCAATGGATGGATATCATCTCGACAACAGCCTCCTTGAAGCCCGTGGCCAACTGGCCCGCAAAGGCGCACCTGAGACTTTCGACAGCAATGGATTTTGCCGAGCCGTTCGGCAACTCGCAGAAGCTCAGGACGAAAGCTATCACCCTCGTTTCGACCGGAAGATGGACCTAGCCATTGCCAGTTCAATTGCGGTTTCGCCAGATGTGCCGGTCGTGGTTGTCGAGGGCAACTATCTGCTGCTCAACTCCACGCCATGGTCGTCGTTACAGGACATTTTTGCTCTGACGATCTTTGTCTGTCCTAGCTTCGATGCCCTGCAGGACCGGCTAGAGCAGCGCTGGATCGACCATGGACTGGATGGCGAAGCCGCAATTTTCCGCACAACGAGCAATGATCTGCCCAACGCGCGCGCAGTCATCGAACAAAGCCGCAGCGCCGATCTGCATCTGGATCAAAACTATCCGGAAATGAGCGCGCGCTACGCCAACTGACCTTCAACCAAAACCAATCAGAGTATGGGATCATTGGCAGCTCCAGTTGCCATCAAGGATCCGGTAAGGAAACCGTCCTCCACGTGCCTTCCCGGCTCCATCTTCCGCCGAAAGGAAAAACCAATTCATCGCCGATTAGTCAGTCTGATCGCGACATGCCCTCTACTTTCGCAAAGGGCTCGAAGTGTGAATTTCCTCCATTTCGCCAATGGCAGCACATGGCACAGAGCACCGGCGACAAGCACCGAGCCAACCGCGAACTCGTAACGCAATTGAATGTCAGCTTACGTTTATTGAGCGCGCGCCTGCACAAATTGGCCCAATGCCCGCTTTCCCCCAATAGCTTCCGCTATCCCCCCATTGTTCTCTTCCTTTTGCAATGGCAGTGTTTCAAAAACACGAGGTGGTTGAGACGATGACACGCTACGTCAATCTGATGCCCGGGGATCCGGTTCCCTGGTTTGCTTTGCCGAGCGGCGAGAACCCGCGCTATGTGCTCGACACCACCGCCGGGCGCTACATCGTTCTGTGCTTTTTCGTGACGGCCGCCGACCCCACAAGCCGCGAGGCTTTGAGCGCCGTCCACGATGCTCGCTCGCTGTTCGACGACGCTCGCGCCTGTTTTTTCGGGATCAGCAACGACCAGACGGATCAGACCAATGGCCGGATCGCCAACAGCCTGCCCGGCCTGCGGTTTTTCTGGGACTTTGGCAACGACGTCGCCAAAAAATATGGCGCAGCGCCGGACGATTCCAACGGCAAGGTAGACTCCGATGCCTGGCGCCGATTTTGGCTGGTGCTCGACCCGACCATGCGCATTTTGAAAGTGGTGCCGTTTGCCGCAAACGACAGTGGGGCTGGTGAGGTGATTGATTATCTCAAATCCCTGCCGCCACCGGAGCAGTTTTGCGGCTTTGATGTGCAGGCCCCGGTTCTGGTTTTGCCGCAGGTTTTTGAACCGGAATTTTGTGAGCAACTGATCGCGCTCTACGACAAGGATGGCGGCGAAGAGTCCGGCTTCATGCGGGAGGTCGAGGGCAAGACGGTTATGTTGCAGGACCACAAGCACAAGCGCCGCAGGGACTACGGGATCGAAGACAAGACGGTGATTCAGGCCATTCAGTCGCGGATCATCCGGCGGGTGGTGCCTGAAATCATGAAGGTGCATCAGTTTCAGGTCACCCGAATGGAGCGCTATGTGGTTGCCTGTTATGCGGCGGAGGATGGCGCGCATTTCAAGCCGCATCGCGACAACACCACCAGCGGCACCGCGCATCGCCGCTTTGCTGTTTCGATCAATCTCAACAGCGCGTTCGAAGGCGGCGAAGTGGGATTTCCCGAATATGGCCCCCGCACCTACAAGGCGCCGGCCGGGGGGGCCGTGGTGTTTTCCTGTTCGCTTTTGCACCGGGTGACGCCGGTGACCGAGGGTCGGCGCTACGCCTTCCTGCCCTTCCTGTACGATGATGCCGCCGCGCGACTGCGCGAGGAAAACGTCAAACATCTGGGCGAAGGCGTCGCGAAATACAAGATGGGGTCGTAGGCGGAGCGTTGAACCGCTACCGCCTGTTTGTTCCAATCAGCAGCACGAAAACAAACACCGCGCCAATGGACGTGGTGACGATGCCAACGGGCAATTCCTGCGGGGCAAGCAGCAGGCGGGATAGAATATCCGAGCCGGTGAGCAGCATGGCACCAATCAGCGCCGCCGTTGGCAGAAGCTTCGTGTGCAGCGGACCGACCAGCCCGCGTGCCAGATGCGGCACCATGAGACCCACAAAGCCAATCACCCCGGCCACCGAAACGAAGCTCGCCGTTGCCAGCGCTGCGGCCAAAAACATGCTCATGCGCAACTGGCCGACCGGCACGCCGAGGCTGGTGGCGGTGGCGTCGCCTGCCAGCAACGCATCCAGCCAGCGCCGCCTGAAAAAAGCATAGGCGAAAATCAGCCCGAGACCCGCGAGGATCAGCGGCAGGGTCTGCCAGCGGGAAAGGCCTAGGCCACCCAGCATCCAGAACACGATGGAATGGGCGGCGCGATTGTCGCCCGCAAAGATCAGATAGTTTGTGATCGCCGCAAACAGAAACGAAACGGCAAGGCCTGCCAGAATGAGTTTTTCCGGCGCGCCATCCTGCAGGGCCCGCACCAGAGCCAGCACGATGGTGGAGGCGATGATGCCACCGCAAAAGGCCGCAAGTGGCAGGGTCCAGATGCCAAGCACATCACCTGTGACGGTGATGACGAGCACCGCGCCAGCCGCCGCGCCCGATGACAGGCCAAACAGAAACGGGTCTGCGAGATCGTTGCGCGTTGTGGTTTGCAGCACCACGCCAACAATGCCCAGGCCCGCGCCGATGACGGCAGAAAACAGCGCCCGCGGCAGCCTGAGATCGAACACGATGCGCTGCAAAGGCGTTGCCGCTTCACCACTCAGCCCGAGGCCGCTGGCAATGGCGCCGACAATGTCGGGAAGCGGGATTTTGGTGGTTCCAAGCAGCACCGACAGCACGATGAGCGCGGCCAGAATGGCCACGCCCAGAATTGCTGTGATGCTGAAACGGGTCACCTCAGAAGAGGTCCGGATGCATGGCCTTTGCCATCTTCTCAATGGCGTCAATATTGGCGGGACCCGGTGTCAGCTCTTCATAGCGCAGGCCAATCCAGCGCTTGTTCTTGACCGCGTCCGTGCCCGACATGACCGGGTGGTCCTGCAGGAATTTGAACGTGTCGGCAGCACCATTCCCCGTCTGATAATCAAGCAGCACCAGAAATTCCGGATTGGCAGCGGCAACCGCCTCCCATGATGTGCGGCCCCAGCTTGTGTCGAGACTGTGGGTGACATTCTCGCCGCCCGCCGCGGAAATCATCGCATCGGGAATGGCAAATTTGCCCGCCGTGAAAGGCGCATCGGCCGGGCCGTCGAGCAGGAACACGCGCGGCTTTGCCTTGCCCGCCGTTTTCGCCTCAATCGCTGTCAGTTGCTTTTTCCAGCCGGAAACCAGTTCAGCCGCCTTGTCGGAAACCCCCATGACCTTGCCCAGGCGTTCAACATCGCTGAACAGCAGATCCATGCTCGCAACCGGGCGATCCTTGTTGAGATGGACACAGCTTTCAGTGAGCACCATGGTTTTCACGCCGAACGGGGCCAGCGTGTCCGGTGTGACGTCGCCGCCAGGTTTCATGCCATAATACCAGCCGGCAAAGAACAGGTCCGGCGAGACGGCAAGCAGGTTTTCCATGGTCGGATATTTGGGGGCGAGTTCAGGGATTTCACCGCGCTGCTCATCGAATGTGGGGCTGGTTTTGTACCAGCCGGTGATGCCTGTGAGGCCCACAATCTTCTTCTGCAGACCAAGCGCAAAGGCCATCTCGGTCATGTTCATGTCGTGAACGACGAGACGCTCCGGTGTCTTTTCAAAAGTCAGCGGTGAGCCGCAATTGTCGACAGTCACCTCGGCGAAAGCCGCGCTGGTGGTGAGTGCAATTGCAGCGGTGGCCAAAGCCAATTTTTTCATAGGTTTGCTCCTGTGTTGGGGAAGAGAGATTTTCGAATATCAAGCGCCGGGATCTGCCGGTCGCCATGATCAAACAGCCGATAATCGACGCCGAATGTCTGGTGGATTGCGGCAGGGGTCTGAATGTCACCAACCAGCCCGAAGGCGGTGAGGCGTGCGTCCTTCATCAGCGCCACATGGGTTGCGAATTCCGGGATCATCACCAAATCGTGGATCACCATGACCACCGTCACGCCCAGCGCGGTGACGAGCGACAGAACCCTCCCCTTCGCGTCCGGGTCGAGATGGTTGGTGGGCTCATCGAGGATCAGAAGCTGCGGCTGCTGCACCAGCGCTCGCGCGATATGCGCGCGCTGTCGCTCGCCGCCGGAAACCTGCCCCATGGGTTTGTGACCCAGCCTTTCCAGCCCGGTTTTTTCTAGCGTGTGATCAAGCGCTTCGGCGTGCTCGCGGGCCGCATGGTCCGACCAGATTGGTAATTGGCCAAGCGCCACGTAGTCGCGCAGAGAGAGCCGTGCGTCCGGGGAGGATTGCTGGCTCACCACGGCAATCTGCCGGGCGCGTTGCGCCGCACTCAGAGCGGTCAGGCTTTTGCCATCAATGAGAATTTCGCCGGATGTGGGTTTTTGCAGGCCCGACATCAGGTTCAGCAATGTGGTCTTGCCCGCCCCGTTTGGCCCGGCAATGGCAAGGATTGCCCCACGTTCCACATCAAACGACACCTCGTCGAGGAGGGTCTGCCCCCCCGGCGCGGTGTATTGAAGGTCCCGAACCGAAAGTATGGCCGGATGGGATCGCTGAGCCGGGGAAAACTGTCCGTTGATCATCGGCCCGTCACTCCGGGAAGGGCCGGCACCCGCGCAAGGGTTTTCTCATAAAGCGCTGCCGGACGGTCGCTGGCACTGGTCCAGCCGGTTTTGCTTTGCTGATATTGGTGGGTGAACGCCAGGATCCCGGCTATGTCAGCCGCACTCTTTATTCCGCCGAACAGATAGGTCGCTTTGCCCGGCGCCTGAAATCCAACCGTGACCGGGTGGTCGCATCCGGCCATGCAGTCCACCGCGCGAATGCTGTAGCCAGCAGGCAGATCGTCAGCCAGCGTGGCACGCAAATTCGACGCGGCTGTGCTTCCCAAGCAGGTGCTGCAAATCAAAAGGGTGTGGTTGTCAGAGCACTCATCGCGAAACGCAACGCGCTCATAGGCTCTAATTTGTTGTTTTTCGGCATGTTCTTGCTCGAAATGTCTGTCGACTTCTCGGTCACATGCTTTGATTTCAACACGGTCTGCCATATCGATCTCCGCCTGAATCGGGGCGCAGATCGAAGGTGCAAAAAATAGAATGCCACAAGGTGTGTGCCATAAATGCCTCCCTCCAGAGCACCCCGCCCTGGGTTAGTGGAACGATTAATGGCAGGTCTCCTGACTTGCGGGTCGAAGTTTGGCTGGCCTTCCCAACCCTGTCGGGTCAGTGGTTTTCCAGAGTCACTCGCCGCCTACAGTTGCGGGGGCAGTCACGGATTTGGCGCCTGTTGGCTACACCGTACCGTGTTCCCTATTAATCCCGTTGTCGCATTGCGTGGGAACCATTGCTGTCGTGATGTCGGAATTTGAGACCGCTGTCAACGATATTTGCATGAGCAAATTTTTTCGCCAAAGAGCGGATTGGCGCCTCACTCATTAGCGACCACGAGGAGCGGCGGACGCACTCGTGATCAGATGTTTTCCCGAAAAAACGTGGCCAATTCCTTGTGGTAAAGGTCGGGGGGCACACCGCCGCGAACAGACTTGCGTGCCGTTTCAATGTCGCCTTCAGCCAAGAGTTTCGGCCCAAAAATATCGATGAGATCGCGCAGGAAAATTTCATCATATTCAGGATGAAACTGCACCGAAAGTGCTGGAAAATCATAAGATAATGCAGCGACCGGGCAGTGCGAGGCGGATGCAATCACCGTCGCACCTTCGGGCACCTTTGTGACCTGGTCCTGATGCGCCAAATGCGCCTGGTAGGATTTCACATTGTCCTCGACCGCGAGGGTGCCCACGACAAACCCGCGATCGACCTTTTCAGCCTTTCCACCGAACAAATCTGCCAGAATCTGATGCCCAAAACAGATGCCAAACATCGGCACACCCGCTTCGCGCATGTCTTGAAGATTGCAGCGCAAACCCTCCATCCAGCCGGTTTCGTCGTACACACCCTTTTCCGAGCCCGAGATGATGAGGCCGTCAATTTCGTTCGGCGTCAGGAACGGTTCATTTCCGGCAATGTGCACGGACAAAAATTCTGCCTCGGGCAGGGCTGGCGCGATCCAACGAATAATCTGCGCTCCGCTGCGCCCGTGCTTCTGCGTCAGGACATCGTCTGAGATGCAATCGTAAACTGCGATGATCATGGCCGTCCCCATCCTTGTCGCGTGCTGCGGAATTTCCCGTAAAGCGGGACGTGCGGTCATTCAAGGCACTATAAAACCTGATGGCTCAAGACCAACCGTTGCCTGAGCGCGAGAGGTGAACAAAAGGCCATCGAGTTTTGGTGTTCGGATTGCAACCGGACGCTGCCGCTGTTGTTGGGCGGTCTTTTTGCCTGCCTGAATTCACCTGCGGGCCTTGCCCCGCAAACTTTGCTTGATAATTGCGGTTGACGGGCATAAAACGCCCCGGCGCGAAGGGGTATAGCTCAGTTGGTAGAGCGACGGTCTCCAAAACCGTAGGTCGCGGGTTCAAATCCTGCTGCCCCTGCCAAATCTCCAAGGTCCATGCCGGCACATTGCTTTCACTCACCGGCCCTATCCGGAAACGTCTCGGAATGCACGTAACCAGCGAGGATGTGCGTCAATTCCGAAAACATCATCTGTTGAGCATGATTGTAGTGCAAAATACGGTCGTTGTAGTCATCATTCAGATAGTGCAAATGCGCGATGTTATCGTAGTAGGCTTTTCCCATACTGTGCATCTGCTCCGCACGGCGAAGGAAATTCAACGCATATTCTCCCAATGATTCGCGCGTGATCAGAGCAGCCGACAATGTGGGAGGATTGTTCCAGTCTCGGGTAGCGGACGGATTTTGAAACTGTTGGACTTTCTTTTCGTCTTCCTCGTTTCCCGATGCGGTGTCGTAGAGCGTCCAATATTGGTTTTCCTTGCAATATGCGTGCGCAAGAGCAAGCGTCGTCCCAAGACGGAAGGGAGGAAAGTGCATTTCAGAATCGAAGATCCCAGCAGTGGCTACCAGCTCCTTGGTAAACCGACCGATAAGCGCGGCATGTTCGGCGTCCCGCTTCCGATCCAACTCACCGGACTCCTCAGACTCTACTTGGTCAAACGAGCGCTCATCAAGAATATCCACCCCATGGATGATCGCGGCATCGGCGAGAATCTTTAATCCGTTGAGGCGGTTGAGGATGGGATAGCGATATCTTTCAAGTGTTCGATAAAGCCCGGAGAACGTTTTTCGGCAATCCTGGAACTCCCAGTTTTTGTCGCCCCGTTTGCCGAACAGTCCCGCACCATGTGGTAGTAGAAAACTGTCATATACTGTGGCGGCCAGTTGATCTACCAGACGGTCCTCACCATTCGACGCACCAGAAGGTCGCGCAATCGCCAAAACAAGACTGGCCGCCAGGGTCAAAGGTCTGGGATCGTCCCTCCAGAGTTGGGACAGTTCGTAGTCATCCGTCATTGATTGAGACGAGATGCGGATTTTTTCGGGATCGCCGTGATTGTGTCCCATACGTGTGGCGGATGGTCGATGACTGATCTGTATGAGGTGGACAGCCTTTCTTAATGCACGCAACGCAATCGCCCCAAGCGCACACTGAGCGTTCTCAAAAACGCTCAAATCTCCGACAATATCGATCCCATCCGAAATTTTTGCCGTGTTGGGCTTTCGGGCCTCTCCTTCGTAGAACTTGACGATATCTTTTATCAGATCCGTCGTCTTTTCGTTCGCGTTTGCGTTCAACCAGTTGACCTGGCGGATTGCCCACAGAACAGAGATAATTGTTTCCGCCTGAAGCAGATATTCTCCGGCGGCATCTGTCGAATAGCCGCCCTGCAGATAGTTTTTTGCGGCAACGTTTGAAAAGAATATCTGCGCGAACAGCCGCTCATGCTGCTCCACGAGACCGCGAAAGTGCAGGCTTCTAGTGGTCGAAAATTCCTTAATTGGCGTGCCGGATGATGAATTGCTGTAGGCGCGCGGTTCGCCAAGCCAAAGGTGCGCTGGTCCTGCGGTAAACTCCACACCGAACAGGCTGGCAAATTGTCCATCTCTGGTCCCGAACAGCTGGAACTGCGCCAATGGGTCCATTTCAGAGAGGTCAATTTCTCCTCCACTTTTTTGGTCAGTTAACTCGCCCAAGCGCAGCGCGGGTAAGTGTTTGAGAAATTTATCTATATTCTCGCTCAGCTCTTCGCCAAAATTGTTTAGCTCTCCTTCGATATCCGTATTTGGTGCGGGAGTTGCTGTTTGAAGTGACGCAAGCCGTTCGAGCAGACTGCCGATTGCCGTTCGTGCCAGAATGGCTTCCGACATGCTGGTGATCGTGTCCGACAGAGATTCGTAAATTCGGTCGGGAACGGCACCGTCCGCCGCCAGTGTCTGCGCTTCTGCGGCACGTTCAACATCTTTGGGGTGAACATGAGAAACGTCTACGTCCCGGGATTCGCCGTTGAGTATGTTCAGTCGAGCCGTGCTTTGATGCTGTCTCAGCGCCAGAAAATACCGAATGTTCCAGATGCTCAGTGCGTAGTGGTGGTGTGCCTGGAGTAGATAGCCAACCCGATACTGTTCTTGGCGATATTGCTCGATATCAGTAACACCACGCAGCGCCTGTTTGCCTTTGAAAAAGTAGAGATCGCCGACCTTGCCGTGGATATCGCTGGCAGTCAGCAGCATGCCTGTATTCTCAGCGCTGAAATGGGTCAGATCTTTGGTCAGCTTGAACCAGCTGTGAGGAAAAAGGATGCGGAATTGACGGTAGAGCCTTCCCAGTGCGAGCTCCGCATGGACAATTGAGTCATCAATTTGCAGGCTGTCTTTTTCAAGGATCCAGGCTGCGGCCATTGCCCCCTGATAGATGATCGAGAACCCTTCACCTGTGATGCTGCGATTGACATCAAGAGGACCACTGCCATCCATCATGTCGGTATCGATCCTAGTCGCGGCAAGGATAGCCCGGCTGAAGCGATGACTATGCATGTAGGCAGCTAGAGCGCGCTCGAGATTGCGTTCCTGTTCGTAAGTATGTCCGATTTGCAACATCAGACGCAGCCGTGCGATCGCCCAGGGAAAGTTAGCCTTCACCACACTTTCGATTTGTTCCCGATTGTTTTCGTCATCCACCATGGAAAGGCCCATAGGCATCCATGTGCCGGCAATCGTGTCTGGTTCCGTCAACGAAGCTTGTTTGCGAGCAAGGTCGAGGGTCCATTTTGATTGCGAAGACACCGTAAAGCCGGCTCCAACCGCTTGAGAATATCCCTGATCAAGCACCGAGATTGCCCTGCGATAGAAGTTTCGCGCGATCTCGAAGTCCTGATCATATTCGTAAAGTTCACCCAGTCCGGCAATCGTGTCGACATTGTCCCGCTGACCCGTTTGGATTGTCTGCTCGTAAACGCCCTTGAGGCTTTGCGACTCGTCCAAAGTAAAGTTCAGAGCTGCCATTTCGCCTTTGGATATGCGTGACACATAGTCAATTTCACGGGCGAAGTCGCTGCGGAACCTGAACGTGTAAACACCATTCAACACCCGATGCAGAAAGCGTTCAGAAGAAACATCCACCAGCAGCCCCATCATGGAGCGCAGATCGGGTGCGCGATGAATGTGCGATAGTTCATCAACCCGTTGCAGATTGGTTCTTGAAAAGCCGCGATTGTGAAATTTCAGCAGAAAATCCATCAGATAGAACACTGACATTGCGACCTTGTCGTCGCGCTCCAGCATTCTTCCTTCCATGTGATCGCATAAATGGCGATACAGCATGTCGATGAACTGAACGCGATAAATCGCCTTGTCATCCAGCCTGATGACGTCGTGACATTCTGAAATCGTATTGTTCAATCCGTCCAAATAACGGCGTTGATCACGGAATTTGCGTCTTGGCAGGCCAAAAGCGAGGGCAGCGGGCACCACCAGTTCTTGCAGCAACTCCTTAAGCTTCTTCGGGTTGCCGGCACTTCTGTAGGTCAGAAAACTCAAAAATTGCTCCAGGGTTTCCTGTTCGGAAAGCCCGAGCTCATCCGTGTTTTCAACAGCGGCGCTCAGTGTGGGAGGATACTTGGATCTGCCATCCGCAAAACTGTATATCTTGGCACTCTCATCCAAAACGCGCAGTCCCACATAGTGGGCGAATGCCGACAGGCGGCGCGGGTGGCCGGAATGTGGGAGCCGTGCACGTATATAAGTTGCCGGAAGCATGTCTTTGGTGCCGGAAAACGCGCTTAGCGTCCGAATTCGACTCCAATGATAATATCGATGCCGGGCGTTGCGGAACATCAGAATAAAAAATTCAGCAAGCCGGTCCGACAACTTTCCGTACGGATGTTCCCGGTCCGTGAGCAAGGAAGGCAGATAAACTTCTCCGTTGAATATTGAACTCAGGATGGGGCTTCGGTTTGCCTGATCGGCCAGCCATTCATCGTGATAGAGGCGACTACCCACAAAAATAAAGCGCGCCGACTCTGAACTCAAAATCCGCTTCATATCGGAAAGCAACTGATGCAACTGCTGGGATCGCTTGCGTTCCTGCGTGTTTTCTTCCTGAGCGGATTCCACCTGTTCAGTGCGGGCGCTTTCCGCATCGGCTTTGCCCGTGAGTTTGTCGAGTTCATCGAAAACAAAGACAATTTCCGGCTTGGATTCGACCCAGGTCCAGAACCTCGACTTGTCGGACGGTTCATTCCGCGTTGTTTTGCCAAGCAGATCCAGGAAAGAAAGTTCGACAATGCGGGGATCCGGATTGGATTCAATGGTCTCATCACGCCGACGCAGCCCAAGAATGCGCTCCAGCCAGCCCGCATTTGGCAGATCAAGACTGGAATATGTGACCCGCCCGCGGATGAGTTGAATCATCCTCGTCATTTCCTGGTAGCGGGCACGGTACGGCAGAAGAGAGGAATATAAATTGAATTGCCGCCATGCCACGCCCATCAACGCGAACAACAGGAGGTGATAGACGCGAAAGGTGGGGAGCCCGTTGATCTGTTCCCGCTTTTGCAGAATTTGACCATCAGACTTATGAACGGCGGGGTGATGCGCCCTGGTGGGCAAAGGCTGCGCACAACCAATCATTGAAGACAGGCAGTCCCCGACGGTGGACCCTGCTCCAGTAACCAGAATCGGCAGGCCAAGATTATAGTCGAGCAACACTCTCAGGAGCAGTGGCGGGTGACTGTTTATGGACAGATCATTTCGCGCGCAAAGCCTGGGTGCGTTTTCAACATCGGCACGAGAGTTCTCCGCCTGTTTGTTGCCCGAACCGGATGACTTTGGCTCGTTGGCCGAATCGAGCGGTTTTGAGTAGCAGATCTGACCGTCGTTAACGGTCGACTTAGCGATCTGCATCAAGCGATAGTGGGAGCCATTTTTCGTCTCAATTCGCTCCAGTGTCACGAAGCTCGGGCTAAGGTGAAAAATGGGTGTGTATAAAAAGCTCAACACACTATTGCTGAACGGCAACAAACACGCCGCGCCGGTCACAGATGGTGCGATATCAGGATTTGCCTTGAAAAACCGGCAATAGTCGGCGCTCCCTTCCACTGGCTTGCCGTTTGTGACGATGAGCGGAATATCGCGGGGCTCATTGGCCGATATATGCCCCACGTGAAACAGTGCGACGGAAGCGAACTTGGTCAGAATGAGGATCGCCATTGCCGCAACGAGGCGGATGGACAATCCGATGCCGCTGGTCAGATCGAGGAATACAGCTTTGTATCGAGCACGAAGCTGCACCAGCATTGCTTCGATAATGTCTGAATGGTTGATATTGTCGAAGCCAAGATTGATCCAGGCCTGGATGACGGGAAGCCGGAACCTGAAGAACGCATGTACAAGGCTTGCCTTTTCAAGCCGCCGGACGATATCCGCGCGTTCCATGTAGGGGTGACTTTTGCCTTTCACCGGATGGTTGAGAGGATTGCCCCAACCGTTCTCCATCCAACGCAGGGCTTTTTTGGAGGGATTCGGTTTGCCAGGATCATCCTCCGGCCAAAGTCTCCGAAGTCCTGGCACTTTGTCCCCAAGGCCCAGCATCGTTAATGAGCCGTCGTTGCGCTCATGGATTGTGCGTAGTCCCAGCCAGCGATATTCGGCGGCAAACACAAATCCCAGGAACAAAAAAATGATGATGGCATCCCAGCCATCCAGTGAAAAATGCACTGGCGTTTCTGGTGTGTAGAGATTGGCCCCAACCCAGGTCGCCAAAGCCCCGGGAGCCCCCTGCGCCTGATCGGGCGCGAAGATGATAAACTGCGACACAAGCGTCAGCGCGGGAGCCAGTACAGAAAAAATTAGGATGAACAGGAATGATGATTTCAGGATTATCGCAGTCTGCATTGCGAAGGACATATTCCAGACCGGTGGCGTGCGCTCCGGATGGCGGTGATGGGTCCACGTCTCGAAGCCGTGAAGAATCAGTCGGATCACGCCGGCCGCCAGGATGCCGCCAAGGCAGACAAGCAGAAAGAACCGCGCACTATTCACCGGCAATTGTATGAAATTCTGCTGCACTTCCAGGCTTGCCCATAGCAACCCAATATAAGGCACGGCGAAGAACAGGACAAACAAAGATATGACAACACGAAATATCGTAGCTGTATAAACAAGCTTAAGTAAATTTACAGCCACAATCCCTAGGCGCTTTAGACTGTTAGACCACCAGTCAAATGTGAATTTTAACACGAAGTACGTCGAATATACGATAATAGAAAGTACTACTATTTGTAGTATTGAGTACGAATTCAGAAAATCAAGCGCTACAAATGCCAATATCCACGCTACAATAAGAGCCAAAGCCAGAAGCATTTGGAACCACTTAGCGGTTCGCTCTATTCGACCCCGGTTAAACACAAAAAGCGCCTCGATTCCGGCGCTCGCAAATCGGAGGAAGCCGACGCATAACACCGCAATCAGCAGGATAGGCAACCAGGCGAATGAAAGTGAATCGGACAGTAGCCTGCTGTGTCCGGAGACCAGTATCTGCTGAACCAGCAACTCCACGAGTTGGCTGGCGAGCACCGCAATTACCGAGAAAAACAGACCCAGAAGCGTTGCTACAAGAAAATCTGCGCCGGTTGCGTTTCTGGCAAGTCGAATAAAGCGCTGGAAGGCATCAGCATCATATTCCGCCAGCACATATTCAACAAAGCTGGTCTTTCCACTGCCGCGTCTGCCGGAAACAAGAAATGCTCCAAACTTCTCCTGATGCGTCAGCATCTCCAAAAGGCGCGCTCTTTCATGAGTGCGCCCAACCAGTACCTGATTGAATGGGCTTCGCCCCCGACCAGACAGCGAGAACTTGCCGAACGGAATCAGTCGAAATCGATTTCTTATGTCATGGAAAATCATATCTGAAATTCAAGAATGTCCACAGGAACTCAATGAAATTGAATTTCGAATTCTGTTATATATCAGGCAAGTGAAATTGCTTGAACGGTTAAAAACCGTACTCAAATCTACAAATTCAAACTGGCTTGATTAAAACAAGTTTGCGTTCCGTTGAACTGCATCCAATCCTTTGTGCGGCGACAGCCAATGTTTAGTTCACAATTGTCAGAACAGCATAGAGAATTGCATATTTCAATCACTGCTGGATTTCTGTGGTGAAAAACTAACCAGCTTTCCAAGCCCATGACGAGTTTGTCGCGTTTGCCATGGGCAGATATGTTAATAACCAACTAATGTTATCGCATGGCGGAATCAGCAATACTGTATGATGCTGTTACTTGAACGAGCAATCGCCGCGCTGGGCTGAAGCAAGGTGGATCTTCTTTGGCGGTTGGAAAAAATCGGTGAGTGCCCGATGGATCAACCAAATTGAAATTTGTAGCTGAAACCAGTTCTGCAATATTGTTTTTCGCGTAACACCGAATTTAGTCAAGAGCCGAGTCGATTACAGTTCGCCAAGGCAGCAGCCGGAGATATTATGCCCATTTATACTCTCATCAGGCGTCGGAATTTTTTATGGCTCTATCAGATTGTCGCCGCAGGCGCGTCGACTTAGACGCAATGTTCTGTTCCCCGGAAAGTCGGGGCAGCTAGAACACCCAAGGGTCGCAGTCGCGGCGTTAGCGAAGACGAGCACTTGGAGGTGTTCAGCGTCGCCCGACCCCGCACGGCAAGCCGAGACCATGGTACGGCTGCGACTTCAGAGAGCAGACCATTGGTCGAGTGCCGCAAGCAAGCAATATCAGGTTCTTCCATTGCTTGTTAGCGTGCGGGGTCGGGCGGAGCCCGACTTTTCGGGCAACATATTTTCGACGTCCATTCAAAGGTGTAGCCATTTGACGGCGAATTGCAGGTGTAGGGGCTGTTCCTACACCCCTTCCTACACCCAATTGATCGGCATAAGTAGATGCGGTGTAGACAATAAATACTTCACTTTAGAGGGCCAAGTAGGTGTCTTTTGAGTGTAAATGGGCATCAAACTCTTACACATTATGCTGCACATATTTTATCTAGTCGAATATTTATTATTATATTTCAATTAGTAATTTATATGATATTCGGTCTCCAAAACCGTAGGTCGCGGGTTCAAATCCTGCTGCCCCTGCCATTGAAATCAATCTTGATAGCGCACTCGCAATACTCAAAAAGAAACAAACCTCAGGCGCTGTGGCTTGCTTTGGCGAGGCCAGCCAACGCATTGCGCAGGTGCGCCTTGGCGACTGCGGGTCGGGAGACCGCCCTGCGAAATTCAGAAATTCCGGTGTCACAAGTCATCACCAACCGATGCTGGAGAAATGCTGCTGCCGGTCCGGCATGGCCATTGCAGGTGAAAAACTGCTCATAACCGACCGACTTTGCCAAATGCACCATTGCGGCAGACCAGTGACCGAAGGGCGGGGCGATGGTGTTGATGTTCCTGCCCACGAGGTCACAAAGCTCTTCGCGCGACTGCTGCATGTCCCGTCGCAAGCGTTCCCAATCAAACGACCGCCAGTCTTCATGACGATGGCCGTGGGATCCAATGCGCATCCCAGCCTCGGCGAGCCGTCGAATGGCGTCCGCATCAAGATGGTCGGAAAGGCCGATGAAGGAGGATGGAACAAAGAAATGTGCGGTCATGTTCCGCGCAAGCAACCTGGGCAGGACCACATCCAGATCGGACGCGTTTGCATCATCAAAGCTGAGTTTCAGCTTCACTGTGCTGGATTGATTGTGCTTCGAAACAAAATCGAGCAGATCATCAAACCTCTCACCAGTCATCCAGTAGCGGCGCTCGTCAGTGCTTATCCCGCTGGGCGGAGAACCAACGCCGTGCAGGCATAAATAGAGCACATTGTGGCGGGCAGCCTTCATCGTTGATCACCGGCTATGGATTTGGCTTTGACTATACAGCCAAAGTGTCGATCCTCAGAGGCCGGAACGGCGATAGACCAGTGTTTACTTATGTTTAACGTTAACCAGTCGAACCAAAAATACCCGCAACTCCTTTCAAATCACAAAGGCGAGTGCGATGCTGCAAGCTCGATGTTATACGAGCCAAGAACGCTTTCATGACGCTCGAAACCGCACAGCCATGGGACGGGACCGAGACTGCTGCCGGATCATCTTCGACAGCGGCTCACTTGCGTGCTGTGTGGCGTTTTGAGGTCGAAACCGATCCCGAGGCTGCGCTGAGTCGCTGGGGCGGGTTTCTCGATCAGTTTGCCAGCCACTCCTTCCAGTCGGAGCAATGGATTTCCAACTGGTATAACTTTGCAGCAGAGCGGGGTCTGGCAGAGCCGATATTTGTGGTCGCCGAGCAAAAGGTGCACTCGAACCAGACGCAAGTCCGTGTTGCCCTTCCGCTTTGCCGATATCGACGGCTTGGTGCGTGGGTGATTGCGGCACCTGATCTTGGTGTGAGCGACGTGTTTGCTCCGGTCACCAACCAGCCCGGTGTGCTGGAGCAGACTGATTTCATTGAATTGATCAAAGCTGTGCGAATTGCTCTCCCGCCACATGATCTCATTCTTCTGCAAAGGCTAGATCTCAACCAACTGGCGGAAGGGCCTGCGCCCGTCGGATCGCGTCATCTGTTGGAACTGAACGTTGCGGCCTGGCGCAAGCCAATCGACGAGCAGGTGCGAACCGCGCTGTTTTCCACCTTCAGCAAGAAGCTGCGGTCGACGGCAAAAAAGAAAATCCGCGCAATGTCGTCTGACGTGCAACGGGAACTGGTGCATCAATGGCCGGTTCGTGAGCCGCAAGTGCTGAAGCAGATTTGGGAAATGCGGGATCGACGCAGGGACGCTCTTGCACCAGGTGAGCACGGGTCAAACGTCGATTGGTCCGCCTTTTATCAGCGAATGCATGAGACCGGTGCCGACAGTTCTCCTTTTTGCGCCACGGTTCTCTATGCCAACGGCCGGACCGTTTCTGCGGCGCTTGGGATCAGGCATCATCATCAGGTGACCGGTATCGTCCTGACCATGGAGCCGGGCGAACACGAAAAATACTCGCCCGGTTTGCAGGCCGCGATTGGTTTCATCGAACGGGCTGCCGAACAGGGCCTAGATGCGGTTGATTTTTCGATCGGAAACCAGCCCTACAAGAAAAGCCTGGGGGCAATACCACGCCCTTTGCACACGCTTCTTGTTCCAAACTCCTGGCTCGGGAACGCGCTGTGGCTGGGCTGGAAGCTGCGCCACGCCATTCGGCGCAGGCTTGAAAAGCGCTAGAAGGTCAGGATCTGACGGTAGGCAGTGGGTTGCGATAGGGGGCGTGGCTCAACGCGTCGGCAACCGTAAAATAGGCTGGTTTGGGGTTCAGCTCCGCGTCAAACAAAGCCGGACGCGGCGTGCCCGTTGCGCGTCGGAAAGGCGCGTAGCCATGAACAATCCAGTGAGACCGGTCTGAAAGTCCCCAGAATCCCACGCGTTTGACGGCCTGATTGTCGAGAACGGGATCGAGAAACCGGCGGTAAAAGTCAGCCACAAGCTGGTCGCGGCGGCGAACGTCTTCCGGCAAACCAATATCATTCACGTCCAGTTCCGAGACAAAAATCGACAGGCCAAACTGTTCAATCTGTTTCAGAAAGCGCGACAGTGCGTTTTGCCGGATGGGATGGCGCGGCACGATGTGTCCCTGAATGCCAACGGCATCAACGGGCACACCGGTGTTGAGCAGATTGTCGATCAGCCACAGCAAGGAGGATTGCTTGCGGTCGCAATAGTCGGACGCGCAGGAAAGCCCGTAGTCATTGAGAACCAGATGGGCGTTTGGTGCGGCCTGTCGTGCATGGCGAAAAAGAAACGTCAGAAATTCCGGACCATGTTGGCGAAGTAGCCTTGTGTTTCGAAATCCGAACCGGTCGTCCGCCAGCGGCTCATTGACAACATCCCAACTGACAATGTGCGGGTAGCGGCTGGTGGTAAAATCCATATAGCGCGCATGGGAACTCATGGCGGATTTCAGATCGCCATGGTCAAGCCAGCCCGGCAGGCTCTGGTGCCAGAAGAATGTGTGCCCATGTAGGTTGAGACTGTTGCCGCTGCAGAATTGCGCAATCTCGTCCATGCGGGACGGATCGGCGTGTTCAATACCATCGGGCGCCAGTGTTCCGGTCTTCAAATCGTTTTCCGGTGTGATGGTCGAGCAATGGTGGGCAAGCAGCCGCTCGATCTCAGGCTCGCCGCCATTATAGGCGCTGGCAATATCGATCCCCCTGGACAGTGCCAGTGATTTCAGCGCGGGAATGGAGGAGACATCGACGAAGCTTCTTTGCGAAGCGCCTGCGCCGAAGGAGCCGAATGGCATCACTCCGATGCCTGCAAGCAGCGCGCGCCGCGTGAGTCTCATGGTTGGTTCCCGGAGACTTAAAACGTTTGTCCCAATGGCTCGGAAAGATTGAGCTGTTTCTTTAGTGTGATGTCACAATCAGTGCGCGGGTTGTCACCTTGCGAAAGCGCCAGATCGAAATAGTCGATTGTGCGCCGCAGCCCTTCGCGCAGCTGGGTGCGTGGTGCCCAGTCGAGTTGGTCCCGCGCCTGCGCAATGTCCGGCTGCCGCAGCTTTGGATCATCATCGGGAAGCGGTTTGAACTTCAGCGGTGATTTGGAGCCCGTCATTTCAAGCACCAGTTCAGCCAGTTGAAGGACAGTGAATTCGTTCGGATTGCCAAGATTGACCGGGCCGCGCAGCGTTTCTGCCGGACAGTTCATGAGGCGGATGAGTCCGTCCACAAGATCGTCCACGTAGCAGAACGACCGGGTCTGCGATCCATCGCCATAGACCGTGATCGGATCACCCTTCAGCGCCTGCACGATGAAGTTCGAAACCACACGCCCGTCATCCTGGCGCATTCGCGGGCCATAGGTGTTGAAGATCCGCGCGATTCTGGCGTCCAGTTCAAACAGCGACCGGTAGGAGTAGAAGAGCGATTCCGCCGACCGTTTGCCTTCATCATAACAGGAGCGGGCACCATAGGGGTTCACATTGCCCCAATAGGATTCCGGCTGAGGATGGATCATCGGATCGCCGTAGATTTCCGACGTGGAGGCCTGCAGCACAGTACCGCTGGAGGCTTTGGCAATTTCCAGCGCGTGTAGTGCGCCCAGAAACGAGGTCCGCATCGTGTCGATTGGTTCCGCCTGATAGTGAACCGGCGATGCCGCGCACGCCAGATTGTAGATCTGATCCGCATGGGCCCAATAGGGCGCGGAGACATTGTGCTGGCGAAAGCTGAACGACGGCCAGTTTGTCAGCGGGGCAACGTTGGCCGCAGTGCCCGTATAAAGATTGTCGATCCCAATCACCTCGTGACCTTCGGCGAGCAGGCGTTCGCACAAATGGCTTCCCACAAATCCGGCAGCACCGGTGACGAGGACTTTTTTGTTGATCTTGCGAAACTCGTTCATTGCCATACACCATGGTAGCGGGGTTGATGATGTGTCGTTTGAGAGGCCGGGAACACGGTGCCCCGAACAAGGTGCAGCAGCCAGGCAACACCAATGCCGGCAATCAGGCCGAGCATGAGCGCGGCAGCCAGCAGAAGCATGGCGCGCGGGTGTGAGGGCCGGGAGGCCGGATAGCCCGCGGAAATGATGCGGGTGTTGTCGTTCTGAAGTCCGACTTCCTGGTTTACCTGCTTGGAGCGGGCGAGAAACGTCTCATAGACCTGTCGGCTCAGATCTGCTTCCCTTTGCAGCTCGCGAAGCCGCACACTGTCCGTGTTGGAACGCGCTGCGCGGTTTTTGAGATTGTCGACTTCCAACTGGAGTGACGTCGCACTTTCACGGGCCACATTGTAGGCTGTCTCATAGCGCTGCAGGACCCTCTGGAGTTCCTGATTCAAGGCTTCTTCGAGCCCGCGTCGTTGCTCGCGCAAAGCAAGAATGCGGGGGTGGCGCGGCAGAAAGCGGGTCAGCAATGTGGATTCTGTTGCCGACAGTTCCGCCAGTCGGGTCAGCAGATTGTTGGATAGGGTGGATTGTGGCACGCCCAGACCCGCATTGAGCGGGTTGGCAATGGCGCGCTGCACCTCATCAAGCTGCGCCTTGGCGTTCTTTTCAGCGGTTTGCGCCTCACTCAGCCGGTCATTGATGTCGCGCAACTGCTGCTCAACGATCAGCAGGTTTTGCGCGCCAATGAGACCATGTTGTCGTCTGTAGTCTTCTACAGCGCGCGCTGATTTTTCCGACGCCTTGCGCAATTCTTCCAGCCGCGCATCGATGTCGCTCGCCGCAGCACGTGTAGAGCGCTGCGAATAGAGCTGGCTTTCCGAAACATAGATTTCAGCAAGCCCGTTGGAGATGGATGCTGCCTTGTGCGGGTCAGCAGACCGGGCTTCGATCTGAATAATATAGGTGTTGCCCTTGCGTTTGACCTTCACGCGCTTGTCGAGTTTGCGTTGCGCCTCTTCGTAAGGTGAGCGGCTGAATTTCTCTGCATCTCCGTAGACAATTGTGCGCGCGAGCGTGCCAATCCCGAAGGACGATGATTTGCCGCCAAACTCCGGATCGGCTTCAAGGCTGAGCTTCTCAACGAGCCGTCGCGTGACGGAATCGGACATGATGATCGACACCTGACTGTCGACCAGTGATGTGTCAGCACCAAGCGCCGAAGACCCCAGACCAGATGGTACGACTTCCTGACCGATCAGTTCCTTCTTGCGGGGATCAATCAGCAATTCGGTGATGGATGTATAAAGCGGGGTTGTGACCCGGACATAGATGAGCGCCAGCAGCACAAAGCCCGCCATGACGCCAAGCACCAGATATTTTCGCGCCCAGATCGCAGCTGTCGCCGTGATCAGGTGATCAACGAACCCCAGTTCCGGCTCCGGTGGCGGCATCGGAGCAGCAGCAACCGGCACCAGGGTCGCGAAATAGCTGTGTTCGGGCTGTTGCATCCCACCTCATGCCTTCGGATTCGGGCTGCGACGCAGCTCCGGCAGAGGTAATGTTAATCAATCGTTAATCCGCAAGCCAACACCTATACTATAAATAAAC
>JBCCGR010000058.1:0-26722 GCA_039029195.1 Pseudomonadota bacterium
AAAAGGTGCCTCGCCCAGACGGGCATCAAGCTTCATCAAAAATTCGCCCCCGGCGGTACGATGCTCTTCCGCAACGGCGCCATCATACCGGGTTGCATATTTGTAGCGGTCGAGATGGTGCTTGAACGGGCCGTCAGCCTCTTCAATCAACTGCATCACCGCATCACGCGTGTCGTCATTTGGCAACCAGTGCTCTGGATCGTTCTGCTCCAGCGCCCACAGCATAATGTCAAAACTCTCATCCAACGATGTGCCGTCGTCGAATTCGAGTGCGGGAACGGTCGCGGTGGGAGAGGCAGCAAGAAAAGCCGCCGGCTTATCGCGCAGCAATATCTCGCGATGCTCGATTTCAACGCCGGAGACATCCAACGCCAGCCTGGCCCGCATGGCATAGGGGCAGCGCCGGAACGACCAGAGGATGGGGCGATCAGTCATGTGTTTTCAACGTTTGTCGAGAAGAATTGGCGTACGGAAGCGTCTCGCGAAACAAAGCCATCGAATGCTTCATGTCGACGTTCTATCCACCTCATGGTGAGCCTGTCGAACCACGAGGTGGCCCTAAAACCGGCCACGCCCTCGCCCTTCGACAAGCTCAGGATGAGGGCTTGGAACGAAGCAATTTCATTCAATGGTTTCCCCGCGCCGCAGTATTGGAACGCTCGCGCTGCAATTCCAATTCCCGCTTCTTCTGCTCCTTGGCCTGGGCAATATCAACCGCAAGGTGAGCTTCACCCCGCTCGCGTGCCAGATGCATCTGGTGCTGGCGCTCCTGATAACGCTGACGTTGCGCTTCAGATTGCTTGTCAAAGCAGTGCGGGCAGGAAACGCCCTGCTCAAAGGTCGGCTGCGCTTTGTCCTCATCGCTGATCGGGCGACGACAGGCATGGCACATATCGTATGGTCCCGGCACAAGTCCGTGCCCAACGGAGACCCGGTTATCGAACACGAAACACTCGCCCTGCCACAGGCTTTCCTCTTCCGGCACCTCTTCGAGATATTTTAAGATACCGCCTTTGAGGTGATACACATCCTCAAAGCCCTTGGCCTTCAACAGTGCTGTCGATTTTTCGCAGCGAATACCGCCCGTGCAGAACATCGCGACCTTCTTTTTGCGCGCGTCGGCAAGGTTCGCATCAACCCAGTCCGGAAATTCACGAAAGCTGGTGGTCTCAGGGTCAGTGGCGTTTTCAAACGTGCCAATCGCCACCTCATAATCATTACGCGTGTCGACAATCACCGTATCAGGATCGGAGATAAGCGCATTCCAGTCCTGAGGGTCCACATAGGTTCCGGCATTTTCGGCGGGCTTGAGATCGCCCGCCCCCAGCGTGACGATTTCTTTCTTCAGCCGCACCTTCATGCGCAGGAATGGCATGTCGTTTGCGCCGGATTCCTTATGCTCCAGATCGGCAAGCCGAGGATCGCGGCGCATGTGTTGCAGCACGGCTTTGATGCCTGCAGGCGGCCCGGCAATCGTGCCGTTGATGCCTTCGGATGCGAGCAGGATGGTGCCCATCACGTCATTTTCCAGACACACGCGCAGCAGCGGCGCCTGCAAGTCTGCGAAAACCTCAAGGCTTGCAAACTTGTAAAGTGCCGCCACCAGCACCGGATAGTTTTCTGTCGAAATGCCTGTCATCTCACGCCCGAAAATGGGTCAGCAACGCAAATTGGATTGAACCCCTGCTCTGCCATCTTGCAATTTTACCACCGCCGACCCAAAACTGCCGCATCCACGACCCACGCCGCTCATGAGGACGCGCATGCAGTTTGCCAACATCAACGGGATCACGATGCACTATCAGGTGATCGGGGCGGAAAACAAGCCATTGCTGGTCTTTGCCAACTCACTCGGCACGGATTTTCGCATCTGGCGCGATTGCATCGTGCGCCTTGCGGGCGACTATTCGATCCTGATGTACGACAAGCGCGGCCACGGCCTGTCGGACGCTGGCACTGCGCCCTACACCATGCAGGATCATATTGATGATCTGGCGGGCCTGCTTGATCTCATGGGCGCGGAACAAAGCATCATCTGCGGTCTCTCGGTGGGCGGCATGATTGCACAGGGCCTCAGCGAACATCGCCCCGACCTCGTGAAGGCGCTGATCATGTGCGATACCGGCCACAAGATTGGCACGGCAGAGATGTGGAACGAGCGCATTCAAACTGCTGAAACCAAAGGCATTTCCGCCATGGCCGCCCCAATCATGGAGCGCTGGTTCACAAAGGATTTTCACGAAAAGCAAAAGGACGCGCTTGCCGGTTATACCAACATGCTCACGCGCACCACGGTCGCGGGATATGCGGGGACCTGTGCCGCCATTCGCGACACCGACTACACGACGCTTGCCTCCAAAATCACCGTGCCGACCCTGTGCATTGTGGGTGATCAGGACGGATCGACCCCGCCGTCGCTCGTCGCCGGTCTCGCCAAGCTCATCCCCGGTGGTCATTTTGAGGTGATCAAGGGTTCCGCCCACCTCCCCTGCATCGAACAACCGGAAATTCTGGTCGCCCTCATCAACGCCTTTGTGCGCGAGCTCTCGCTCGACGCCTGATCCAGTCTCTCACAAACGGAAATCCCAATGCCTGAAGCTTTCATCTGCGATTACATCCGCACACCCATCGGCCGTTTTGGTGGCGCGCTCTCCTCGGTGCGTGCTGATAATCTGGGCGCAGAGCCGCTCAAGGCGCTGCAGGCGCGCAATCAAAGTGTCGACTGGGAGGCCGTTGATGATCTCCACTATGGCTGTGCCAATCAGGCGGGTGAGGACAATCGCAATGTGGGTCGCATGAGCCTGCTGCTTGCCGGCCTGCCGCAGTCCATTCCCGCATCCACCATCAACCGCCTGTGCGGATCAGGCATGGATGCAATCATCACCGCCGCCCGCTCCATCAAGTCCGGAGAGGCTGATATCGTCATCGCAGGCGGCGTCGAATCCATGTCGCGTGCGCCGTTTGTCATGCCGAAGGCATCCAGCGCTTTTTCCCGCAACGCAGAGATCTACGACACCACCATTGGCTGGCGCTTCGTGAACCCCGTGATGAAAAAGCAGTACGGCATCGATTCCATGCCCGAGACCGGAGAAAATGTGGCCGAGCAATTCCAGGTCTCGCGGGACGATCAGGACGCGTTTTCAGTGGCCTCACAGCAAAAGGCCGGTGCCGCGCAGGAAAACGGGCGCCTGGCGAAAGAGATCATTCCGGTCACCATTCCCCAGCGCAAGGGTGATCCGATCATTGTCCATAAAGATGAGCACCCGCGCCCCACCACCAGTGTTGAAGCGCTCGCCAAACTCCCCACCCCTTTTCGCGAAGGCGGCACGGTGACGGCCGGCAACGCGTCAGGCGTCAACGACGGCGCGGCGGCGCTTATTGTGGCTTCCGAAGAAGCCGCGAAGAAGCACGGTCTGACACCGATTGCCCGCGTTCTGGGTGGTGCAACGGCTGGTGTGGAACCCCGCATTATGGGGATCGGCCCTGCCCCCGCCTCGCAAAAGCTCTGCGCCCGCCTTGGCATCAAACCGCAGGATTTTGATGTGATCGAACTCAATGAGGCCTTCGCGGCCCAGGGTATCGCCGTCTTGCGCGAGCTTGGCGTGGATGAAACCTCGGATCACATCAATCCCAACGGTGGCGCGATTGCGCTTGGCCACCCGCTGGGCATGTCCGGTGCGCGCATCACCGGATCAGCAGCGCTTGATTTGCATGAGCGCAACGGCAAGCTGGCCCTTGCCACCATGTGCATCGGCGTTGGCCAGGGCATCGCCATCGCGCTTGAACGGGTGTGAGGCGGCACGACCCGCCACTCTACTCTTGTCATCCTCGGACCGATTGAACTGCGAAAGCAGTGAAATCGTGATCCGAGGATCCATTCCGTTCGCACTCAGTTCGGGAAAACGTTGAAAATTCACGCGCTAGGTTCCCGGATCACGAACTCGCGGTTTAACCGCTCAATCGGTCCGAGAATGACAAACAAATTCCAAAACCGGCACCAAACCAAGCCACACCCTTTCCACCAAAATGAAGAGGATGTGGCGAAAGTCTTGATCCGCCCTACCGCACACAGCGGTTGCGGCGGAAGTCTTCGCGCAGGCCCCGATTACACGATGGAATGCGCTCCGTGATCTTGCAGGGCCGCTGGTTCAGCGCACCGCAGGATGGGCGACCCGGGCGAATGGGGCGAACGTCGATGCGCCGAGGAACACAACGGCCACGGACCTCACGCGTGTTGCGCGGGCAAACACAGCGATTGCTGCGATAGACCTTGCCGCCCCGGCAGATCACGGGCCGCGGACGCTGACAACGACCGCCGATCACCCGTGTACCGCGTGGGCAAACGCAACGGCCTCTGCCATCGCGGAACTGGCCTGGCACCGAACACTGGCGCAGGACGGGCTGACAGATGCCCCGGATTTCCCGCTGGCCCCTCGGGCACACACAGCGACCGCGCACCAGGACCTTATCCGCAGTACAGGCAATCGGACGTGGACGACACTGGCCACGAATGACCGCCTGACCCGCAGGACAGACACAGCGACCACGCGTATCACGATACTGACCGGGGAACTTGCACACGACGATCGCCGGACGACGGCAACGACCGCCAATCACTCGCTGACCACGTGGGCAGACACAGTTGCCGAGGCGATCGCGGAACTGACCCGGAACAGAGCATTCCCGGATGATCGGCTGACAGATACCGCGGAACTCACGCGTACCGGATGGACAGACACAGCGACCCCGAACAAGGATCTTGTCTGCCGTACAGGCAACAATCGGAGGACGGCAGCGACCGCCGATGATCTGCTGGCCACGTGGGCAGACGCACTGGTCGCGAACGTCGCGGAACTGACCGGGGTAGCGGCATTCGCGAACCACTGGACGGCAAACGCCACGGATCAGTTCAAAGCCGCGCGGGCACTCTTGCACCACCTCATCCGGGCGGCAAACGCCGCGAATGTAGGAAGAGCCGCGCGGACACTGGCAGATTTCGCCGTTCCAGCGCGCACCGCCGGTACATTTTGGTGGCGGCGGTGGAGGTGGAGCGGCCTTGCGCTGGAACTCAACCGAAAGGCACGAGCGGTCATTCGATGGATTGACATCACCACCGGACCCGACACCCTCGAACAGTTTGTTGAGTGTTGCCTCATCCAGACGACCATCATCAGGCAGCCCGTTGGCACGCTGGAAGGCCGCAATCGCCCGCCTTGTGTTCGGGCCGGAACGTCCATCAGCGCGACCGGCATCAAAACCAAGGGCGCTGAGCCGGGCCTGTACCGCATAAATGCGCGACGAGCCCGAAAGGTTGGCAGGATTGTCGTCCCATCCAAAGGCCGCGCAATGGTTTGCGGTGCCTTCGCGGCGGCTGCGAGCTACGCCATTCGCCTGATAGCGGCTGAAATCACCCGGGGCGAGCGACAGGTTGAAATTGTAGCACTGCATGGCGTTCGTGCCATTGGCGCGACATGACCAGCCGTCACCATTGCCTGAGAAGCGGAAGTTTGGATTGTAACTTCCCTCGAACCGATGCCGAACGGTCACCGGACCATCAAAACCGGTCTCGCCGACATTGCGAACGGTGATGCGGGCTGCACAGTTCTCGCGCAGGAAGCAGAACGGATCTCCTGCAATATCAACGGCCAGATCAGCCGTCTTTTCTTCCGGTTCAGGTTCTGGCTCAGGCTCAGGCTCGGGTTCCGGTTCAGGCTTTTCTTCAGCTAGCTGAATGGTCACACAATTGGCCGGACCCTCATCACCGTCATCGCCGAGCGTGGCGCAGTTCTGCACGCGGCCTTTGGCGGATTTCGCCATGGTCATGCGCACGTCGAAGGCGGTGGATCGATTGGCGGCAATCTTCACAGCGTCAATCGAACAATCAAAGCCGCTCGCGCCCTTGGCCTCACACTGCCAGTTGCCGGTGTTGCTGCGGAACGCGCCCACGGCAGGTTCAATGCGATCCGAGACGGTGAGCGGACCGGAGAAGTCACCCTTGCCATCGTTGGCAACGCGAATGCGGAAGCGACAGGTCTGACCCGCCTTGGTGCAGGCACCGATCAACCGTTTGGAGATGATCAGGTTCGGCTTGCCTTGGCCTTCCTCACCCGCATCTCCATCATCACCATCGTCGGGAGGTGCGACAGCAGCCATTGCCTGAACAGGTTCCTGAATGATCACCTGACGGCAGGCCCGGTTGTTGGTTGCAACGGCATCGGACCCGGAGATGTTGTCAATCTCGTAGCAGATTTCCTGCGAACCCAACGGGTAATTGGCCGGAATGAAATAGCGGGTCCGGCTACTCAGATAGCTGGTGTTGCCACCCGGCAGTCCGATGATTGGAACATTACATTGCGTCTCGTTGCCGTTTGACGAGCAATTGCCGATGTTGAACGAGTTGCCATTGACCCAAAGGCGCAGGCTGGATGCCGTCGGGTTGAGGTTCTGCAACTCGGCAATGCGGGTTCTGAAACCACCCACATAGGCGGGCTGCCCGATCTTGGTGAAGGCGGACGCGACCCAGCAGGGCTGGGTGCGATAACAGATCTGCGGGCTGCGCGCCTGCGCAACGAAATCCGATGGGCAACCGCCCGGCTGGCCACAGTTCGGAATTGTGGTGCACTGCTCGTCATTGTCGGCGTTGAAATCAAGACCAGGCTGGGCATGGTTGATTTTCACGCACGCGTTGAGCGTTGGCACATTTGGCGGCACGGTCGCCCCGTTGAACAGGGCATAGACAACGCGTCCACCCGTGGGCTGCGGGGGCAGCGACCCATTGAGACCCGGGCCGCTGATGTCAGATTCACAGTTTGCTGTTCCGGGATTGCCCGCATCAGGCGTGCACTGCAAAAAGAGCGACTGGGTAAAGGTCGCACCACCGCTCAGGCTCACCTCGATCGGAATTACCGGCTGTGCTGGCGTGTAGGGCTGGGCCCCCACATTGCGGACACGGGCAACGATCCGGCAGTTCGATCCATTTGCCGAACAGCTCGCGGTGAGCCCTTCGACCGCCAGATCGGCCGGACAGAAACCACCGGCACGGCAGGTTCTCAGCGTGGTACATGAGAAATTGTTGAACGCATTCTCGTCAGTCGCAGGCGGGATGATGTTCAATCCCACGCACTGGCGAACCGTTGGCTGCTGATAGGTGGCCGGCAGGCCGAGCGTAAATGTCACCTGGCGCGATTCACCTGGCGTTAGCTGAACGGGCTGGGAGAAACACTGATAGTTTGCACTGCCAACAGCACCGCAGCTCCAGCCTGCATTGCCTGCATAGTTCTGCAGGGTGAGAACGGGCGCAAAGTCCCGCACCGAAAAGGAGAGCGGTCCAAAGGTCGTCTCTGCGCCCTCATTGGTGATGCGTGTGGTGATCCGACAAATGCCTGACGCTTCACAAAACCCCGAAGAGGAAGAAACAATCGCCAGGTCCGGTCCACAACCGGGCGTGCCAGGTTGACAGACCGGGGCGATATCGCAGGAGCGGTCGTTGGATGGGTTCCCGTCACCGATCCCCTGCCATGGTTCCCAGTAGATTTCCGCACAATTGCGGTGAACCGGCAGCGGCCAGCCATTTGGCACGGAAAAGGCCAGATCAACCGCGACCCCGTCTCCGGGTGCGAGAAACACATCCTCATGCCGACAATGACCAGCAAATGGACCAATGATTGCACAGCTCCACGGCGGATTTGGACCATAGGAGACGAACGAGGAGAATGGCGCGTAATTGTCGGTAAACTGTACCGGACCAAAATAAGGCTGGTCACCCACATTGCGCACCAGCACGGTGTAGCGGCAGGGAATGCCATTGCCACACGGCAGGAAACCGCGCGCAATCTTGATGACCTGAAGATCAGGACCGGCCAGTTCTACTGGTGGTTCGGTGGGATCAACAATCTCAGGCTCCGGGAAGCAGCGTGGATCATCCCCGGGGCATTGCGGACCCTCATAGGGTGGCAGTTCGGCAAGCGGCGCGCCTTCACACTGGGTGTAAATTTCAACATCGCCCGCAAGACCGTTTGATTGTGGCGGCGAACCGGCCTCTGGTGCCACCGTGCCAAGAACAGCGAACTGCTCTGGCTTTTCGGCGTCCTGTTTGATGGACGCAACCGACTGGCCCTGCAGGCCGTGAATGGCGCGATCGTTCTGGGTAAGCAGCGTATCGCCGGAAACCCAAAGGCTGCCTTTACAACTTGCGCTGTCGATGTTGCCTTCATCATCATAACCATGGCCGAGTGCCACACCACCGGCGGCACCGCGGTGCGGTTCATCCGAACCAACCGGAACAGGCGCGGGCGCCGGTGCCCAAACGCCGGGTGTCTCCGGGTCATCGGGATCTTCACGCGAAAACACCATAACCGCATTGTCGCCGCTCTCATGGAGCGCAAGACCGTTTTCGTCCGGCGTGATGGCACCACGTTGCGCCAGCACCATCTTGCGGTCACCGGTAAAGGCAATATCGGTGATTTCGTTGGGAGAGTAATCGGCGGGTAGGTCTAGCTCGACCCGGGGGTCGTCGCCAAATGATCCATCAGAAGAAATCGAGACGGACCAGATTTGCGGGCCTTCAGCGACCGCATAATAAAGGCGACCACCTTCAACGACGAGACCGAACACGCGCCGTCCTTCGGCAGCAAAGCCCCAGGTGGATTGATCGCTGGCGTCGAAACTATCGCCCGAAAGATCAATGCGATTTGCATTGTCGTGTTCCAGCGCCTCCTGACCGGAGGTCGGACGTGCGGTCACACCATGATCGAATTGGCCACGATCATTGCCCTCAAGATCGAAGCGGTGGATCATACCTGTGTCCAAATCAGACACAAAAAGCTGCCGTGTGGTGGGGTCAAACGCGATGTTGCCCAATCCGGCACCGGAGTTTGCAACCCCGTTGAGGCTGACATTGGCGAAAACCGTCACCTCTTTGGTTTTGCCGTCAATTTTCCAGATCGTGCCGGGACCGCCCTGATTTTCGGCACCAAACTGACCGTCCATCCAGGCCTGGTCTGCACCCGTCCCTTGCGTGCGCAAGCCAAATAGCGAGGTCGCGGTCACGTAAACATTGGGTTGGGCAGCATCATCAAGCGCGATGCCAAACACCTGGCCGATGTCCTTGGCAGTGAGCGTGAATGCCGGATCGCTGGCAACCTGCTCTCCGGACCAGTTGCCACCCACCGGTGCGGTTGAGAGGATTTTGAGAACGATGCCCTCAAGTTTCAGAACCGGCGGTGTCGCATCATCTTCCGCCATGCCGGAGAACTGGGTCGTGACCGCATCACCGGCAGAAACCAGCGGCGGTTCCTCGCCATCCTGTGCGACGGTCAATCCCGGTGCCGCGAGCGAAAGGCCAAATGCCACTGCGGCGGTCAAACCAAACCGGCGCAACGCGGAGTGGCCTCCGCGGATCACATCTGCGGTTGAAAAATTCATAATCGTTCCCCCTGAACGGTGGGCGCCGCGAACCCTCATTCGCGCGTCCGGGTGAAACCGGCACCGGTTCGACGTCCCTCTTGCGTCTCCCCGGCACCGGGATTTATCGCAATTCCGAAACGCCCGATCCCTCTACCAGGCTACAAAACCGCGAACTGAATCTCGCACAATTGGAATCGCTAGCGACATGTGATTGTGCACACCTTCACCGTGACGTAAGCATTTTGAACGTCAGATGAACGCAATGTTCAGCTTTGCACGGAGAGCGTGAGAGTCAATCAACGGGAGCGTGTGGCGAAGGGCATGGCCACAGCGATTTCGTTAGAAATCAACAGAACGTCGCCGCTCCAGGATCAGGTGCGCTGTGATTGCTAGGATGTAAACGAGCACGACGCCGGCAAACATCGTGGACTGGCCCGCCGCGCCAAGAATAGCGAGGTAAAGCGGCGTGCCGAGCAGATTGCCCACATTGCCCAACTGAGCCATCACACCGTAAGCCAATGCCCGGTCTTCCATACTGTCATTGAGCTCCGGCACCGCTGAAAAGCTCGCTCCCTGCACCAGACCCAGAACCGCGAAAAGGGCGACCGCGACCACCGCCAATGGCAATCCGGCCAGTGCCGCAACTACCACCAGAATGCCGCCGAGAAAACCGAAGATGACGAGCCGAACGCTGGTAAAACTTTGCAACAGAACAGGCACGAGAAACAGCGAGACCGCCACACTGACCAGTGGCATCGCACCCGCGACCCAAGCCCCCTGCCCGTCCGGCATCTGTTGGGGCAGAATCGCGAGCAGGGAAACAAAGGTCAGCGTGTAAAAAAGCCAGCCGATGCCCGGTGCGGAGATGCGCGGCGAGCGATAGGCGGTCAGATGGCGCGCCAAAACACTTGCCGTGGCACGTTCGCTGGCGCCCGATGACGCCTGCTTCTCATTCTTGAGTGAAAAGAGCAGTATCGCGGCAATGGTGGTCAGGAAAACACCGTGCGCGGCAAACAGCGCATCAAGCCCACCGGCTTTGACCAGCGGCAGTCCGAGCCATGCCACCAGCGCGAACGAAACGCCAAAGAACGAACTCCAAAGCGCCATCGCTGCACCGCGAAACCGCTCCGGTGCGATTTCTGCAATGATCGTGGGAGCAGCCACAACGATCGCCAGATGCGAAACCCCTTCAACCACCCGACTGACCAGCATCAATGGGAATTCAGGCAGAAGCGATTGCCACACCGAAACGAGCGCTCCCAGAAGAAGGCCAAACAGCAGAAGATTGCGAGCGCCAACCCGGCCTACCAGACCACCTGCGACCACACCCAGGATCGCCCCGACAAAACTCACCAAAGAGAGCAGCCAGCCAAGCGCGGGTCCCGTGTCGGGATAAAGTGCCTGAACTGGCGCAAACGGAACCGCAATCTTTGCAAACTGCGCGGCTGCCCCAAGCCCGGCGAACCAGAGCAGGAACACAAGCAAGGCTTTTTGAATCGGCGAATTCATGCCCGCTTCATAGGGCCGCCCGGCCCAGAAGCGCCACGCATAAATTATGCGGGAGCCAAAATTACGCTGAGAATGTCGCCGCGCTCACCAGCCGGGCTGGCGTACCATCGGAAAGATAAATCCGCTCCCAGAGAATCGGACCCGCGCTGATTCTGATTTCATCATGAACCAGTTCGGATGTCACAAATGACTTTGGTTCCGGCATGTGGAGATCCCACCAGCCATGTGAAGCGAGTTCACTCTCCGCCTGCCGGATTTCATCCGTGGCAAATTGCCATAGCGATGTGCCCAGCAACTCGCTGCCACCGGTCTCCCAATCCATCGCCCGGTGTCTGGAATAGGCGAGACAGGTGTGGCTCGCCTCATCCACCAGGTGTACGCAGTGACCCGCCTGCTCCACCAACCGCTTTAACGCCGAGTCGTTAGCGCCCGTTGCCGCCAGTAAATTGAACGCAGCCTGTTGCGTTTTACTATCCGGGCATTGAACACCGCTTTCCCAGCGGGAAACGGTCGCCTGATCAACCTTCTGCAGTTCGGCAAACGCGCTTTGTTTCAGCCCGGAACACCGCCGCAATCGCCTGAGACGTTTGCCGAAGGTCGGGAATGTGGGAGCATTGGGCATGGCATAGTTTCGCACAGAGACGGGGGAGAGAGAAGATCGTTTGGAAGTCATTGCCCTTCAATTTCCGCACGTTTCGGGTGGCGCGGAACTGCAGCGTCGCTAGTCTGCAATTCCTAGTCCAGCTTCTCCTGATTCTCGCTCGTGTCTTCGCCACAAAATCTCAAAATGGGGCCCGTTGAATGGGCCATGCTGATTGCCCTGTCGCTGCTGTGGGGCGGGGCGTTTTTCTTTGCCCGCATCGCGGTTCAGGAAGTGCCGCCGTTCACCACCGTACTGGTGCGCGTGGGACTGGCGGCCATCACGCTCACAATGATCATCGCATTGACGCGACAGCATTTTTCGGCATCCGGCTCGTTGTGGCGACAGTTCGCCATGATGGGTCTGTTGAACAATGTCATCCCTTTTTCGCTGCTGTTTTACGGACAAACCGAAATCGGAGCCGGGCTGGCCTCCATCATCAATGGCCTCACCCCAATCTGGACGGCGATCATCGCGCATTTCGCAACCAAGGATGAGCGGCTCACACCCTTAAAATCCATTGGTGTGGTGGCAGGGTTCTTTGGCGTTGCTGTTTTGATTGGAGGGTCAGCGAGCGGAGGGCTTGGCACCTCAACGCTCGCTCAACTGGCCGTGGTCGGCACCGCCTGTGCCTACGGATTTGCCTCGGTTTATGGGCGGCGTTTCAAAGCCGTGCCTCCAATCCAGACCGCACGAGGGCAGCTCACCATGTCCACCTTGTTCATGATCCCCATTGTGCTCGTGATTGATCAGCCATGGACCCTCTCCTGGCCGGGGTCGGACACGATCTGGGCGCTTGTGCTGCTCGCCATCGTGTGCACAGCGCTTGCCTACATTTTGTTTTTTGCTGTGCTGCAACGCGCTGGAGCGCTCAACATTGCGCTCGTGACCTTTCTCATTCCACCTTCTGCCATTGCGCTTGGCATTCTTTTTCTGGGCGAAACGCTCGAACTCAACCATCTGATTGGTCTTGGCTTGATCATGGCCGGACTTTTGGCCATTGATGGGCGACTGTTTCAGCGCAAGTAGAGATTTCCGCAGGGCGCTGAACCGACTGGTTCTTGGAGGTTCAATGCCCAAACAGGCAATGATTTCGGCGTTTGATATCGCCCGGCAAATTGAGGCAGGGGAGCGGACGGCCCGGTCTGCGATCGATCAAAGCCTCGAGCAGATTGCCGCCCGCGAACGGCACATTCAGGCCTTTGCACACTTGAAACCCGCCTCAGACGTTGAAGTGGGTGCAGGCCCGCTTTCCGGCATTTCGCTCGGTGTGAAGGACATATTCGACAGCTTCGACATGCCGACGTGCTACGGTTCGCCCATCTATGACGGGTTTCAACCCCGCGGTGATGCCGCCCTTGTGCATATGTGCCGCCGGGCGGGCGCTTCCATCATGGGCAAAACAACCACGACAGAATTCGCCTTCTTCCAGCCCACCGAAACCCGCAATCCGCACAATGACGCCCACACGCCAGGTGGTTCATCGGCGGGCTCCGCTGCTGCAATTGCAGCGGGAATGATTGCCGCGGCCATCGGCACCCAGACCGGCGGCTCCATGGTCCGACCGGCCGCCTTTTGCGGCGTCGCCGGCTTCAAGCCAAGCTTCCGACTTCTGCCAACAGCAGGGCTGAAACACTTTGCCTGGTCGCTTGATACACCAGGTACATTTGCAGCCTCGGTCAAAGACGTGGCCTTTGTCACCCAGGCGATCACCAATCGCGATCTGATGGTGAAGGATGAGCCCGGAGCTCCCACCATCGGGCTTTATCGTGGGCACAATTTTGAAGAAACCGGTCCGGATATGCAGGATACGATCGAACGCGTTGTCGCGCTCGCCGAACGGTCAGGCGCGCGCGTTGTTGAAGTGTTGCCAGTCGACAAGCTCACCGCCGCCCATGCGATTCACCCAACTCTGGAGGGCTATGAGTCTGGCCTCGCACTGGGTCACGAATTTCAGGAGCACCGCAATCTGATGAGCACAAAGCTTGTCGAGCGGCTTGAGTCTGGCACCGCGATTTCGCCGGAAGAATATGACGGTGCTCGCCGCACTGCGCGCATCGCCCGCAAGTCAGCACTTGATGCGTTTGACGGTGTAGATTGTCTTCTCGCCCCGTCGGCGCCTGGTGCCGCACCGCTTGGGCTCGAAACCACCGGCAACTCCACCTTCAACCGTCTTTGGACCCTGCTCGGTGTCCCTTGTGTCAATGTGCCGGGGCTTTTCGACGCAAATGGCCTGCCCGTTGGCGTTCAGATCATAACCCGCTTTGGCCGTGACCGCGAAGCCCTTCAGGCCGCCCATTGGCTGGAACAGGTGATTGCCACAGACGACGGTGATTAAGCCGCTGCTGACACGTTTTCCCCACCCTTGCGGTTGTTCAGTCCCAGCATGTGGCACACAGCGAAGGAAAGCTCTGCCCGGTTCATGGTGTAGAAGTGGAAATCGTTCACACCACGATCCACCAGATCCATCACTTGTTCCGCAGCAACGGCAGCCGCCACAAGCTGAGCGGTTTTTGGATCATTTTCCAGACCGTCAAAGCGGCGCGCCAGCCAGTCGGGAATGTGCGTGCCGCATTTTCCGGCAAACTGGGTGAGGCTTTTGAAGTTGTGGATTGGCAGGATGCCCGGCACCACTGGCACATAAATGCCGGCCCGGCGCACGCGCTCCACATAGGCTTCGTATGTGTCATTGTCGAAGAAGAACTGGGTGATTGCCCGCGTCGCGCCATTCTCGACCTTGCGCTTCAGCATGTCGATGTCGGTGGCAAAATCCGGGCTTTCAGGATGCCGCTCGGGATAGGCGGAAACGGAAATGTCAAAGTCGCGAAACGCCTTCAGTCCCGCCACCAGCTCCGCCGCATTGCCATAGCCGTCCGCGTGCGGCTTGTAGGCCGTGCCAACGCCAGCTGCCGGGTCGCCACGCAGGGCCACAAAATGGTTAACCCCTGCCTTCCAATATTCGCGCACCACCTCGTCCACCTCTTCGCGGGTGGCATCGACGCAGGTCAGGTGTGCCGCCGGTTTCAGGCTGGTTTTGGAGGAAATCGCCTTCACTGTGTCGTGGGTGCGCTGCCGAGTGGAACCCCCTGCCCCATAGGTGACCGACACAAAGTCAGGTTCAAAAATCGACAGGCGCTCGACCGAAGCCCACAGGGTTTCCGACATTTTTTCGCTCTTGGGCGGAAAGAACTCGAAGGAAAGGCCAATACCGGCTTCGTTCAGCGGGCGGCGGGAAAAGGAACTCATGCAATCGTCTCCTTGGAAGAAGCATCTTGGGAGGAACCGGCCACCAGAACCCGTGGGTCCTGCGCCAGCCAGAAAGATACAGTCAGCTTGTTGGGGTCATTGTCGTCGGGCTTGAGATCACTGACTTCCCGCACCTCCAGACCGGCGGCTTCCAGCCACTCCGACATCTGTTCACGGGAAAAGCCAAGCCGCTGATGCGCGTGCTCATTGCGCAGAAAATCATGCTCGTGCGGGGCAAAGTCGACAATCAGCAGCCGCGCGCCCGGGCGCATTACCTTGGCGACCTCGCGAATGGCGGCAGCCGGATCATCAAGAAAATGCAGCACCTGATGCACCAGCACCAGATCGAACGAGTTGCGCGCCATGGGGAGCTGATAAATATTGCCCTGCCGCACCTGCGCGTTGGAAAGGCCTGCCTGGTCGAGGTGCGAGCGGGCGAGCGACAGCATGTCCTTGGAGGCATCAAGCCCCACCGAACGCCCGGCAATTGGTGCGAAAAGCTCCAGCATCCGGCCCGTGCCCGTGCCAAGATCAAGCATGTCGTCGACGCGCTGCTCGCCCACAAGCTCCAGCATGCGGGCTTCCACGGCATCTTCGCGAATATGCAGCGAGCGGATCCTGTCCCAGCTTGCCGCGTTGGCGGCAAAATAGGCCTCGGCCTTTGCGGCGCGCTTGGCGCGAATGGCCTCCAGCCATTCATGATCATTGTGCAAAATGCTGTCGTCGATGTTGAGCTGGCGCATCAGGTTTTTGAGAAAATCCGAAATCGCGCCCCGATCGGTGGCGCGGAAATAGGCCCACGCCCCTTCCTGATAGCGCTCGGCCAAACCCGCTTCGACCAGGAGCCGCAAATGACGCGAAATGCGCGGCTGGCTCTGGCCCATGATCTCGGTGATTTCAGAAACCGTGAGGTCGGACAGCGACAGAATGTACAACAGCCGCAGCCGCGTGGGTTCACCGGCGGCCTTCAGCACGGCAACCATGTCGTTGAGCGACATGGTGCGCGGAGAGGATGGCGAGACTAGCGGGCTGAGCATGATGAACTCCAAAACGACATAAAGATATCTTTATATCATTCTGCGAGCTTGTCAAGCGCGGACGAAAAGCCTCCCGCCCATCGGCATACCCCTCACCGCGCACCGTCGTAGACAAACACCTCGTCCGTGAGATCAATCTCGGGAAACTCCAGCCTTTCATGCCAATAGTCCTGGCTGTGTTGCCACTCCCGCGTGGTCCCACGCTTCGGCAAAACATGCGCGCCGCGCTTCAAATAGCCGGGGTTGAAATCCTCCTCATCCATCCACGACTGAAGCTCCATGTCGGCTTCTGCAGCGCGCAGGGCGGGAACCACGCTCTTCGCCCCGGTCTTTTCCATGTGCGCCAGCAAGCGGCACACAAAATCGGCGACCATTTCCGCCCGCAGGGTCCAACTTGCGCGGAAATAGCCAAACACCCACACAAGGTTGGGCAGCCCGGTGAACATCATGCCGCGATAGGTCAGCGTGTCGCTCGCGGCAACCGGCGCGCCGTCAACGCTGAACGCAATGTCCCCCAGCGCGCAAAGGTGAAACCCGGTTGCGGTGACGATGATATCGGCATCCAGATGCGCGCCCGAGCGCAACGCAATGCCGTTTGCCGTAAAGCGCTCAATCTCGTCGGTCTCAATCGAGGCCTGGCCCTCGCGCAGCGCCACAAAAAGATCGCCGTTCGGCACAATCGCGATGCGCTGCCGCCACGGGCGATAGCTGGGCGAAAAATGTTTTTCCACATCAACATGATCGCCCACTGAAGCGCGCACCACCTCCAGCAGTTCCGCCTTCACCGCATCAGGTTCGGAAAAGCAGAGCCGCTGAAACATATATTGTTCGGAAAGATTACGCCGCCGCACCTGCGCGTGGACTTCCGCCTCGTCCACGCCCTGTTCCCGCAGGGAAACCGCCAGCTCATTCTCATTGGGCCGCACGAGATAGTAGGTGGGCGAGCGCTGCAGCATTGTCACGTGCGCACAATTTCCGGCCAACGCAGGCACAAGGGTCGCCGCCGTTGCGCCGGAGCCAATCACCACAATTTTCTTATCACTTGTGTCGAGATCATCCGGCCAGGTCTGGGGGTGAACAATCCGCCCGCCAAAATCCGCCATGCCCTCCCAGCGCGGCGTGTAGCCTTCCGCATGGCGATAGTAGCCCTGGCACATCCACAGGAACCCGGCGGTGAACTTGTGTTCCTCGCCGGTTTCCGTGTGCCGGGCCACAATCGTCCAGCGGTTTTCCGCGCTCGACCAGCTGGCCGACACCACCTGATGTGAATAGCGGATGTGGCGGTCGAGATCGTTTTCGTCAATCACCTCCCCCAGATAGGAAAGGATCTGTTCTCCGGAAGCAAAGGGCGGGCCGGTCCACGGCTTGAAGCGATAGCCGAACGTGTAAAGATCGCTGTCGGAGCGGATGCCGGGATAGCGGTGCGTCTTCCACGTGCCGCCAAAACTCTCCTGATGTTCAAGGATGAGAAAGCGCGTGCCCGGGCGCTGGTCCTTCAGATGATACGCCGCTGCAATGCCGGAAATCCCGGCCCCGACAATCAACACATCAAAATGTTCGCTCATGGGGGTTGTGTGGTTCGTGGGGCGAATGGAATGCGAGCGAAGTCAACCGGAGATAGGGGGATGTGGCAAGGGGGGTGGTGTCATTGCCCGTTTCCAGCGTTATTCTCGCTCCATTCTTGCAGACAATGCCGAAAGCACGCCAGATCAAAAACAACACATCAATACTTGGATGGGGTGAATTCCCAACTTTCAAAGTTGTTATTTGTTGTTATAGAGTCTCCCAATCTGCGAAAGGGTTAGTGAGTGAATATTCATAATTTTCTTGCCGAAGTAGCTCGTATATACAGCACAGGATCAGCAACTGAGCACTCTTACCGCGCAGATCTTCAAAAGCTTCTCTCTACCATAGCGCCAGACATAAACGCCCTGAATGAACCCAAGCGGGTCAAATGTGGTGCGCCTGATTTCATCGTGTCGCAGGGCGATATCGTGATTGGCCACGTTGAGGCAAAGGACATTCCCGTTGGAATCCGCGCCCTCAAAGACAGCAACAAGGATCAGCAGAAGCGGTACTTGGCTGCCTTGCCCAACCTGATTTACACGAATTGCCTGGATTGGGACTTCTACCGTGACGGAGAGCTTGTCGCATCGGTCAGCATTGCCGATTTGGATACGGGAATTCAGCCGCGCGAACAGGAGTTCGGGACGCTAGAAAACCTGCTTCGGGAATTCGCCACACAACGACCGCAAACAATCACCAGCCCTCGCGATCTGGCCAAACGCATGGCAGGTAAAGCAAACCTGATCAAAGATGTGTTGAGCAAAACTCTGCGTGAGGACGCAGAGCTGCAGAGCGAGCTTTCAGTCCAATATCAAGCGTTCAAGGAAAACCTGATACACGACATCACGGCAGACGACTTTGCCGACATATATGCAGAAACCATCGCTTATGGAATGTTTGCCGCTCGGTTGCACGACACCAGCCTGAATACGTTCAGCCGACAAGAGGCATTGGAGTTACTTCCCAAATCCAACCCGTTCTTACGCTCCCTTTTCAGCTTTGTAGCGGGCTACGATCTTGATGATCGAATCGCATGGATTCTGGACGACCTGGCGCGTGTGTTTCAGGCCTGCGATGTATCAATGCTCATGGAGGGATTTGGTGAACTGACAGGCCAAAACGACCCGTTCCTGCATTTCTATGAGACATTTCTTGCTGCCTATAATCCTGGGAAGCGCAAAGCACGGGGTGTTTGGTACACCCCTGAACCCGTTGTAAATTTCATCGTTCGTGCCGTGGACGAGGTGTTGCAGACGGAATTTGGTTTAACCGATGGATTGGCCGACACATCGAAAGTGACCATCGATTGGGACACTGGGCAAACCAACAAGCAGGGCAAGCCAGTAAAGATCAAGAAGGAGGTTCACCGCGTTCAAATCCTCGATCCCGCGACAGGAACCGGCACTTTTTTGGCGGAGGTGATCAAACAGATTGCACCCAAAGTCCGCAACGTCGCCCCCGGAATGTGGTCACAGTACATCGAGAATGACTTAATCCCACGCCTGCACGGGTTTGAGCTCCTCATGGCGTCCTATGCGATGTGCCACATGAAGCTGGATATGATCCTGACCGAAATGGGCTACAAACCCACTAAAGAACCTCCCCGCCTTTCTGTCTATCTGACCAACAGCCTTGAAGAAGGCGAACCCGCCAACCAACAACTACCCTTTACGCAATGGCTGTCCCGCGAAGCAAAAGGCGCCAACACGATCAAGCGCGATATGCCGATCATGTGTGTGATCGGAAACCCGCCTTATTCAGTTAGTAGCACTAACAAGGGAGAGTGGATTTCTAGTCTTATCGCTGACTACAAGTCAGGGCTGAATGAGCGGAAGATCAATCTCGATGACGACTACATAAAATTTATTCGCTTTGCCCATGCCATGATCGAAAAAAACGGCAGGGGAGTAATCGGGTTCATCACGAATAATTCGTTTCTCGATGGTGTTACTCATCGTAGAATGAGGCAAAAGATTCTCGAGGATTTTTGCTCCGTATACGTAGTCGATCTACACGGAAGCACAAAGAAAAAGGAGGTCGCGCCAGACGGGACAGCAGACCACAACGTGTTTGACATACAGCAGGGAGTTTCAATCACGTTACTCGTTAAAGGTCAGTCGCCCAAGAAGAAGCACGCTACGGTCAAGCATGTGGATCTTTGGGGGAAGAGGGCTAACAAATATGGCTACCTTACAAGCGCGGCGCTTTTTGATGAAGACTATCAGTCCGTCACCCCAACTGCGCCTTACTATTTTTTTAAACCCAAGAATTGGGAAGCAAAACCCGAGTATGAAAAAGGGTTTTCTCTTACGACTTTGTTTTCAGAGCGCAATTCTGGCATTCAAACCAAGCGAGACAAGATCAATGTTGCATTCTCTCAGTCTGATATCGAGGCGCGGCTACATGACCTAACCTCAATGGATATTGAGGATTTTAGAGAAAAATATCGGCTACCTAAAGACGGTCGAGACTGGTCGATATCGATGGCGAAGGCTGATGTGCAGGCAAATCCCACAGCGGTATTAAAATACAACTATCGACCGTTTGATACACGTTTCACACCTTACAACGGGAACTCCAAAGGTATTCAGGCTTATCCCCGCACAAAAACATCCAACCAATTGTTGGAAGGAGAAAATATTGCATTGTGCGTCTGTAGGCAACTTTCGATTGATAAGTATGCGCACGTTTTTTGCACCGATCTGATTACAGATTTGAACTCGGTTTCAATTAACTCCAAAGAACAAACGTATTTTTGCCCACTTTACCTCTACCCCGACAAGCAAGACCTCGACCAAACCCGCCGGGTGAACTTCGACCCCAAGCTTTTCAAAAAGCTCCAGAATCACGCGAAACACCCCACCCACGGGAAGCCTGACGAGGTACAGGTGTTCGATTACATCTACGGCGTGCTGCATTGCCCTGCCTACCGCGAGACCTACGCCGAATTCCTGAAAATCGACTTCCCCCGCATCCCGTGGCCAACCAGCCCGGACGAATTCTGGGACGTGTCCGCCAAGGGCGCAGAATTGCGCAAACTTCACTTGATGGAGCCTGCCGCCATCGGTGAAACCCCTTATCCGTTCACAGGCGAGGGCGACAACGTGGTGGGCAAGCCCGCCTACAAGGATGGCAAGGTCTGGGTCAACAAGACCCAGTATTTCGAGGGCACACCCGAAGTCTCTTGGGGTTTCTACATCGGCGGCTACCAGCCCGCTCAGAAGTGGCTGAAGGATCGCAAGGGCCGGGCCTTGTCATTTGAGGACGTAAAACACTATCAACGCATTCTTAAAATCTTGTCGGAGACCGATCGGATCATGCAATCTATCCAGATGGAGTTGGCGGCCTAGCTTTTTCACAGTTTGGCATTGTCAGTTTCTCGGAAACTCAGGCGCCAGATTGAGAAAACAGCGGTTGTAAGAATTGGCCACACCCCCCTCACCCCACCCCCTCAGCCAGCCACGAAAAAGCCGCCTTTGCTCTGGCGGAGCCGCTGCGGAAGCGTGAGGTGCCCGTGGATCAGCCTTTCCACCCGCATGTGTTTTGTGGAAACGCCCGCGGCCGGCAGCACTTTGGCTCCAGCTGTTCCGCCTTTTGATGATCCCATCAAAAGGGGAACGGCTCTAGCGCTCTTACACATCGCCTTCATCCACCACAGCATGTGAGCCGAAAAGTTGACCGACTTTTCGGGTCGGAACATGCGCAGGAACAACGGGTCCAGCGTGGTTTTAGGTTATGGGGTGAGCAACTGGGCGGGTGGCAGGTCGGAAAGGTCCGTCCCGCAACTATCGCCCCCGAAGCTGAGGCCCTCAGGCGCCAATCTTGAAAACAGCGCTTTACTTCAAGGCACCCGTTTCGTTTGGAGCGCGCGACTGCAGCTGGTTGAGAAGCGGCTTCATTTCGCATGTGCTTGCAACGTCTGCCGCCTCAACCCAAAAAGGTTCGGCGGCGTCCGCAAGACCCTGCCGGTCGAGCAGTTGGCCAAGGGCATGCAACCCATAGGCAAGCGTGCCGGAATCCCCGGCCTGACGGGCATGGGAGATCGCCACTCTTGCCTGATCCTCAGCCTTCCGGTCTTCGCCCAGCGCCGCCCAGCACATGGCCAGGTGCACAGACTGGGTGCCGCGCCCACCTCCGTGTTGCGGTCCATTGTCCTTGGCCACGGCATGCTGCAGCAATGGCAATGCCGCATCCGCCTTGCCCTGGCGGATCAGGGCAAGGCCCAGCGGAGACGCGACCGAATTGTACCAGGCGAGATTCTCATCCTCCTTCGCCAGACCAAGAACGGATTGCAGGGTATCGGCGGCCAGGACGACGTCTCCGAAGCGAAGCCAGAACAATCCGGTGGCGATGCCCGCCAAAATCCGGAAGAACGGCGGGCGTTCGAGGCTCAGATCGTTTTGGCAATCCAGAACTTCAAACTTCACCTCCTCGAACCTACCCAATTCCGCCGCGCACCAGATCATCCACATTCGGGCCAACGCAAAGGTGACCGTGGACAGTTCGTGCCTTGTGCCCTGATGTTTCAGATGGGCGTCCAACACTGATCGAGCTGAAGTGAACGCATCGCCGTATCGCCCCAGTGCGGCAAGGATCTGCGCCTGCAAAAACTCTAGCTCGGCAACTTCGCGGTGCTCGCCCGAAACATGATTGTCGGTGATCAGCGTCTCGACTTGCGACAAGGCTTCCTCAAGTTGACCCTGGGCAACCATGTTCCCGACGAGATGTCGGCGGACCAGCCGTGACCGGTTCTGGTCTCCAATCCTGTCGCAGATCGCCTGAGCTTCGCTCAGCCTTTTTCCAATTTCAGCAAAGCGGGATTTGGCAAACAGGCCCTCCCGCAAGGACAGGCGAATATCGATTGCAATCTCGTCGATCTCCGGTGACCGGTCCACAACCCGGGTTTCCGACCGCACGGCCAAATTCAACAGATGAATGCTCTCGCTGTAGGCAAGCTTGGCAGCGGCGTTCAGCCCGGCCGCAAAATACGACTCCATGGCCTCTCTCAGCAGTCCGGCACGATGGGCCTGATACCCCATGAGGCGGTGTCGTCCCTGACCGTCGAAACGATCCTGCAGAGAACGATATATCTGCCCGTGCAAACGGCGTTTGTCATCCCGCAACAGCGCCCGGTATGCGGCCTCGCCGACAATGGGATTGATGACGATATAGAGCGTGCCGGGAGAAAAGCCGGTCTCGCGCACAAATCCTTCATCCACCAAGGAAGCCATGCCCTGCGAAGCAGATACAGCATCCTGAGCGGACAATTCTTCCAACGTCTCAAGCGTGGCCGGATGTTCATAAACCGCCATAATCTGGAGGAGGCGTCGAGCATCACGCGGCAGTTTGTCAATCCGCTCTTCAAACAGGTCCGCGACACTGTCCGGCACGCCAACTCCCTGTTCCGGACCATCGGCGCCGTGTTTTTCGCCACGCTCGGCAATGTGACGCGCAAACTCTGTCAAAAACCTAGGATTGCCATCGGCGCGATCCACGATACGATCGATCAATTCTTCCGAGGGCGAGGTGCGACCGAAATGATGGGCAAGCAGCTGGCGCGCCAAGACGCGATCCAGCGAACGCATCTGCAAAACCTGGCGGACCGCGTTTCGCGTATCCGGCACATCCTCTCTGCCGAACACAACAATCAGGATTGGAGCGTCCTCCACCATATTGGAGATCGATTTCAGGAAGCCGCGACTGGACGCGTCAGACCACTGGAAGTTGTCGATGACAACAAGCAGTGGGCCAGCATTGGATATCGTGCTGACCAGGCGTTTCAACGCACCCAGCGCAGAGTAGCGGCGCTTTTCGGCCGCCTGTTGATCTTCAGGGTCGTTCTCTGAAAAAAGAAACCAGACAATGTCGTCAGCATGTTCGCTGAGCTCTGGGTGCATCACGGCCAACTTGTCTGCCAGCTCTCGTTGCGGGTCGGTGACCTGATCTTGATCAATCGTCAGAAATGACATCACCAATCGACGCAGCAGGGCATTCGGATCAGATTGATCCAGCGCCCGGCTCGATGCTACAGCAACGCGGATATTTGTCGGTTGAAGCTGTTTGCAAAATTCCAGGATCAGGCGTGTCTTGCCAATTCCCGCCTCACCGACAACGGACACAAAGTCTCCGTTGCCATTTGATAGATCCTGAGCCGCGCCTAGCAGAAATCCCATTTCGCGATCCCGGCCAAGCATGGGCAATTGGCCAGAGGCCGCTTCCGACAATAGATCCAGTGGATTGCTTCCAACAGCCTGAAGTTCAAATGCGTTCCGCTCCTCCAAAGGCACCACGCGAATGGCATGGCCGGCGAGCTGCCGGGTGGCGGTGGATATCAAAACTGTGCCGGGCTCGGCAGCGGCCTCCAGATGTGCCGCATCGTTCACGACTTCTCCGATGGCATCGAGATTGAGACGCCCATTATCTTCTGTAGCGTTGACAACCGCAGTTCCCGAGCTGAGTCCGACCCGCAATTGAAGAACACTGCCATCAGGAGCCATCACCTGTCTGGATGCAGCCAGGATATCCAGGGCCGCATGGCAGGCCCGGAAAGCGTGATCTTCCTGCGCTCGTGGGGCTCCAAAAACACAGAAGACGCCGTCACCCATAACTTTTGCCACCACACCGCCTGCCGCCCTGACGCTGGGAATCAACGCATTGATCGCGGTTTCCAGGAATGATTTGGCGTCCTCCGGATCGAGGCTGGTAACAAGACGTGTTGATCCCACAATATCAGCAAACAATACCGTTACGTGCTTTCTGGATTCGGTCTCCACACCTTGTTCAGAACGCAAATGACCAGCCGCCAGCGCCTCGCGTTCCGGGTTGTCAGTTGGACTGTTTTTTTCTCCCGAAGGCCGGCCACAATTGTGGCAATAGCGGGCATTGGATTGTAATTCCGTCCCGCACCCGGTGCAGATTACGGGTTGCGGGGTTCCACAACCCGGACAGAATTTCGCCGAAACAGGAACGGGACCTGAGCATTTGGAGCAGACGGTCTTGTTCCACGTGTGCACCACGACAAGAACGTCAAGGTGTTAGATCTAGTGCTTCAACAACCCGAACATAAGGGATTTGCGCAGCGTTATTCACTTGTTCCACGTCTTGCGCGTTCTCGGCTTCAAACAGGCACATTGAGCGCTCTTCTCCAGGCACAAATGTTGTGCGAATATAGCGCACCGACCGACCGTCGCCATCAAAACCGTTCGAAAAATCGATAGCGCGTTTCTGGGCGGCAGCCAACTCGTCCATTGTTATGCCTGTCAGATCGCGTTCCACCATAAACACGGCCATGCTTCTTCCTCCACCACCAATTGCCGATTGCTTCACTTTACCTGAAAACGGTCAATCCACAAACCGATTGGCCCCAACCGGGCAATGTCAACCCAACTCGGAAGTTCGATGGCAGTCGCTCCGCGCGGACCAGATTCCGCAAGTTTTCGCGAAAATCAATTGAATGAAGGACAGTTAAAAGTCGACCGTCACACCCTTCACCCAACCCCCTCTGCCAACCACGAAAACACTGCCTTTGCCCTTGCCGAGCCGCTGCGAAAGCGTGAGGTGCCCGTGGATCAGTTTTTCCGCCCGCATGTGTTTTGAAGAAACGCCCGTGGCCTGTAGCGCCTTGACCCGCGCCGTTGTCCTGTTTCCCCTTCCCTTCCTCGCGCTTCCCATGCACTCTTTCCAAAAGTTGGAGCGGAGCAGCCATGGCCCATTTCAAAGAAGACGAATTTGAAGAGCGGATTGCAAAAACCCGCGCGGCCATGGCAACGCGCGGGCTGGAAGCAATCGTGGTCTCTGACCCGTCCAACATGGCCTGGCTCACCGGCTATGATGGCTGGTCGTTCTATGTGCATCAGGCCGTGGTGCTCACCCTGTCCGGCGCGCCACACTGGTGGGGCCGCGCCATGGACGCGCTGGGGGCAAAGCGCACCGTGTTCATGGCGGAAGACCACATTCACGGCTACGACGACACGTTCGTCCAGAACCCGGAAAAGCACCCCATGGGCGAGCTCGCCACACTGCTCAATGATCTCGGCTGCGGCGGGGCCACCATTGGCGTGGAGCTCGACAATTACTACTATTCCGCCGCCGCGCACCACACCCTCGCCGCATCCCTTCCCGACGCCAAACTCACCGATGCCACGGGGCTCGTGAACTGGCAGCGCGCCGTCAAATCCAAAACCGAAATTGAATATATGCGGCGTGCGGCGGGCATTGTGGAGGCCATGCACGCCCGCATTTTGGAGGTTGCTGAACCCGGCATACGCAAGAATGATCTTGTTGCGGAAATTTACACCACAGGCATTCGCGGGGCCAACGGCCACTGGGGCGATTATCCGGCCATCGTGCCCATGGCGCCGTCCGGCATGGACGCCACCGCACCACATCTCACCTGGGACGATCAGCCCATGCGCAGCGGCGAGGCAACGTTTTTTGAGATCGCCGGTGCGCACAAGCGCTATCAGTGCCCGCAATCGCGCACATTGTTTTTTGGCAAGATCCCGCAAAAATACCTGGATGCGGAAAAGGCGGTGCTCGACGCTGTTGAGGCCGGTCTGGATCAGGCAAAGCCAGGTAATGAGGCGCAGGACATCGCCAACGCCTTCAACGCATCGCTGCGGCGTTCGGGTTTTCAAAAAGATGGCCGCTGCGGCTATGCCATTGGCCTTTCCTACCCGCCGGACTGGGGCGAACGCACCATCTCCTTCCGCGCCGGCGACCGCACCATTTTGCAGCCCGGCATGACGTTCCATTTCATGCCCGCGCTCTGGTTGGATGATGGCGGGCTTGAAATTACCGAGCCCATTCTCATCAATGACACAGGGCACGAATGCCTGTGCGCCACACCCCGCAAGCTCTGGTCGAAGTGTTGAGTGAATCTCCAATCACCCCAACCATTCCGCTCAATCAGGATGGCGTGCACCATAGTTTTCTGAACCTGCCGCACAGCCGCAACGAAAGCGCGTGGGGCTCGCTGATGATCCCCATCAGCGTGTTTCAAAATGGCGAAGGGCCAACCGCTCTTTTGACCGGGGCAAACCATGGCGATGAGTATGAGGGTCCGATCGCGCTGCAGCATCTTGCGGCAACCCTGGACCGTTCAGAAATCACCGGGCGCATTATCATTCTGCCATTCATGAACCTGCCTGCCTTCGCCGCTGCAACCCGCTGTTCACCGATTGACGGCAGGAACATGAACCGCAGCTTTCCGGGCAGCGCGGACGGTTCGATCACCGAGAAAATCTGCCACTTTGTGACGACAGAACTGGTTCCCGCCGCCGATCTGGTGCTTGATTTTCATTCAGGTGGCAAAACACTC
>JBCCGR010000059.1:0-25922 GCA_039029195.1 Pseudomonadota bacterium
CTGACGACCCGCAATAATGCGATCGGAAAAAGTAATCTGCAGCTATCGTTTGGGAGGACGAATATATGAATAGACTACTCGGAACCGTGGCATTTGCCGCAACATTGCTTGTGGCAGGTGCAGCATCAGCTTTTGAATGCAAGCGGCCGGAGGCATCAATGGACAAGCCGGGCGGCTTTCCGGAACGCGCGCTGACCATGGTTGTACCTTACGGACCCGCGGGTGGGTCAGGTCAGGTGGCGGCTGCCATGGCGGAAGCCGTAACGGGGCTCACCGGTATTCCCATCAACCGTGACCACAAGCCGGGCGGCTCCGGTACGGTGGGAATGACGGCTTACATGGCGTCTCCCGCAGATGGCTACAACGTACTTGAGCACATCGATGATGCGTCCTCTGCACACGCGTTGAACTCATCCCTGCCCAACCCGGCGAAAGATCTGATTCCACTTGTGATCAGCCAGGTGACATTCAGCCAGATTTACATTCGCGCGAATGAAACACGCTTTACAGACTGGCCCTCGTTCGTGGAGTGGGTGAAAGCCCAGGGCGGCAAAGCTACAATCGCGAACGTGTCCAAAGAAGGCTCTATGGAGCGGGTCACAATGGGCTTCATCACCGACGCAACCGGTATGTCGATCCAGCAGATATCCTTTGACAAGGGTGCCCCGCGTTATGGTGCCTTGCTGGGTGGTCAGGTTGATGCCCTGTTTGAACAGCCGGGTGACGTGCGCAACTTCTTGGACGCAGGACAATTCAAGCCGATCCTTACGATCTTTAACGAGCGTCCAGGTGCATTCTCTGACACAATGACACACCGTGAAGCTGGCATGGATTTCGATCCGCTGCTGCGGTTCCGTGGTTTTTACGTACACGCCGATGCGCCTGCCGACCGGGTTGAATGGCTAAAGTGGGCCTTTCAGCGCGGCTATTGCGAAAAAAGCTATCAGGCGTTCAATGAAAGCAAATTCATGACCGTCATTGACAGCTATCGCGACACCGACGGTGCAAAGGAGCTTATTACACGGTCGATCGGCCAGTACCGCGATGTTTACAAGGCAATGGGCTTGGAAGTTAAGTAAGTCACCCTTGTGACGATTTGCGTGGCGCTAGTGGGCGCCACGTAATTTCCATACCTTGGAGGAACACGCCTTGGGACGTTTGACACGCACCCACTTGGTTGAGGCCGCAGCCTTTCTGCTGATTGTTGCAGTTTTTTATGTGTATTCTTTCGAGTTCAACCAGCCCATTGAAATATACCGTTATGGCGCAACAGCTTGGCCTCGTGTGACCATTGGCATTTTGCTGATCGCCACGCTTGGGAATATCTGGTTTCAATATAAAAACGGATCTTCTTCGCAAGGCACAATCGGCCACAGCGATGATGGCGCAGATTTCAGCGATTTCAGAACGATCAGGCGGATGACGGCCGTTCTGCTGACACCTCTCATTTTTGCCTGGTTACTCAAACCGATCGGTATCTATTTTTCCGCCCCTTTCTTCATCGCCACCGTAATTTGGTTGTTCGGTGAACGCCGATGGAAAGCGATCTTCATTATGACGGTGGTAATCTATGTCGTGTTCATCGGGCTATTCCTTGTCGTCCTGAACGCGCCTTTGCCTCAGGGCAATGTATCTCCATTCTATGACTTTAGTGCCTGGATCCTGAAGATGAACGCTAAATTGCAGGGTCTGTGAGCAAGCTATGATAGATAATTTTCTGTCCGGATCCGCAGCTCTTTTTGGGGATCCATTTACTATCGGGATCTTTGTCTTCGGAGTAATCGGTGGCATGCTTTTCGGCGCCATTCCAGGCGTCAGCATGTTAACACTTGCCGCAATATTGTTGCCATTCACTGCCGCGCTCGAACCTGCCCAGGGCGTGATGCTCTTTGCGGTGATTTACTGCACCGGGACCTATGGCGGCGCGATCACTGCAATCCTTTTTAATATTCCCGGTTCTGCTGAAAACGCACCAACTGCTTTCGATGGCTACCCGATGACCCAAAATGGCCAGTCCGGCAAAGCTGTCGGTGCCGCAGTATTGTGTTCTGCTATCGGCGGTATCGCCTCGGCACTGGTGATGATGGCTGCCACCGAACCTCTCGCCAATTGGGCCATTCGCAACATCGGCCCGCCGGAAATTTTCGCACTGGTCTTTTTCGGATTGGCGGTAGCGTCATCCATCGGAGCGCGCACCATCTGGAAGGGTTGGATGTCTGTGCTAATCGGGCTCTTGATCGCAACGATCGGGCAAGACCCGGTGGGCGGAATAAACCGCTACAACTTTGGCCTTTCAGATCTCGCCGCCGGGATCGCATTTGTTCCCGCCATATTGGGCTTCTTTGCGGTTTCCGAAATCTTCGTGCAGGCAGAGAAAAAAGCAAGTGGCAAATACAAGGCACCAAAAGTTTCCATGACCTTCCCGTCATGGCTTGAATTATGGATGCACAAGATCGCGGTCTTACGGTCCATCATTGTCGGGTTTCTGTGTGGCATTTTGCCCGGTATCGGCGCGACTTTGGCGGCCTTCATGAGTTATGGCGAAGCCGTTCGCTGGTCCAAAAACCGTGATGAATTTGGCAAAGGTAAACTTGAAGGCGTAATTTCGGCCGAAACTGCAAATAACGCCGCCACCGGTGCTGCGATGATCCCGCTGCTTGCCCTGGGCCTTCCTGGCGGAGCGCTGACGGCAATGATGGTTGCGGTCTTTCAGATGCATGATCTGCAACCGGGGCCATTGGTCTTTATGCTGTCGCCAGATTTGATCTGGATTGTCTTTGCGGCGATGTTTTATGCCAACCTTTCGATCCTGATTATTGGCTTGGTCGAAACCAAGACGATCCTCAACCTTCTCAAGATCCCGTTTCAGTTTTTAGCGCCCCTGATCCTGATGCTGGCAACAACCGGCGCCTATATCGGCCGCGGATTGGTCCTTGACGTCATAGTCATGTTCCTGGCCGGTATCTTTGGCTATTTGCTGCGCCGTTCCGGGTTTTCCATCCCGGGCATCGTGTTGGGATTGATCTTGGGAAAAATAGGTGAACAAAACTTCGCCCAAGGAATGCAGATGGTGCATTATGATCTCCTCACTTATTTCTCACGTCCGATCTGTGCGATTCTGATTTTTGCCGGGGTCATTACACTTGGCTCCAGTGTATACCGAGCCTTTAAAGCGCCCATACCAAGCCAGTAAGACACAGCAAAACCTAGGAGGATGCGGCAATGAGTGAAGCCGGCATTGCAGCGATTGTGGCCCGGGCAAAGGCTGCCCAAGCACGCTACGAGACTGAAGGGTCGCAAGAACGCTATGATCGCGCTGCACAGGCCGCTGCCTGGGCAATTATGGAGCCAAGTCGCAATCGCCACCTGGCGGAACTTGCCGTGCAGACCACAGGGCTTGGAAACGTGCCCGACAAAATCACCAAAAACCACCGCAAAACACTTGGGCTAATGCACGATATTCAGAATGCTGTGACCTTTGGCGTGATGTCCGATGATCCAGCGACAGGCATCACGGAAATCGCGCGTGCGAAGGGCGTCGTCGCGGCGATTGTGCCCTCAACGAATCCAGCCGCCACGCCTGCTAACAACATCATCAACGCCCTGAAGTGTGGCAACGCAATCGTAATCGCTCCTTCTCCGAAGGGTGTGGCCTGCGCGGAACGCTTGTTGGAATATGTGCACACAGAATTCGCCAAGATCAACGAGAACCCAGACCTGGTGCAGATGGTGCCCGCGCCGGGGTCAAAAGAAAAGACGCAGGCTTTGATGGAAGCTTGTGACATGATCGTCGCCACCGGCAGCCAGAACAACGTCTATCGCGCTCAGACCGCAGGCACACCAGCTGTAGCAGTTGGCGCTGGCAATGTGACAGTGATTGTGGACGAAACCGCCGATCTGGACGCGGCAGCTGAAAAGATCCGTGCATCGAAGTGTTTTGACAATGCGACCTCTTGTAGTTCGGAAAATGCCGTTGTCGTGGTCGACGCAGCCTATTCTGCTTTTGTCGCCGCGATGGAGCGAACCGGTGGCGCACTGGTGGAGGATGAGGCCGGGATCATTGCCAAGCTTTGGCCTGACGGGCATCTGAACCGTTCGGTGATTGCGCAAGATGCCGAAAAGATGATCGCCGCCCTTGATCTCAATGTACCAGAAGGAACTGACTACATCGCTGTTCCAACAAGCGGCATTGGACCCGACCATCCTTTATCGGGAGAGAAGTTAAGCCGAGTTCTTGCACTGTATCGAGCACGAGATTTCGACGAAGCCGTAACAGTGACACGACGCATTCAGGACCATCAGGGGGCAGGCCATTCGGTCGGCTTACATTCCACCGACGAAGGCCGCGCAAGCACCTTGGCGACAGCCATCCCCACCAGCCGGGTGATCGTCAATCAAGCGCACACATTCGCCACGGGTGGGTCGTTCACCAACGGTATGCCATTTTCGCTGTCCATGGGCTGCGGGACTTGGGGCGGCAATTCGGTCAACGAAAATGTCAACTACCGCCACTTCCTGCAATCCACTAAAATCATTCGCGAAATTCCATCGCGAGAGCCAAGTCTGGAAACAATCTTTTCAGATTACTGGAACAGGGCCGGCCAATGATGATCGATCGCCAAACCCCACCGGCCGGTACCGTCCGTGACTGGGTGGATTCACGGGCAAACGATGGCGGCACTGCGTTCGTGTTTCCGGAAACCGGGGAAATATTGACCTGGCCGGACCTGAAGGCGCATTCAGCAAAAATTGCCGGAGATTTGACGGCGCAGGGAATTGAGAAGGGCGAAAGCGTCGTTGTGATGCACCCCAATGGGCTGGAGGGCATCAAAGCACTCTTTTCAGCGCTTTATGGTGGCTTCCGAGTGACCATGCTCAACCTTGCGGCCGGCCCCGACGCTTTGGGCTATGCCATGGAGCATTCTGAAGCGCGCGTTGCATTTGTGCATGACTCGCAGTTTGAAACCTTCAATCAGGTTCGCCCGGACAATCTGAACCTGTTCGCGCCAAGTGACGAAAGCAAAGCACTGTATGACGTTGCCCCAACTGACGATGCCCTGTTGATGTATACTTCGGGTACAACCGGGCGTCCCAAAGGGGTCGTGCACACGCAATCTAGTCTGCTTGCCGGTGGATGGACCGTCAGCGTGGCGCATGAACTGACGTCGCAAGATCGAGGAATGGGTGTTCTGCCATTTTACCATATCAATGGGTTGTGCGTTTCGATCATGGGAAGTTTGGTTTCTGGCGGTTCGCTCGCCATGGTATCGCGATTTTCCGCCAGCAAGTTTTGGGGTCAGGCCGCAGACGGCGGCATCACTTGGTTCTCCGTGGTCCCAACGATAATTAGTCATTTGCTACACGGCGCCGCCGAACCTAAACCGGCGCTAAAAGCACAACTTCGGTTTGCACGATCCGCTTCATCGGCGCTCGCTGTGGAAACACAACGCGCCTTTCAGGACCGCTTTGGGCTCGCGATAGTGGAATCTCTTGGCCTTACGGAAACTGCGGCGCAGTGCCTGGTCAATCCGCTTGATCCGGCACTTCACAAGATCGGATCTGCAGGCAAAGCGATCAGCAATGAGGCTCGTATCGCTGAGGAAAGCGGAAAGGAATGCGCAAGCGGCGTCGAGGGTGAAATCCAGATCCGTGGCCCTAATGTTATGAAGGAATATCTGCGCAACCCTAAGGCTACCTCAGATTCTTTTCACGGAGACTGGCTTCGCACCGGCGATTTGGGCCGTATGGACGAAGACGGATTTGTTTTTGTCACCGGACGGCTCAAGGAGCTGATCATCAAAGGCGGTGAAAACATCGCGCCCCGCGAGATTGACGAAGCCCTGTATGAGCATCCCGATGTTGTTGAAGCAGCAGCCTTCGCGCGACCATGTGAACGTTATGGCGAGCGTGTTGAAGCTGCCGTCCGACTTAGCGAGGCTTCAACAACCAGTAGCGCTGACCTGCTCGCGCTTTGCGTGGAGCGCGTCGGGCAATTCAAAGCGCCGGATATTGTGCACATTCTGCCCGAACTCCCCAAAGGTCCTTCAGGAAAAATTCAGCGGCTCCATCTGAACGAGATGCTTAACAAGGCAGAATGAGCTTCGCGATTGCCTCGTGGCTAGCTTAGGCCGTTTAGGATCAAGCGACACCCCATAAAGAAAAACGCAACAAGAACCGCCTTGCGGAAAAATTCCTGACTGACATGGGCGCGCAGCACCTCGCCAATGCGAAACGCAACCAGCACCACACAGAGCGCCAAGGCCGATTTCACAAGCATCGGGAGGGTCAAAACCCCTGCGACAACCTGACCCGCGCCTAAGGGGAGCGCTCCGGCGAGAAACAGAAAACCCGTTGCACCGATAAAGGTCTCTTTGGAGACACCCCGCGCGACCAGATACATTGCAACGGTCGGCGACCAGATTGAACTGATCCCGCCAAGCGTTCCAGACACGACGCCAAACCCCAGATGCCAGCCGCGCCCCGGCCCAATTGTGAAGGTGATGGGAAGCAACAGATTGAGTGAAAAGAGAACCATAGCGACCCCAATCGCCACGGTCAAAAGCGCGGTTGGATAATCGGCGATGAACATTGAGGCGATGAATATACAGACCACAATCGCAATCGCAAAGAGCCAGTATTCTCGCGCGATCTCGGCCTTGTTGGAGGCATGAGTAAATTGCAATGCATTGGTCACTAGGATTGAAAGCCATAATAGAGGAATGGCCTCGGTCGGCGGCATGATCAGAGTGAGGAACGCCATGGAGGCCGCTGGCAAACCGATCCCGAGAAATCCCTTTATGATCCCTGCGAACAGAAATATCACAACCAGCAGAGCCGTCTGAGCCGGGTCGAAATTTTGAATTAGCGCGGCGATCGCATCGGTCATGGGCTGGTCATCTGGTCTAGTAATTTTGCAAGGCTGATCGCTTCGCGCCCAGCGACATCAGCGATCTGACAGCGGCAGGAAAACCCATCGGCCACGACTATGGTATCAGTCGGGGCGGCGCGCACCGCCGGTGCTAGCGAGTGTTCCGCCATCTGACGCGAGATTTCTTCCGTTTCAGCCTGATAGCCAAAGGGGCCCGCCATTCCACAGCACGAACTGTCGATCATTTGCGACCGTGCGCCCGTAGCGTCTGTGATCACGTCCACTGTTGCTTGCGCAACGCCCATTGCCTTTTGATGACAATGCCCATGCACAAGCACATTCCTCTCACTCGTACCTGTTATTTGAAGTGAATTTTGCGCTACATATTCGGCAAAAGTAAAAATCTGTGCGCCCATTTCAGCGGTCCAACCTGTAATCAAATTCACCGCTTCATCGCGAAACATCAGTGTACAAGAGGGCTCCAATCCAACGATGGTTTTTCCCGCTTCTAGTGCTGTTCGCATGGCATCTGTCGTCCGCTCCAGCTCCGCGTTCGCCTTGTCTGCCAACCCCGCTGATAGATATGTGCGCCCACAACACAGCGGTCGCCCTGGGGCAGAAAGCACGCCTGCGCTGCGCTGCGTTTTTTCGATAACTCGCTTAGCAGCCTCTAAAGTTTCGGGATCAAAATGACGATTGAAAGTATCTGCAAATAACAGGACTTCTCCATCAGCAACCCCTTTAAACGCGGACTTGAATTCGGGCAACTTTCGCGAACTACTGAAGCCGACCAGGTTGGCGAGCCCACTCCCTGCATTAGCGATCGGGGCTATCTTAGAGGCCATTGGAGCGATGCGCGGCAGCGATGCAATGAACCGGTCGCGGAGCTTAAGGCCATTTTTGGCGACACGTGCGGCCTGAACCTCAATCTTCATTTTGGCCATATCGATGGACATGGGGCATTCGCTCTTACAGGCCTTGCATCCAACACAAAGTTCCATCGCATCTGCCATCTGATCAGAAGCAAAAGCATCCGGGCCCAGTTGTCCACTCAAGGCCAGACGCAGAACATTAGCGCGCCCTCGGGTGAGGTCATTCTCATTGCCGGTGACCCGGAAGGACGGGCACATCACGCCACCCGTACTTTTCCGACAGGCCCCATTATTGTTACACATCTCCGCCGCGCCAAGTAGGCCGCCGGGCCAACTTGACCAGTCATACACGCTCGCAAGGTTTTGCGGTGCATAGCCCTCGGGCCAGCGCATCAAACTGCGATCATCCATTTTTGGCGCACGCACGATCTTGCCCGGGTTTAGCACTGCGTCGGAATCAAAGCGGTCCTTTATTTGCTCGAATATGCGCACCATCCGAGTGCCATACATGCGTTCGTGGAACTCGGACCGAACGATGCCGTCACCATGCTCGCCTGAATGCGATCCTTTGAAAGCGGCAACGAGATCAAAAGCTTCCTCCGCGATGGCGCGCATTTGGCGCAGGCCCAAGTCCTGACGCAGGTTCAGCACTGGGCGCACATGCAGTAGTCCGACTGAAGCGTGTGCATACCATGTCCCATCCGTTCCATGTTTGCGAAACACGTCCGTCAGACGCGACGTAAACTCTGCCAGATGCTCCAGTGGCACGGCGCAGTCCTCGACGAAAGAGACCGGCTTTCCTTCGCTGCGCATAGACATCATGATATTAAGACCCTGTGTGCGCACGCCCCAAATCTGCGCCTGAAAGGCCGGGTCTTCAGCCTCGATGACACCGCCGTCCTGCTTGCCAGGGTCGTCCCAGCGAAAGCCCAATTCGGCCATCAGATCGCCCAGATCGGTGAGGCGTTGGCGGTTCTCGGCAGGTGTTTCCGCAAATTCAACTAACAGCACGGCTTCGGGATTGCCTCTTACAAAACTGTCCACAACCGGTCGGAACTGAGGGATATCACGGCCTAACCGGATCATGTTGTGGTCAACCAGTTCGACGGCTACCGGGTCCAGTTTCACTATGTGCTGCGCGGCATCCATGGCCGCATGAAAGGTCGGGAAATGGCAGACACCGAGTGTTTTCGTATTCAACGTTGGTGAAAGCTTCAGTTCCAGTGACTTCGTCACCGCCAGCGTTCCCTCGGACCCGACTAGAAGCTGCGCCATATCCGGAGCCTCGCCCAACAACGCATCGATGTTATAGCCCCCAACCCGACGTTGCACGGTTGGAAAGCAGTTCCGAATTTCGGTCTCTTCGCGCCGGGCCAATGCCAGCATATCCGCGTCAAGTGATACGTCATCGCGCGCGCCAGCGAAGCGGTGAAGGTCTGCATTTGACAACATGGCTTCCAGGCCCAGTACATTGTCCTGCATCTTGCCAAATCGGATCGAGCGTGAGCCGCAGGAATTGTTCGCCGCCATACCACCTAACGTGGCGCGTGACGCCGTGGAGACATCCACCGGATACCACCAGCCGTCGCCTGTTAAACGTCGATTCAGATCATCCAGAACCAGGCCCGGCTGAACAACAACGCGTCCCCTTTCTGCGTCATAATCCTCCACCTGGTTGAGATGTTTAGTGAAGTCGACCACCAATGCATCATTGACAGTTTGGCCGGACTGGGACGTCCCACCCCCTCGCGGCAAAAGCGCGATACCTTCCTCTTTGGCAAATGCGAGCGCGGCTTCAACATCCGACCATGCCCTGGGTACAAGAACAGCCTGCGGCAGGATCTGATAGATTGATGCATCGGTTGCATACCGTGCGCGATCAAAGCTGGAGGACAGGACCTCTCCCTCGACCCGCCGCCGCAATCTTTCAATGTCTATTGTCATTCAGCTTGACCTCCGCCCATACCACGATCACCGTTGCAAAGTGCAAGCGCAACATCTTGGGCAAAACTCATGCGATCAGGACGACATTTTCTACAAATTCCGGGACCGACCAACATGCCTGACCGAATTCAACGGGCGATGCACCGGGCGGTCATGGATCATCGCGGCCCGGAATTTGGCGAACTGGGACGCAGCATTCTGAAGGATTTGAAAGACGTTTTTAAAACAAAAAACCGGGTTGTGATCTATCCAGCCTCGGGCACCGGCGCATGGGAGGCCGCCTTGGTCAATGTGCTGGCGCCCGGCGATCAGGTGTTGATGTATGAAACAGGGCAATTCGCGACGCTCTGGAAGAATATGGCAGCAAAACTAGGTTTTGATCCTATCTTCATGCAAGGGAATTGGCGCACGGGCACAAATGCTGAGGAGATTGGTGCACAGCTTGAGGCGGATGGCGACCACAAGATCCAAGCGGTTTGCGTCGTGCACAATGACACGGCCACCGGAATTACCTCTGACATCGCTGCGGTTCGAGCAGCAATCGACGCAGCAAACCACCCCGCCCTTTTGATGGTCGATACAATCTCCTCTCTGGGCTCCATCGACTTTCAAACGGACGCCTGGGGCGTGGACGTGGTGGTCGCAGGGTCACAAAAGGGGCTGATGTTACCACCTGGCCTGTCGTTCAATGCGATTTCAGATAAAGCCTGGGCGGTTTGTCAGGCTGGAGGAGACAGGCGGTCTTATTGGGACTGGCGAGACATGGAAGCCCCAAATAAACAAGGGTTCTTTCCATATACACCTGCGACCACTTTGCTCTACGGATTGCGCGAGGCACTGGATATGCTGGCTGAAGAAGGTCTGCAAAACGTTTTTGACCGCCATGCCCGTCACGCCGAAGCCGCGCGCAAAGCTGTTGAGGCTTGGGGGCTAGAAATCCTTGCAATCAATCCCGAAGAACGTTCCAACAGCCTGACAGCAGTTTTAATGCCAGATCATAAAGGTGCTGATGCGTTGAGGGCGGAGATTCTCGACAGTTTCGATATGTCCTTGGGCACGGGATTGAACAAGGTAGCTGATCAAGTGTTTCGTATCGGACATCTGGGAGACTTCAATGACCTCATGCTGATGGGGACATTGTGCGGTGTCGAAATGGGTTTGATGCGCTCGGCAGTGCCTCATCAAAAGGGCGGCGCGCAGGCTGCCATGGATTATCTCGCTGCGCATGCATTTTGAGTTGCACAGCTGGCAGATTGTCGCGATTCTAGCCACCTACCTGTTCGCGGCGTCAGCTAAAGGGACCGCACGTGCGGACGCATTGACACCGCGGGCGACGTCAGGAGTGACAGCACTAACCCGTATCGACAGGACTGAACATGATCTGGCAGCCCTAGTGCGATCCGCCGCCCGGCCGGGCTTGAAAACCCGCATAGAGAACTATCGCAGCAGGGTCATGCACACACAGTAGAGAGATCTAACAGAGCAACTCCACTGGTCTGTCGCAACTGTTAAGTGATTGTGGTTGCTTTCAAGACCTGACCAAGCAGATTGATCTCCATTAGGGTGAACGGCATTTTGGCGGACGCGCCCAAGCTATCGGAGAGGCGGCGCAAAGCCCTTAACAAAATGTGATGTGCGCCGAAGGCACATATTTGGAAGCGATCACTTCAACTGAGGCCTGGAAATTGAGTGGTTCTTCTGGGAAATTTTCTCCGATTTCCTCTACTGTATTGCCAATCAACTCCGGATTTTGCGGCTTTTGGCTTCGCTGTTGCGAACACTGAAATCAGTCGGTGGGAAAGAGGGCTCTCAATCGCCGTGCCAGCGATTTGCCGAACGGCAGGTAATGGCACTTCGCGACACGAACAGGTGTGTCGCTGAAACCATAGAGCACTCTGTTGTGCCAAGACACAATGTCCGCACACCAGACGTCTAGCGTTTCAAGTCACGAATTAGGGAAGCGGTTGAGTTCTCGCGTTGTCCTTTCATCGCAGCTGCAATCTTGCCACCAACCTCCTCACTCGCAGCTTTAAGCGGATCATCTAGCAAATGCGCGTAACGTTGGGTTGATTTATTGTCAGTGTGCCCGAGCAGCGCTCCGATGATGGGCAAGCTCGCGCCGCCCGAAACCGCAATGCTTGCGAAGCTATGGCGAAGATCGTGCAAGCGAACATCGTCCAAGCCTGCCATGCCTCGGACAGTGCGCCAGACCTTCGGCGTGCCTTCATAGTGCCCGTCGCTTCGATGAGCAGGGAACACGAATGGCGACCCTTCAAGCCTTGGTATCTTGCTCAGAATTTCGAGTGCACCGGCGTTGAGCGGTATTGCCTTCTGACCTGTCTTGGAATCTGCAAGCCGCAGGTAACCGCCTTCGAAATCGACAGCGCTCCATAACAAGGTTTCGATCTCGCCCTTTCGAGCCCCGGTGAACACAAGCAATTTGAGAATTGCCAAAGCGTGCGGGTTCAGGCCACGCACTCCGCCATCGGCCAGCGCTTGACCGAGTGCCGCCAGTTCTTGCTGGCTGAGATAGCGTTGGCCTTTCCGGTCGGCGAAGCGCTTCACACCCCGAACCGGGTTAATCTCGATCAGTCCGCAGTCGAAGGCATAGCTGAATATCCCGCCAAGCAGACCGACGGTGCGGGTGGCCGTGCCTTTTCCACCCTTGACAATGGCACGGCCACGCAAGCCCGTCTTCTGGTCAATCGAAGTCTTGCCAATTGCGACGTCATGAAGGAAGCGCTTGATATCTGCACGCGTGACGTCTGGCACTTTTTTCCTGCCGAGAAGCGGTTTGATATGGCGCTCAATGCGCCCGCGATCCGTTGCAATGGTGCTCGCCTTCTTGGTGCCGACACCGTTCTCGAGATAGAGGTCGCAAAGTTGCGCAACCGTGAACTGCTTCTTTTCATCCTGCTTTTCCTTCGCAGGGTCTTCGCCATTGGCAGCTCTGCCCAGAAGCTTGCGCGCTTCTGTGCGGGCTTGATTGACCGTCCAGGGCGAGCCATGTGCGCCAATGGTCATCCGGCGTGTCGGAGCAGCGCGGCCAGTCCCGACGCGGTACTTGAAGACATAGGATTTACGTCCACCCTTCGCAATCTTGATCCCGAAGCCTTTCAACTCGCCATCCCAGACGAAATAATCGTCCGCTCTTGGCGCTGCGGCATCAATCGCCGACTTGGTGAGCTTGCCAGACATGCTGCCTCCCGATCGGTGGTTACTTTTTCCTGAAAAGAACCACATAGTAACCACCGAGGCCAGAACGTCAAGGAATGTCAACGAACGACGATCACACGTAATTCAATAAAAACAACAGATTAAGGATTATCAAGGAATGTGCGGAAATCCGGAAAATTGATAATCCCCCGCCCTCCGAAGGCAGAGGTCAAAGGTTCGAATCCTGTCGGGCGCGCAAGAAATACCAATAAAATCAAAGCGTTATGAATTTGCGATGTTGCGGCCTTGCAAGATCGTGCAGTATTCAACGGGTGCAAAACAGCATTTTGGGGCTTCTCCCCATACAAACTCCGTACAACCTGTTCAAACTTTGTCCTCGTTTGCCCCCTCCACCTCACTCTGGGGGTGGCGCAATGACCCAAGCACACCCCCTTCGGCCGGTACATAGGGCACCGAACAGAGAGGAGGCAACAGAGGTCGACTGGCTAACCCACGATGCATCCACCAGGGTTGCAATGTCTAATATTGGGCCCAGGACAGCAGTCTGTATCAACCGTACATGGGCCACCATTTGGTGAACAACTCGCGGCCTGCGCTGGCATGGGCGCGGTGATGGATGTGACCACGGGGATGAGTGCTGCTGCGCCAGCCACGCCTGCAACTTTGGCAACTAAAGCACGGCGGTTCATGTTGGCAGGCAGATCGGAGACAAATTCCGTTTCCAGCAGATTTGCTTTTGAAAGCTTGGTGAGCGGGTGCTCAACCAGTTCAGTTGTGAAGCCATCAATATGTGCTGCAATGTCGGCAAGAGACCGCGATCCGTCTGCAAGCTCCCAGACCTTTGCAGCGCTTTCATTCAGGCAAACCGCCTGATGGGACTTTTTGTTATAGATGATTGTCTCGCCATCAAGCCCGCGTTCATCACAATTGGCGCGGTTGGCGCACGGAAACCCGATTGTCATGAAATTTCAGCCATCTTTACTCAGAAACGGCGCACGGATTGCTGCTTCTCCCCCCATTTTCGGCTTTAAGCGCGGACCATGGCCAAGAGTCAATGATCTGCCATGAGACCCGCCAGTTGCTGCGTCGGCATGTGTTCGTTGCCTCCATAGCCCGAGTCAGAACCTCAGAGACAGGTCGTGGTTGAGAGATCGCATGTGCCTAAGCAACAGCCGGGATCGGGAATCAGAACCCCTGGGCCACCGCCGCCGGGGCAGGGTTGACCCGAAGCCGCACAACTCGCGGCCTGTGCGGGTACGGGCGCGGTGATGGAGGTGACGACCGGGATGAGTGCTGCAGCTCCAGCAACGCCCGCAACCTTCTTCACCAGATTGCGGCGGTTCATGTTGGCAGGGAGGTTGGAGACGAATTCCGCTTCCAGCAGACCGGCTTTGGAGAGCTCGGTGAGCGTGAGCTCGACGAGTTCCCGTAACATGCCATCAATCTGTGCTGCGATGTCTGCAGGAGACCGCGTTCCATTAGCAAGCGCCCAGACCTTGGCGGCATTTTCATTCAGACACACGGCCTGATGGGTCTTCTTGTTATAAATGATCACTTCGTCATCAAGCGGGCGTACATCACAGTTGGCGCGGCTGGCGCGTGGAAATTCGGTTGTCATGGATGACTTACCCTACTCAACTATTGGCGAAGCTGCACTTCGCCAAACACCCCACCACATGCGCCCAAAACAATGCGGAACTGTTTATGTTTGGTCAAGTGCTTGACCAGTTCACGGTCTCCCCTATCCTCCCCTCGGCGGCAAGAAACGGAGGAACATGTCATCCACTACGATTGCCGACATCATCAAAGGGGAAATTTGGCTGGAAGTGCGCTTTGAGCGTTGCAGACGCAGCGCATATGAAACACTGTTGCGCGATCGGTTCCAATGCACACTTCGCGCGGGCGAGCCGCAGCGTTTATCGTACGGCCTTCGCAACCGTTTCAATCCGCACCATCATTCCCCCCACCACCTTTTCGACTTTCCCCATCCAGCCAGCCGTCGCAGGCAGCTGAAGCGCGGTCGAGCATGTCTTTGAACGCGTCGAATTCGCCTTTGGTGAAAATTGCAGAGACCTCGGCAGCAAATTTGGACGCGTGGGGCCAGATTTCGTTGACGATTTCTGTGCCAGCTTCGGCAAGGCTGTAGAGCTTGCGACGCCCGTCACTCCGGTCCTCGCGGCAGGAAATCCAGCCCTTTTCGATCATCGATTTGGTCACTCGACTGGTGTGCGCCGGGTCATTGGATGAAGCGCGGGCCAACGCCCGAAGATGCAACTCATCGGCCTGGGCGAGACTGACCAAGATCCGCCACTGCTGAACATTCAGCCCCGCCGGGCGCAAGGTTTCGCGTTGAAATATCAGGGATAATTTCGACGCCAGGCGGATGATCCTGATGTTCAGGATCTTATCAATCTCAGATTGGGATATCAGACCCATGTCGACCTCGAAGGAAATTCGCAGTGCAACCGCGTCAAACAAACGGAGTTTTCGTTGCATACGCAACAAAAAATTACCTCAGATAATTGCCAAGGCAACATTTATTGGCCTATCGTTCCAAAAACGGAACTTTCAACATCACTTCGGGAGGAAAAACATGTTGAAACGGGTCTTAACTGGTGCGGTTGCGGCCGCGGCTCTTCTTGGTGGAACGGCGTTGGCGCAGGTCAACCTGACCGCCGAAACCGCAAGCCCCGGCGGCGCCACCCATTTGTCGCCCGCGCATCTGACAGAAGTTGCGGGCACAAAGGGCATTGCCAATATTCAGCTTGCTGACGGTCAGACGCTCACCAACTCTGTGCAGAACGTGGCTGAAGGCAAAACAGACATTGCGGCGGTTCCCTACATCCTGCCCTTTTTGATGAGCCGAGGTGTTGGGCCATACGGATCGCTGGGTAAGGAAAAAGGTGCGGAGCTTGCTGGCAATCTGCGCGCCATCAACCCGTTCACACTCGGCATCTTCTTTCTGTTCGCCTACGACGCCAAAAACATTGGTGGCTGGGACGATTTGAAGGGCCGAAAGATCTACAATGGCCCGCCACGCGGTGGCGCGCTCACCAATGCGCGAAGCATGATCCAGCTTGTCGCCGGACTTAAGGACGGCACTGATTATGAGGGCCTGCAGGTCAACTGGGGTCAGTCGGTCACGCTCATCACCAGCGGCGAGCCTGATGCAATCGTGTTGCCTGAACTCTTCCCCGGCAGTCGCCTTACTTCGGTCACCGCGGCGGGCAAGATGACCGGCTGGTCCATGCCAAAGAAGGCCTATGAAAGCGATGCCATGACCAAATATATGAAGGCACCGGGCAGCGCACCCTTCACAATCAAGGTCGCAGAACTCAAGGCGAAGATGGGCGACGACTGGACCTTTGTTTCCGAAGACGACACATTCCGCGGCTTTGCCACCATCGGCGGCAATGTGGTGCATAAGGATATGGACGACGACCTCGTATATAAGCTCGTCTCCGCCTACATTTCGACGCTTGATGAACTCAAGGCCAAGGCACCGTTTGGCGAAACAGTTGCCTTCGACATGCCGATGCAGGGTATGTGTGGCGCAAATCCTGTCAAATATCATCCGGCAGCCGCAAAAGCCTGGCGCGATGCCGGTTTCAAGCTGGATGATTGCGCTGTCGCCAACTGATCGCCACCCCGCAATGATCACTAAGGTGGCGCCCGATCCGGTGCCACCTTTCGCATTTTCCCTCATGCGCAGGTGAAGCATGTCTGAGGCATCGGAAGGCGGGCCCCAGCCTGCACTTTTCCCAAATCGGCTAGTCTACGTTCTGGCTCTCATTTTCGTTGCCATGGGCGTGCTCAACAGCATGCCCCTGATCCCGGGTTGGGATGACATGTGGCGCAACCTGACGGGAATTGAAAATCTGAAAACCCGGACGTTTGCGACCGAGTGGTTTTACCCGATCGTCTTTTCGATCATGATGATCATCGTGGCTCTGAAGCACTCGATGCTGCGCGCATGGCGTGGCACATCTTGGGCCTGGTTTGGCGGGTTTATGGACGTCGCGCTGGTGGTTTCTGCGATTGCCATATCCTTCACTTACCTCATTGAAATTGACAGCGTGTGTCTCATCGATGCGGTAAACGGCGACCGCGCCCGCATCATGGCGGAAACGCTGAAAGCAGAAATCGAATTCGCGAATACCATGGGACTGCCCGTCCCCGACACCATCGAAGATCCCAAATGTGTCAACACCACCGGCGTGTGGCTGGTGGCCATCATGGGCGCGGCCATTCTGGTGTTTCTTGGTTACAACATCAAAGTCTGGGGCTTCCCGCTGGTTGCGGTTTCCATTCTGGTGGCCGTCTACACAATCGGCACCGTTCTGGTCTGGTATTTCCACGGCCCGGAAAACATCAACAAATATCTGATGACAAAGCTCGGGGGCGAACCCCGAACATTTTTGGATGGCGTACCCAACGTGCATGATGCGCTGGTGAACAACGCCTCCGGCATTCTCGGACGGTTCATGAATGTCATCATGAACGTGGTCTTCCCCTACATCATTCTGGGTGCGCTGTTCGGCAAGTCCGCAGGTGGTCAGACGCTTATCAAACTGGCATTCCGCTGGACGCGCAATTTGCGTGGCGGCCCCGCCCATGCGGCAATCGTGAGTTCCGCGATGTTCGGCACGATCACAGGTGGACCAGTGGTGAACGTTCTCTCCACCGGCGTGTTGACCATCCCGATGATGATCAAACGCGGATTTTCAAGAGTCTTTGCCGGCGGCATGGAAGCCGCCGCCTCTTCTGGCGGGTCCATCATGCCGCCTGTCATGGGTGTTGCAGCCTTCATTCTGGCCGCGATGACCGCCGTTCCGTATCGTGATGTGATCATTGCAGCCGCTCTTCCCGCGATTGCCTACTTCATCTGTCTGTTCCTGAGTGCGTCATTCCAATCCCGCAAACAAGGGATTGAAGCGCTCGGTGAGTTGACTGAAGACATGCACATCAGCCGGCAGGACATCCTGCACCTGTGCCAGATTTTCTTGCCTATATTGTTGATCCTGCTGCTGCTGCTCACGCCAAAGGACGGCGTTGGCTGCGGGTTCTTTGGTTGGCTTTTCGGCGCGATAGCGGTGGTAGAGAATGGCAAATGCACCGTGGAATCCCTGCCGTTTGTCCTGCAGATCTTTCAAAATGCGGCTGGTGATGCTGGTGCCACCGGCTGGTGGGCTGCCGCATTCGTGACGGTGCTTTTGTTCCTGGACAAGGACTTCCGCGCCAAGCCCGGAAAGCTGCTCGATGCGCTGGCTGAATCCGGCATCACAATTTCAACACTGTACCTGATGTTCCTCGCCGTCACCGTCATCGACGTCTGCCTCAACTTCACCGGCGTTTCGAAATTTGTGGCGATTGACGTGCTGCGCTTCCTGTTGTCGTTCGATCTTGGCAGTGGTGGCTCAGCTTTGTTCCAGTTCTTTGCCCTCGCCATCACGATGTTGCTCGCGATCCTGCTCGGCATGGGTATGCCAGCGGTTCCAGCCTATGTGAATGTGGCGCTGCTGATGGGACCGCTGCTGATCGGGCTCGGTATTGCGACCTTCACTGCGCACATGTTCATTTTCTACTTTGCTGTCGCATCGGCAATCACACCGCCTGTGGCGCTCGCTGCATTCGCCGCATCGACCATCACAAAGGCGGAGCCCATGGCAACCGGTTTCAGCGCGGTGCGCTCGGGCGTCGTTATGTTCGCGATTCCGTTTGTGTTCGCGTTTTACCCCGAACTCTTGTTGATCGATCAGGCGCTGATCGATCCGTCAAGCCCGTCTCGCGCGCCCCTGCCCGGATATGAGAATGGCGTGGAGATTGGGGCGCTGTTGGCCTTGCTGGCGCGGCTTGGGTTCGCGCTCTACCTGCTTGCAAGCGCGCTAGCACGATTTGATCGCCGCGCCATGCCCGCCTGGGAGTGGGCTGCCAGACTGGTGCTGGCGGCACTAGTGATGTTCTCACCCCCAACCATTTACTTGCCGGCAATTGTCGCGGCTGCGCTATTCGTCGGCTGGCACCATTTCAGCCACCGCCGACTGGCTGAAGCCTGATGGCAAGCACCTTTGTGCTCGTCCACGGCGGCTGGCATGGCGGCTGGTGCTGGCGCGAAGTGGCATCCCGGCTTCGACAGGATGGGCATGACGTCCATTGCCCGACCATGACTGGTCTGGCTGAGCGGTCACATCTGATTGACGCGGTAGAAGGTCCCGACACCCATGTGGACGACATTGCCAATGTTATCCGCTGGAACGAACTCAACGACATAATCCTCGTTGGCCACTCCTATGGCGGATTGATCGTCACTGGTGTCGCCACGCGCATGCCGGAAAAGACCCAGCATCTTGTCTATCTCGACGCCTTTGTTCCGACCGCCGACAATCAATCCCCTGCGGATCTCTCCATTCTTTCGCGTTCGGCTGAGATCGCAAAGGCGGCAGTCGGCCACAAACATGTGCCGCCGAGCGGGTTCGAACGTTGGTCCTCATCGCCCGAAAATCTCGATTGGCTGAAACGCATGACAACGCCTCATCCGCGCAGTTGCTTTGGCGCAGGGGTGAGCCGCGTGGATGATCCTTCAGCAGGACCATTCAAACGCACCTACATCGCCTGCGCGAAGCACGATCCGTCCCCGTTTCTGTCCTTCTATCAGCGATACAAGGACGACCCGCGCTGGCATTGTGTGAGCATGGACTGCCTGCACGACGCGATGGTGGATCAGCCCGCCGAACTGGCGGACTTACTGCTGGAGGCCGCAAACCGATAGAATCTGACGGATCGGCACTGATCCCGTTCAGGTTCGACCACCAACAACGATCAGAGTGCCCGGTTCCGGCTCAACGTGTCCAGCAGGTGCGTCTCATGCTTGCCCAGTGTTCTGACGTTGGTTTTGAGCTTTGGCATTGCTTCAAATGATCTCCCCGCTTGTGGGCAGGGTCATCGCATTTGTATTGGAGCTACCGCCGGGCTCTCAATTTCCCTCCCCTTTTTTCAAAGGGGAGGGTGGCGCGGCGAAGCCGTGACGGGTGGGGATTTGGCTGTTTTCTCCCCCACCCGTCGTCTTACGACGACACCCTCCCCCGCTGGGTGAGGGAAACAACAGAGCCTGAAATCCAAAAAAAGTACTCAATTCGATCGCCCTGCCCGCAAGGGGATTGTAAGCAGCTCAGATTCGCCCTCATTTCAACATATCCATCCAACCTAGCGAAGCCTCGGTGTCGCCGCCCGGCCTATATTCAGCACCCAGCGGCGCATCGTATCCAAATTGGCGCAATCGCTCGAACACGTAGCGGTAGTTCAGCTCCCCTTGACCCGGCGGCCCGCGATCAGGTGCGCCGGCAAACTGGATATGCCCGATGATCGGCAACAGCTCGCCGAGACGTCGGACAACATCCCCTTCCGCCCTTTGTACATGATAGCAATCAAACATCAGTTTCAGATTGGAACACCCCTGAGAGCGTATGATCTCCGCCGCCTGATCCGTGCTTGAAAGATAATAACCCGGCGCATCGTGCGGGTTGAGCGGCTCGATCAGAACCGTAAGGCCGTGCTGACCAGCCTGATCACACGCATAATTCAGATTGCGTTCAAAAACAGACCCCGCCGCTGCTCCTTCAGCAAAACCGGCCATCACGTGCACGCATCGCGCACCAATCGCCGCCGCATAGTGAACGGCTTCATTAATTGCGGCCCGCGCTTCGTTTTCGCGACCGGCCAGAGCGGAAAGCCCCATATCGCCTGCCGTCACATCGCCCCGCCGGATGTTGATCCCCAGCATCGGAAGACCTGTTTCCGACAACGCCGCGGCTACATCCTCAGGCGGCGTCTCGTAGGGCCAGTGGCATTCCACAGCGTCAAATCCAGCCCGTGCCGCTGCCCGGATAGCCTCCGGCAGCGTAAGCTCGGTCCATAGAAAGCCAAGATTGGCCGAGAACCGGGTCACCTAGTCATCCGACACATTTGGCTCTTGTGGGGCGATGAAAAAGGCATAGCCAGCAAACAATCCGAGACCGCCAAAAAGCACGCCCCAGAAAGTCGCACCCGAGATGAATTCGAACACACCCCATCCGATACAGAACACGACAACGGCAATGCGCCGCCAAAGCGGCTCAAAAAAAGGATGATTGAAATCAAACAGTTTTAACAAGGGGAATTCTGAGACTCGGGCAGCTTGGTTGGTTTGAAAGGTAGGTCTTTGACCGACCAAGAGCAATGCTTGCCCAAAAAACATGCTTGCGTCGATTTAAAAAATCACGGCAAAGTAAAGATACCGATGTTGGACATTCAACATCAAAGACAAAGAACCGTTTTCAAAACGGCGCCCGAAACAGGCGGGCAATTGTTGAGGGATCAGTTTGAGCGTTCCGCAATCAGACGCGTCGATGGGGCGAGGCGACGATCAGACCGGCGTACCGGCCGTGGAGGTCGACAGTCTGCACAAATCCTTTGGTGAGCTTGATGTGCTCAAAGGCGTTTCCATGTCGGCCCGCGACGGCGATGTCGTGTCGATCATTGGCGCCAGCGGTTCCGGAAAGAGCACGTTTTTGAGGTGCATCAACTTGCTTGAACTGCCGTCAAAGGGCGAAATCAAAATTGCCGGCGAACCTATCCTGTTCAAGCCGGTTCGCCATGGCATCGTGCCCGCCGACAAGAAGCAGGTGCAGCGTATCAGATCGCGCATCGGCATGGTGTTTCAAAGCTTCAATCTCTGGGCCCACATGACGATCCTGCAAAACGTCATCGAAGGCCCGGTGCACGTTCTCAAAACATCCAAGCAGGAAGCAACCGAACGGGCGGAGCGCATTCTCAACCGCGTCGGCCTTTGGGAAAAGCGGGACTCCTACCCGGCATTCCTGTCCGGTGGACAGCAGCAACGGGCAGCAATCGCCCGGGCGCTGGCCATGGAACCCGATGTCATGCTGTTCGACGAGCCGACATCAGCACTGGATCCTGAACTTGTGGGCGAGGTGCTGAAGGTCATTCGCACCCTCGCCGAAGAAGGCCGCACCATGATCATGGTGACCCATGAAATGAAGTTTGCCCGCGATGTTTCCAGCGAGGTGATCTATCTTCACGAGGGCCAGGTTGAAGAACGCGGCCCCCCTCAAAAACTTTTCTACGAGCCCGACAGCGACCGTTGCCGGGCATTCGTCAGTTCCATTCACTGACGAAAAATCAAACCTGATTTAAATCTCAAAGGGAGTAACCAACATGAAAAAACTCATCTCAACCTTGGCAGGTGCCGCCGTCGCGCTTGGCCTTTCGCTCAGTGCTGCAAGTGCTGATCTCAAGCTTGGCCTTGATTCATCCCCCTACCCGCCATTTGCCGATAAAGACGCCAGCGGCAAGCAGATCGGTTTTGAAATCGAGCTCGGCGAAGCCATTTGCGCGGCCATGGGTGAAAAGTGCGTTTGGACGCCGATTGCCTGGGACGGCATCATTCCGGCTTTGAACGCTGGCAAGATTGACGCAATCTTTGCCTCCATGTCGATCACTGAGAAGCGCAAGAAGGTCATCAACTTCTCCGACAAATATTACAACACACCTGCCGCGATGGTCACCAAGAAGGGCGCCGGAATTGACGGTTCGCCTGCAAGCGTCAAAGGCAAGATTGTCGGCGTTCAGGTTTCCACCACACACGCTGATTACGCCAAGAAGCATTTTGCCGACAGCGCCGCTGAAGTGAAAACCTATCAGGCGTTCGACGAGCACAACAATGATCTGGTCGCCGGTCGTGTGGACGCTGTGGTTGGCGATTCCCTCGCATTCGCCGAATTCCTGGGCAAGTCCGGTGACTGCTGCGAAATCGCTGCATACCTGAACGACGAAGCCGTGTTTGGCAAAGGCGTTGGCGTCGGTCTGCGCAAGTCGGACGAGGAACTGTTGAAGAAGTTCAACGCTGCAATCGCCCAAGTTCGTGCCGATGGCACATACGACAAGATTGCCAAGAAGTATTTCGACTTCGACATCTACGGCAAGTAAGCCGCATTTTGGGTTGGCCGGGCTCAGCGCTCGGCCAGTTCGTACCACACCAGACCAAATTGCCTTCAATAAGCAACACTCCGACGGTTCTCGCTCCACCTCATGGTGAGCCTGTCGAACCACGAGGTGGTCTCCAGCGTTTGTTCAAATCTTGCGATTCACTTCGTTCAACGCGCGAATTGAAGTGGGGCCGCACCCGATCCTTCGACAAGCTCAGGATGAGGGTATGGGGTCGGGATTTTCGGTTGGCAAAGCAGCAAACAGGTTCGAACTCTGCGCCGTCATTCTGCCCACTGACATTCCGCGCCCAATCCACGGAATCCATCTCCCGTGTTTGAAAGCCTTCAGCTCCTTTGGATCGAAGAACCCGGGCGCGGCCTGTCGCTGCTCAACGGTTTCTATCACACGATCCAGATCGCGGTCGGTGCCTATGCGCTGGGCCTGACACTTGGACTTTGTGGAGCGCTGGGAAAGATTCACGGCTCTGGCATCACGCGTTGGTTTCTGGAAGCCTACACATTGCTGGTGCGGGCGATACCCGAACTTGTTCTCATTCTGCTGCTCTATTTTTCGGGCACGGCGGGCCTCAACGCCCTGTTGCTGAGCCTCGGATTTGAGCGTGTCGACATTTCCGGCCTGATGGCAGGCATTCTTGTTCTTGGTGTCGTTCAGGGCGCTTATTCGACCGAAGTGATCAGAGCCGCCATTCTGGCAGTTCCCAAAGGCGAGCAGGAAGCAGCGCTCGCAATCGGCATGTCACGCACCCAGACGCTGTTTCGCATCACTCTGCCTGCGGCCATTCCATTTGCGATCCCCGGCCTTGCCAATCTCTGGCTGATCGTCACCAAGGACACCGCACTTCTTGCCGTAGTCGGCTTCTTTGAACTGGCAACGGAAACAAAGGCGGCGGCGGGCAGCACGCGCGCCTACTTCACCTTTTATATGGCGGCGGCGATGCTGTATTTGAGCCTGACGCTTGTCTCCAACCGGGCTTTCAGTTGGCTCGAGCGCCGCTACACCCGTGGTCGCGCCGGTTCGGGAGCCATGTAGATGGACTGGTCGTGGCTCCCTGAATATTGGCCCAAACTCATCTCCGGCCTTTGGCTGACGATTGAGCTATTGCTGATCTGTTCAACGCTTGGGTTCTTCTTCGCTGTGCTGATTGGTCTGGTGCGGGTTTCCGGGCCGCGCTGGCTGGCAGCCATTGCCACCGGTTTTTGCACCTTCGTGCGCGGCACCCCGCTTCTCATCCAACTTTGGCTGATCTACTATGGCGTTGGCGGGCTGTTTCCCTCGATACCGGGCATTCAGGATTCAGTGCTTTGGCCGATATTGCGGGCCGCCTTTCCATATGCCGTATTCGCCTTCACCGTTTCGGTGGCGGGCTATGTGGGCGAAGTGATGCGCGGTGCATTGGCCGGTGTTCCAAAGGGCGAACTTGAAGCCGCCCGCGCCATGGGCATGTCATCTTTCACGGTCCTTTGGCGCATCTGGCTACCACGGGCGGTACAGAACGTCTTCCCCACGCTTGCGGGCGAGATGGTGCTGACACTCAAGGCCACGCCGCTGGCCGCAACAATCACCGTGCACGAACTCTTCAGCCGCAGCACTGAAGTGCGGCAGGACACGTTTTTGACCTATGAACCCTTGTTGCTGGTCGCGGGAATTTATATCTGCCTCACGGCTATCATTGTGGTGATTTTCCGCTATCTGGAAAATCGCATTCCAAAAGCAACGCTCGCCTGATCATGTCCAAATCGTTCCGCTTCACACACGCGATCTGCCGCAAACCAAGCCGCTCAATCACTGACGGCTTGCGCGCCATCGACATCGGCACACCTGATCTTGGCGTGTTTGAACGCCATCACGCTGACTATGTTGAGGCGCTGCAATCGACCGGTGCGCGTGTGACGGTGCTCGACCCGCTGGAAGCGTTCCCGGATGCGGTGTTTGTGGAAGACACAGCACTCTGCCTGTCGGAGGGCGCAATCATGATGCGGCCCGGCGCTCCATCCCGCCTTGATGAGACGAAATCCATGCGTCCCGCTCTGGAAGCAATCTATGGCGACGTGCTGCAAATCGAAGCGCCCGGCTTCATCGAGGGCGGCGATATTCTCACCACCGAGTGCGAAATACTGGTTGGCACGTCTGGGCGCACCAACGCGGCGGGCATTTCCCAGCTAAGCGATCTCGTGGCGCGATGGGGTTGCACGGTCCGTAAGGTGGAAACGCCAAAAGGCGTGCTTCACTTCAAGACCGACTGCTCGCTTCTTGATGAAGATACCATATTGGCTACCAAACGCCTCGCCGCGTCAGGCTGTTTCGAGGGCTATCAGGTGATCCACGTGGCGGATGGCGAGGAAGCGGCGGCAAACTCGATCCGGTTTAACGAACTGGTGCTCCTGCCCGACGGTTTTCCAAAAACTGCTGATCTTCTCGACAAAGCGGGCTTCAATGTGCGCGTTGTCTGCAATTCCGAAGCCGCCAAACTTGACGGCGGCATGTCGTGCCTGTCGCTGCGCTTCACTCCGCAGCGTTGACCCACTGAAGCCATTCCTTTTTTGATGGAATCATCAAAAGGACAAGGAACTGCTACAGAACATACACTCAACTCCGTCATCCCGGTCTTCAGGACCGGGATCCAACGCGTCTTTCAATTTCTGTGGATTCCGGCAGTACCTTCGACAACTCAGGAGGCCGGAATGACGGTAGCAAGGGGCAAACACCAAGCAAATTTGACTGAGCTAGTCGCTCGTCGCCCAAACAGGATGTTTTTCCATAATACGCTGGAATCGGTCTGAGGCCAGAAAGGCCTCCAGCCAGCGCCGAAGATTGACCCAAGGCTGGACATCGAACCACTCGCGGTCCGTGTTGGCAAATTGACGAACAAACGGGGCAATCGCCATATCGGCAAGGCCGGGCCGGGACCCGCCCAGAAAAGGTGCCTCGCCCAGACGGGCATCAAGCTTCATCAAAAATTCGCCCCCGGCGGTACGATGCTCTTCCGCAACGGCGCCATCATACCGGGTTGCATATTTGTAGCGGTCGAGATGGTGCTTGAACGGGCCGTCAGCCTC
>JBCCGR010000060.1:0-25204 GCA_039029195.1 Pseudomonadota bacterium
ATTTGGTTTCCCTCCCCTTTTTCAAAGGGGAGGGTGGCACGACGAAGTCGTGACGGGTGGGGATTGATGCTGATTTCTCCCCCACCCATCGGCGTTCGCCGACACCCTCCCCCGCTGGAGGAGGGAAAGGACAGAGACTGAATTTCGCTGAAAATTCCCCCTCACAGCTCCAACGCGGGGTCGATCATGCCTTCTTTCAAAGCTTTGGCCATGAGCTGCGGGACGGAGTGCACGTCGAGTTTCTGCATCAGGCTCGTGCGATGTTTGTCCACCGTCTTGATGCTGATGCCGAGGCCCGCCGCGATTTCCTTGTTCGAACGCCCGGCAATGATCATGTTGAGGGTCTGACGTTCGCGGTCAGTCAGGACCGCCTGCTTCGGCGCTTCTTGCAGGATTTCAAGAAACTCGCTCGCAATGTGACGCTGGCCGCGCAGAATTTGAGGCAATTTTTCGTAGAGCTCGTCGTTGGACGTTGCCTTGGAAAAGAGACCGTCCACACCGGCTTCAACGAGGCTGGAGACCAGCCCCACGGCGGAAATGCCCGTCAGCACCACGATTTTGGTGTCGGGCGACCAGCGCCTGGTCTCAACCAGCACCTCGACACCACCCGCCAGGGGCATCTGCACGTCGAGCAGCAAAAGATCGGGTTGATGTCGCCGCACGGCAGCAATGGCTTCCAATCCGTTCGCCGCCTCTTCCACCACCTCAATGCCGTCATTTTCGATCAGGCCGGGCTTTTCCAGCGCGTCCTTCAATCCGGATCGGACTATTGCGTGATCGTCGGCGATAACCGCATAATATCGTTCATGCTTCACGGTCGGATTCCCAAAGTATCATCTTGCGCCCACCATGCCTGAGCCTCGCACGATTCACCAGTTGGCGCTTGCTGATCCTCTGCCTTGCTGTGTGGATGACAGCGGCACCACCGGCGAGCGCGGAGCCGGTTGATCTCACCGCCGGACAAGGCATTGCTGATCTCAAACCGCATCTCCGCTACAAGGCGATCACCGGTGCGCGGCCCGGCGCGATGTTGAAATCGTTTCAAACTGGCGGGTTTGAACCGGAGCTGAACACCAGCTTTTTGGCTGCCAATCATGCGGCAGAAGCCTGGGCCGCGGTGACGGTGCGCAACGCCAGCCCCGACGACGGTCGCGAAGGTGACCCGTTCGTGCTGGCGCTGTCACTCGCGCTGGTGAGCGAGGCCGACATTTATCTAGTGCGCGATGAAGGGCTGACCGAGCATTTGTTGCGTTATTCGCTGTTCCGCCCCTTTGACGAGAACGAGCATGCGGTGAACCGGTTGCGCACACCGCAACTTGACATCGCGCCGGGCGAGACCGTGACATTGCTGGTCAGCCTGAAGCTTGGTCCGTTCCACGATTTTCGTCTGGCGCTTGAAACCCCGTCGGAACACGAAGCGAGCGTTTTCAATGACGGGATTATCAGCGCGGCGTTTTACGCATTCTCCATCGCTGCGCTTGTGTTCGGGCTTGGGTTTCATGCCGCCATGCGCAACTGGGTGGGCGTGGGCTATGCCGCCCTCTTTTGCGTGGCACTGGCGCTGATTGCCTTCATCGATGGCCACCTCTTCCGCTTTTTCTTTCCCGATGATCCGCAGTGGCAGTCGCCGGTTGGTTTTGGCCTGTTGTTCGGCCTGTCTGGCTTCGGCTTTGTGGCGGCCCAAGCATCAATTGCGCAGGAGGAACGCGGCACCGGCTTTCGTGCCATTCTGCTAGTGCTGATTGGCGCAAGTCTGTGCGGGTTTGGCTTTTCGCTGTTTTCACCTGGGCCGTTTGCTGCGGTTGCTGCCTACGGTCTCATCGGGCTGATGATCCTCGTCCAAATCTACGCAGGGCGGCTTTGGATGATGCAAGGGGGCCGCATTCATTTTGGCGGCATTGGCATTGCGGTTCTCGCCGCGCTCAGCCTCATTTTCCTGTTTTCCCTGTTGAGCGGGGCGCAAGCTTCGGGTGGGCTGCTGGTGCCGGAAGTTCTCAAGATCACCTTCGCCATTCTGCTGACGGTCACGCTCGGTGTTTTATCGATCAATTTGATCCATCTGCGGCGGCAAAACGCCAGGGCAATCGCGGAACGTATGGAGGCACTTGAAGCGGAGAACACCAGAAGCCGCGAATTGCTGGAAGCCCAGGAAAACGCTATGCGGGCCCGCGATCTGGCGAGCCTGCGCCAGCGGCAACTTGCAACGGCGTCGCATGACTTCAAACAGCCGCTTTCGTCGCTGCGCATGACCTTTGATTCCATCGCGGATCAGGCCAGTCCGGAAGTGCGAGCACGGCTCAACGAGGCCTTTGACTATATGGAGGCATTGTCAGGCCAGTATCTGGCGGAGACGACGCCGGAAAGTAAGGCTTCAGACGGCCAAGACGAGCTGGTTGTCAAGAGCGCCTCAGAACCAGCCACGCCTGAACGCGCGGACGAGGCCTATTCTCTGTCGGTGGTGTTGGGGACAGTCGAGCAGATGTTCTTTGAAGAGGCGATTTCAAAGGGTCTGAAACTTCTCCTTGTCGATTGTTCACTTGAAACCGATCTGCCGCCCATCATCCTGATGCGAATTCTCACCAATCTGGTCTCCAACGCGGTGAAATACACCAAACAGGGTCGGGTGATGCTGGGCGTGAGACGGGCTGGAAATGCGGCCATCATTCATGTCTTCGACACCGGACCGGGCATGAGCGAGACGCAGTTTCAACGGCTAAGGCAGGAACACCAGAAGGGGGATCAATCCTCCGGCCACGGGCTGGGGCTCGCCGTTTGTTTTGAACTCGCCCGGCAGAACGATCTCGACCTCGATTATTGTTCCATTGAGGGCAAAGGAAGCCTGTTCCGACTCACAATTCCCGTCGTCGCGACGTAAGTGCGCAATCAGGCAACGCAGATATGGCTGTGACCGAAGAAAGTTGTGTAGTGACAAAGATCGCGCACTAGTTCACCACTGCCCCTTCTGAAAACGAACATGTTTTTCCAGTGGCCGGTGATCACAAAGAAGGGTGTGTCGCCAAGAACCGCAACGCCACAGGGGTAATCGAGACCCAGTTCATCTGTGGCAATTTCCTCAATCACATCGCCAGATGATTCATCAAAAATCAGAACACGTTGGGACGATGGATAGGTCGCGATCACCTGCCCGTGCTCATCATCGCGAGCGATAGAAATCCCCTGCCGCATTCGGATCTGCTGATCCGTTGTGCCGAGAGCCTTTGCCGACCGATTGTTGCCCGCGACCTTAACCATTGGGGCAGGGAAATAGCTTTCCCCGCCCAGTGTCGTGAGGTCTTTCTCATAGAGCGCCGTCTGGTTTTCTCGAAACGGTTCGTCGAGATCGTCGGGCTGCATGTCCACCTGAATGGCAAACAGAGTTTGTCGGTCCACCGGGCACAGGTGGCGCAGTTCGAAACCGGACGTGCCCGTGAGGATTTTCTCAACCAGCTTTCCGCTTGCCGCTTCAACTATAGCGATGGATGGTTCCACAATGTGGCGCGGCAGGCCGTACGACCGCTTGCCCGCCGGGTAGGTCGATCCATAGTGGGCAATGGCCACATACCGCCCACCATCAATCGCTCGAATATCATGCGGTGAAATGCCGTGAGACGAACAGTGATGGGTTTCCGCCAAGGTCACAGGATCGCGGAAGCTGATGCGGCCATGGTGCTGTTCCGGCGTCCCGAGGTAACCGGTTTTCGGGGCCCGTTCGGTGACAGTGAGAACCTTACCATCGTCGAGGTAGAGGCCGTGTCCTCCTCCGATCCAGCCTTCGCCCAAGGGTCGGCCAATCGCAATCAAATCCAGCGTCTGCGGATCAAAACTGACAAAATTCTCATACTCAAGACTTCCAAAAAAACCGACGGAACCATCTGGGCTGATTGCCACGTCATGACCAAAAACCGGAAACACGGCCTGCTTCAGGCTTCCATCGAACCCGAGGCGGGTGAGCAATCGTACGGGACCATCATAGTCTGTCGGAACATTGCGTCCGATATCAGGGTGAAAGCGCGCCGAGAGGCCTTGCGAATGAGCTGTGTCGGGCCAGTAGCCCGGAACATAAGCAGCCCTTGAGCGGAGCGAGGCGGGCGGCCCGGACGTTTCCCCTTCCCCGCAGTCTGCGCCGAACGCTGCCGATCCGCCGGACAGGGCCGATGCGACGGGTGCACCGGCAGCTGCTTTGATGAACGTTCTGCGCTTCATGAACATTATTTGATGGGCAGTTTGAGCAAATTGACCCCCACGAAGCCCTGCTCAATCATTTGTTATCGACGGCGTTTCTTTGGATCCTATTTGTCAAAGACCCCGTCTCTGTGGGCTTTGGCAGCCAGGGCTGCAAAATCGAGATATTGTTTGCCCCGAATTCGCGTTTGTAGAGCCCTCAGCTCCCTGCGCGCCTCGTTAAAGCCGTTTCTTGTCATATACTTCGCAAGATCAACTGAGAATTGGTAAAACACCCTCGCGAGTGCTTCGCGTTCATTTCGCAACACCTGAATTTCGGTGTCGATGCTGCTGAGAATTATCGGCAATCTGCTGGTCTCGATTTCCGGATCCCTTTGCACAGCTTCATAGACCCGCACCGCAAATGCCTCATTGTCTCGCGATTCCCGGATCGCGCGACCTGTCAGCAGCACCAATCGGGCCAGTCTCCGCACCTCGCGATTGTACTGGCGGTTTCCCCGCTCTCTGAGCTGGTTTCGCAACTTGTTGCGACGAATTCTGGCGCGGCGGCCGGCGTCGCGCAGTTGACGCACGCGCGGTGACTGAAGTTCATCGCTGGCGTCTCCACCTTCACCACCAGAACCATGGGCGAAACTGATGGACGCGAAATCGAGCCGCTGGTTGGGTACAATCCCCGACGCAAAGCCAAGCGACAGAACACTAAAAGAAAGGCCGGCCAGTACTACCATCTTCGCTGATTTGATCATTCTATTGCCTCCCCCCTTATCGCTGGCGACGATTTATGCGACGCATTGCCCGGGTCGCGGACACGGTGCGTCGGCTCAGCGACTTCAATTTTCGACTAGTCCGCTTCAGCCTTGTAATGGCCTGCCTAGCGCGCCGCTCATTGCGGGATGCCACCAAAATGACCGAGCGCTCAGGTGCATTCACTGCAGATTGCTTCGAGAGCGACGCAACCGGCGCAGCTTGAACGGGCACAGCCGCTGTCAGGATCAAAGCGATCCCAACCACCGTTGCCTGAAAACGAACACTCGAGAATACTTGTCTCATTTCTTTCACAGCCCGGTCTCCCAAGATCTGAACTCATTTTTCTGAGCGCAGTGTGTCCACGGCCGAACAAAGCATCCATCCGGAATTGTGCGTATTCTTCTACGCACCTGTGCGTAATTTTCGGCTGGTGGGCATTTGTTAGGCTTGCTCCGAGATATCGAAAGCTACCCTCAAATCCGTGTGGCAATGACGACCCGTCAAATTGGTGCAGTCACCGACTATGATGATCTGACCGATAATTATGATTCTGAACGGGCAACGCCCGAGCGGGCCGATGAGGCCTATCCTCTCTCGGTGGTGCTGGGGACAGTCGAGCAGATGTTCTTTGAAGAGGCGATCTCCAAGGGTCTGAAACTTCGCTTTGTCGATTGCTCGCTGGAAACCGGTCTGCCGCCGATCGTGCTTATGCGCATTCTGACCAATCTGATCTCCAACGCGGTGAAATACACAGAACAGGGTCGGGTGATGTTGGGCGTGAGACGATCTGCAAATTCGGCGAACATCCATGTCTACGACACCGGGCCGGGCATGAGCGAGATGCAGATTCAACGGTTGAGGCAAGAGCATCAGAAGGGGGATCAAACCTCCGGCCACGGACTGGGGCTTGCGGTTTGCTTTGAGCTTGCCCTGCAGAACGATCTCGACCTCGACTATTGTTCCATCGAGGGCAAGGGGAGCCTGTTCCGGCTGAGCGTGCCGGTGGTTTAGAGCCCATCGACCAACCGTTGGACAGCTTGACCCAGCACAAAAACCATGTTCTGATATGTGGTATACCAGATAATGTAGCCCAACTTTGAGCTGCTCCAGTCAGTGTGGTGGGCGAAGCAACCCCCGCCAGAGAAAAGGCCCGACAACGTGTCCATTCAATCCAAATTGTCGCCCATTGCGGTCAATTTCACGCTGAAGGACCATACGTACGAACTGTTGCGCGCCGCCATTCTGGACATGAACATCTATGAGGATGGCGCCGATCTGCGCCTGGATGAGCGTGAGATGGCAGAACGGCTTGGCATCTCCCGCACACCGGTGCGCGAGGCGCTGGCGCGGCTGGCGCAAGAGGGATTTGTCGACATTCAGCCGCGCAAGGGCGTGTTCGTCACCCGCAAGAGCCTCAACGAAATTCTGGAAATGATCATCACTTGGGCGGCGCTTGAATCCATGGCCGCCCGCATGGCGGTGGACCATGCCTCAGACAAGGAATTTCGCGATCTGCGCGCCTTTGCGATGAAACACTCCGATCATGCGGCGCGGGCTGAAATCGAAGAATATTCGGAAGCCAACATCGAGTTTCATCAAAAGATTCTGGAGCTCTCGGGATGTTCGCTGTTGAAGACCACCGCTGATCAGCTTTTCCAGCACATGCATGCGGTGCGCCGCCGCGCGATGGGCGAAGACAATCGTGCTGCACGCTCGGTGGTGGATCATATGGAGATCATCGAAGCACTTGAGGCGCGAAATGCCGATCTCGCCAGCGATCTGGTGCGTGAGCACACAATGAAGCTGCGCGATCACATCCGTCGCGTGTGGACTCGTGAGGACAGGGTGTGATGGAAAAAAAATGTGCGCTGCCCTCCATCGCATGTTGAGGCTTTGGGTCGCTCTCTACGGTCCGCCAGCACCGCCCTCACCTACCGCAACCAATCACCAATACTCCAGCAAAGGGAAGTTCAATGAAAGCGCTTGAAGGTATTAAAGTTCTCGATTTCACCCATGTGCAGTCCGGCCCGACCTGCACCCAGCTGCTCGCCTGGTTTGGTGCGGATGTGATCAAGGTGGAGCGCCCCGGCGTGGGCGATGCAACGCGCAAGCAACTCGTCGATGTTCCCGGTGCCGACAGCCTCTATTTCACCATGCTCAACCACAACAAACGGTCCATTGAACTCAACTCCAAGGACCAAACCGGCAAGGAAGTTCTGACCCGGCTGGTTGAGGAATGTGACGTGCTGGTGGAAAACTTTGCCCCCGGCGCGCTGGACCGTATGGGCTTTGGCTGGGAGCGCATTCAGGAGATCAACCCGCGCATGATCATGGCGTCGATCAAGGGGTTCGGTCCGGGCAAATATGAAGACTGCAAGGTCTATGAAAATGTTGCCCAGTGCGCGGGCGGCGCCGCCTCAACAACGGGATTTCTGGATGGCCCGCCAGTTGTGACCGGTGCTCAGATCGGCGATTCCGGTACCGGTCTTCATTTGTGCCTTGGCATCGTGACTGCCCTTTTCCAACGTGAGAAAACCGGGCGTGGGCAGCGCGTCGATGCGGCTATGCAGGACGGGGTGCTGAACCTTTCGCGCGTGAAGCTGCGCGATCAGCAGCGCCTCGCCCATGGTCCGCTCACCGAATATTCCCAATATGGCGAGGGCATTCCCTTTGGAGATGCCACACCCCGCGCGGGCAACGATTCCGGCGGTGGCCAGCCAGGGCGCATTTTGAAATGCAAGGGCTGGGAGACCGACCCCAACGCCTACACCTATTTCATCACGCAGGCGGCCGTGTGGAAAAATGTGTGCGACGTGATCGGCAAGCCGGAGTGGAAGGAACAGGAAGGCTATGCCACCCCGCCTGAGCGGCTCGACAAACTCAACGAAATCTTCGAGGCCATCGAAGCCTGGACCATGACCAAGACCAAGTTTGAGGTGATGGAAATCTGCAATCCGCTCAACATTCCGGTCGGCCCAATTCTTTCGATGAAAGAACTGTCGGAAGACGAAGGCCTCTTCGCCGCCGGCACAATGGTGAAAGTGGATCACCCGGAGCGTGGTGTCTATCTCTCGGTGGGCTGTCCGATCAAACTTTCCGACAGTCCGGTGGACGTGGCGCGATCGCCCTTGCTCGGCGAGCACACGGCAGAGGTGCTCACCGATGTGCTTGGCTATTCGGGAGACGCGCTGGACCGAGTGATTTCCTCGGGCGCGGTTGGCGATGTTGTGCGCGATGCAGCGGAATAGGCAACAGGTTCAAAGGCAAAATCAAAAATGAATATTCTGATACTGGGCGCGTCCTACGGCTCGCTTCTTTCCACCAAACTCGCAATGGCAGGCCATGATTTGGCGTTGATTTGCCGGGCCCAAACGGCGCAACTGATCAATAGCGAAGGCACAGAAGTTCGCATCAAACTGCGCGGAGAGGACGAGCACCGCTCGATCTTTTCACGTGATCTGCCGGGCTCCGTTTCCGCACTGACCCCTGAAGAGGCGAAGCCCGAAGATTATGAATTGATCGCGCTGGCCATGCAGGAGCCGCAATATTCTTCCCCTTCGGTGAAGGACCTGATGCAACGCATTGCGGCGAGCAGACGCCCCTGTCTTTCCATCATGAACATGCCGCCGCTGCCTTACCTGAAGCGCATCGCATCGCTTGCGGATGCCGATCTCAGCGATTGCTTTGCAGACCCTTCTGTTTGGGCCGGATTTGAACCCGGTCTGGTGAGCCTGTGCAGCCCCGACCCGCAGGCCTTTCGCCCGCCCGAAGAAGGGGCAAACGTTCTGCATGTGGGGCTTCCCACCAACTTCAAGGCCGCAGCGTTTGAAGATGAACAGCACACCGGAATTCTTCGACAGCTTGAAGGTGACATCGCAGGCGTGACGCTTGACGGTAATGATGTACCGGTGAAGCTCAGAACCTATGACTCACTGTTCGTGCCGCTGGCCAAATGGAGCATGCTGCTTACCGGAAACTATCGCTGTGTGATGAGCGATGGCGAACAGGCCATACGTGATGCCGTGCATGGTGATTTGGAGGCGTCGAAGGAGATCTATCAATGGGTTGACGCTCTGGCGCAGAAGCTTGGCGCGGACCCGGAAGATCAGGTGCCTTTCGAAAAATACGCGAAAGCCGCTGAGAGCTTGTTGAAACCATCTTCCGCAGCCCGCGCCATTGCAGCCGGTGCTCAAAACATCGAACGGGTGGATCGCCTCGTCATGACCATCGCCGGGCATCTCGGATTGTCCAATCCGGCGGTGACAGCGACGGTTGCGACCGTCGATGCGCGGCTTGCAACGAACCGCAAGGCCGCAGGCTGAGACCAGTCCCTCGCTGTTACGATTTTCGGGATCGTGTAGGGTTGCGTTGACCCTCTCGGTGCGTCGTGACATGATTTTGTCGTGGAGCGCGGAAGGGCGCTTGAGCTTACAGAAATGATATGATGGCGCGAAGCGCCGCAGAGGGAGCAACTTCATGAAAAAACTGATCAAAGTCGCGCTGGCGAGCACGGTCCTTGCCACTGGCGCATGGATGTCGTCGGCGCAGGCCGACGACGTGAAACTGGGCGTTATATTTGGCTTTACCGGCCCGATTGAATCCCTGACACCAACCATGGCGCAGGCCGTTGATCTTGCCGCCAAGGAAGCCTCTGACAGCGGCAATCTTCTGGGCGGTAAGAAAGTTGTTGCTGTGCGTGGTGACAGCACCTGCATCGACGCGGCGGCTGCGACGGCTGCTGCTGAACGCCTCGTCACGTCCGACAATGTCGCCGCCATTGTGGGCGCTGACTGCTCCGGCGTGACAACGGCTGTGGCCAACAATGTGGCTGTTCCAAATGGCGTTGCAATGATTTCGCCATCCGCAACATCTCCTGCGCTCACATCCATTGACGACAAGGGATATTTCTTCCGCGTTGCACCATCTGATGCCCGGCAGGGTCAGGTGCTGGCCAACATCCTGATGGGACAGGGTGTGAAAGACGTTGCCGTGACTTACACCAACAATGACTATGGCAAGGGCCTCGCCGAATCCTTTGGCAGCGCCTTTGCAGCAGCCGGTGGCAAGGTGGTCATTTCCGCGTCGCATGAAGACGGCAAGGCCGACTATTCCGCTGAAGTCGGTGCGCTTTCTGCCGCAGGTTCAAAGAACCTGATGTTGTTTGGCTATGTTGACCAGGGCGGCAAGGGCATCATGCAAACCGCAATCGACCTAGGTGCCTTTGACCGGTTCTTTGGCGCAGACGGTATGGTCGGCGATTCACTCATTCAGGCTCTTGGCAAGGACGCTGAAGGTCTCGTCACCACCATTCCAGGTGGTGGTGCCGGTGGTGCTGACAAGTTTCAGGAGCTCGCAAAGGCAGCAGGATTCCCCGGAACGGGACCCTACAATGGCGAAGCCTATGACGCTGCATCCATCCTGATTTTGGCCATTCAGGCTGCCGGTTCAACCGACCGCGCTGCCATTCAGGCCAATATCCTCAAAGTGGCCAACGCACCGGGTGAAAAGATCATGCCGGGTGAATTGGGCAAAGCCCTGAAAATCATCGCTGATGGTGGCGATGTGGACTTTGTTGGCGCAACGGCGGTTGAGTTTACCGACATTGGTGAAACCAACGGTTCCTACAAGGAACAGATCGTTGAAGGCGGCAAGCAGAAGCTGGTGAAAGTTCACCAGTAAGCAACACTCTCAATATTGAGTAAGAAACACCCGCTGGCGACAGCGGGTGTTTTTTGTTGGGTTATTCAGAGATGCGCGGGGCTCGCTGAGACCTCAAGAGCAACAAATTTAACTCCGGGCCTTCCATTTCTCCAGTCATTCTGACGAAGGTCAGGATCCAGGTGAGACTGCTGCAGATGGGATGGAGACCGTCCCCAACGATTCTGCGATGATCTGATCTGGCTGTTGATTGCGCAAAGCAACCCACATCGCACCCGGAGCAATCGCACTTGGATCCCGGGCCAAGCCCGGGATGACGCAAAAAGGGGGAATGCTCCCTTGTGAAATTGACAGACCCTAGTGCATACTCCCGAAAAGTGGTTACCGGTTTTCGGTGGTATGCAAAATCAAAAAGGTAGCGCAACGTTTTGAATCTATCAAAACGTGGTACGAGCTAGCCGTGCAGCACTTCATTCAACACCTCAATTCGACGCGCCCAGATGCGTTGACTGAGGTCAGCGTCCGGGGTGAACACTTCTGAAGCATGGAAGGCACCGGGATAGAGCCTGAACTCGGTGGGCACGCCCGCCTGTGCCAGACGTTGAACGAAGGTGATGTTTTCATCCCTGAACGCATCAAGATCGCCTACATCTATGAAGGTCGGCGGCAGGCCCGAGAGGTCTTCGCAACGCGCCGGGGCGGCGTATTGATCAGCTTCCTTGCCACGCAGATAAAATTCCCAGGCCTGAAGATTTGCGGCACGGTCCCAGATGCCAATGTCCGTAATTTCATAAGACGACGGTGTTTCGTTGCGATCATCAATCATCGGATAGATCGGCATCTGAAAACACACGTCCGGGCCGGAACGGTCCCGCGCCATGAGCGTTGTGGCGAGGGTAAGACCTCCACCCGCACTTTGACCGAACACGGCAATGCGCTTTGGATCGATCTCCAGCTCCTGTGCGTTTTCGGCCATCCAGCACAGGGCTGAGTAGCAGTCGGTCGAGGGAATTGGATGCGGATTTTCGGGCGCAAGGCGGTAATCAACAGACACCACGACGGCATTCGTATCCCGGCATAATGTCAGGCCGCTGAAATGATCGTTCTGAACGCTGCCGATGACCATTCCACCACCGTGGATGTATAGAATACCGGGCTTGGTGTCGTTGTTGTCTTTGGGAGTGTAAACGCGCACGAGGAAGTCTGCGCCATCATGCTGGCTGGGGATCATGTGGTCCTTATGTTCAACCTCAGGCACGGGTGGCAGCAGTTGCGCCATATTCTCAGCGAAGCTGGCAATTTTCTCCCTGCGCTTGACGATATCGACGGTGGCATTGATGCCACCTGGAAACACCGTGAGTAGGGCTTCGAGCGCTTTGCGTGATTGCGGATCAATTCGGTCTTGGATGGACATTGGGCAGCCTTGGCTGGGGGAACAACCGCTATTGAACCCACTGCGACCGAGAACTGCAATTAGCGAATTCAAATTTTGTGAAGAATGTTGGAGCGGGTGAAGGGAATCGAACCCTCGTATTCAGCTTGGAAGGCTGCTGCTCTACCATTGAGCTACACCCGCAACGGCGAAACGTCGCCGCAGTATAGCTGGTTTTCCTTTGGTGGAGGAGGCTGGATTCGAACCAGCGTACGCATAGCGAACGGATTTACAGTCCGTCTCCTTTAACCACTCGGACACTCCTCCAAGCCAAAGAAACCAACAACTTAGTATATGTTTCGTCAAAGCCGGTTGTGCAGAATTTAGAAAGTTGTGCAATCCCGCCCTCGAACGCCGCACTAGATACCACATCGCTTGATGTGCGCAAGTCTCTCAATGGAAAAATTCCAGCGCCCATCCACACCACTCTGGGGGTGGCGCTATGACCCTCCCAATCAACCTCATTGCCGCTGTGGGCAAGTCTGGACAGGTCGGGCTTAACGGCAATCTGCCATGGCATGACCCGGAAGACCTGAAATGGTTTCGGGAGATGACGACGGGTGGAATGGTCATTGTCGGAGAAAAGACATGGCCAAGCGTTCAACATCTAGACGGCAGTCAAGATCGTTGGTTTGTGAACCCGTTTATCTGGGATGATTTCCAACCGGTAGAAGCCCGCGCGTTGGTCAACTCCGAAAATCACAATGCAATCTGGATAGCTGGTGGCCCCGCCACATGGCGTCGTTGGGCACCGCACATCACCCGCCTTTACATCAACCGGATTGACTATGACGGGGACGCCGATGCGACGTTCCCGTTCGATGCCTTCCCACAGCTTGGGGGTGGGAGATGACAATGCCGACACCGCAAACATGCGAATGGTGCATGCAACCCTTTGTCGGCTCTGATGCGCTTGGTAGGCCTTGCGCAGCATGTCGGGAGAAATACGGTCTCAAAGTGCTGGGCGTCGGTCGTGACGCTGAAAACGCACACGCTCTTTCCGTTGTCTTCAACCGTGAGCTTACGAATGAAGAGCTGCGCGGTATCCATGATTGGCTGCGCACGGCAGCGACATGCCTCACACCGCCGAAGCCTTTTGAGATTCGAGGTGGGAGATGACCTCCGACACCCCCGACATTTGCCAACGCTGTTTAGGTGGACGCTGGCTCTACATGCCTATCCCCGGATCCCGCTCGTGCGGCGTGTCGTGCCCTGAGTGCAATGCGGATGGTTCGGAAGAGCCGCAGCCGCTCTTTTCACCACCAACAAAGCCCGACCCTAGAACCGGGAGTGAGAAATGACCCTTTCCGAATTCGAAATCAAATCACTCACGAAGCTCAAGGGCCGCTGCGAGGGTGGGCAGGTCGTGGAGCTGGAAACTGAGTTTCAAAAGGAATTCTGGGGCAACCTCGAAGTGCGCGGCTACGTCGAAATAGCACCGTTTGCCCGATGTGGCTTTGAACGCATTCCAGGGCATTTCCTGTCCATCAGTGAGGCCGGACTACTGGCGCTCGAAAACTCTTCAACAAAACCTGCCCCCTCCCAAGGAGAATGAGATGCCTCGCGGCAGCGCAACACATAGCCCCGGCATTGGGAAACTGATCGACACCCTTTGGTTCGACGTGGTGCAGCTTTCCGAAACCGAGCATTCCACCGAGGCCCGCAAGGTTCCGATCAATGTGTACATGTCCAAGAAGTTTGAGGGCGAAGGCACGCGCAAGGCAACGACATCAATATGGTTCACGGTCAAATGCGAAGAACCGGACGTATCTGAAGGTGGAAGCGATCTAGATGCGATTTTGAAGGTGGTTCGGTCGAAGCTGGACAAACACTTCAAGATCGAGTGGGAGCGCTGGTTGAAGGTCCATGTCCGCCAAGAGCGGATATACGATGGAACCGGCAAAGGGCTGTCGCTGTCATGGACCGAAGTTCAGCGCGGCGTCACCGTCGATGGTGATGTCCTCTTGCGATCATTCAACGGTTATGGCGACTGGTCGAGCCGCTGGAAAATCGAACCATGGCCAGAGACGTTCAGGGACAAGAACGGCAGTGTCCTTGCCTGTATTCCATGCACCGACGAAAACGAGAAAGCCCTGACCGTGTTTGCCGAGAAGCTTGTGGAACTCCGCAAGGCACTCGCTGATTTCGTCGCCCCAGAGAACATTGAAGAGACGCTTCGCCAGATCGCATCTGGCCAACTTTTACTGTCTCCAACCACATCCCAAGAGAAGGAATGAGAGATGTACGACCGCTATTCATCTGATCGCACCAACTACGACATCACAGAATGCCTCGTCATGATTCGTGACAACGAAGGCCTCTCTCGCCTCACGCGCGATGACTTGGCCGCTGCGTGCAACAGAATCCATGAGCAATCCAAAGACATTGGACGACTTACCGAACTTTTAAAGCGGATAGTTCCAGAGGTCGTCAAAAGCCGTAACGCCCTTGCAGAGGGTATTGGGCTCGATCTGAACATCGATCGAGATCAGCGGAAAATCGACCCCGAAGATGAGTCTGTTGTTCTTGAGGTCGATCAAATGACCGATTGGCTGGTTGATCAAGCCATAGCCACCTCCGATCAAACGCTTGCCGAACGAAACGAGAAGTTGAGGGAGCTTGCGAATGAAATCGGGCTCTCTACCCCACTCACAGAGAGAGGGGGAGAGTGATGTCATACGCCTACATTGAGCGCTTCTACGGCGTCTCTCCAAAGCCCGGTAGCCGAGTCCAGCACACAGTCACCAAACGGTTCGGCACCATCAAGCGGGCCAATGGCGATCCTCACTATGTGAGCGTCCGTTTTGATGGGCTGAACCACAATCGCCCCTGCCATCCAATGGAACTCGATTATTCAGTCGAACAGACTGGAGAGGAAGTCGCGCAATGAACAGATCTCTTTCCATCCTCAACGACCAAGGCGACATGACCTTCACATGGGGTGAGGAAGATGATGCGAGAATGGAAGCCATCATCGCTGAAAAGATGAAGGCAGGCGTTGTCTTCTTCATCGTCGAACCACGAGCATTCGGGCTTCTATCACCCAAGAAAACTAAGTTGGGGAAGGCCACGGATGCAAAGAAGCATCGCAGCCTCTCGGTTGAAGACGAGCACCTGCAGGCGTTTGTCGTCACCTCGAATACGGGTGACGTTGTGAGCTCGCCGGCTGGCGAGGTGCAAACCAAGCGCAAGGCGAAGTCTGCCAAGGAAGCTGCCACTGGCCACTCTGTAGGCGTGAAGCCACTCAGGGGAGGCTGATATGGAAATACGGAACACCACTCTGCCGGATGATCTTCTATATTTTCTCGACTGTTCGACAGAGTGCGGACACCTGACCGGTGGCGCCCATGCAGCGCTCAACCTGTATGGAGACGCCAAGCAGATAGACGACATATGCGAAGGCCCGACCGAGAGCGGGCACCATGTCCACAGTTTGGCGCTGAAAGGGATCAAGCTGGAGCGGCTAGCCCGGACGGTCATTGACCAGTTAGACGATCCTGAAGTCTTCCGGTCCATTTCTTTCGCATCTCAACTCAGGTCAATCGCTGACTACGCAGAGTTTGCCTCCAGAGCCGCCTATGAGGATGCGTTCAAAGGTGATCACGGGCTTTCTCCGAGCTGCACGCTCACCAAAGGTGGCAAGAAGGCCAAGGTGAAGATGGCATCTCAGGGATGGATCAAGCGGCAAAGCCAATATCACCTCGCGGAGTGGGATTTTCTGTGCCGGTTGGAACTCTGGCGCACTTGTGGTGCGCCCGCTGTTCTCATCAAGGGCGCGAACGAAGTGGTGAGCGAATTGTTCCGTCAGATATACCGAAGACGTGATCAAGCCATAGCGAGAGAAATGGCCAAGCTTGGCATAAGTCTCCCAAAGGCAAAGCCTAAACCAAAACTTCCAAGATCGGTACGGCGGTCAACCATCAAGGCAGCAGCGTTTGCGAGCGCGCTCCTGGGCGCTTCAACGGTTTCCAGTTTTGCCAGCGGCAATCCAGTCGAAATCCCTGCCAATGATATTGTGGTGGAAGTGTCGCTTGGAAGATCAATCCATTCAAAGGGTCACGGCTCCCTCAGGGTCAAACTGAAGGATGTTGATGGAGGCTTTCTGACAAATCTGTGCATTTATCAAGACCTGCCTGCACTGGATCAATTGGCATCCATTGCGATGTTCGCACAGGCTGGTGAGATCGATCAGGTGCTCGACGCCGGCAACTGCTTCAACGTCGCGCCTGAAGCAATCAGGCACCCGGCGATTGCCAGATCCCGCTCAAATGAGCGCCCTCTCACTGCCAACAATGATGATCTTGCCCGTATCATAGAAAACAACACCGGTCCTGAATTCTATTGGCTGGATACGAGGGAACTGTGGATCGAGAGGTTCTTTGTCATGGCCTTCGGTCGGCAGTCGAAAGCTGCGCTCGATGCCTACTATTCGCTCAACCACAGAGGATTATGAGGTATGGCAACGGTAGAACCACTCAGTGATGCAGAGCATATCGAACTCGAAAACCTGCTGATCGCCATGCGAGAGCCCGTCGTGGTGACAGCCGACTACACCAATTGGCGACGCGAGAAGTCCAATCGCCGTTTCATTCCCAAACGGTTCTGGATTGGCGAAACGGAATGGCACCCAACCCGGGCATTGTTTCTTCACGCTTGGGACTTGGACAAAGAAGCCTATCGCGACTTCAACCTGATTGATTTTGACCTGAGCACGCTACAGCGCGTCAAACCAATCGACGCATTCTATCCGAATGACCAATCGCTTCTGGATTCCCTCCATGCGGACACGCGTGAGCAGTTCCGCCTCTGGATGGATGAACTGGAAGCCCATATGCGCGAGTGGGAGAAGGCATGGGGCAACCTACCTTACGGCCTGCCCTTGGCCAAATCGACCGGGTTGGAGTGCTGGTATGAGAGTTTCCAGAACCAGATGTCCGCGCGCGAAGCCTTCCATTCCGATCAAGACCATTGGGACGATGACTGATGGAAATCAAATCACCTTACAGCGCCGTTCGCGTTGGCGATGCACCAGAGGGCGCAACACCATTTCGAAAGAAAAATGGCATGTTGCACTTTGACCCTCAGAACTTCCGAAAGATCGACTATGGGCACATGTTCGATCAAGAGAGGGGGTATCGCGTCTACTTCAAATTCGCGGACTCCAATGCGTCGAACAGTTGGGACCCAACTGACCTGTTGCGATGGGCTCAATCAACCGAAATCGTCAACGATGAAGTTGCAGACTTCGTGGCGACCTGCCAGCAGCAAGCACGGCAATGCAAGCGCCTCAATCGACTTTGGAAGACAATGGGACGCCCGGAGAACGGTGTGCCCATGGATGCAAAGGGTAGCGCCTGATGACCCAAGCACACACCCCTTTGTCCCGTACATAGGGCACCGAACAGAGAGGAAGAATGATGAGAGACGGCGACATTTACGATTGGGAGTGGAAAGAAGAGCCAGACACAGCCCAACCATATTGGTGCTACTCACGTCGCGCCGTCGTTCGTAATGGCAAACTCGTTGATACCTATTGGGGGCGCACTGAGCCAAAATCCGTAACACCTGAAAAGGTCAACCTCACATTTGTTGCAAACTTTGATGACCTTGAGGAAATCGGAGAGTGGAAAATCAGATACTACAAGACGTCTGACATTGTGGACATGAGGCACGCCAATAGCTCAAACGCCAAAGTTTACCGTCGCAAGGGTGCCAAGCGCGATCCTGAAACCATGATCCAGCACGCCCAGGATTCTATTCGAGAATGCGAGGCGCAAATTCAATCCGACCAACGTCAAATAGATTTTCTGAAACGAGCAATCAGCCTTGTGGAAGCGGGCAAGATTGATGAGGCGCACCTGTGAACCGCATTATCGTCTGTGGTGGGAGTTTGTCTTGCCCCGTCCGCGGCCAAGAAGCGAAACGGCCCCACCATCAAACCCACAGGCTATGCTGCCATATCTGGCCGAACCAACTCAGGCAGTCTCCATGCAAACCCATCATCAAATGAAGGGATCTCGAACTTGGTTTTCTTTTCCAGATAGTTCTGGATCGACCTGTGGCACCGGTCCACGATATGCCACCCTTCCCAAGCTTCAGATTCAGACGCTGGGCTGAAATCCGGGTCAATCCCTCGTGTAACGTAGGTGTAGTAGGCGCACACCCGGTTTAGGATCGCCAGTTCCACATCACTGGCCGGCTCAAGGTCTGTAATCAATTCCCGCAAACGATCGATCTTTAACAGGAGGCCACGCTTCTCATCACTGAGGGCCTTGCTTTCCTTAAGCATCTCCATCCCCTGACGCTTCTTGTCCAGGGTGATGAGTTCATCCCAAATTTCCGCGATTGAATTGAGGTCTGTGTTTGCCCGTTCTCGTGCTTGCTTCTCGGCCATTTCATCATCTCCTTGTCTGAAGCTTATCCGCAACTTCTGTTTAGACAGTGGGATGGTGACGGGGATAACTTTCCGGTCAATTCCGGGCTTTGGGCTATTTTTCCTATTCCCTCTATCCTCAACCGTTGCACTTTGGGTTGAAAATAGCGGTGATAACTTCGCAAAAATTGTCGATGACCACGGACTAAGATTCCGATTGACCACCCTACCCTGTTCGATATGTTTCCCAAAGCGGCAAGAACAGGAGATTCATGCCGCGCTACTATCGAAAAAGAACCAACCTTCTCAGAAATTACAAGGACACCGTGGTCCCCGTTGAAGACGATTGGGGCTGCTATTGCGATGGTGTCCATATCGCCCGGATATACAAACACGATGCTGGCCCACGTCTGGAAATGTGGCAGTGGTTTTCAACGTGGGATGGGAGATTGGGTGGGATTACTGATACGCTTGAGGACGCTCTTGCTGAAGTGAAAGTTACGCATGAGCGGTTCGCCACGTCTTCAAAGGTTTACAGACCGCCAGCACCGTTTGAGGGGTGAAATGTAGATTACCCATAGCGACTCAATGGCAGGTATGCGGACAAACAGCAATTTCCCTGCGGTTGCGCTAATGGCTACTTCTGGAAATCGGGAGCTTCCAAAAATGATCATTATCACTGATGACTAACACGTGCGAGTTTTGACTGGGCTAACAGAAAGAACTTGAATTTAATCTCAGTAGCACCCAATTTAAAGCTATGTCTCTAGACGCCTCTACTATTCTGGCGGCTATCGAGCTTGCTGTTATTGTTATCGGCGGCTCTATTGCCTGGTTCAGCTATAAGAAATCTGTTTCGGCCAATGCCGTCGACTTTGTGGTTGGTGTGGAAGGCCAACTTGATCCGTTACGAAATTCTGCGCTCGCAATGTCCCCGGGAGCGATCCGGGAGTGTTACCCCAATCAAATTCCTGACGACTTTTCAGAAGAAGAAGTAGTTGCATATGCTTATCTGTACCTGACGTACTCTCACATTAGCCGAATGTATTTTATCTTTGACGAGACGGGCCTGCATAGCCCGCTCCTTTCAGCGAAAGATAGAGATTACAACAAACAGCTTTGGATGAACTACATCGCCTCATTTAAGGAGAGCCGCGTGATGCAGCGAGTTCATGACAATGCCAAACTCATCCGTGAACACAACAGAGCTTTCTTGGATGCGGCGGATCAGGTTCTAGGCAGCTAGCCTGTCCAATGGCAACAAACACCCGTTGCTAGAATTACTGCACAATAATTGTCGTTGTTGGTACATTCGGGTCCATTGATCGAAACCATTAAACATTCCCATGCTGCGAACTCGTAACAGAACAAGCTTTGATTTTGTGGGTTTGTCGTCCGCGCTACAAACAGCGGACAATCGTCCACCACGCAGCATCTGTCATTTTGGGCTCAAACCGGTCGTTCTTCCAGTGCAATTGGCTCAATCAACTCCTCGCCCTGCGCCTTGCTTGAATTGACCTCACGCCCCACACGATAGCTGACAAGCTCCGATCCGCGATTGTGTTGCAGCACACCTCGTGCGGTTTCAACGTCTGTGCCCTCATCAAGCCAGGTATCGAATTCCGATTGCTTGAGGATAATCGGCATACGGTGATGGAGATGTTCAATCTCAGGCGCCGCTGCTGCTGTGAGAATGGTACAACTGGTGATGCCCAGATTGTCATTGTGAGCCCAAAGGCCAGCAAAGGCGAAGGGCTCCCAATCGGGCAAGGTGATGCAATTGGCGTCCTTCTTCCCATCCTCTTCGTTCTTGGTCCACTCATAGTAGCCATCGGCAGGGATCAGACAGCGCTTTGATTTGAAGGCGTCACGAAACGAATTCTTCTTGTGGGCGTCCTCTGAGCGTGCGTTGAACAGCGTCCACTTTGGCAGTTCCTTTGCCCACCAGGGCACCAGCCACCACCGGCCCTCATTCAGAATGCGATCACCATCACGTTTGTGGATGAACAACACGTCCTGTGTTGGGGCGATGTTGTAGCGAGGGGGTACATTCCGACCCTTATCCTCAGGCCGGATCAGATTGAACATGTCGTGGAGTTCAGCCCACCCGCCTTGGAGTATGAATCGTCCGCACATAGCGGGAGGTTAGCTTTGAAGGGTTGGCTTAGGCAACACTGGCGTCTCATTCGACAATTCTGAAAATTGCCGAACGCTGCGGCCAAATACCGTCACTTGAACAAGCCGATTCGTGCATGCCCCCAAGCAACGGTATGGCGCGATGCGAGTTCCTCCAAGGTCACCTAGGACATCTTCCATCGTATCCGGGATTATCCGGATGAGGAAACGGTTCCCTTTGGGCGTTCCAGCACAGTTTTAAGTAGCGGTACGCTATCACCTGCTTCCCATCGAGTTCGACTTTTCCGTTTGAACCCATGTCCGCGGTTACCGAAACTGGAGTGTCGCCGGCAATTTTGGTCTTACCATTAAAAGTCACACTTTGTCCGGAGTTGGATGAATAATCGGATGCTATCACTACAGATTCAATCACTCTAAAATGTTTGTTTTTCATTCGACCATTCAGCGCAATGGCGAAGTCATCACTTCCAGCACGAGCCATCTCAAACATTTTCCTAACCAAAACGTCTGGCTGGTTGATCGAAATCACGGCGAAGCTTCCGACGATTTCCTTTTCCTGCTTATAATTTGCGTCGATCTTCGACTTCACGGTGCCGAAATTCAGCTCTCCCTTTCCAACCAAACGCCTCCAAGTTCTTCGCTCTAGCGCAACCGCTCTGCCTGAGTAAGAGACTATGGATTTGATATATCCTGTCCGCTGAAAGCGGCTTTTACCAATTCTAAGGCCCTTTCCGGTAACGATTCCAAATGCCCCAATTGCGGCTTGGCTGGCGGCGTTCATTCGATAGTAGACATCGTCGATCTTAAGCGCCGAGCCTTGAGTGATAAATTTCTTTATTTCAACGTTCTGCGACCAAGCATTCTCAGAATTCAAAACCGTGAGTGAAACAGTTATTGCGAAAGCAGAGATTAACTTGCCAATATCTTTCATTCTCACCTCCTCATTCATTTTTTAAGGCAATGATTGCAGCATGGATCGAATAAAAACCGAATACTGTGAAATTGCGCACATATGCAGGAATGCAATTGAACATCCCAAGCTGAAGTGAGCTGACTCGCAGCTACGTTCAATGAAGACAGACCAGAATCCATGCAAACAAAAAGCCCCGCCAACCGAAGCTGACGGGGCCTGATGGGTCAGGGAGAATTCAAACTACAGTGAGAATGGCTTCCCCTCGTAAACCTCTGTCTTTTCGAACTTCAGCTGCACAAACAGATTTGTTCGCACCGTATAAGTGATCTCAGAACGGAGATAGCAATCGCCGCGTGATGGCACCTTTGCTTGATAGGTCCATACCGATGAGCGCAGGGCTTTGGAGCCCTCAACCTTCACTGATCCAGATGGGTAGTGAGAGAAATACCGATACCCTCGGCCATCATACTGATCACAGAATAGGATATCCTTCCACGAGCGTTCAACGGGCCTGCGGACAATGGCATTTGAGACGAAATCAATCCCACCGTCTGGATTGTGGCCCTGATAGACCACTGAATCATACTCGCCCCACCATGTGAACGGCATCCACGACTTGAAGCTTGTGTCGGCAAGAATGGACACCGCGACCCCAGAAAGCGCGTATAGGAGCATCTTTCTCATTTCTTCCCTCCAATGATCTTTGAAGGGTCAAGGCCCAGCAGGCCTGCAGGAATGGCGTACAGGAACAGATTGATCTCTACACCTTTGACATATTGGACGTAGAGCATTGCAAGCGTCATTCCGCCTCCAAGGATGAACCTTGCCCAGTCCATTGCCGTGGTGCGCTTTTCATCGGTATCTGCCACGTCGCCACTCCATAAAGTCCCCCACGAGGCGAAACAGGCCGTAGGCAGCCAACAAAAACATGATTGGGTGAGACCAAGCTGGGAAGGTCAGCAATCCGACCGCACCAGCGCCGGCGTAAGAAACATCCGCAATGATCTGATTCAAAACGATTGCCCCTTCTTCTTTTTCGAAGGAGCCACCGTCTCTAGATCGCGACCTCTATCCGAGATGCACCAAAGATTTGAGGTGGGGCGGCGGAATAGAAACCAGACGCCTTTGTCGTTGACCCAGAACTCCACCGGCTCGTGATGCGTCAAAGAATGGGCGACTTTCTCATTCCTGAAATTCTGCTGAACCAACCGTCCGAACTGCTGTGCATTCAAACATGGTTCATGCGCGTTGGCCGGTGTCGTGGACCAAAAGAACCACCAGATGATCAAACAGATGACAAAAAAGATACAAGACGCGATTGCGATCAATCCCCTCATGGCTTCCACCCGCACCAGGCTTCACCCTTTCGGTTGTGGGCATTGAGAGTATCAAGCTGGCGATCACTCATATGCTTGATGCTTGCCAATGACGGGCGACGTGGCCGGTTGTGATCGCACCACTGCTGCTTGGGGCTGATACCCACGGGACTCGGCTTTGGTGATGACGTGCAAGCCGAGATCATCACCATCAGTCCAAGAGCCATGATCAGTTTCTTGACCATCTTCCAGCCTCCTTTTCTTTTTCCTCGCGAGTGTCGCCAGCGACCGCACGATCAATCGCGTCCGCTTCACGGCGCATTTTCCGGTCCTGATTGTGAAATTCGTTCTCGCGGCGAGCTTGTTTAAGCTGTTCCTTGCGAGAGCCCGTTTTCTGGCCGCGCAGAAAGGCCAGCGCCAGCGCAATGATACCTGCCAGCGCAGCCCAAAGCGTGCCGCCTCCAGGCAGCATTCCGATGAGAGGGTCAAGCATCGGTCAACGCCACGCCGCTTTTGGTCACCAAGCGCAGCAAAACATTGCCTGTCACGGTAACGCCGTAGAGCATCCAGTGATTTTCAGGCGCGATGAGGTTGAACATCTCCGGCATGGAGCCGATGAACACCAAGGTTGATGCCGTGTTGAACCACAGCATTTTTGATTTCCAGAACGCCTTCTTGGTCATCACTCTTCTCCTTTGTCTGAAAACCACCAGAACGCCGCAGCAAGCACGATCACGATCGCTCCAAGGCTGAGCACCCAGAGCGGATCGATCCCTGCCCAAAGGGCGGAGATAGCTGCGAGAAACCCGCCCGTTCCAACAGTGGCGGGCGCTTTGGCCGACCGTTCCGGTTTTAGTGGTGGCTGTTTCGGCGCTGCTTGAGCCTGTGGAGGTTTGTCTGGCTCCTTTGGCTCAATGGGCGCTGGAACCGGTTTGGGCTCTTCAGGGCGTTGTTTCGGTAATGGCGCTGACTTTTGAGCGACGGCTGCTACCGCCTTATCAATCGCGGCTTTGGTATTTGGGCCGATGATGCCATCAACCTTCAGACCAGCTTGCCTTTGAAAGGCCATCACGGCGTCTTTGTTGTGAGGTGATGCGCGACCCGGCTCCTGAATGTCGAAACCAAGCGCCTTGATCTTTTCGTGCCATGGTTGGAGTTCACGACGCATCTTGTAACTTGCTGGTTTCGACGAAGCTCCTTTGCTGAACCGAGAAAGGGCTTTCTTGTAAGCTGACCGTGAGTGCTTCAGTCCGTGGTATCCACCATTCACCCGTTTCCGAGCGCCTTTGACATCACCGCGATCGGCAAAGCTGTTGAGATTGTTGTCCCTCCAGAACACGAAAGCCGCATGTGTCCCAGCATCAGGTTGACGAAGGAGCTCGGGCTGCTTCAGAACGGGCAGACCGGTCGCCTTTTGAACCTGCTCGAAATTGTAGCGGCCCGTGTTTTGCATCGGACCGGACCCGCGAAACAGCCAGCCCGCATCTTTATGGCCCTTGTTCCCCAAACGGTTGCCATAGACGTAGTTCGCCAGCTTTTTCGGGTTACGGGCATATTGCCGGGCCTTGGCCATCGTCGGGAAACGCTTTGGCCAAACCTGCCGCAACCGTTTGGCCGAGTAGTTCAGGTTTTCTTCCAGCTTTTTGAAGTTGCCGGTTTCAGGCGCGATCATGGCAATGAACATCGCCATGCGCTTTGGCGTATCCACGTCATACTGGTGTCGATACTTGTTGATCGCAGCCACAAGTTCACGTCGGATCGGCAAGGTGGATCGGCCACCAATTGCATTCAGATCTGCAAGCGAAATGTCACGCATAGTCACAAACTCCTGTTGCCGCGCCGGATCTCCGGGCAGTGGGGAAGTCGATTAATTTGAGAGAGTTGGCCCGTGGATCAGTCCACGAATTTTGCTGAGACCTTGGCCACGCGAATGCCGCCGGTTCCGGCGTTGCCGATCTTGATGGTCGCACTGGTCTGGTCGGGCTCAACAAAGGTGCGGATACGGTTTTCAGTCCAGTAGGGAACCACTGCCCGGCGGGATTCCGAGCCATAGACCCCATCCATCAGGGTAACGGTGAGGTCTTCATAGTCATAGCTGGTTTCTGTCATCGACCAGGTGGCTTTGGCCGCTGCCGGTGGCACAAGCGCTTTGTCAGCACAGGCCCAGACATTGATCTCCATTTCCCGACCATCAAATCCATCGGCGGCGAAGGTCGGGGAAACCGTCAGGGTCTCGCCGGCATCAATCACCACATCTTCGGTGATGCCTTTGGGCAAATCCGTTCCGCCGACACCATTTCCAAAGGTCAAAACGCCGGTGGATGTCCAGCCCGCCATAAGCGCGCCACTGTTCACAAGGTTTGGATTGGTGATCAGTTCCGTTCCCTTTGGTCGGGCGAGCGGCAATTGACGATCATCATTGCGCCCCTCGATACCAACCCATTCAA
>JBCCGR010000061.1:0-25184 GCA_039029195.1 Pseudomonadota bacterium
GCAGGCGTCATGCTTGCCTTTCTGCTGGGCAGCCCCATGGACATCAAACCGCTGTTTGTTTCAAAGGCCAACACGGCAATTCAGATATTCCTGATTTCTGTCGTGATGGGCGCGTTGGCCTTCACGCTCCAGATTGATGGTCTCGTGGTTGTTCTGGTCTATTGCACGGGCGCTCTGACGGTGCTTTCCGCGTTCGCTTACCTGCAACAGTGGACCCGGCACGTGGCTGAGGGTTAGGTTACGCTGGATTCGTCAGCAGAAGCGGTCAGACCTGAGAGGGAGCACGCAGGTGAGTGACAATCAGGACAAATCGGACGCGAGCGGTGCGAATTCTCCGGACAAGCAAGCCTTGTCGGTCCCTCGAAGTGATCTCGATCAGCTTGTTCATGATGAGGTTGAACTCCAGGCTTCCCAATTTGCCGCGGCGGCCCGCCGCCAGATTCGCTTCTGGCTGCTTACGGCCGTTGTGTTCCTTGCCTTCATGTGGATTTTCCGCGGCATCATGCTGCCCTTCATTGCGGGCATGGCGCTTGCCTATTTTCTTGATCCAGTTGCCGACTGGTTCGAGAGACGGGGTGCCAGCCGAATGGTTGCCACCAGCCTGATCCTTTGCCTGTTTCTGGTGATCTTCGTTCTGGCTTTGATGATCGTCATCCCGATATTGGCCCAACAACTCGATAACTTTATCGGCGAACTGCCGAACTACATCGGCAGTCTCCAGGCCATGCTCACCGCGACCGAGAGCGAATGGCTGCGGCGCCTGATCGGGGAGGGCGCCCGTACGCTTCAGGACAATCTCAATGAAATCATGAGGGAGGCGGCGACGTGGCTCTCGGCTCTTTTGCGAGGAGTTTGGAACTCGGGCAAGGCACTGCTCGACATCGTGTCGCTCTTTGTCATCACCCCGGTGGTCGCCTTCTATCTGCTCTACGACTGGGATCGGATGATCGAGAATGTGGACAACCTGCTGCCGCGCGATCACAAGGCGGATATCCGCGAAATTGCGTCCGATATCGACAAGGCGCTCGCCGGATTTGTTCGCGGGCAGGGATCGCTGTGCCTCATTCTTGGCCTGTTTTATGCGGTTGGGCTTTCGCTCGCTGGCCTGAATTTCGGTCTTCTGATCGGCCTCTTTGCCGGATTTGTGAGCTTCATTCCCTATGTGGGATCTCTGCTTGGACTGGTGCTTTCAGTCGGCGTCGCGCTGGTTCAGTTCTGGCCGGACTACATCATGGTGGGAGTGATCGTCGCCATCTTCGCAGCCGGGCAGTTTCTGGAAGGAAACATCCTGCAACCCAAACTCGTCGGCGAAAGTGTCGGACTTCATCCCGTCTGGCTGATGTTCGCACTGATGGCATTCGGCTCGCTGCTCGGGTTTACGGGCATGTTGATTGCCGTTCCAGCGGCGGCGGCGGTTGGAGTGCTTGTGCGATTTGCGCTGCGGCGCTATCTGGCGAGCGCGCTCTATCGAGGGCATCAATAGCCTTCCCACGATCCCATAATTCGAAACAGAAAGTCACTGCGTTGAAGATCCCCACCACTCCTTCATTCCGTCTTGATGGCAAACGCGCGCTGGTCACCGGCGGGTCGAGCGGCATTGGTCTCGGCTGTGCTGCGGCACTGGCTCAGGCCGGTGCTCATGTGGTGGTCGCGGCAAGACGCGTGGATCAGCTCAACGATACAGTTGACGCCTTAACCGCGAATGGAGGCAGCGCTGAAGCCCTGCACATGGACCTTGCGGACATCGGTTCAATCACCGACGCGATGCGGTCGCAGGAAACGTTCGATGTGGTCGTGAATTCCGCCGGCCTGGCCAAGCACTCCGCAGCGCTTGAAATCGAGCCCGAGGCTTATCAGACCGTGATGGATGTCAACGTGCGCGGCGCTCTGTTTGTTTCGATCGGCGCGGCGAAGGCAATGGTCGCCGCGGGAAAACCGGGTTCCATCATTCACATATCCTCGCAGATGGGACACGTTGGCGGCATTGATCGCGCGGTCTATTGCGCCTCGAAACATGCCATTGAGGGCATGGTCAAATCGTTGGCCATTGAGTGGGCACCCCACAAGATTAGGGTCAACACGCTATGCCCGACCTTCATTCGCACACCACTTGCCGAACAGACACTTGCAATCCCCGAGCGCCGCAAATGGATCGAGGAGAAGATCAAGCTTGGCCGGGTGGGCGAAATCGAAGACGTGATGGGTGGCGTTCTCTATCTCGCAAGCGATGCTTCATCACTCGTCACCGGCACCTCGATCCTCATCGATGGAGGCTGGACGGCGGGCTGATTTTTCAGACCTTCTGCCCCTCATACATTTTTCGCCGCCTGTCTTTGGTTGACTGTGTCCCCTCGCTGGTCCCGTCATGGAACGTGCCGAACCAGCGATCCCACGGCATTTCCTGATTGCCGTAGTTGCACTCATAATAGCGATGGTGAAGCTGGTGGTAGAATGTGCCCAGCGCCAGTCTGCGCTTGTCCTTGATCAGCAGCTCTTCGTAGCCGGTGTGGGTCATGGCCGCACCCGGACCCTGATAAATCACGTGGAAGTAGAGGTGGATCGGATGGCTCGGCACGATCCAGTGGATGCACAACGTGGACAGATAGAGGAAATGCTCGACCGGATGCATTGAAAGGCCGGACCAGGGTCCGATGTTCACATTGCGGTGGTGCAGGGAATGAAAGTGCCAATAGAGAAAGGGCACGTGCAGCAGCCGGTGCACCCAGTAAAAGTGAAACGCTGACCAGATCGGCAACAGAACCAGCGCCAATACAAACCAGACCGGACTTTCAGCAAATGTGATGGTCGGGATGTAGCCATTCGCCATCAACCACATGGTCAACACCTGAAAGCCGGTCAGTTGCACAACGCCACTGCCAAGTGACCAGAACATGTTGTCGCGAACCTGATTGGAAAAATTCCAAAGCCGGTTGTTTTTGGCCTGATCGCGATGGTCAAACTTGAGCCGTTTGCCTTGCCCGCGACGGACATAGAAATACCAGTGCAGCCCGCCTGCGATGAAGAGCATCAAGCCGATATTGATCGCCCAGATCTGAAGTATCCAGCCAATGGCAAATACCTTGGTGCTTTCCAGATCAGGATAGGCAAAAACCCAAAGAGCGATGGCAACAACGACCATACCGACCCGCTCGCTCAGGGTGAGCCAGTTTTTCAAAACCCAATTTGCGAGAAAGGATGGTCTTGGTGGCCACTGAAAGATCGACGGATTGACGATCGGGGTCTCAGGCAAATAATTCCATTCACGGCTGGATCGTTCTTCGGTGCCGGTCTCAACGGTCATTTTGAACCACCCTGCGCAAGCCTGTCGTGACATTCAGGAAATCACGGGCGCTCGCCATTTTCTGAACGTTGGGGCGACATGGATTTTCGATTTTCGGACCTGATTGAGCGGCTTGCGTCCGTTCGGCAAGGCGCGCTCAGTGCGCTGTGGCTAGTGCGAGACCATCAACGACCGCGGTGAAGGCTTCCGAGCGAACCACGCTGGCCTCAGGGCAAACAGAGGTCGCCCCATCCACCACAAATCGCATCAGGCTTGAGCCGCCCACGAGCACGACCTGTTGGATTTTATCCGGCGTTGTGCCTGCCGCTGCAATGGTTTCACGCATGGCGTCACCAAGAGCTGAGCGGCTGTCATCCAAAGCGCTCTCCAGTCCCTCGGGTTCAACGGGCTGTGCAAGGCCGCTCTCAACGTAACCCAATTCAAGCTGGTTGGTGCAGTTGGTTTCATTGACACTGATTTTTGCCCGCTCAACGGCGAATGCCAGCTCGTGCCCGAGTTCCAGCTCCAACACGGTGCCCAGACGGGCAATCTTTCCCGGTTCCACTGCCTGCCGCACCATTTCAGCGACCATACGTCGGTTCTCGGCGGTGTAGAGAAACGGGATTTGCGACCAGGTTGCGAGATCAACGAAAGGACCGCGCTGCACCGGCACCAGCCCGCCACCCATGGGACGGCGCAACTGACCACCAAGCCCCAAAGCGGGCATCGCATGGGTGAGGGACACGCTGTAGTCGAAGTCAGTGCCGCCAAGCCGGATGCCATGATTGGCGAGCACATCCGGTCGACCAGACTGATGGCGATAGACCGTAAAGTCGGACGTGCCGCCGCCAATATCGACAATCAGCCCAAGTCCGTTATGCCCCCCGGCATGGTGGCTGGCGACCGCTGCGGCCTCCGGTTCGACCAGAAAACGAACCTCTTCGAACCCCGCGGCGTGATAGCAAGCGCGAAGATCGTCCTCAGCACGCTGGTCGCGCTCCTGATCCAGCGAATGAAACCGAACCGGACGTCCGGAGAGCACTTTGGTGTAGCGTGTGCCGGTTTCCGCTTCGCAGCGTTCACGAATGGCAATCAGGAATTCGGCGACGATGTCCCCGATCGTGCGAAACTTACCCATGATCGGGCGTTTTTCATGGAAAAGGGCCGAGCCGAGAACGCTTTTCAACGCCCGCATGTAGCGACCGTCCTCGCGTTCGATCAGAGCTTTCGTGGCGGCTTCCCCAATGAGCATCTCTGCGCCATCGGGAGGAAAAAAGACGGCTGTGGGGAGGGTATCAGCGCCATGTTCGATTGCGATACGGCGTACCTCACCAGCAGACAAAATCGCAGCGGCAGAATTCGACGTGCCGAAGTCGATCGCGAGCGTGTCGGAAGACATGAGAATGACCAGTTTTGGAAGGGCCGCGTGGGTAGCCCGTGGCGGAGGTCATTGCAAGTGGCTTTTGGACAGATTTTGCGAGTTTTTTCAGGCTTTGTGCTTTTTAGCACAGGTGTTGTTTCAAACACCTCTCAGTTGTCACGCTCGGGCCGCTTGAGAGAGTGCGAATGAATAGCTCATGATAAAAACGAAACCTTTCCATCGTCATCCCGGGCTTGGCCCGGGATCCAAGTGCGGTCGTTCCAAGAGCAATGCGAGTTGATTTTCCCATCAGTGGCAAGACAAGGTTGCTGCGACTTCCGAAACACCCACCTCCATCTCTCCCGAAGCAATGCACCTGGACCCTGACCTTCGTCAGGGTGACGGAGGCTGGCTCTGACCGGCGGGCAGAACCGAGGCCCACCTTTAGGCGATACAATCAAAAAAGCCGGGATGGTTTCCCACCCCGGCCTTGGAATTTGTTCGACCCAACAATCTTTGTCAGATCAATTCAGAACGCACACGGAGCTGCGCTCCCCCCAAGATCTGAACGAATTAGTGAGCAAGAACCGCCAGCAGCAGCAGTGCCACAATGTTGGTGATCTTGATCATCGGGTTCACGGCTGGGCCGGCAGTATCCTTGTAAGGATCGCCAACGGTGTCGCCGGTCACGGAAGCCTTGTGAGCCTCACCACCCTTTTCATGCTTTACACCATCCTTGTCGACGAAACCGTCTTCGAAGGATTTCTTGGCGTTGTCCCAGGCGCCGCCACCAGCGGTCATGGAGACAGCGACGTAGAAGCCGGTGACAATCACACCGAGAAGCATTGCGCCAAGTGCTGCGAAGGCAGATGCCGGTCCGGCAACCCAGTTGATCAGCACGAACACCACGATTGGTGAAAGCACTGGCAGCAGGGACGGAATGATCATTTCCTTGATTGCCGACCGGGTCAGCATGTCCACGGCACGGGCATAGTCAGGCTTGGATGTGCCTTCCATGATGCCTGGATCAGCCTTGAACTGACGGCGGACCTCTTCAACAACCGAACCACCCGCGCGGCCAACGGCTGTCATGGACATGCCGCCGAACAGGTATGGCAGCAGACCGCCGAACAGCAGACCGGCAACCACATACGGGTCGGAAAGGTTGAACAGCGTCTCGACCTGCAGTCCGTGGAAGATTTCGCCTTCCTTCGCATTGGCTGCGAAGAATTTGAGGTCTTCCGTATAGGCTGCAAACAGAACCAGAGCACCCAGACCGGCAGAACCGATAGCATAGCCCTTGGTCACCGCTTTCGTGGTGTTGCCAACAGCGTCGAGCGCGTCAGTTGTGTTGCGCACTTCGCTTGGCAGTTCTGACATTTCGGCGATACCACCAGCATTGTCAGTCACAGGGCCGAAGGCGTCGAGTGCCACAACAAAACCGGCAAGTGCCAGCATGGCCGTCACTGTGATCGCGATACCAAACAGACCGGCAAGGCTGTAGGTTACCAGAATGCCGAGGATGATGATGATCGCAGGAAGCGCACAGGCTTCAAGTGAGACCGCAAGGCCCTGGATCACGTTGGTGCCGTGACCGGTCACAGATGCCTGGGAGATCGAGCGAACCGGGCGATAGTCAACGCCGGTGTAGTATTCGGTCACCCAGATGATCAGGCCGGTTACGATCAGGCCGATGATCATGCACCAGAAGAGCGCGCCACCGGTGAAGGCAACACCAGTGCTTGTCTTGAACTCGGTCGCACCACCGATCCAGCCATACATCAGGCCGGCAAAGGCAACTGCCGAAAGCACCGCACAGGCAATGAAGCCCTTGTAGAGCGCACCCATGATGGAGTTGTTGGCGCCGAGCTTCACGAAGAACGTGCCGATGATCGAGGTGATCACGCACACGCCGCCGATGACGAGCGGCAGGAGCATCAGGAGAGAGGCCTGTTCGCCGGTGAAGAAGATGGACGCCAGAACCATGGTGGCAACAACGGTCACCGCATAGGTTTCGAAAAGGTCAGCCGCCATGCCCGCACAGTCACCAACATTGTCGCCGACATTGTCGGCGATGGTGGCTGGGTTGCGTGGATCGTCTTCCGGGATACCGGCTTCAACCTTACCAACTAGGTCGCCACCAACGTCAGCACCCTTGGTGAAGATGCCGCCGCCGAGACGAGCAAAAATCGAAATCAGCGAAGCGCCGAAGCCCAAAGCAACAAGTCCGTCGATTACGACACGGTCGGTGTTGGCAAGGCCCATTGGTCCGGTGAGGATCCAGTAATAGATGGACACAGCAAGCAGGGCGAGACCAGCAACCAGAAGGCCGGTGATTGCACCTGATTTAAAGGCAATCTCAAGTCCGGCACCAAGGCTCTGGCTCGAAGCCTGAGCGGTACGGACGTTCGCACGAACAGAAACTAGCATGCCGATGAAGCCAGCCGCGCCGGACAGAACAGCACCAATGGCGAAACCGAACGCTGCCGTTGCGCCGAGAAGAGCCCAGGCCACAACGAAAACCACAACGCCAACGATGGAGATGGTCATATATTGGCGGGACAGGTAGGCTTGAGCGCCCTCCTGAATGGCGCTTGCAATTTCCTGCATGCGCTTGTTGCCAGCATCGGCGCTCATCACCGACTGGCTGGCCCAGATAGCGTAGACAATCGAAAGCGCACCGCAAACGATTGCGAGATAAAGAGGTGTCATTTCCTCATTCCCTGTTGGTTGAGTCCCCCCAAGTCCGGAACGCATTCACTCAAAGACTTGCGAACGAAGGACGAGTACAGAAAAGCGGTCCGAGCTTCGGCAGCCCGGACGTTTCGGCGCGGAACCTATCCAAGCATTTGTCGGCGTCAAGCACTCATTGTTGAAAACAGGCCGAAATTAGCCAAAAGACGCAAAGTTTGGTCCTCAAACAGCCTTTTTTGACCGCTGCTGAAGGTTCAGCCACAACAGACCTGCCAAACACAGACCAACAGCGGGGAAGACCACGTAGTTGATCATCTCCCAGCCATACGCGTTCAATGTGATTCCTGACATCAGCGAACCGATGGCCACGGACGTGAAAAGAACGAAGTCGTGGGCACCCTGAGCCTTTGATTTTTCATTCGGTTCATACGTCTCGGTCAACATTGCCGTTGCACCAATGAACCCAAAATTCCAGCCCACGCCCAGTAGAACCAGAGCGAGCCAAAAACGCCACAACTCAAGCCCCGATAGGGAAACGATAGCGCACACCACGAGGAGCAAAAGCCCGGTCGCCACGATACGTTCCTTGCCGAACCTCGCGATCAGATTTCCCGTGAAAAAGCTTGGACCAAACATCGCCATCACATGCCATTGAATGCCGAGGGTCGCATTTTCCGTCGAAATGCCACACGCGACCATCGCAAGCGGTGCGCCGGTCATGACGAATGACATGAGAGAATAGCTTCCCACTGCACACAATAATGCAACGATGAACTTGGGTTGCGCCATGATCACCGACAGTGGTCGCCCAGTATCCTCGACCACTTCAGGATCGGGCTTTTGTGGTTTTTCAAACTTCAAAAACGACAGAATGATCATGCCGATAATCGCGAGGAATCCGCCTGCGAAGAACGCACCGGCAAACTCCACCGGAAGAAACATGTCCTTGAAATAGATCGCTGTCTGCGGGCCGATGATGGCTGCGAGAATGCCGCCGGCAAGGACCCAGGAAATTGCCTTCGGCTTGAAATCGGCCGTGCCTTCGTCGGCTGCAGCAAACCTATATTGCTGGGCGAACGAGCCATTGATCCCGAACATGGCAAGGCCGAGACAGAAGATAAATATGTTGGCCTGAAACAGGCCCAGCGTTGCCACTCCAGCGGCCATGAGGCCAACCATCGAACCGCTCATAAAGCCGTACCGACGGCCCACTTTCCGCATCAGCATGGCGGCGGGCAGGGCACCAAGAGCCACTCCCACATTGTAACTGGTGACAGGGGCAGTGACGTAGGGTGAACTGTCGCCGAGCAGATAGACCCCGGCAAGCCCGCCCAGGGAAATACAAATGGGTGCGGTTCCCTGCACAAACGAGCCAGCCAGGCCGAGCGTGACAGCGTTTCGTTTGGCCAGACGGTTGGGATCAGCACTCATCAAGGTGTTCCAATCAGCGGAAGGTGGTTTTCGCAGTTTGAGAGACAGAGCCTAAGCCATCGGCGCAGCGACTGGAGCGGAGATGAACTTGGCTCGGTATAGGATGGCCATTCGGGAGATGGTCGACCTCATTCTTACGGGCAATTCAACGCAAAAACAAACCCGTGCGGCGCGGAGAGTTTATCTGTGCGCACCAGCGCCGGTACCGATTCTCATCGGACAACGTCCAAAACGGCCGACTTTCACAGGTTAACCAGATTGCAATTTTTAATCTCTGCGTGCTTCGGAAGCGTTGGAGGCGCTGTATTGTGGGCAATTCACCACATCGCGGGTTATTTTCGCGATTTGCCTTTGATGTGCGGCAAAATTGAATTGTACTTGCCGGATCGATGGCGTTAATCACTTGTTAACGGATGTGAAAGGGGTCTTGTCCGGTGGTAGGTGTCGCACGTTTTTTGTTGGCAATGTTGGTCGTTGCAGCTGTTGGCCCGTTGGCCTCGGTGGCAGAGGCGCGTGATCCAATTTTCCAGAACTATGGAGAGTACCGGTTTTATGCGGTGCGTCGCCACAATGATATTCAGGGCGTAGAAGCCATCTACGATGACTATCGGCGCCAGTGGTGGAAGCGCTACAACAGCAAGGTATTGCTCGGGCGCGGCGCGGCGCGTGGTGTGTCCGACACCCCTGAATGCAGTTCGCTGGATGGTGATCAGCATCAGGCCATGAAACGGGTGAGCTGCGGCTCTGGCCACATCTTCCGCTCCCATGTCACCGGTATTGCCGGTTGGGACAAAAGCGGCGGTGGAACGGTCAACGAGCTCGGCGCGCTGGGCTATCTTGGCTACGAGCATTTGTTCTCAGACCAGTTCATGGCCGGTTTCGGTGTGACCCCCGGACGCTCGCGCCTGAATGCAAATCTTGGCAACACATCGCTTTCCACCACAACGACTGACATCGGCGCTCACCTGATCACCCTGTATCAGTGGCCTGGGCAACACATGTGGGCCTGGAACTTTTCCTACGTGAAAACCAAAGATTCCACGCGCCGCAACGGCAATCTGACCGGCACCTATGGCGGTTGGGCCATGATGATCAACGGTGTCTACTATCGCACCTATGATTTCAGCGACGACTTTCGCTTCAGCGGCGGGCTTGACTACACCTTTTATATGCTCACCCCGTCAGGTTTTGTGGATTCTGGTGGCAACAGGCAAAAGGTCACTCAGATCTGGCGCGGTGATGCAACGCTCTCGGGTCTGTTTGAATGGGATACAGACTTTGGTGATGTCTATATTCGGGCAGCAACCAATGTTGAGGTCTTGTCGCGCAGCACCCGGGGCAATGATTTGATGCTTGATCTCGGTGGCGCTTACAAAATCAATGATACGACCGCCTTCAACGCAAGCTTTGGCGGCACTGTGAAGTCAGCCGGCTATCGCGAATTGCGTGGCCAGTTGAGGTTGGTCTCCAAATTTTGAGAATGAAGAATGGCGTTTTCGCCGCTTATGAAATTCTGCGCACCGTTCAATGAATGGGGGCTGGCCGTTGGTCGGATTGCCTGTCTGTTGCCGGTTGCTTTGGTGGCAGCCTGCACCCCGGAAGGCCGACAATATTCTTCTTCACCCGCTGATGCGCTGGAAGAGACTCAGGAATATCTGGCGAAGTCCAAAGGCTATGAGTCTGAAAAAAACTCATCAAGCCTCAGTGTTGGTCGCATCGCGCTTGGCAAAAAACTGTTTCACGACAAGCGCCTCTCGATTGACGGGAACTCGGCCTGTTCAACCTGTCACAACCCGGTGGAAGCCTATACGCAGAACAGGCGATCCGTGCCGCCGGGCGCCAGCCGACGCACTGGCGGACGTAACGCCCCCACACTTTATGATGTGGTGTATCGACGGCCATTGTTTCGCGATGGTCGGGCAAACACGCTCGAAGCTCAGGTGGACGGGCCGCTGCTGGCTGCAAACGAGATGGCCAACCCGTCCATGGAACATCTCGCCGCGCGCGTGCGTGGCATGAAGGACTATGAGCGCTTCTTCCTCTATGCCTTCAGCAAACCGGCCGACGAAGCTTCCATTCGTTCTGCACTAAGCGCCTATCAGCGCACGCTGATCACTGGGCCAAGCCGGTTCGATCAATGGAAGTTTGACGGCAGAAAACGGCGATTGAAGAAAAACGAAATTGCCGGATACGAACTATTCGTGGGGAAGGGCGGTTGTTCTTCGTGTCACACAATTGGCGAGACGAGTGCGCCGCTCACCGACAACCAGTTTCACGACACGGGCTACTCCAGGACAAAACCCGCTGAGTTTGCCAGCGTCGACACGGGTCGCCATGGCGTGACCAAGAATTCTGCCGACAAGTTTGCCTTTCGCACCCCAAGCCTTCGCAATGTGGCTCTGACTGCCCCCTATATGCACGACGGTGGCCTGAAATCACTCCGCGATGTGATTGCGTTTTTCAACGAGAGCCGGTCGCTGGAACTGACCGCACAAGAGCGTGCAGACCTCGAGGTTTTTCTGCGCTCACTAACGTCACTGCGCCGACCCTGATCATCAAAATTACGACTCTGGACACTTGTGTCCAGAAGAGGCAAGCTCTACCCAAATTCGCATTTGGGAGGATGCCATGAAATCTCAGTATCGGGTTGTCATCATCGGCGGCGGCGTGGTCGGCGCGTCCGTGCTTTATCATCTGGCGAAATTCGGCTGGACGGACTGCGCAATCATCGAGCGCTCCGTGCTGACGGCGGGTTCGTCCTGGCATGCCGCAGGTGGCATTCACGCGCTCAATGCCGACCCCAACATGGCGGCGCTGCAGGCCTACACAATCGATCTGTTGAAGGAGATTGGCGAGGAAAGCGGGCAGGACATCGGCCTCCACATGACTGGTGGTATCACGGTTGCATCGGCTCCGGCCCGCTGGGAGTGGCTCAAATCCGCCTATCGCATCTTCCAGACGATCGGCATCGAAGACTGCCATCTCATGACGCCCGAAGAGGTGAAGGAACGCTGCCCGATCATGGATGTGGATGGAGTGATTGGCGGTCTGTGGGCCGATCGGGAAGGTTATGTGGACACCACTGGCACGGTTCAGGCCTACGCCATTGCCGCCAAGAAACGTGGCGCGGATGTGATTGAGCACAATCGCGTTCTGGAACTCAATCAGCGCCCGGATGGGTCGTGGGATGTGGTGACCGAAAAGGGCACCATCCACGCGGAGCATGTGGTCAATGCTGGTGGCTTGTGGGCCAAGCAGGTTGGGCGCATGGTTGGTCTTGACCTGCCAGTTTCACCGCTCGAACATCATTATCTCGTGACGGAAACCATTCCCGAAATTGCTGAATTGGACTTTGAAGTCCCCATGACGGTGGATCTGGAAGGGTTCACCTATATGCGTCAGGACCAGAAGGGCATTCTGGTCGGGATTTATGAAATCAACCACCAGCACTGGAATGTCGATGGGGCGCCATGGGATTATGGTATTGAACTCATTCAGGAAAATACGGACCGCATAGCCGACGAGCTAACGCTTGCCTTTGAGCGCTATCCTGTCCTCAACCATGTGGGCGTAAAAAACTGGGTCAATGGCGCCTTCACCTTCTCGCCTGATGGCAACCCGCTCGTCGGACCTATTCGCGGGCTGAGGAACTACTGGCTTGCTTGCGGTGTCATGGCTGGCTTCCTGCAAGGCGGTGGCGTCGGCAAGACGCTCGCTGAATGGATGATCCACGGCGAGACCGAGGCTGATGCCTGGCCAATGGACATCGCCCGCTATGGCGAATTTGCATCCAACCGGGAATATATCAAGCAGACAACCGGGCAGTTTTATTCCCGCCGTTTTGTGATGACCTATCCCAACGAGCAATTGCCAGCGGGTCGGCCACTGAAAAAAGCGCCGGCCTATGACGCCATGACATCAGCCGGCGCGCTTTGGGGGAACAGTTGGGGACTGGAAGTCCCACTCATGTTCGGGCCTGAAGACTTCCGTGAAACACCCACTCTGAAACGCTCCAACGCGTTTGAACATGTGGCAGACGAATGCCGGGCAGTGCGCGAAAGCGTCGGTCTTCTCGATATCACCGGGTTCTCCCGTTACGAAGTGAAGGGCGCCGATGCCGAGCAATGGCTTGCCAAAATCATGGCTGGTCGGTTGCCGAAGCCGGGTCGCGCACGTCTTGCACCAATGCTGGGCCACGATGGCCGCCTGAAGGGTGATCTTACAATCTTCAATTGGGGCGATGGCATCTGGTGGATCATGGGCTCCTACTATCTGCGCGAATGGCACATGCGGTGGTTCCACGATCACATTGATGCTGCCGATGGAGATGTTCAGGTTTCCGATATTTCCGACATCATTTGCGGGTTCTCCCTGTCGGGTCCGAATTCCAGGAAAGTGCTTGAAAAACTCACCCATCAGGATGTCAGCCATGAAGCACTACCCTTCATGGGCTGCGCGACAATGGATGTGGGGTTGATCCGGGCCAAGGTCGGACGCCTGTCGGTTGCCGGTGAACTTGGCTACGAAATCAACTGTTCCGCGCTTGAGCATATTGCGCTGCGCGAGATGTTGCTTGAAGTAGGCGCTGATCAGGGGCTGCAGGAGTATGGCTACTACGCGCTCAACTCGCTTCGTCTTGAGAAGAGCTTTGGCGTTTGGTCGGCGGAGTTCACGCAAGGTTACACGCCCGGCATGACCGGCATGGATCGCTGGATCGACTTCGGCCGCGAAGGATTCATCGGACGCGATGGCGCGCTAAAAGAACGTGAACAAAACACCGCTCCTCAGCGACTCGTCACATTGGATATCGACGCAAGCGATGCCGAAGCGTCCGGCTATGAGCCTGTCTGGTCAGGCGGAAAACGCGTCGGTTTTGTCACTTCTGGGGGATACGGCCACACGGTGAACAAGAGCCTCGCCATGGCGCTTGTCAGCCCAGAAATGGCTGACGAGGGGCAGGAACTCAGCGTGCATGTGGTGGGAGAGGAACGTGGCGCCCGCGTGATCGCCGCTTCACCACACGATCCTAAAGGCGAGCGGTTGCGAGCCTGAGCCTGTGGCTATGGAACAGGCTTTGAACAGGTCACGTCCAGAACGACGCGGCGGGCGCGGTCGTGCGCCAAAATCTGCTGAGCGGGTGGCAAACTATCGCCAGCTTCGTCATCCTTTCACACCACTGCCGCTTTTCAGCGATGATGAAGTGGCCAATATGCATGAGACCGCGCTCAAAGTTCTTGAGGAGCTCGGCATCAAGGTGTTGCTCGATGAAGCACGCGATCTCTATCGGGCTGCCGGGGCAATTGTGAACGATGACACCCAGATGGTGTTCATTGGCCGGGAGGTCGTTGCGGCAGCGCTTGAAAACGCGCCATCCAGCTTCCGCATTCGATCAATCTCGGCGGAACGCGACCAGCAATATGAGCTGGGCACGCTCATGTTCATGGCGGGTGCCGGTTGTCCCAATGCAACGGACCGGGTGAGGGGACGGCGGCCCGGGTCGCTGCGTGACTTCACAGAAACGCTCAAGCTTCAGCAGAGTTTTGATGCCATTCATATGCTCGGCCCGTCTGCGGAGCCGCAGGATGTGCCGCCCAATCTGCGCCACTACGCAATGATGAAGGCCCAACTCACCCTCAGTGACAAACCGGCATTTCTCTATTCCCGTGGGAAAAAGCAGGCCGAGGAATCCTTTGAGCTTCTCAAGTGCGCCATCGGTTTGAGCGACGAAGAGTTCGAGCAAGATGTTTGGACGACAACGGTCATTAACTCCAACTCCCCGCGCCAATTGGATCGGCCAATGTCGCAAGGAATCATTGATTTTGCGCGGGCAGGGCAGGTGAGCATCATCACGCCGTTCTGCCTGTCTGGCGCGATGGCTCCGGTCACCACTGCCGGTTCGCTGACGCTGCAACATGCCGAAGCCATGGCGGGGATAACGCTTGCCCAACTGGCAAGAAAAGGCGCGCCGGTTTCCTATGGCGGATTTTCCTCCAACGTTGATATGAAGTCCGGCTCTCCGGCTTTTGGCACGCCAGAACATGTGAAAGCGTGCCTGGGGTCCGGGCAACTGGCCCGCCACATCGGACTGCCATGGCGGTCTGCCGCGGGTTCAGCTTCCAATCTTTCCGACGCACAAGGGGCGCAGGAAAACACGATGGCCCTTTGGGGCGCGATGATGGCCGGTGCAACGGTCATCATTCATTCGGCTGGTTGGTTGGAAGGCGGTCTTTGCTTCGGCTACGAAAAATTCGTCAACGATATGGACGCAATTCAAAGTCTGGCTGAACTGTGCGCGCCAACGGCCGGAAATGACTCAGAAATCGGCTTTGAAGCGTTGAGCGATGTGCAGCCCGGCGGGCATTTCTTCGTCACACAGCACACGATGGACCGGTATTCGACCGCCTTTTATCCGCCGATCAATTATGAACTCTCAAATCACGGGTCCTGGATTGCGGCGGGTGGAAAAAACGCTGAGGAGCGCGCCACAGCAATTTGGCAAGACCGTCTGGAAACGTTCGAACCGCCCAAAGCGTGCATGGACATGGAAGAGAGGCTCGAACCGCTCATCGCCCGCATGACGGAAGCCGGTGGGGCAGCACCCCTTGACTGAGGTTGTCATCCGCGAAATCGAGGGATCGTCCCAACAAGCCCAACCCTCCCGGTTGACCCGCGAAGATTGGCTGAAGGCCGCGCGCGATGTGCTTTTGTCCAAAGGCGTCGAACAGGTCAAAATCATGACGCTCGCGCGCGCCATCGGCGGTTCCCGTTCCAGCTTCTACTGGTTTTTCAAGGATCGTCAGGACTTGCTGGACGAGCTGTTTCAGCACTGGCTCAGCACCAACACCAATGCGATTGTGGAACAGGCGCAGCGCCCGTCCGCTTCAATATCGCAAGCCGTTTTGCAGGTTTTTGAGTGTTGGGTCGATGATGCGGTGTTTGATGCACGGCTGGATTTCGCGGTTCGGGAATGGGCTCGTCGCGCACCTGAAATCAGGGCGGCATTGGACAAGGCTGATCAGGAACGCGTGGAAGCGCTCGAAGCCATGTTCACGTCACATGGTTTTGAAGAAACGGAAGCCTTTGTGCGCGCCAGAACGCTCTACTTTATGCAGATTGGCTACTATGCGCTTGAGGTGGATGAGACGATTGATGAGCGTCTCAAGCTTGTTCCGACTTATGTTTTCAATTTCAGTGGCGAATGGCCAGCAGAATCAGACCTGTCTCGATTCGCCAAAATCGCGATGAAGAGTTGACGGCAAACGCCAGAATTGAAAGGCGCTAGTTCCGGCCCAGATTTGGTGTGACAGGGCCGGTGGCGGCGCCAAGAATCTGGCCAATGAAGGTGGTGTCCTTCCCGCCGGTTGGCGTGGTGCGGGAAATATAGTCAAACACCTTACCGTCTTTCAGCCCGTAATTGGCGATCTGGGAAACAGTATCGTCAGAGGCAAAATACACCGCCAGCACTTTCTGATCGACCACTTTGGCGTTCATGAATGCGGCGGTCCGCTTCTTCACCTGAGAAATATAATAGTAGGTTTCTGATCCCGGTTCGCCTGACTGGGTAGATGGTGTGCCCAGCGACAAAAGAACCTGTTCCCGCGACGAACCGATGGGCACCAGATCCAAGGTCTGCTGATCAGCCTGATACCCGTGCGACAGCGTCTGCGACGTGCCATTGCATGCCGACAATCCCATGCCCGCAACCAAAAGCAATGATCCGGCGAACGCCAGTCGCTTAAGTGATGCAGTACGATCAAAACGGTTTTCAGACATGGGGGTTTCCATCAATTGTCGCGCAAAGGCCATAAATCAGTGCCTTGCGTCAATCAAGACCAGTGTTTAGAGCAGCCTTAAGACAGGCTGGAGATTTGGCCCAACGACATTTACGTGAAGCCGAAATCCTGAAGATCCAAACAATGCTCAACACCATCTTTAACTTCTTGCTGGGGCGCGGCAAAAGCCACTCGATCCCGCGCCATGTTCCGCACGCCCTTTATGGCGCAGTTGTGGCACAGGCGCGATTGCCCGCCCTTTTTGAAAACCACCGCCTGCCCGACACCTACAATGGTCGTTTCGACGTGATGCTTTTGCATCTGTTTTTGTTGTCTCATCGCCTGAAAGGGGAAGATGCAAAATCGCATGAACTCTCGCAGCAGGTGTTCGACCTTTTCCTGGACGATATGGATCGCACCATGAGAGAGCAGGGCGTGGGTGACGTTTCTGTACCCAAACGGCTGAAAAAAATGTCTCGCGCCTTTTATGGGCGTATTGGTGCCTATGAAGCTGCCTTGGACCAAGAGAATGCAGCTGAACTTGCCGACAGTTTGAACCGGAACATCTATGTGAAATCTCCGGACGAAGCTGCTGCCACCGGACTGGCGAACTATATGATTGCTTGCAAACACCATTTGTCCCGGATCGCACGCGAGGCGTTCATGCGCGGCGAACTGAGCTGGCCGAATGTTGGTGAAGAGAGTGCCGGGTAAGCATGACAAATTCCGACAAAGCGATCTCCGGTCCAATCGACCTCAAACTTGCCGTTGGCCGGTTAAAGCCTTCCGCCACCGTGGTTAAATATGAGGCCTCAGTTGATGATCGAGAGAACATTGCAAACCTGATTGAGCTTGAAAACGTAAAGCGGTTCAGCGCCGCTGTGGAGGCCTCCCGCTGGCGCAAGGATGGTGCTCAACTTGCGCTCTCGATCTCTGTCGACATCACCCAATCCTGTGTTGCAACCGGTGACCCGGTGGAAGAAGTGGTCGAAGCCGAATCCGAGCTGAAATTCCTGCCCGCCGATGGGCGGCACAAATCATCGGGCAGTGCCAAGGACTACGATCACCTGCCGAATTTTGATGTCAGCATGACCGGGGAGATCGACGCGGACGACCCACCCGAGGAATTTTTTGGTGATTCCATCGATCTGGGGGCAGTTCTGCTGGAACTGTTTTCAATTTCCATTGATCCATTTCCGCGATCACCCGATGCGCCGGAAGACGCAATTGCACGCGAACTCACAACGCCTGAAGAGGAGGACGCCTCGCCATTTGCCGCGCTCAAAGCGTTGAAATCCAGCGCCGACGAGTGATCAGCCTTATGACAATTAACAGCTATTTTTCGCTGGCAGACGGCCTCTTGTGGTCATCTTTCCGAAACTGATTTACAGGAAAGCGCATGGCAGGCGGAATAACCATTTCTCTGGACGTAATGGGCGGTGATGTCGGGCCACCGGTCACATTGCCGGGCGCAGACCTGTCTCTGCTGCGCCACCCTGATATCCGTTATCAGCTGTTCGGCGACGAAGCTGCCATTCGTCAGGAACTGGAAGCGCTGCCGCGCCTTAAGGCGGCTTCAGAAATTCACCACTGCGATATCTCCATCGCCATGGACGACAAGCCGAGCCAGGCTCTGCGGCGCGGGCGCTGGAAATCCGGCATGTGGCGCTCCATCGAAGCGGTAAAAAACGGCGATGCCGATGCTGTAATCTCCGCCGGAAACACCGGCGCACTGTTTGCGATGGCCCGGTTTTGTCTGCGCACCATGAGCGGCATTGAACGCCCGGCCCTGGCTGCCATCTGGCCCACACTGCGCGGCGAGAGCATCGTTCTCGACGTGGGTGCGACGATTGATGTGGAAGATCACCACCTTGTCGAGTTTGCGTTGATGGGGGCGGCAATGGCTCGTGCGCTGTTCGATCTTGATCGCCCTTCGGTTGGCCTCCTCAACATTGGTGTCGAAGAGGTCAAGGGCCTCGACCGTGTGCGGCTCGCAGGAAACATATTGCGTGAAGCAAACCTGCCAGCCCTGAATTACTCCGGCTTTGTTGAAGGCGATGATCTCGGCAAGGGGACCGTCGATGTTGTGGTCACCGAAGGCTTTTCCGGCAACATCGCACTGAAAACAGCTGAGGGCACCGCACGCCAGATCAGCGAATATCTGCGGGCCGCCATGTCCCGCACAATCCTTGCCCGCATCGGATATCTGTTTGCCCAACAGGCGTTCAACCGGCTGCGGGAAAAGATGGATCCACGCAAGGTCAATGGTGGCGTTTTCCTCGGCCTCAACGGTGTTGTGATCAAAAGCCATGGCGGCACAGATGCAGAAGGTTTTGCAAGTGCCATTGATCTTGGCTACGACATGGTGCGCAATAATCTGCAACGCAAAATCGCCAGCGACCTCGACCACTTTACCTCCCGGGAAGAGGTGCAGGATCCGGGCAATGCAGAACAAAAAGACGGGTAGAATCAACACGCCATGCTGCGATCAGTCGTAACGGGAATTGGTGCTTTTGCGCCTGAGAACATTGTCACAAATGCAGATCTCGCAGAACGGATCGAGACATCGGATGACTGGATCGTGCAGCGCACCGGCATTCGCCAGCGCCACATTGCTGCGGATGATGAAACCACCGCTGATCTGGCGGAAAAGGCAGCGAGGGCAGCGCTCGATAATGCCGGTCTGACCGCCGCTGATATTGATCTCATTGTTTTGGCGACGTCCACACCCAACAACACGTTTCCCGCAACAGCGGTGGAAGTGCAGCATCGCTTGGGTATGAGCCACGGGTCTGCCTTCGACGTTCAGGCGGTTTGTTCCGGATTCATCTTCGCGCTCACGACGGCTGATCTTTATGTCAAATCCGGCCAAGCACGGCGGGCTCTTGTTATCGGCGCTGAGACTTTTTCCCGAATTCTTGATTGGGAAGATCGCACCACCTGTGTGCTTTTCGGCGATGGTGCGGGCGCGCTGGTTCTGGAAGCACAGGAAGGCGTCGGCCTGACGGCAGATCGTGGTGTCCTGTCTTCCCATCTTCGCTCAGATGGCAGCCACAAAGACAAGCTTTACGTCGATGGTGGCCCGTCCTCGACCGGCACCGTTGGCCACCTCAGAATGCAGGGGCGGGAGGTGTTCAAGCACGCCGTCGGCATGATCACGGATGTGATTGAGGCTGCATTCGATGCGACTGGCACAAGTGCCGACGATATCGACTGGTTCGTGCCGCATCAGGCCAATAAACGCATCATTGATGCCTCAGCCAAAAAGCTGAATATCGCGCCGGACAAGGTGGTGATCACCGTCGGCCAGCATGGCAACACATCTGCTGCGTCCATTCCATTGGCACTCACCACGGCGGTCAAGGATGGGCGCATCAAGGAAGGTGATCTGATCCTTCTGGAAGCCATGGGTGGTGGCTTCACCTGGGGTGCTGTTTTGGTGCGTTGGTGAGATTTTGGGCCAATTAGAGCGGATATTGCGCAATTTGCGGCAATTTAAGCGGAAATCTTAGGGCTTCGTTGACGAAACAACGGTTCCGGTTAAAAAGAAACATTGAACTGATTGATAAAATTGGTCACGATATAACCACAGACAATCAGGCAATTGACCCGGGAAGAGGGATTGCCCTAAGGTTGCAATAGGACGGCCTGGAGGGGACAACAGGTTGTATGCGGAGAGGCAGGGACGGGAAATGTCAGGCAAAACGCTAACTCGCGCTGACCTGTGTGAAGCTGTGTATCAGAAGGTCGGACTGTCGAGAACGGAATCTGCCGATCTTGTGGAAATGGTACTGGAAGAGATTTGCGACGCTGTCGTCCGAGGAGATTCAGTCAAGCTCTCTTCTTTTGGATCGTTCCTAGTTCGCAACAAGAATGAGCGGATCGGTCGCAATCCCAAAACGGGTGAAGAAGTGCCGATTACCCCACGCCGCGTGATGGTTTTCAAACCGTCCAACGTGCTTAAAAATCGTGTGCTGAACGGCAACAAGGGCAATTAAGCCCTCCCAAACAACCTTCGTTTGGTTTGCTGCATTGCGTCGACGCAAGTCGGCGCGCGGATGCTCCGATTTTCCGCTTGATCAATCCTTGTACGAGCGGCTCTACTGAGTCAGATTCGTCCTGGTTGAAGGGGCGTGGTCCCTGGGGAGGATGAATTGAATAAAAGCGCAGATGCCTTTCGCACCATCTCCGAAGTGGCGGATGATCTTGACCTCCCGCAACATGTGTTGCGGTTTTGGGAAACCAAATTTTCGCAGATCAAGCCCATGAAGCGCGGCGGTGGTCGCCGGTACTATCGCCCGGATGATATCGATCTTCTAAAGGGTATCCGCCATTTGCTTTATTCGGAAGGTTACACGATCAAGGGCGTGCAGCGCATTTTGAAAGAGCGTGGCAACCGGTTCGTGATGGCGATCGGGACCGGACAGTCGACCGCTGATTTTGATCCGGTTCCTGAGCCAGGCCTGCCGCCACAGCCACAGGCGGGGTTTGCAGAGGCGGCCCCAGAAACGATCCCAGAAGCAGTCCAGGAGCCAGCCCAGTCGGGAGGGGTGCTTGGCCGTTTGTTGGGGGATCGACGCGCGTCGGGTGAACCCGCCGCACCAGTGATTTCAAATGAGCAACGTGATCGCTTGCAGGCCACGCTGATGGAACTGCTTGAGTGCAAGCGATTGCTGGATCAGGTACGATAGAGCGACCTAAGGCTCAATCGGAGTCGGCTTGGGAATTGACAATCCCGCTTCCTCCATCACCGTACGCAATCGATCCGGGTAGTCAGTGATGATGCCGTCAACACCGACTTGAATGAGCCTCCGCATGTCGGCTGGGTCATTCACAGTCCAGGGGATCACTTTCAAACCAATATCCTGTGCCGCCTTTATCCGGGTCGGAGTGAGATCGCGATGAAACGGCGACCAAACGCCGCCACCAGCCGCTTTGATCATGGCCGGAACCGACCCTTGAAAATCCGAGAGCTTGAATCCAGCGGCCCAGGGAGAGGGGCCGTTTTCATCGTCTGCCACATTGTTCAGCCAATCCTGTTCCGCTGTCAGATAGACCGTCTGGATGGATGGATCGAGGCGCTGAATTTCCTGTAGTGAGCGCCAGTCGAAGGATTGAACGGTGACCCGGGATTGCAAATTTCGCGATGCTATGAGCTGATGCAGCGCTGCTGCAAAAGCCTGAGGTGTTGCCGTTGTAGCGGGCTTGGTTGGGTTGATTTTGGTTTCGATGTTGAAGCGAACCATTGTGTTCGTCGCCCTCTCGGCAAGATCAAACACCTCCGACAGTGTGGGCAGTGACGTGCCATCAACCGACAACTGGTCTGGGAAGCGCTCCGCCGTTTTTGAACCCTGTTTCAGCCGTCCCACGTCATAAGATTTGAGTTCTTTCATCGATGTTGACTTGATCAACACTGGCGCATTGATCCAGCGTCCATCTTTGGTTCGTGTGAGATCAGGATTGAGAGCAGGGTCGTGCGAAACCACCAGCACGCCATCGCTCGTCAGGCCAACATCCAATTCGAGAGTAGTGACTCCAACACTGAGCGCGCCGGCGAAACCGGGGAGCGTGTTTTCCGGCATCAGACCGCGGGCGCCGCGGTGTCCCTGCAGATCAAATGCCGTGGCTGCACCACCTGAAAATGTCAGAACAAGTGCTGCGATCGCTGCGCGAAATATCATCCAAAGTCCACCTTTTGTTTCCACCTGAGAAGCTGGCCGGCGCAAGCAATAAAGCAATTGGCGTCGCGGTGCTACGCGAGAGCACCGCTGTATGGATTTTCGAAACGACGCCTCATCAAGTGAAATTTAATCCATTTGAACAATGGTTTGAGTGAAATTGGCCTAAACTGACTGTGCTGGGCGCGCAAAAGAACGGAAATGGGGCTCAATTCCCACTCTCCCAACGCCCCGTGAATAGTTCAATCAGGTAAGTTCGTCCGGTATCCAGTCTGAGTTAATGCGTTCTCCCATCCGACATCTTGCAGCAATCAGCACAGCCATTGCGCTGGGAACCGCGCTGACCGCCAATGCCATGGCAACCAGCGCAAAGCTGTTCAAATCGCCGGAAATACTCATTCTTGGCGATTCCCAGCTTAGTTTTGGGTCGGGACCAGCGTTCCTGGAATTTTTTCAAAACATCAAGTCCCACTGCAAGCCAAACCCGCATCAGGCACGTGATCTGCGAAAGCTGGGCAATATGTCCGTTGGCATCATTGGGGTACGGTCAACGTCGCTTCATTCATGGGCCGCACGGAAAGGGCGCAAGAAGGATAAAATCTGCAAGGTCGACAGGCGTTGGAAGAAAAACGCCGGTTCGTTCGGCATCGTGAACCCCACGCGCAACAAATATGTGCAGATCGGGAAGGGGGAAGAGTATCAGTTTTGTGAAAAAGACAAGTCGGCCTTTGAGGCCATGTTTTCGAGTAACTATTACGCCCCCAAACTTCTCATCATGTCCTTTTTGGGAAACGCTGCCGGGCGCTGGGCGGGCAGCAAGAAAAACGCAATCAAGGATGTCGAAAAGACGATGGCGCATATTCCAAAGAATATGCCTTGTATCTTCATGACAACCGCGCCGGCCTACAAAAAGCGCATTGTAAAGCTGCGGTTGAAGGCTCAGGCCAACATCAAGATGGCCTTTCGTCAGACTGGCAGCCGTTGCAGCTTCGTGGAAGGCACAACACCGGAAACGGTTGCCGCCAATGTGGGGAACAAAGATTTCTTCCGCCGCAAGCGATCAGGACGGGTGAAAGATCCCTATCATCCCAACGAAAAGGCCGCGAAGAAGTTCTTTGACGTGGAAATGAACCACATCTGTCAGGCCGTGTTTAACCAGCTCCGCGACATCACCTATTCGAACTGGCAGTTGCGACGATAGCTTTTGTCCAACGGGCAGCGCCTCTTCCTGCTTACCTCACCCGTCTCACACCAAAGCGTGAAAATCGGTGTGGTGTAGTTGCATTGATGTTTTGCTCACACTCCAACATTTCTGGAACGCGCACAGCAGCATATCGCGTGCACACCCGAATTTGGTTCCGCTTCAGGAGAATGAGCATGATCTTCAAACATTTCACCTCCGTGGTTGCATTGGTCGCAGCCCTGTTTATCGCGTCCACTGGCCTGTCGACGGCTCAGACGCTCAAGAAAGGCAATTTCTCTGGCGCCAGCGGCGTTTCGACCTCAGGCGGTGTCAGCATCGTGAAAAAGGGAAACAAGGCTCAGATCGTTATTTCTGGAAACTTCAAAACCAGACGCGGCCCAGGTCTTTACGTGTATCTCGGCAATGGTTCGCCGTCGAAAAACATCGGCAAGCTGCGTGCGATCAAAGGCGGTCAGTCCTACGCGCTACCTGCCTCTGTCGACATCTCGAAATACAAAAACGTCTACATCTATTGTAAGCCGTTCAGAAAGACATTTGGTAAGGCCAGCCTGCGCTAAGTCGCTCGGTCCAAAATCCAATAGGCGCGACCGAAAGATGTTTGAATTTTCGGCCGCGCCTTTATATATTGCGCTTCGATCCGAGCGTCATTGGATGGTGGCGCAATGGGTTCAGTCGGAGCATGGCGCAGTCCGGTAGCGCACTCGCCTGGGGGGCGAGGGGTCGCAGGTTCAAATCCTGCTGTTCCGACCATCCAACCTGTTTTCCGCCCTGACACAGTTTTTGCGCCGACACGGTAGCCGCTCGAACGGGCTGGCCGCGTGCGGCTGTTTTTGTTTCGACATCAAACTCGGTAATCTTATCAAGAGTCCTGTCTCCGATTCGATGAACTGACTTCCGTCAGACCATCCAAACCGCCCGAGCCCGTTTGATGTCGCCAGAGAGCCGCCCGCCACCGCTCGAATTTGATCTTGTTGATGATGCCGGCATCTACAATCACGACGGTTCGGTTCGTGCGGAAACCATCGACAATATCGAGAGCGCCATTGACGGGTTGGACACTGCCACCCTTCGCAATCTTGTACGGCCGTTACACGAATCTGAACTTGGCGACCTGCTGGAGGCGCTGGATCAGGAGCATCGACAGTCCTTTGTCGAACTGACCGGCGAAGATTTCGACTTTGCAGCGCTCACCGAGGTCGATGAAGCGATCCGACTGGAAATTGTCGATGCGCTTCCGAACGAGCAGATTGCCGAAGGATTCAAGGAACTCGATTCCGATGACGCGGTCTACATTCTGGAAGACATGGAAGAGGCCGACCAGGAAGACGTCCTGGCCAAAGTCCCCTTTCAGGACCGGGTGCGTTTACGGCGTTCGCTGGACTATCCAGAAGAAACTGCCGGTCGGCGCATGCAGACAGAGTTTGTTGCGGTGCCACCGTTCTGGACCGTGGGGCAGGTGATTGATCACCTGCGTGACGATCAGGACCTGCCGCAGCGCTTTTCCGAGATTTTCCTTATTGAGCCAACCTTCAAACTGGCCGGAACTGTCGCACTTGACCGCTTGCTGCGCACTCAACGTGAAACAAGTATTTCCGACATTCAGAACGATGTGCTGCACTCCATCGATGCCAGTGTCGATCAGGAAGAGGCGGCATTGGTGTTTGAACAATATGACCTTCTCTCCGCACCGGTCGTTGATTCCAACGAACGTCTGGTCGGGGTGCTCACCATCGATGATGTGGTCGACGTTCTGCAGGAGGAGGCA
>JBCCGR010000062.1:0-24988 GCA_039029195.1 Pseudomonadota bacterium
TACATTCGCCCCGGTTGCCAACTACAACGGCACGGTTCCAGCCGTCACCTACACGGTCTCTGATGGCAATGGCGGCACGGACAGTGCCGCCCTCAATCTGACGGTCACCGCCGTCAACGATGCTCCAACCGCAACGGCGAATGCCTACACAACGGCAGAAGACACCAATGTTTCCGGTAACCTGCTGACAGACGACACGGGAGCGGGAACAGATTCAGATGTGGACGGTGACGCGGTCAACGTTGCACCCGCAAGCATTGGCACCTTTGCCACTGCCCAGGGTGGGTCGGTGACCATCGCCGCCAATGGCTCGTTTACCTATACACCAGCCGCCGATTACAATGGCAATGACAGTTTCACCTATGACGTCACCGATGGCACACTGACAGACACGGCTACGGTGAGCCTGACAGTCACGGCGGTCAATGACGCGCCGGTCGCGAGAGACAACAGCTACAATACGGCAGAAGACACGAACGTATCCGGCAATCTGCTGACCGACGACACCGGTCTGGGAGCAGATGGAGATGTGGACGGGGATCCGCTGAACCTTGTTCCGGCTTCGATTGGTGTCTTTGCGACCGCCCAGGGTGGCACGGTAACCATCAATGCAGATGGATCGTTTACCTATTCGCCGCCGGCTGGATATTCCGGTGCCGATAGCTTCACCTATGTAATCACCGATGGCGCGTTGAATGACACGGCCACGGTGACACTGAACATTGGTGCAGTGAACGACGCACCGGACGCGAACACTGACAATGTGACCGTGATCGAAGACACGGCGACATTGTTGACCATCACCGCGCCAAGCGATGTTGACGACGACGATACCACGCTGACGATTACGGTGACCGGCATACCAACTGCCGGGCAGGGTGCGTTGACCTATGAGGATGGCGTCGGTGCCACCCACGCGATCAATGTTGGCACGGTTCTGACCTATGCCGATCTTGCCCGTGTGACATTCACACCTGTGGCAGATTATGCCGGAACGGTTGATGCCTTTACCTACACGGTGAGGGACGATGAGGGCGCGAACGACGCCGGTTCTGTTGGCACCGTGAACATTTCGATCACGCCGCAAAACGATGCCCCGGTGGCCGTCAATGATGGTCCGGTGAACACCAATGAGGACACGCCGGTCACAATCACCCCTGTTGCGGACAATGATACTGACGTTGAAGGAGACACGCTCACGATCACGGAAATAAACGGCGTTGCAATTGCCGCGGGTGCCACAGCAAATGTGGCAAACGGTACGGTGACTTTGAACGTTGATGGTCGCACGGTGGTTTTCACACCGACGTCGAACTTCAACGGCGCGACATCGTTTACCTACACGATCTCGGATGGCAATGGCGGCACGGACACCGCGACCGTCAATGTGAATGTTGCTGCCGTTAACGACGCACCGGTTGCGCAAAATGATGGACCGATCTCCGTCAACGAGGACAGTTCGGTCACCTTCACACCCGTGACGGACAATGACAGCGACATTGATGGCGATGCGCTGACGATCACTGAGATTGATGGCAACGCTATTCTACCTGGCGGTAATGCGGCGGTCACAAATGGTACAGTAGCGCTCAATGCGGACGGACGGACCGTGACGTTCACACCGACTGCTGATTACAACGGGCCAGCCAGCTTCAACTACACGGTTTCTGACGGCAATGGCGGTGCGGACACGGCGACAGTTTCTCTGACCGTTCAACCGGTTAACGATGCTCCAACCGCAAACGCCGATGGCTTCACCACGCCGGAAGACGTTGCCGTTACGGTTGACGTGACCGACAATGACAGCGATGTGGATGGCGATGCCCTCACAATCACCGAAGTGGATGGCCAGGCAATCACGGACGGTGGCGCCTCTGTTGCGGTGACCAATGGTTCCGTTCAGCTGGTCGGTGGAGAGCTGGTGTTTACGCCAACTGCCAACTACAGCGGGCCGGTGAGCTTCGATTATACGGTTTCTGACGGCAGCCTGACGGCAACGGCAACGGCCACGGGCACCGTGAATGCGCTCAATGATGCACCGACGGCCACAAATAATCAGTACACCACCAATGAGGATACCGCAGTTGGCGGCAACCTTCTGACCGACGATACTGGGGCAGGGGTCGATTCCGATATCGACGGTGACCCGGTGAGCGTTGACAGCGCCTCGGTTGGCACGTTTGTGACGGCACAAGGTGGCACAGTGACGATTGCCGCAAACGGCAACTTCACCTACACGCCGCCAGCAAACTATTCGGGTGCAGATACCTTCAGCTATCGGGCGACAGATGGTGCCTCGGTGGACATTGGTCAGGTGTCGATCACGGTAACTGCGGTGAATGACGCGCCAAATGCCGTCAATGACGGTCCGGTGACCACAGCAGAAGACACGCCGGTCACCATCACCCCGGTAACTGACAATGATACGGATGTAGAAGGCAATGGCCTTGGCATCACGGCGATCAATGGGACGAATGTTTCACCCGGCGACACGATCGCTGTTGCCAATGGCAGCGTATTTGTTGCGCTCAACGGCACCACTGTCATCTTTACGCCAACGACCAACTACAACGGTGCGACGTCATTCGACTACACCATCTCTGATGGCAATGGTGGCTTTGATACGGCAACCGTGTCGGTCAATGTCACGCCGGGCAATGATGCGCCGACAGCAGCAAATGATGGATTTACTGTCGCTGAAGATGCGAGTGTGACCATCGATGTCACCGACAATGACATTGACATTGATGGCGACGCACTGACGGTCACACAGGTCAATGGCAACCCGATCTCGGAAGGCGGTGCCTCTGTTGCAGTCACCAATGGACGTGTTGCTCTTGTCGGCGGTGAACTCGTGTTCACCCCGAATGCAAATTACAATGGCCCGGCATCGTTTGACTACACCGTGTCGGATGGATCCTTAACTGCGACCGCAACCGTGTCTGGCACTGTCACGGCGGTAAATGACGCACCGGTTGCCGTGCTGAACTCCTATTCCACGCCAGAAGACGTGGCGCTTGCTGGAAACCTCATCACGGATGATACCGGTGCCGGCGTTGATTTTGACATCGATGGCGATGCACTGTCGGTTGATCCAGCCACCGTCGGAACCTTTGTGACTGCACAAGGCGGAAGCGTGACCATCAATGCCGATGGCTCGTTCCTGTATACGCCGTTGCTCAACTTCGCTGGCCAGGATTCGTTCACTTACACAGTGACCGACGGAACTGCGAGCGATTCGGCACCCGGACAGATCATCATCAATGTGAACAACACAGATGACACGCCGGATGCGGTCAACAACAGTTACACGCTTGTTGAAGACACAACTGTCATCGGGAACCTCATCACCGACAATACCGGTGAAGGCGTCGATTCTGATCCGGATGGAAATCCGCTGACAATTGATGCCGCATCGGTCGGCGTGTTCGCAACTGCGCAGGGTGGCAGTGTCACCATCGCCGGTGATGGATCTTTCTCCTATACCCCGGCCGCCAATTATCATGGCGCCGACAGTTTCACCTATACGCTGACCGATGGAACATTTGTCGATACGGCGACCGTCAATCTCACGGTCACCGCGTTGAATGACGCCCCGAACGCTGTTGCCAATGCGTACACGGTGAATGAGGATACGGCTCTTCTTGGAAATCTGATCGGCGACGATACAGGTGCTGGAACGGACTCCGATGTGGATGGTGACACGCTTGTCATCGATGCCGCCTCTGTGGGAACCTTTGCAACCGTTCAGGGTGGCTCAGTGACGATCGCTGCCAACGGTTCGTTCTCCTACAATCCGGCTGCGAACTTCAGCGGAGCGGATTCCTTCACCTACACCGTGAGTGACGGGAATGGTGGCACGGACACGGCAACAGTTTCCCTGACCGTGAATGCCGTCAATGACGCGCCGGTCGCCAACAATGATGGCCCAACGACGGCTGAAATCGGTGTGCCGCTGACGCTTACGCCTGTCACAGACAATGACACAGACGCGGAAGGAACACCGCTCACGATCACAGAAATTGATGGCAATGCGATTGTTCCGGGCGGCAATGTGGTGCTGGCGAGCGGCACGGTGACCTTGCAGCCGGATGGCCGGACGCTGACGTTCAATGCTAATGAGAATTATAATGGTGCGGCAAGCTTCACCTATCGTGTCTCAGATGGTGCACTGTCAGACACGGCGACCATCTCACTGAACGTCATTCCGTCAACCACCCGTCCGGTGGCAAACAATGATGGTCCGGTGATCGTGTCACAGGATACGCCGAGAACCTTCACCCCGGTGACCGACAATGACACCGATCCGAATGACGACACGCTGACAATTGTTCAGATCGATGGCAATGCCATCGCTCCCGGTGGAACGGTTGCTGTCGCCAATGGTTCGGTGACGTTGGGAATTGATGGCTCCACCGTCACTTTCACACCGACCGGCGGATACAACGGACCAGCGACATTTGACTACACGATTGATGATGGCAACGGAAACCAGGATACGGCAACCGTAACCCTCTCCGTGGTCTTCACCAATGAAGCGCCGGATGCTGTAGCCGAAACTGTAAACGTGAACGAAGATACGGCCTCAGTGCTTCCGATCACCGTGCCGAGTGATGTGGATGATGCGACAAGCGTCCTGACGGTCACGGTTACTGCGATTCCGAACGTGACACAGGGAACACTGACCTACGAAAACGGTGTGGGAACGGTGCTCCCGGTTTCCGTCGGCACTGTTATGCGTGCCGATGATCTCAGCCGGGTGACGTTCACGCCGGTTGCCAACTACAATGGCACGGCGGACGCCTTCACATACACCGTGACGGACGATTCCAACTATTCCGACGCGGGTTCGAATGGTTCTGTGACAATTGTCGTTGATCCGGTGAATGATGCACCGGTTGCACAGAATGATGGCGTTCACACCCTTGCGGAGGACACTTCGATTGTGCTGACACCTGTCGATGATAACGACACGGATATCGAGGGAGATGCGCTGACGATTTTCGCTATCGACGGCAATCCGATTGCTGCTGGTGGATCAATCGCGGTTGGCAACGGCACGGTTGCGCTTGCTGCTGATGGAAAGACCGTCACGTTTACGCCGACTGCCAATTTCAACGGCAACACGTCGTTCAACTACACCATTTCGGATGGCAATGGCGGCACCGATTCTGCCAGCGTGTTCCTCAGGGTCACACCAGTCAACGATGCTCCAACTGCGCAGAATGACGGGCCAATCGCGGTTCTGGAAGATAACAGCGTCACAATCACGCCGGTCACAGACAATGATAGCGATATTGAGGGTGACGCGCTAACGATCACCGAAATTGATGGCAATGCAATTCTGCCGGGTGGCACGCAGAATGTGGCAAACGGAACCGTTGCGCTTGCGGCTGACGGCACCACGCTGACCTTTACGCCGGTTGCCAACTACAACGGCCCTGCAAGTTTCACCTACACGATCTCTGATGGGAATGGTGGTACGGATACGGCAACCGTCAACGTCAATGTTCAACCAGTGAACGATGCGCCGGTCGCACAGAACGATGGGCCGATTGTCACAAATGAAGACACACCAGTTGTTTTGACGCCTGTTGATGACAATGACAGCGACATCGACGGTGATGCGCTGTCGATCACTGAGATCAACGGCAACGCGATTGCACCGGGCGGGTCCCTGGCAGTTGTTAACGGCACCGTTGCGCTTGCCGGTGACGGCAGAACACTGACGTTCACTCCGGCGGCCAACTACAATGGTCCGGCGTCGTTCGTGTACAATGTTTCTGACGGCAATGGCGGCACAGACACGGCGACGGTGAACATTACCGTCAATGCGGTCAATGATGCTCCGGACGCGGTGAATGATGGAACGTTCAACGCCGTTGAAGATACGGCCTTTATCCTCACGCCGGTGACCGACAATGATACCGATGTGGAAGGTGATGCGCTGACCATCACTGCAATTGGCGGGAATGCGATTGCACCCGGTGGCTCAGTGGCCGTTGCCAATGGCACGGTGACCCTTGCCGGTGACGGCACCACGCTGTCCTTTGTTCCGGCCGCCAACTACAATGGTCCCGCGAGCTTCACCTACACGATCTCCGACGGAAATGGTGGAACAGACACGGCCCAGATCAATCTCAACGTCATGTCAGTGAACGATGCGCCAGTCGCGCTCAATGACGGGCCGTTCACCACCAATGAAGATACGCCAGTAACGCTTACACCGGTTGTAGACAATGACACAGACATTGACGGCGACACGCTGACGATCTCGGCAATCAACGGAATTCCGGTTGCTGCGGGCGGAAGCGTTGCTGTTGCCAATGGCACGGTGATCGTGGCGCCAGATGGGCGGACAATCGCATTTGTCCCAACCGCCAATTACAGCGGTCCGGCAACATTCAACTACACCGTCTCCGATGGAAATGGCGGAACCAACCCAGCGACCGTCAGCGTTACCGTCGATCCGGTCAATGATGCGCCGGATGCGGCGAACGATGCCGTCGCTGTGATTGAAGACACGGCCACGCTTCTCACCATCACGGCACCAAGCGACATTGATGATCTCACGGCAAACCTGTCGGTGCATGTCACGGCAATTCCAACCGCTGCGCAGGGAACACTGACCTACGAGGATGCCATTGGCACGGTGCGCCCGGTGACAGTGGGAATGGTCCTGACAGTTGATGATCTCAATCGGGTCACATTTACGCCGACCGCCAACTACGCCGGAACCGTCGATGATTTCCGCTACACCGTTCGCGATGACGATGGTTTGGCGGACGCTGGTTCGAACGGAAGCGTTTCGATCACCATCACACCGCAGAATGACCAGCCGACAACCATCGGCACGAAAGGTCCGTTCTCGTTTGACGATGCTGAAGCGGTATCGTTCACGACAGGTGATCTGTTCAATGATGTGGATGGCGATACACTGGCTTACAGTGCAACCGGCCTGCCAGCGGGGCTCTCTATTGATCCGGCAACCGGCGTCATTTCCGGAACGCTGGCATCCAACGCTTCTCAGTCGGGGCCGTATCGAATTGAGGTCACTGCACGAGATCCGGGTGGGCTGACCAGCACTGCTTCCATTGATGTGGATGTGGCGAATGTTGCGCCAGTGACGACAGGTTCTGCATCTTCGTCACTAATCGAAGGCGAGGCTGTAGTTGTCTCGAGTTCCGGTCTCTTCAACGATCCGGACGGCGACACGCTCACCTATTCCTCCGCAAACCTTCCGTCCTGGCTAAGCCTGGATGCGGCGACAGGTGAGTTGACAGGAACCGTGCCAACTGGAAGCGCGGGAACGCTGACCTTCACCATTGCTGCAGACGATGGACAGGGCGGTCGGACAAGCACAACCGTATCGCTCGCTATCACAGCACCCGCGCCCGTGGCAGCTTCTTCCGCACCAACCGCGCCTGCAGCGGCACCGGTTGCTGCACCGCAGGCACCTGACAATGACCCGACTGATGCCAGAGTGGTGTCTGCCGGTGAAGAAGAGCGCAGCGACGACGCTATTCCGGATCAGGACCCGCTTGCGAACGATGGAGAAGAAGAAGAGCTCGAGGCTGACGTTCAGCCTTTCCTTACAGATGCTGCTGAATCCCTCGATGACCTCGATCCGGTCACCAAACTTGATGACGCCAATGGCATCGTTTTGACCACCGTTGAGGGCATCAAGTCTCTCAACGGGCTTGGAAACGAGAAGGAAAAATCAACACCGGTCACCGACAAGGTCGAGGAGATTGACCGCCTCGTTGGCCGCGAACGCAGCGTTTATGGCGGGATTTCCACGGCGGAATCCACCTTCGAAGCGGAAGGTCTCGCTGGATTCTCGCTGAAGTTCGATGTGGGTGATAGTGAAGATGGAGCCATCGGCAGCGACCGCAGCGGCAAGCTCAACATGGAAACCTATGTTCGGGAGCGAATTCTCTATCTCGACATCACAAACACGCTGGATCCGGTCACCGAGGGACGCGTAGAACGCTACAACGTTGAACCGGTCGACGGCAAAAAACTGCCCGACTGGATCCGAATTGCGCGCGATGGTTTCGTGATCATCCAGCGGCCGGCTCACATCAGCCTGCTTGATCTTCGCGTCACTGCAATTCTCGAAGATGGCACCGAGATTTCCCGCTCTGTGCGGATTGATGCGCCGACCGGTGAGATTCAACCACTCGCCAATGTGGAAACCGGTCCGGGACGTTTCATTGATCAGCTCCGCCAGACGATCCATGCGGAAAATCGAGCGGGCGCCGAATTGGAATGGACGCTGGCGGAACGTCAATAATCGGTCCCGCATTGCCAAAAACAACGCCTGGGCACCAACTGGTGCTCAGCTCCAATGCGCTGTGCACTCGGCCGTTCTTATGGTGAATCATCAGTAAAAATTCGGCTCCGTTTAAGGAAATATTAGCCATACTTTCAGATGCTGGCGTCCGAGAGTGCGGGCTTGTGCTCGTCTCAAAGTCTACAAGGGGCCAGTTTTGTATAAGTCAGTCGCAGTATCCCTCCTTGCAATCAGCCTTGCATCCTGCGCGGTCAAACCGAAGCCGCTGACCACAGGATCTGTCTCGTCATTTGCTCAGATGAACCTGAACAGGGTGACGCAGGATCAGGAACCGATCACCGGCGAAATCACGCTCTATGAGGCGATGGCGCGTGCCATCAAATACAATCTCGATTTTCAGGTTGAACTCTACAACGAAGCGCTGGCCAATCGTGTTCTGGACACCACGAAATGGGACGCACTTCCCAAACTGGTATCCTCTGCCGCCTATCTGGGGCGCAGCAATGATTCAGGTTCGCGCACTTCTCTTGTGTTCTCCGACAAGGAACACTTTACGGGCAATGTCAGCCTGTCCTGGAATATGCTCGATCTTGGACTGTCCTACGTGCGGGCCAAGCAGGCATCTGATGAAGTCCTGGTGGCTCGGGAACGCCGACGTAAAATCATCAATCGGGTAATCGAAGACGTTCGCACTGCCTATTGGCGGGCCGTAAGCGCTGACCGTTTGGTCGCTGGTCTGCGTGATCTGGAAGGTCGCGTGCGTCTTGCTTTGAATGAAGCAAAGAAACTGGAAAAGGACGATGACGCCTCACCGCTCACCGCGCTGACCTATCAGCGTGAGCTGGTGGAGATTCAAAAGCGTATCCAGACGCTGCAGAATGATCTTTCGGTGGCCAAGACCCAGCTTGCTGCCTTGATGAATGTTCGGCCTGGAACGGACTTCAAGCTCGCTCAGCCGAAGCGTCGCCTGAACGACATCAATATCAATATGACCGGACGCGAGATGGTTTTCGCAGCTTTGCATAACCGCCCAGAAATCCGCGACATTCAATACAAGCTCCGCATCAATGATGAGGAGTTCAAAAAATCGGTCCTGGAGATCCTGCCAACCGCCAACCTGTTTGTGGATGGCGACTATGACAGCGATTCCTTCCTGTTCAACAACAGCTGGGTCAGCTGGGGCGCCCGTGCGACCTGGAATGTGCTTCGCGTTTTCCGCTTCCCGTCCGAGAAGAAGAAAATTGACGCCAACAAGGAACTGCTGGAGCAACGTGCACTAGCAATCACCATGGCTATTATGACCCAGGTTCATGTCAGCCGCGCGCGCTATTATCATGCCCGTCGGCTGTTCGTGACGTCTGGAAAACATCTGAAGATTCAGCGCGGTATCCTGCATCAGATCCGGGAATCGGCTGCCGCTGAACAGGCGAGTGACCAGACTTTGATCCGCGAAGAGATGAATACGCTGGCCAGCCGCGTGTCCTACGATATCGCCTATGCTGATCTTCAAAATGCCTATGCGAACATCTTCTCATCGATCGGTCTTGATCCCTACAAGGAAGACCTGACCGGCAATGAATCGGTTGCGCATCTCACGCGCGAACTGCGTGATCTGTGGATCGAACGAGGCGACAAATCTGCGAAGGTTCGCTCCGCCAAGCGTGCAGCCGCCGAATATTCAGCGAAGCTGATTGTGCCAAGCAAGCGTCCGGGCCGCAAAACGCCAACCAGCATCGAGAGCAAACCCGTTGCAGCGGGTGTGACCTATCCAAAGCCGCGCCCGCTCAACAAAGCGGGTCTGACAACCGGTTCGGTCGCAATCGCTGCGGTCGACCTGAAGGCCGCCGCACTGGCGTCGACGGTTGTAACACCGGTCAAAAAGCGCGCGAGCAAACGACCGACAAACCGTCGCGAATCCGAATCCCCGTAAGGCCGTTAACGTAGTAGTGAGAGTAAACACCGCCATGGACGGTTTGATTTTCAACAATCCTGTTGCCACCCGGGCTGCAGTCGCGGGCGTTGTTTCGCTGGGTTTCTGCTTTTGGTCATTTGCGGCCACAGGCGAGACTATCCCGGCAGACGGCATTCGTGGCGTTGTGGTGGCAAATGCAGAGGTCACCTTCGGCAGCAGCGTGGCAGCACGCATTTCCAAACTGCCATTCAAGGCCGGTGAGAAATTCGAAAAAGGTGATTTGCTCGTGGAGTTCGATTGCGGACGCCACCATGCCGAAATGAAAGGTGCAAAAGCACGGCTTGCAAAAGACAACACGCTGCTGAAGCACAAGAAAAAGCTGCGCGCGCGTGGCGCTGCCGGTGCGTTCGAAGTCACCGAAGCTAAGGCCGCCGCGGACATTGCCCAATCCAAAGTCGAATCGCTCAGCCACACGATCAAGTTTTGCCGCATCAAGGCACCATTTGCAGGGCGCGTTCTTGAGCGACATTCAGATGAATTTGAAGTGCCTGGAAGCGATGATCCGGTCATCAGCATCGTTGATCTTAGTCAGCTTGAAGTCGACTTGATTGCACCGTCCAACTGGTTGCAATGGTTGGAGGAAGGCACCCCATTTTCATTCAAGGTTGAAGAAACCGGCGAGGTTTTCGACGCGGCCATCGCACGCATCGGTGCCAAGGTTGATGCGGTGAGCCAAACGATCAAGCTGACGGGCCGGATCAAAGACAATAGTCCCCGTCTCCTTCCCGGTATGAGCGGACAAGCCAGATTCAAGACACCTTCTGATCGGGACAGTTGATGTCCGCCGTTCGAGATCCTCACGCGTCCAACAAAGCGGTGAAGCGTGTCCAGCTCACATCGGCAGATGTGGTCGAGACGTCCGAGGTGCGGGCGCACAAGGCGACGACAACAGACAAAAGTACGGACCAAAAATCGGGCAAACTTGGCCGCATTGAAAGCACGCGACGAGGTGCTCAAAAGATAGCCCGTAAAATCACTGGTGATCGCCGGGTTGATGATCGAAGAACCAACGATAAAGGCTCGGACGATCAGGCTTCAAATGCGATTTCCTTGCTGCTGCTTTCGCTTGGACAGCAGGCACGTGAAGCCGAAACCGAAGCAGAACTCGTCTATATGATGACAAATGCCCCCCGGGCTTTGCTGAAGTTCCGTCAGGCGATTCTTTTGGAACGCCGCGGCAAAGCGGGCATCAAGGTACGGGCTGTATCAAGCCTTGCGCAGGTCGACCGTAACTCAACCTTCATCCGCTGGGCTGAACGGCTGGCGCGTGATATTCAGGAAAAACGAGACACCAGTGACGCTGTCCTGTTTGAACCAGGCGAGTTCACGCCCGACAATGATCCCGACACGGAAGTCTATCCTTTCAAACAGATGGTTCTGTTGCCGCTGAAATTGCGGGACGGCACCTGCCATGCCTATTTGCTCTTTGCCCGGGAAGAAAAATGGCAGGAACCGGAACTGATCCCCGCGAAACATCTTTGCGGCATCTACGCCCATTCCTGGAATGCGCTCGTGCGGCCGGCAAAAGTGCGCCGCCGCTTGCGCACCCGCAATCTGATCTGGACCCTATTGGCTGCCTGTCTGGTTTCAGCAATGGCGATCCCGGTTCCCTTGACGGTTCTGGCACCGGCGGAGATCACGGCCCTCGATGCCTATGTGGTGACGGCCCCAATCGATGGTGTTGTGAAACAGACCGAGGTTCGTCCGAACACACAGGTGGTTGAAGGCGACACGCTGGTTTCTTTTGCCGACACCGAGCTATCCAACCAGATGCAACTGGCCGCGCGTGCGGTGGAGGTTGCTCAGGCAAGATTGCAGCAAGCGCAGCGAAACTCGTTTCAGGATGCGAACGCCAAGCGCGAGCTTGCGGTTGCCCGTTCTGAGCTCAATCTGAAGCTCGGAGAGTACCGATACGCCCAGGAGTTGCTCGCCAAAACACAGATCAAAGCGAACCGCGATGGTCTGGTAATTTACAATAGCCCTGACGACTGGGTTGGCCGACCCGTCGCGACCGGCGAACGGATCATGCGTATCGCCGATCCTGAAAAGGTGGAACTCACCATCCACCTTCCGGTCAGCGATGCAATTGTCCTTGAAAATGGTGCGCGCGTGCGCCTGTTCCTCGATTCAGATCCCACCGCATCCCACGAAGCGGTTTTGAAAAACGCGAGCTATCACGCTTCGACCGACCAGCAGGGAAATCTGACCTATCGTGTTCTCTCAGACCTCAAATCTGCGTCCGGTTCAAAGCCTCCCAGAATTGGATTGAGAGGGACAGCACAGATTTACGGTGAAACCGTCTCTCTGGGCTACTTCCTGTTCAGAAAACCGCTGGCACTGGTGCGACAATGGACCGGCCTCTGAGCGAGAAACCAGAAGAACAGCCCAAGGTTCTGCCGCGCCTGCGTGAAGATCTTGAACTTGTTCAAGGTGCGCCACTGGCGAATGGAGCGCCGACCTGGGTTATCTTCGATCCCCCGGCAAACAAGCATTATGAGATTGACCGGCAAAGCCGGGACATTCTCACCCTTTGGCAGGCAGGCACCGTTGAGGGACTTCAGCAGCGGTACCTGACCGAACATGAGGAACCGGTTTCAGAAGATACCATTTCCGAACTTGCCCATTTCGTCATCAAGAACGCCCTGATTCTTGACGTGCCTGACGGCAACTACAAAGCCATGGTCGATGAGGTGCAGGCCGGGCGGAATGCCGCGGTAAAAAGCCTTCTAAAGTCGTATCTGTTCTTCCGAATTCCGCTGGTGCGCCCGGATCGTGGATTGCGATTGATCTGGCCGCTGGTGTCGTTCCTCTTCACAAAGGCCAGTGCCGTTCTCATCGCCACATTGGGTGTGATTGGCCTCTATCTCGTCAGCCGCCAGTGGGACCAGTTCACCGGCACTTTCCAGTACATGATGAGCATGGAAGGGGTGGCCTATTTCGGCCTCAGCATTGTGCTTGTGAAGTCTCTGCACGAGTTGGGCCACGCCTTCATGGCCGTCAAATACGGGGTGCGGGTGCCGTCGATTGGTATCGCCTTCATGGTGCTGTTTCCCATCCTTTACACCGACACCAGCGGTGCCTGGCGGCTTCGATCGCGGAAGGAGCGTTTGCTGATCGATGGTGCTGGCGTGATTGTGGAACTGGCACTTGCCTGCATCGCAACATTTTTATGGGTGTTCATGCCGGACGGCGGCGTCCGGCTGGCGCTGTTTGCGATTGCAACAACCGGATGGGTGACGAGCCTGGTGGTCAATCTCAACCCGCTGATGCGCTTTGATGGCTACTACGTGCTGTCGGATTCTCTTGGCATCCAGAACCTGCAGGCACGGGGCTTTGAAATCGCCCGGTGGCGGCTGCGACAGCTTTTGTTTGCAACGGATGAACCGCCGCCAGAAACAATGATTGCGCCCATGCGTCGTCTTTTGACAGTCCATGCCTGGGCCACATGGATCTACCGCCTGTTTCTGTTTTTGGGCATTGCCCTCATCGTTTATGCCTTCTTTATCAAAGTTGTGGGCATACTCTTGTTCATTGTGGAGATCGTCTATTTCGTTCTGCGTCCCGTCGGGCGCGAGATGATGCGATGGTGGTCAATGAGGTCGAATATCATGCGCACCAGACGAACCTTGGTCACCGCATCTGTCTTTCTGGCTTTGGTGATTGGTGCGGTGCTGCCCTGGTCCACCCGGGTATCTGTTCCCTCGGTTCTCGTCGCAGGAGCGGAGGCCCGACTGTTCCCGCCATTCCCATCACAAATATCCCAGGTCGCGGTCGAGCCCGGCAAACATGTTGAGGTCGGAGATGTCCTCTACCGGCTGTCTTCTCCCGACGTGGAAACCAAAGCCGGGCTGGTGGTTGAGAAGATCAACTTGCTTGAAGAGCGCATCGCCCGCATCGCGTCTGATGAACAGGACAGGGCCACATTGGTTGTCCTCAAAAACGAGCTGGAGGCAGCGCGTCAGGAGCAGCGTGGATATGAAGAACGCCTTGCGGAATTGACCATCACCGCCCCAATCGCTGGCACCGTTACCGATCTCGACCCAGAACTTCAGACCGGGATGTGGGTGAAACGCACAACTTCATTGGGGCTGATCATCGATGAGCGCCAACAGGCGGTCAAAGCCTATGTGGCAGAAACCGATCTCTTTCGGGTGAGCATTGGCGCAACGGCGCAGTTTGTGCCGGATGATCTGGCATTGTCGCCCATGCCGCTCTCCGTTGAATCTATTTCCTATGCCGCAGCAGAAACGCTCGACCAACCCTATCTGGCCGTGCAGTTTGGTGGTGGCATTGCGACCGCCGAGACAAAAGATGGGGGGCTGAAGATGCTTGATGGTCACTATGCGGTTGCCATGAAACCCGCTGTGAATGGTGCGCGATCCTTTTCAGGTCGCACGGTGCGAGGGCGGACACTGATCGAAGGCGAACCGGAAAGTCTGTTTGAGCGCGCCAAGCGCCGTGTGATCCGGGTGCTCATCCGCGAAATGAACATCTGACCTGGGTCGCCCAAAGCCTGGGTATGGCGGTGCAGAACTTGTTGTGTTCTGTTGCCGTTCTGTGCGGAAAATCCTTCAAAGTTCCGTGAACCGCCCTATATTGGTTTCAACGATAATAGTTCGAGAGGGTGGAACGACTGACTATGGCCAGTTTGCAGAATTTTGATCAGGAAATTGAGAAAACCCGCCAGACCGTGCAGGAAATGCGGTCTAAAATTGAAAAATCGGGCGTGGTGCTCGAGGAATTTGCAAAAACCGAATCCATCGGCGAGGCCGATTTTGACGTCGAGAATGCGCGAATTCAGGATGTGATCCGCCAGCAGAAGGTGATGGAAGGCAACATCGCTGACCTGATCATCGGGCTCGAAGACGCCACCAACGTGTTTGGCACCGAATTCGAGAGCATGAAGAGCTACACGGGCTGGGAGAACTTCATTGGTCTGTTCTCAAAACAGCGTGCCCAGCGCATGCGAACGGATCGTGTTCGTAACATGTCGCTGGCCGGAAACCTGCAGGAACTGTTGTCAAAATCCGACTCGATTGTCGGCATCCTGACGGAACAGAAAAACGTCCTCGACAGTCGCTATAAATCCTCGGAAAACAGCCTCAAAGAGGTGATTGAGCGCCGTCAGAAGACGATTTCGGAGTTGGAAGAAACACAGGCCCGCATTGAAGAACTCAATCCGATGCTGCTCGATCTGGAAAACCAGATCTCCGCCACAACAGACCAATCACAGCGCGCCGAACTTGAGTCTCAGCGTTCCGAAATGGCGACCGAATACAATGCTCAGCAGGCAAAGGAGCAGGAACTTCTTGCTGAGAGCCAGACGCTCGAGCGCTACACCTCGATGTTCCAGACATTTGTGGATTCGCTCAACAATCAGATCGCGGCCCAGTCGACGCTCATCAACAAGCTGACGATTGATACCGAACAACGCATTGTTCTTTACAAGGCGCTGGAAGATTCCTTGAAGACGGCCGCACAACAGGATGTTGCTCACAAGATCAACACGCTTGGCAGTAGGGTCGATACGGCGGCAGAAGAAACCATGGCGGGCATTGGTGCTGCGGCGCAGTCTCATATCGGCGATCTGCTGGAGATGCACGAGAAAAGCATGGTCTCGACCAAAGACATTCAGCGTCGCAAACAGTTGGCAGATGAAGCCTTTTCCAGGCGTTTCCAGGAAGTGCTCGACAAGCACAATTCGGCAAACTACGTCTCCCAGTGAGGCGGCTGAGCCGAACACCTTATGGAAAGCACTGAAAAGTCAAAATCGGACGACTCTGCCCAAAGCGCTGCCCAGCGCTATTTCGAGGCGGTTGACGAAGCCTTTGATGGTCTTGATCTTTTTTTAAGCGAGGACCAGTCGCCGCTGTATCAGCATGCGTTGATGGGCAAGGTGATATCCGGTCATCTGGATCGACTGCGCCATTCCTTTGATGCCTGGCGCAACCGACTGGCCTTTGTGAAACGGTTTCGCATTTCACAGGCCGAGAGCGGTTTTCCGGTCTTTCAGAATGTTCTGGACCTTGAAAACGACCAAAAGGATGCCGAATCCCGTCTGGCCTCGATGCCTGATGGTGACACGCTGCGTCACGAGATGCTGGATTTCATTCTGAAAAAGCAGCGCTTTCCGGAAGCGCTGCAAAAGTCCATGGCAGAACGGCTCTACCTGGAGGAGCTGAAGGGTGGAAAGCTGTTTTCACCCCTCGTTCTGCCGGAAACCGTGCGGGTGTCCGTGAATCCGAAAACCGGCCGCCCCTTTTACGTTGTGCACTGGGCAAGCTTTGATGGCAGCGCCAATCTGCCATTGATCTATGTGGCAACGATTGAGGATTCATCGGACAGAATCGTCAAAATGCTGGTTGGGTCAGATGGCGAACTCAATTCGCGCGTTGACATTCCGCTGCCGGTCGATGGCCTGTTGAACCCGGAACTCGCACATCAGTTCGATAGTTTTTGTGAGAACAACTCGTCTTATGCGCTGACGCTTTCAACGATCGCCAGCAATCTCGACAAGGACTTTCAACACCTGCACCCAAAGCAACTCAGACGGTTTGTTCTGGGGCCATTTTACGGGGCAGGCGTCACCAACCATGGTCACGTTGTTCAGCGCATTCTTGAAAATGTGAAGCACAACAAGAATGCTTGGCTCTTGTCGTGGACGATGCAGGAGATCTTCTCCGTGAGTGAGACCCCAGCCAAATGGGGACTGTGGAGTTCAACGCCCGCCCGCGAGAGCTTTCACATCAATACGGATGATCTTGAATGCGCTCGACAAGGGGTGAGCAATTTCGAACGCAGCGCCCTCGTCCCCCACGAAGCCTATCAGGCGATCTATGCTGAAAACCGTCAGGCGGAGATCTTTGAGGGCTATCGAACGCACATCATTTCCGGCGGACACGTTCTGCACGACATGTAATTTGAACCTGAAAGGTCCTTTTTGATGGATATCGGTCTCACCACCTTGCGCGAAGACGATATCGCCAAACACCGGGCGTCCGCCCAGAGTTTGGTGACCCGTTGCATTGTTCTGGAAGCAGATAGCGGAAAAAGCAGAACCGAGCTTGCAGGAACGCGGCGCCGGTTTGTGTCAACGGTGGCCACCGGTTCGGTTCGAAAAACCAATGAGGTTGAGCTGATCAAAACGATCAGCGCGATTTCTCCCGCAGATCAGATGCTGTCGATCGCACAGCACGGTCTTGTTTTCAAAACACGTCGGGCGCTCGCGGTTGCGCTGGCCATCTCCGATCTGTTTGGAGAACAAACAGGCCTTGATGCGCTGGCCTCCAAGAACCGTGCGTCTGCGCTCGAAGGCGACGCGGCCATTCAATACCGTTCGCTGCTCGAAACCAGCGCATTCGTGGCTGTTTTTTCAGCCGCGGCCTACCTGCTTCAGATGATCGAAGCAGATGGTGAACCGGCATCGGATGTTGATGAGCCGGATTTTGTTTTTGATACGCCGCAAGACGCGCTCAAAGGGTTGGTGGCAGGTCTTGAACGTGCCGTTGATGGCAGTGCAGATGATGCGGTTATGCTGGCGCGCGCCCGAGCGCTCGCCACAATTGCCATTGAAGAGCTCCGAAAACGAAAAGGGCGGTTCTCCAACCTCGCCGCGTTCGAAGACCTTCACGTTCGCCTTGAAAGCGATGGCTTTGAACTGAACGGTCTTGATGTTTCTCCGGGCGGCGGCAGCAAAAAGCCGCTGGTGATGACGTTCAAAAAGCCGAATGAGATCATCGGCAACCACATTGCGAAATATCAGGCGATCAAACTCGCCAAGATGCTGATGGCCTACGATTTTGATCGTCAGATGAACCCGTTTGTCGATCTGGGCGGTTTTCTTTTCACCTTCATCGGCGATGGCGCACCGGGTACCGGCAAGACAATCCTTATTCAGATGATTGCCGGAATGATCAATGACTACTGCCAGATGGCGGGATACGCATTCCACTACGAGAATTTCGGTGTGGATCAGATATCCTCCTATCAGGGCAAGTCGGGTCAGAACTGTAAGCAGTTCATCGAGAACGTGATTTCGCCAAAGTCCATCGGGTTTGGCACGGTGGATGACATTGATCAGGTGGCGGCCAAACGGTCAGATGATCGCTCATCTGCCGGTCAGCAAGAGGTGACGGCGGTCCTGATGGAGAGCTTCGCCGGTGCCATGACCGTCGTGCGCGGCAATTGCTCCTTTGGCATGTTCTCCAACTATCCCGAAAATGTGGATGACGCCTTGCGCCAACGTGCCGGTGCGCGCTGGTTGGTCGACGGACCACAAACCCGTGATGACTATATCGATATTTTCGCGCTTCTGGCCGGAAAGAACCACGATATCCCGTTGGGAAGTCATGATCTTTTTGAAGCACAGGCCATTCAGCGAGCCGTGTCCGAGGCCTATGAGGATTTCAACAAGCCTCAGGAAACAGGGCTTTTGAATGTCTATGACCGGTTTGTTGATGAGGTCGGCACGCCCAGCACCATCGCAGATGTTGGCACCTATCTGCACATGGTGAAAAAGGCGGAACCGCGTTTCACCGGTCGTGCCATCAAAAACATTACGGACGCGATCAAAATGCGGGCCATGGACGTGGAGCTGCCCGACGAATGGTTCGAAACGCCAGAAGCCTTCTGCCACAAGCCCTATGATGACAAGAAAGCGATGATTGAAGACCTTCGCGGACCCTTCACGATCGAAATGGTGATGCAGGAGATCAACCGTTATGCGGACTCTGAATTCCGCTACACGGACAGATCCGATCAGGTCGCAGTAGACAATGTCATCCGCAACGAGCGCGTGCGAGAGCGGGCGGTCAAAGAGATTTCAGAAATGAAATCCGATGGACGCTGGGGAGGTTGAACACGGCTCGCAAGCTTGAAAGCAATGCTAGCATTGACTACATTGAAAGCAGGTATGACGGGTTTGGAGAAAGACCAATGGCCACACTGACCATTCGCAATCTTGATGATTCTGTACGCGACCAACTTCGTGTCCGCGCCGCCAAGAATGGGCGCTCGATGGAAGCCGAAGTGAGGGAAATTCTTGGCAATGCTCTTTCTGTGTCTTTGCCAACTCCGATGAACGGAGAGAGCCTTTACACCGCCATTCGAGAAATTGTGGATCCCATTGGAGGGATTGAGCTTGATCTTCCACCGCGCCTTGAAGATCGAGATCCACCAGACTTCTCATGATTTTTTTTGACACAAATGTCGTCTCCGAATTGATGAAACCGTGCCCGGATTCGACAGTTGAGGCCTGGTTCAAAGTGCAATCTCCAGCATCTATTCGCGTCAGTGTGATTGTGTCGGCAGAAATTGAAGCAGGGATTGCACGGCTACCAGCAGGCAAGAGAAAGTCTGACATTGCCCAAGTGGCAGAGCGGGTGCTGAATATGCTTGGCGGACATTTTGTTCCGGTTGACTTGGAGCACGTCGTTCCGTTCGGGCGGGTGTCCGCCTTAAAGAGAAGCCATGGCCGCAGGTTTGCACCATTGGACAATCTGATTGCTGCAACTGTGTTGGCTGCCAACGCCACACTCGCCACACGCAATACAAAGGATTTTGAAGGCTTGGGCATTGATCTCATAAATCCCTGGGAATTCCAGGGCACGGCAGCATGAAGCACCTGATCGACAGCAGCCTTTATTTTGGCGACCTGATGGAGATTGCAGAACCGCATCTTGTTGAGCGCTACAATGAGGCGTTGACCGGTTTCGGGTTGCCGAGAACCGAACTCTCGACCTTTCGCATCGACAAAACTGGATACTCACCGGAAGTCGCACAGGAGTTGGACGATCCGAAATATCTCGATCCCAAGTCTGTAAACCGACGTTTCATAATCCTGTCACCGCGTCAGAAACAATTGCCGGTCGTCCACACCGCATTTTCGAACACCAGCGCTCTCATGCATGAGTTCTTTGAGACCAATGCGCGAGCCATCAACACGCTGACAATCAAAGACGTGGTCTATGGCGAGATTGAGGATTCGGTTTTTGAGGCGAGCACAATCGAGGATCTGCTGTCCATCGAGCAGGTGGAGTTCAAAGTCTACACCTCCAAAAATCTCTCAAAAAAGGCGGTGGAACTGCGTCGCCTGTCCGATAGACTCGTCAAGGAACCCAGTGCCTGGTCGGACGATGATTTGCTTAACCGCATGGTATCATTGGCACAATCGACCGGCGACATCCGCAATCATGATGTTGTGCCCAAGGAAGTCGTTTTCAGGCACAACGCGTTTTGGACGGAACTGTTTGGCGGTCTGTATATATTTGTCGACAATGATCAGACGACCGTCATTGGCCATCCTGGCGCGCCGGGCTTCAGACGGTCACGGCCATGGCAGGTGAGCTACATTGATGCGGCAGACCGCAAACAGATTTATCGATTTCTGCTTGAGACCGGGCGCGTTGACACGCCACGCGGGTCCTGGGTGGAGCGGTCCGGACTGATCGACCATCGCATCAATATGTTGATCGACAAGCTTGCGTTTCACTTCGACGATGATCTCGAAACGCCAAAATCGCGTGCGCGATGGCGCAAGAACTGGGTGTCCAAAAACAGCGATATTGTGGAAGAAGAGGGCACTTTGCCGTTTATGTTGTGGGCAAAGCGTGAGCTCTCCAACTGGTCGAGCATTGATGTGGACGAGCTTGATACGCGAGGACGGTTCCTGCTGTCACGTGGGCGACCCGGGCATCCCGATCAGTGGCTCGTCAACCAGCTGATCTCCGACCATGTCAAATTTGACTATGTCAGCCGCTTCATTTTCGCGAAGCCGTCATTCTATGCCGAATACCGGTCATGGGAGAAAAACTACCGCCATCATGTTGTAGATGAAATCTCGGAACTCTATCTCCCGGACAAAGCCGGATTGCGGGCAACCCTTTACGATATCGAGGACTGATCAAAATGCTTGATCCCATCATCGCGTTTTTTACCCGCATCTTTGCGCTTGTCGGCAAAGGGATCGGCATGGTGATCGGCTGGTTCCTCTGGCCGTTTCTTGCAGTCCACGCCTGGTACAAGCGACAGAAGTGGCTCATTCGGGTGCCGGTGGCGCTGCTGGTTTTGGCAATCATCGTCGGCTACGGATATTTTTTCTATGCCACACAGTTCTGGCACGGATATGACCGCGACTATGCAAAGAACCTCATTAAGGATGCAAAGCTCGTTTCCGCCGGATCACGGGAAACAAGCACGGCTACGGCGACCGGTCTGGCGGAGGACAGTTCAGACAGTGCTGCGCCAGCAGGCAGATGCGAACCGTCGCGGATGGTGTCAGTCACGGCCGATCTGATTGATTTTAGCGTCAATCAGAACAATTGGGTGCCGTCGATGCTCTTGTCGAAGTTTGGCATGTTCTTCATCACGGACTGGAAGAGCACCCCATTCATGGACAACAAGGCGGCATTTCAGCTTGGTGTCCTTCAGACCCTGCGCCGCACATCAGTGGAACTGGTTGACCGGCTGGGCCGGGTGCGTGGCACATCGAGCATTGACCAGAACCTCCAGAACACGCGGCAATATCTCGCCTATGATGAAGACAGCTGGTACTTTTCGTTTGAGCCCTTCGGACCAAGGTCAACGGCTCAGGCAAACTATCGGCGCGGTATCGTGGCCCTGCGGGCTTTCAACAAGGATCTGGCCGCCTGCAAAGCCAATTTTGATGCCCGCCCGGACAATCTGCTTCAGTTTCTGGATCGTGTGACCAGTGATATTGGTTCAACGTCTGACATCTTGCGTCGGCGCATGGAAGCCAGCAATGCGGGCTGGTTTGACCCCCGTGCCGATGATCGCTTCTGGTTCGCTTATGGTCAGCTCTATGGCTATTACGGCATTTTGACCGCAGCACGAGCAGATTTTGCCGATGTGTTCCAAAACCGTAATTTGGAACAACTGTGGATCCGTACCGAAGAGCAGCTTCGCAGTTCGCTCAATCTCACGCCTGCTGTCATTTCCAACGGACATGAATCAAGCTGGATCATGCCGACTCATCTGGCGACCATGGGGTTTTACCTGTTGCGAGTCCGCTCCAATCTGGTGGAAATCCGGGACGTGCTCGACCGGTAGAGTATTCAAACAGCCAATTCAGCTTTTTTCGCCATTGCAAATCATTGCAAGCGAGCGTAGTGGTTTATTTACAAATACAACCTAAAGTAAATATCGACGCAGATCACAACTCGTTCAGAGAGTGAATTGCACTAAGTTCCGGATGGTCGTGCCCCCCTGCTTATTGCGACCAACCGGGCACCTGCGGCAAGTGGGTGATTGGGGATCCGTCTAAATCCGCCCGGACGGATCCCCACATCAAATATGCCTTGCTGCGCAACTTTGGTTGCATTCCCGCTGGTGCCAAGCTATTCAACGGACATGGATAAGATGATCAACAGCATTGCATGGTGGTGGGTTCGCTAACGGCGGCCTGGATCAGCAATTCGATCATCAACAACAGCCGCCCCGAGAAATCCGGGCGGTTTTTCTTTGCTCGGCTTTCCGGCAGGCACAATGGAGCGGATCATGAGCCCCAAGACACAAATGCCGGCAGAAGAGCAGTTCGAAACACTCGGTGGCGTGGAAATCACCCGCACGCGTCATCCGGTGACCTATGAGAGCGCCATTGAAACCTACATTCAGGCGCTGGACAGTCGCCGTGGGGCGGTGCTTTCGTCCAACTACGAATATCCGGGTCGCTACACCCGGTGGGACACCGCGATTGTTGATCCGCCATTGGGCATCACGTCCCGCAATCGGTCGATGCGCATCGAAGCTTACAACGAACGTGGAGAGGCCCTGATCCCCCCGTTGTTCGAAGCGCTGAAGTCGGTTGAAGAAATCGCCTCAATCGAACTCACTGATGGTGTGATTCTCATTGAAGTGAAGCTGCCAGACCGGCAGTTTGCCGAAGAAGAACGTTCCCGTGTTCCAACCGTCTTCTCGGTGTTGCGGGCGATTGTGTCCCTGTTCTTCAGCGACGCTGATGCCAATTTGGGGCTCTATGGCGCCTTTGGGTACGACATTGCCTTTCAGTTTGATACGATTGAACAGCATCTGAAGCGCCCGGACGGCCAGCGCGATATGGTTATGTTTTTGCCGGACGAAATTCTGGTGGTTGACCATCATTCTGCTACCGCCTGGCACGACCGATATGATTTCGAAATCGGCGGCGCATCAACAAAAGGCCTGGCACGCGGTGGCGACGAAATACCCTTCCAAACCAGCCAAATAGATCCTGGTCGGGGAGACCATGTGCCGGGTGAGTATGCAAAGCTGGTCGATGTGGCGAAGGAAAAGTTCAAACGCGGTGACCTGTTTGAAGTCGTGCCGGGGCAGACATTCTTTGAGCGCTGTGAAAGCGCTCCGTCCGAAATCGCCAGGCGGTTGAAGAAGATAAATCCGTCACCCTATTCGTTTTTCATGAATCTGGGCGAGCAGGAATATCTGGTCGGTGCTTCACCGGAAATGTTTGTCCGCGTGACCGGGCGTCGGGTCGAAACCTGCCCCATCTCAGGCACCATTCGAAGAGGCGAAGACGCCATTTCCGATTCTGAGCAGATCATCAAATTGCTCAATTCCAAGAAAGACGAAGCCGAACTCACAATGTGTTCCGATGTGGACCGGAACGACAAAAGCCGTGTCTGTGAGCCGGGTTCTGTTCGCGTCATTGGTCGGCGTCAGATCGAGATGTATTCCAAGCTCATACACACGGTGGACCATATCGAAGGGCGTTTGCGCGAAGGGTTGGATGCGTTTGATGCCTTCCTGTCCCATGCCTGGGCCGTCACCGTGACGGGCGCTCCCAAATTGTGGGCCATGCGCTTTATCGAGGAGCACGAAAAGAGCCCGCGCGCCTGGTATGGCGGTGCGGTTGGCATGGTCCATTTCAATGGCGACATGAACACCGGGCTAACCCTGCGCACCGTTCGCATCAAGGACGGCATTGCCGAAGTGCGCGCCGGAGCGACCCTGCTGTTTGATTCCAACCCGGATGAGGAAGAAGCCGAGACTGAACTCAAAGCCTCCGCCATGCTCGCCGCCATTCGTGGGGATACGGCAAGCAATGCCTCCGCTGATGGCAGACTAGCGGCGGGTGTCGGCGAGGGGGTTAAAATTCTGCTGGTCGATCATGAAGATTCCTTCGTGCACACGCTGGCGAACTACTTGCGCCAGACCGGCGCAGAGGTGACCACGCTGCGCTCTCCAATTTCACCGGATGATCTGGAGCGAATTGAGCCCACATTGGTGGTGCTGTCTCCCGGACCCGGAAATCCTCAAGATTTCGATTGTGAAAACACAATCGCTCTGGCGAAGGAAAAGGGCTTGCCCATATTTGGCGTGTGTCTTGGTCTGCAGGCAATTGTTGAGGCGTTTGGCGGTGAACTGAGACAGTTGGCGGAACCCATGCACGGAAAGCCATCCCGCATCAGCATTGTGGAGCCTGGAAAAGTGTTTTCCGGTCTTGCGAACGAAGTTGCTGTTGGGCGCTATCATTCACTGTTTGCGGATCCGGTCCACTTCCCTTCAGACTTCAAGGTCACGGCCGAAACCATCGATGGTGTGGTGATGGGGATCGAACACAAGGAGCTTCCCATCGCGGCGGTTCAGTTTCATCCCGAATCAATTATGTCTCTGGGCGGCGATGCCGGCATGCGCATGATTGAAAATGTGGTGGCCCATCTGAGAAGCTAGAGATTTGTCTCTTTGTTAACCTCAAACTGTTGCTGCAA
>JBCCGR010000063.1:0-24305 GCA_039029195.1 Pseudomonadota bacterium
ACAGTGATCCCTCGCTCATCCAAACCTCGATTATGCGAGCGGGCGATCTGCCATATGCACAGCACATGCGCGTCACAAAACGTGTGCCAAAGGTGCAGCTAATGCATTGTTTTTATATATCACTAGCAAACCATGCTGGACCCAGTCCAGCACTCGCCTTCGACCGTCCATGTGACATGCATGACTCGGCCTTCCCCGGTTTGATCGCGATGGGGTAACCATCGTTTAGGCTGTATTTCAGAACATATCTGAACTTTTCAGAAGGCAGATGGTCGAACAGTGCAATCAGGAGTCTCGTGATTGCATTTAACCAAGCCGCACCTCTTGTTTGTACCACCCGAAACAGCTCGTCTGCGGAAGCAGTTGAGTACTGCGCGGTTTGCGGAAAGCGCTGACTTCTGATTGCGTCCCACAATGGCAAAACTGCGCGGGGGCTCGCCCACTGCTTCCGAACCGGTACCAAATCAGCGGTCTTGATCCTTTTTGCCGTTGACGGTCGCGATACAAAACCGAACCAGGTGGTTTTCGATGCTGAGAAAAGACACCTGCAAAGGATTTGCGTTGGTCAACCGAACGGTCAAACTGAGCGCTTGTGAAACCCGTTGTTGAAGGCGTTAATCTTCCATGTCCTTGGGCTCCTTAAGCCCGGCGATGTACGCATCAACCTCTCCCGGATCCATTGCTGGTGCAGCCTTTTGGGCGGTTCCGGCAGGCATGTCGCCAAAATAGAACTTGTAACCAGGAATATGCTGGCGACGTTTACGAATGGGCATGCCTTCGTAGGGGAATACGTCTGACCGCGCGTTTGCATCATAGTCATGACATGGCAGCACATAGTCCGCACGCTTGTCGATCTCTTCCACAGACTTCCAACCTTCATAGCTGTTCACGAAGCGAGCAGGCACCCAATAGCGCCACATCTCATCGGGGTTCGGTTCCAGATTGCGCTCTTCGAAGATTGCATCGCCGCATACCACGATATCGCCTGCGGATGTGGCAACTGACACCGCCATATGGCCCACTGAATGCCCCGGTGTGTGGAACATCGTGATACCGGGCAGAATCTCACACTCATCTTCGACGGCTTCGATCACACAGCCGGAGTAGGCAGGCTCGATCCCCAGAATACCGCACTCATAGGTGCGGTAGTACAATGGCAAGGGGTTGTTAGCCATCTCAATTTCCGCTTTCGGGGCAATGTAGCGTGCGTTGGGAAACTCCTTCATGTTCTGCACGTGGTCCCAGTGCAGGTGGGTAAAGACGATGGCGTCGATTTCAGACGGATCGATGCCGAGTTTCTCTTTCAGGTGAACATGCACTTCAAGACAACCGCGCTTGTCGCAGTTGTGATGATATTTTGAGGCACGCTCCGCATCGCAAAGACCGGTGTCGATCAGGATCTTATGCTCGCCCGTATCGACATAGTGGCAGAAAACTGGTTGCCATTTCTTTTTCCCGGCCGGCCCCTTCCAGAATATGTAGGTCCCGAGATCTCCGTGCAGCCAACCGGTATTGATAGGATAGATCCTGGTCTCTTGAACGCCCATCGCGCCCTCCGCATTCTTTGGTGTTAAACTGCATACAAATCATAGGAGCAAGCAGTTCACAAGCTGAAAAGTTGCTGATTTCTCAGGATCAACTCACTTTCAAAACCTGCAGAAAGCTCTCAGCCATATGGTTTCGCATACCCGTTGTGGCTGTGGCAGAATTCTCTGAGAAAATATCTTCGATCAGCGACTCGTGGTTCTTTGCCGACGCGATCAGATCATCACCATTGGAAAACCGTTTTGCCCGGAAAGGACCGGTTCTGCGGCGAAACTCACTTGCAAGACTGGCCATATAAGGGTTGCCGGTTGCCTTGTAGATGGCCTGGTGAAAAGCTTCGTTAGCACGTAAATACGCAACGCGATCGCCAGCTTCGGCTGCCTCAACACAGGCGGTCTGCGCGCTCTCAATCTCAGATCTGGCAAATAAATTCAGGCGCTGCGAGGCAATTCTGGCGCACGCAATCTCAATTTCATGCATGGCTTCAAATATCTGGGCCAGTTCTTCTTTGGAATACTCAGCCACAAACAGACCGCGCTTCTCACCCGATACCAGAATTCCCTGCGCGGCAAGACGGTTGAGTGCCTCGCGGACGGGCGTGCGCGACACTCCATACTGCTCTGCGAGGCCAACTTCATCCATACGAGTGCCAGGTTCCAGCTCACCTGCAGAGATCGCGTCAACCAACGCCTGCTCGACGCGCCGTGCTGCGGATACTTTGGTATCCATTGGTTTGTCTAGGACTGGCAAATCGCACCTCGTGATTTCCCTTTCGTGGCTTTCAGTTTAGCCTGTAAACAATGTTCTTGCAATGTTGTATTAATTGGGCAAGAATTGTATGCAATAAAACAGGAGCGGATATGTCGGGATTTCTGACAGAGAGTGCGGATTTCGCTGGAGGGACGTTGATATGGCGCCTCAATTCTCAGTCTTTCGACAAAACCCGTTGTGTTGACAGTTCGGACATTGGCTAAGGTCGCTCATAGATGGCAGGCGTGCAGATCAGAAATGTCAAAAAGTCCTTTGGTGCGGTCACCGTCATTCCAGATTTGTCGTTGTCCATTGAAGAGGGAGAGTTTGTTGTGTTTGTCGGCCCTTCGGGCTGCGGCAAATCCACAACACTGCGCATGATCGCGGGGCTCGAAAATGTTACCTCCGGACAGATCGTAATCGATGGCAAAGATGTAACCTGGGCCAAGCCGAAAGAGCGCGATATCGCTATGGTGTTCCAGAGCTACGCGCTTTACCCGCATATGAACGTGGCAGAGAACATGTCGTTCGCATTGCGCCTGGCTGGGCGGCCAAAGGCTGAGATTGTAGAGCGTGTCCAGGCGGCTGCCGAGATGCTGGAACTCACACCATATCTTGATCGCAAGCCCAGAGATCTGTCCGGAGGGCAACGTCAGCGGGTCGCCATGGGGCGATCCATTGTCCGCGATGCCTATGTTTTCCTGTTCGACGAGCCTCTTTCGAACCTCGACGCAAAGCTGCGCGCAACTATGCGCACCGAACTGGCGATCCTGCACAAGAAGCTGGATCGCACGATGATTTATGTCACCCATGATCAGATTGAAGCCATGACGATGGCGGATCGGATCGTGATCATGAAGGATGGATTGATCCAGCAGATCGGTTCACCAAAAGATGTATACAATTCACCGGTGAACAGTTTCGTGGCGACATTTATCGGCTCGCCTTCGATGACGCTGATTCCAGCGGAGTTGCGCGACGATGGCGAACTGTGTGTGGTGGGCAAAGAGTTTAGTTTGCCCGTTCCCGACCGTCTTCGCAGCGTGGCGGAAGCGGCCAAAAATCGCGAAATATCGGTAGGGTTGCGCCCGGAACACTTCGCTGCAGAAGCGCGCGATGATGGTTTTGCCCCAATCAACCTCGAGGTGAAAGTCGCCGAATATATCGGCTCGAGCCAGTTTCTCGCGGGGAATCTGGGAGGGCAAGCACTGACGGCAGCCGTTGAAGTGGGCCCCGATGCGGACTTGATGGAAAGCGGTACCTACTATTTCGACACATCACGTCTTTATCTTTTCGACAGGCAATCCGGGGAGGCATTGTGACCGTCGCCCCGTTTCGCGATCAACGACCAGCAAACTAATCCAGTTAAATTCCAAGGGAGGAAAAAACATGATTGGGTTTCTTAAAACAGGGGTCTCGGCACTCGCCGTCCTGGCCGTAAGTACCATGGCGACTTTCGCCAATCCTTATGAAAAATATGCCGGCACAACGATCGTCGTCTCATGGCCAGCGCTGAGTCACTTTACAAAGGCTGAAGCACTGATCGAGGAGTTCACCAAAGAGACGGGGATCGAGGTTGAAGTCGATGCCTTGCAATATCTTAAGCTTCGTGATCGTCAACTTTTGGAAATGTCGAAGGCCAAGGGCGAGTATGATGTCGTCTCATGGGTCGTGATGTGGAAAGGCGAGTATGTATCGAAGGGCCTTTTGACACCGCTCAGCCAGTTCTACACTAACGGAAGCCTCGTTGATCCGAACTATGACATCGACGACATAGCCGACGCTTATCTGCAAAACGGCGGCATTGTCGGTGGCAAGAAGGGCTACATGCCCGGCAAATCAGGCGCCTTGTACGGTGTGCCTTTCGGTGCGGAAACCTCAATCCTGGCATATCGCAAGGACATATTCGAGGAACAAGGTCTCGCCGTGCCGACCACCTATGATGAGTTGCGCGACGTCATGAAGAAGCTGCATGCTGCAGGAATTCCAGCCCTGACGTCTCGCGGCAAAACCGGTCACCAGGTGACAGCGGGTTGGCTGCTGCATTTGGCACCATTGGGCGGCAAGGTCTTCGATGATCAATGGAACCCAGTCATCAATTCACCGGAGGCAGTTGAGGCTGCCCGTGTGATGCGGGAGATCGTGCAAACCGGCCCCAAAGGAATCCCGACATTCGGTTTTGGTGAGGCCGCTGCCGCATTCCTGCAGGGCGAGGCAGCCATGCACCTCGACACGCTCAAGATCGCGGCCATGTCGCGCGATCCAAAACTGTCGAAGATCGACGGCAAGGTGGGCTATGCGTTGCATCCGGTCGGCACTCGCTGCGGTTCGGAAACCGGTGGTTTTGCTGCGGGCATCCCTGCCAACAGCCAGAACAAAGAGGCAGCATTTCTGTTTCTCCAGTACATCACCTCCAAAGCTGGCGATCAACGCATGGTTGAACTGGGTGGCGATCCGGTCCGCATCTCGACGTTGAAAAACAACACCAAAGGGTTTGCAGAGTATCCAGTCGTGGCTGAGCAACTGCCTTGTGCAGATCCTGACTGGCGCCCGCTCATTCCAGAATGGAACGAGTTGAACATCGACGTGCTTGGCCAGGCCCTGACCGAAGTCATCACCACGGATGGAGACATTCAGGCGATTATGGATAAGGCCAACGAAAAGGCTCGCGCGATCATGCAGCGTGAAGGCTACTACGTTTGGAAATAAGCTGACATTCGGGAATAGGGCCAGCCTTGGCCCCATTCCATCCCTCTTGAACAAGACACAATGACCCAAGCCGAGATTTCTCTCCCCAACCTGCCGTCGATGACGCCGAAGCCACGCTTTGCGGCAGGCTTTTTGACGCCGTATGCGTTCATCTTTCCGGCGTTGCTGGTAATGCTGGGCGGGCTTTTATACCCGGTCATCATGGCGATGTATCTGTCGTTCTATGACTGGCAGATTGGTCTGGACTTGGGAGATGCGCCCTATGTCGGCTTCGCAAATTTCACGCGTATGTTGGCTGATCCTCAGGTCTGGGAAGTGCTTTGGGTCACAATCCGTTTCGGGTTCTGGACCATCACCATTGAAATGACCTTGGGCATTGCTCTTGCGTTGTTGCTAGAAAAGCCAATCCGAGGAGCCAGCGTGTTCCGGACGATTTTCATTCTCCCCTTGATGGTGTCACCAGTGGTTGTTGGTTTGATCTGGCGCTATCTGTTTGATGCTCGCGTGGGTTGGATCAACTATTATCTTGGAACTTGGTTCGGGATTGAGCCGCAAGTTTGGCTGGGCGATGCTCAACTGGCGTTTTTTGCGATTGTCTTTACGGATATCTGGCAGTGGACGCCCTTTATCTTCATCATCATCATAGCTGGTTTGCAGGCTCTTCCGTCGGAAGTTGTTGAGGCTTCAACCATTGACGGCGCGAACTGGTGGCAGCAGATTTTTCTGGTCAAGCTGCCAATGATCAAATCGATCCTGATTATTGCGCTGCTTATGCGCTTGATCGACGTTTTCCGAGGCATGGAAGTCATGTTGATCATGACCGGGGGAGGGCCGGGGCGGTCTACAGAACTGCTGTCGCTCCACATCTACAATCGCGCGTTCGAAACTCAGCAACTGGGCTACGCATCAGCAATCTCTGTGTTGTTGATCGTCATTGTGTTCGGCATCTCGAGCTTCATTCTTACCATGGCGAACCCGATGAAATCACGGTCGGATATCTAAGATGCAGCAATCCCACTACCGCCAGATATATCACTATCTCGCATTGATCTTTCTTGCAGCGCTTGCACTGGCACCGATCTGGGTAATGATTACGACGTCGTTTAAAAACGACATTGATGTGCAGTCGTCCACACCACTTTGGTTCTTCTTTTGGCCGACATTGGACAATTACGAGTACATCATGACCCGCGGAAAGTTTGACCGCTATCTGTGGAACTCAATTATCATTGCCAGCGCGTCAACCGTGATGACACTGCTGTTGGGTGGTTTTTGTGCCTACGCCCTGGCGCGGTTGGATTTCCGGGGCCGTACGCTGATGGCGAACTCCACCTTGATGGTGCGCATGGTGCCTCCGGCGGTCTTGGCGGTGCCGGCGTTTGCCTTTGTCACGCTCACCGGGGTCGACAACGATCTGGCTGTGCTGACCTTTTTTTAAACGGCGCTGAACCTGCCATTTGCCATCTGGCTGCTTTTCGGTTTCTACAAGCAAATCCCGGTCGAGTTGGAAGAGGCGGCGATTGTGGATGGTGCGTCACCCTTGCAAGTCTTCTTTCGCGTGCTGTTGCCGTTGATGAAATCAGGCTATGCGGTTGCAGGCATCTTCACATTCCGGATCGCATGGAACGAGTTCATTCTGGCGCTGCTTTTGACCGGTCGCAAAACGCGCACTTTGCCGGTCGGGGCATCGGGCTTCATTACGGACACCGGCGTCGAGTGGGGTCGGATTATGGCAATGGGGACGTTGATCGTCATCCCGCCATTGCTATTCACATTTTTTGCGGCTCGGCAGATCATCGCTGGAATGACGGCCGGCGCGGTAAAGGGCTAGGACACACAAGGACAGACAGCATGTTGAGCGCCGAACAGAAATCCCACTTTGAGGAGAAGGGTTACCTCGTCGTCGAAAATCTGATTGATAAAGAGACGTTGAACGCTGTTCGCACCGAATATGCAGGGCTGGTCGATGATCTTTATGACAGTTGGTATCGGGATGGTGAGGTGTTGGTTCCGCCTGAGGGATTGTCTTTCTGGCAAAAACTCGATCACGGATACGCCAACCAACTGGATGTCCATCAGCCACTGACGATCTGTTTGCCGCATGGCAATGTTCGTGCCGACAGCCCGATGCACATGGGACCTGCGATATTCAACCTGGTCACGCACCAGAGAATTCTTGACCTTGTCCAGGATTTGATTGGGCCGGAAATCACAGCCAGTCCCATCCAGCATGTCCGAATTAAACCTCCGCAAGGGGCCGCGCGCAAAGATGAATTGCGTGCTCATGTGGTGAAGACCGGCTGGCATCAGGATCAAGGTGTGACACTCGCGGAAGCCGACGAAACGGAAATGGTCACGGTTTGGGTTGCTATAACCGATGCGACGCTGGAAAACGGTTGTCTTCAGGTTGCGAAGACAGGGCCAACTGAGAAGTTGCTGCCCCATTGCGCCCGCACCCAGGTCGAAATCGTCGAGGGGCACCTTCCCAGCGACGAAGACACACAACCAACCCCCGTGAAGGCGGGCGGCGCCGTGATCTTTCACCCGCTGACCCCGCATTGCTCGCGCGAGAATGTGTCGAACGTTTATCGGTGGTCGTTTGACCTTCGGTACAATGTGACAGGTCAGCCAACCGGACGGAGTCAGTTCCCTGAGATTGTGGTCCGGTCTGCACAGCATCCCGAAGCTGTTGAAACAAGTTGGCAGAACTGGAAGTCGCGGTGGGATGACACTCGAGATCGGCTGAGCGCAGAGGCCTACAAACCACAACATCGATGGGACATCAGCAATCCCTACTGCGCCTGATTGTGATGCTGGAACTGCGGCGAAAGGACCAGGAATGCGCCGCTGTCTGATTCTGGCCACACTGGAAACCAAGGCGGAAGAGGTCGACTATTTGCAGGCGTCTCTCGACGCTCTTTCCGTGCCGACCGAGCTTGTCGACTTATCGCTTGGCTCAAACGGCGCCACCTGGGATGGTGAGCGCAAGACCGCGCGAATTCAGAGCGTTGCCGCTGATGTGGCAGCGATGCTCACCGCGCGCGGCACTTCGGACCTTGGGGCAATGCTCGCCATTGGCGGAGGAACCGGTGGCGACATCGTGCTGCGTGTTTTGGCTCAGATGCCGGAAGAGCTGCCAAAAGTACTAGTCTCTCCACTTCCCTTCGATCCGCGTTCAGCTCTGGCGCAAATGCCCGTGATATTGATCCCTTCAACAGCTGACATTGAAGGGTTGAACCCCACAATAAGGACGGTTTTTGACAACGCGGCCTCCATGATTTCCGGCTTATGCGCTCGCACCGAAGCCGAGCCAAATGAAAATAAGATCACGGGTCGCACGATTGGGCTGTCAGCGCTCAGCGCAACCGGAGGTGCTGCGAAAAATCTGATCGGCGGACTTCGCACGCGTGGTGAAGAAGTCACCGTCTTTCATGCAAACGGTTTCGGTGGGGCAGGCTTTGCCCGATTTGCAGCCCGGTCGGACTTTCGCGCGGTTATCGACATGACTTGCCATGAGATGACGCGGCTGTTGTTTGAAGGTGACCACACCTCCATGCCCGATCGGTTTACGGCTGCCGGTCATCTGCCGCGCGTTGTTTTGCCTGGGGGCATGAACTTTCTTGGCCTCGGACCGCTGGACGGTTTGAGTGAAGAGCACCAAAACCGTCCTGTTTTCCAGCACTCCGGCTTGTTCACCCACGTGAAACTGTCAAAGGACCAGATGGCTGAAGCTGCAGGCACTCTCGCCGAGGCGCTAAACCAAGCAAAAGCGCCTACATGCGTGATTGTGCCAATGGGCGGGTTCTCCCACCGGGACTGTCCGGGAGGTGAACTGGAGGACCCGGCGCTCCGCGAAACATGCCTTGAGACGTTGACGAAGGCAGCACGAAATTTCGATGTCGAGGCGCTGCCACATCATATCAATGACCGCGAGACCGCAGATGCGGTCATCGCCAGACTTTACGCAATGATCGAGGACTAATTCATGCTGGATCAGCAGGACATCAATGAGAAAAAAGACGCACTGATCGAGACCGCCAAGCGCTGTTTTGATCTGCGGTTGCAAACCAATGCCGGCGGAAACCTCTCGGTTCGGCTGGACAGCCGCGATGCAATCGTGATCAAGCCGTCGGGCGTTGGCTTCAATGAATGCACGCGAGACAATCTGCAAATTGTGCATCTTGATGGGCGAATTGAACCCTCAGATTTCAAGCCGTCCAAGGATCTCGATTTTCATCTCGATCTTTATCGCATTCGTGAGGACATAAACGCGATTGTGCATTGTCATTCCCCATGGGCGACAGGTTTTGCGAGTGCGGGTGTCGAAATCCCTTGCCTTACGGTGCAAACGGTGGAGAAGATCGGGCGAATGCCGTTGATCCCGCTGTCGTCTGTTGGTGGCCCGCAGACAGAGCTTGAAATCAGCCCCGTGTTTCGAGACCAGACGATCAGGGCAGCCGTCTTGGCCAACCACGGGACCATCGGGGTGGGCAAAACACTGATGGCAGCGCAATATCTGGCGGAGATCATCGAGGAGACGGCCCAGATTGCCTATGTTCGCGACACGCTGTTGGCGGCGCGGAATCTGCCAAAACCAGATGAACCACGACTTGGCACCCCTCAGGAGGTCAAGGCAGCTTTGAACGCACAATAAACTCCTTGCGTGGCTCCGCCACAAAGGAAGAGTTCAGCCCGCCCCGGAGCCGTTTCCCTTTTTCTCAAAAGCCTCTGAAATCCTTGAGAATTTCTCGAGCCGCATTGTGCCCGGGCACAGCCGAAACCGCTCCACCGGGATGAGAGGAAGCGCCGCACTGGTAGAGGTTTTTGACCGGGCTACGGTAGTCGGCATATCGCGGAACCGGGCGCATGAAGAACAGTTGGTCGAGCGTCAACTCACCGTGCTGGGAGTTCCCACCCGGCATATTGATATCGGACTCGATATCTCTGGGTGTGTAGAGCTTGTAGTCGATCACACTGTCTGAAAAGCCAGGGGCGAACCGGTTCATTACAGAAAATGCGTTTTTGACCAGCTGTGGCCCTTCGCGGTCCCAATCAGAGTTCTTCAATTCGTACGGACTAACGCCACCCTGGATGACGACGACGTGCTTGCCTTCCGGTGCCAAAGTCGGATCGGTGTAGCTGGGCACATTTGGGCTGAGAAATGGTTCTTGTGAGTACCAGCCAAACTTGGCGTCATGGAAGGCCTGTTCCAGAAACTCAGGTGTGGGGCAGATGTGCGCATAGGCCGGATAGTCTGTGCCAGCTTTGTCCTTGTCGAAGCCTTTGTATTGCGGCAACTGGTCGACCGCACACATGAGCTTAAAACCCATTCCGCGCGTTCGAAATCCTTCGATGTCCTCAATGAACTCCTCAGGCAGGTGCTCAGGCTTCACCATGTCAAGAAAAGTGCGCTTGGCATTCACATTGGATATGACGCGACCAGCCCGAATTTCCTCACCTGAACGCAGTCGAACGCCGACCGCTTTGCCGCCTTGCACCAGAATCTCTTCCACCCATGCGTCGCATTGGATGTCCATCCCGTGAGCCCGACCGGAAGCTGCGATGGCATCAGCGACAGCACCCATGCCGCCCTTGCAGAAGTTCATGCCGATCTGGCCGATCAAGTGGGTGACAAGATAGAACGCAGTGCCTGGTGAATAGGGCCCGACATTCCCCCCAATCGTGGCCCAAAACATGAATTTCGCCTTAACCAGGTCGTTTTCAAACCAACGGCTGACATAATCATGTGCGCTGAGCGAAAGCGCATGAAGCAGATTGTAAACTTCCTTTTCTGCATTGCGTAGCTTCCAGGCAAATCGCGCCGTCTTAAAGAGTCCGACCGGGTCCTTTCGAAATGGATTGACCGGAGTCTCGAGCTGCAGCATGCGCAAAATGTCGATGGTTGATTGCAACCGTTCAAAGAACTTTGGGTAATTCTCGGCGTCTTTTTTGGAGAATCGGGCGATTTGCTGCTGGGTTTTCACCGGGTCCTTGGAGAAGACAATGCCGTCATCCTCGGTCGGGTTGAACACATTGGGTTGCGGGTAGTACTCAAGCCCGAATTTCTTAAGTTCAAGCTCTTTGATAACCTTGGGGTGCAGGTGTCCCATTATGAAGGAATAGGTCGATGCCCTGAATCCTGGGGCAAATTCCTCTGTCACCGATGCACCGCCGACATAGGGCTTCTGTTCCAGAACGAGTACTTTCTTGCCGGCACGTGAAAGATATGCCCCGCAAGTCAGGCCGTTGTGACCCCCACCGACGATAATAGCGTCGTAAGTTCCTTTGTTGCTCATTTCAGCTTTCTGTAATCTTTGAGAATTTGTCGTGCTGCATTGTGTCCTGGCACGGCGGACACCGCGCCGCCAGGATGAGTGCTTGCGCCACATTGGTAGAGCGCTCGGATTGGACTGCGATAGTCTGCGTAATGTGCCGCGGGTCTTTGAAAAAACAGCTGATCCAAGGCCACTTCGCCGTGTAGTTCGTGCCCACCGGGCATGCCCAGAACCTCCTCCAAATCGGGAGGCAGAAACGCTTGGTAATCAATCAGGCTATCGGTGAAACCGGGGGCAAAATCGTCCATCACCTTGAACACATTTGAAATGAAATTGTCTCGCTCCTGGTCCCAACTGCCATTTTTAAGTTCATAGGGAGCGTGTCCACCGGAGAGTGTCACCACATGTTTGCCTTCAGGCGCCAGTGTGTCGTCGATGATGCTGGGTACAATGGGCGAGACAAAGGGACGCTCGGAATACCAGCCGTATTTCCCATCGTCGTACGCCCGCTCCATATAGTCTATTGTAGGACCAATATGTGCGTAGGACGGGTATTCGACCCCAGCCTGGCCTGGCTTGAAGCCACGATATTGCGGAGGTCGATCCACGGCACAATTGATCTTGAATACTTCGCCCTTGCAACGCCAGTTGTCGATCGCGTGCATAAATTCTTCTGGTAATTGTTCGCGGGCTAACATTCGGCCGAATGTCACGGGCGCTGCCACGTTGGAAGCAATGATTTTTGCGGAAAACTCCCGACCGTCCACCGTCACGACACCGGTTGCGCGACCGTTTTTCACTTCAATTTTCTCAACCGGAGCGTTGGTAACAATATCCATGCCGTATCCGCGTCCGGCCTGGGCAATTGCGTTCGAAATCGCTCCCATTCCGCCCTTTGAGAACCCAAGCGAGTTTTCGCCCAGCAAATGAAACAGGATGGAATAGGCAGTTCCCGCACCCCGGGGCCCTTTGAAATTTCCAATGCCGGCCCAATAGCAAAACAGCGCTTTGACTTCTTCGCTTTCAAACCAGCGCGAAACAAAATCATATGCACTTTGCGTCATCGCGTCAGTGATGTGATAAAACTCTTCGCCCATTCCGCGATAGCGCCATCCCATTCGTGCCACGTCCAAAAGCGCTCTGGCAGACCGTTTTCCGGGATCAACTGGCGTTTCCAACAACAGCTGGCGAAGAACGGCGATTGTCTTGGTAATGTCGTCGAAAAATTTCGGATAGGTTTCGGCATCTTTTTTTGAGAACCTTGCAATCTCTGCCTGAGTGGTCGCTAATTTGGTAGAAAAAACAATACTGTCGTCGCCTTCGAGTGGGTGAAGTACTTCTCCGATTCCCAAGTGCTGAAGACCGTGACGTTCAAGTTCCAGCTCACTGATGACCTTCGGGTGAACGTGCCCCATGATGTAGCTGAATGTTGAAGCACGAAACCCCGGGTGAAATTCTTCCGTCACCGCAGCGCCGCCAACAATTCCACGCCGCTCAAGCACCAGAGTTTTCAATCCGGCACGGGCCAAATAGGCGCCGCATGTGAGCCCGTTATGGCCTCCACCTATTATGATCGCATCATAGCGACTCATGCCCTTTGAACTCCATGCCACCAACTGACGACGAGCGGTGAGCCCGACATGATCCGTTCGTTGACATAGTCGGGCACTGTATTGCCGGGGAGCATGAACCCTCCCGACCACAATCCCACTATGAGCCCACTAGAAAAATAGTTCAATGCGTTTTTTCTTCGGTGAAGACTATCGTTCAGCCTTTTGAAGTCGCTGAGTGCGTACAATCCATCAAGTTCAGTTGTTCATGTTGCTGTCATCAGTTGGCGGAAGCTCGCAAAATCAGGCAAGCCGACAATCTCAAACGCGCCGATTTTGCAGCATCTACGCTTTCCGTGTAACGGCGAACGCCTCATTTACAAACCACATGCTCTTGTGTTGGCGCAGGATCTTTTCGGTAACATCAAGATAGCGAGTGCCATCATAAACCGCCGACTGTGCCAATTCCTCGTTTAACTGGGAGAAGAACACCGCATTGTTCCAGGCTTCCTGCAGGGGCAGAATGCGCTCGTCGTCCGCTGCAATCTCTGGCAGCGTATGCATGTCGAAGCGGTAGAGCGACCTTGTGTCGGTCAGACCACTAAAGCTTAGCTCTTTCTGTTCGCTGCCAAGAAACTTTCTCAGTTCCGAAATGATGTCATGGCGCGAGATGCAATTTAGGGTTTGGTCCGGAAATATATGTCGAATAATCTCATGAGCCGGATCCTCGCCGGTCGACTGGACAACTTTCATTTGACCACCAGGCGCAAGATGCCTGATGATCGGCGCCAGAATGTACTCGACCCGAAATCGCATTGTGTGGCTGTGCAGATAGGGATGATTGAGAAAGCAATAGTCGAACGCCAGGTCAGGTCCATCCTGCCTGGGGATTAAATGGCTGAGAGATTTGCGGTGGTCGTCCCGATAAATTGCAACGACGCTGGGACACGAATAGACCGGGAAGCCGTCATCGCCGCGTATGACGCTCCATTCTGGCGCAAGCTTGGGAAAGAGACCCGCTATCTGTTGCTGAAAATCGTAGCTGTGCTTACCTTGCAGTGCGAAATCATGCCAGGAAAGTTCAGTCGGGCCTTCGGCTGCAGTCTTGCTTAGGTGCGGAACCTCTCTTGTGTAAAGATTGGTGAGCACTAGGACAGTCAAAGGGTGTTCGTACAACCGGTCGACCATGCGGCCCATTGTGTTGCGTAAGTCTTCCAGGCCCCAACCTTTGATCACCACCTGAACGGGCAAGTCAGGAAAATTTGCGTGGAGCGCCCGTAGGGCTCGAACAAGAGTGATGCCGTTGTCCATGGGAGAATAAAATAATCTCAACCCATCCGGCGACGGGGTCATCTTCAGCAGGTCTGACGTAATCAGGTCTGCCTGAACCCATGAGATATTGGTTGTTGCACTAAAAACGTGAGAACGGTGTCGCTGCTCATGAATTGCATAGTTGCCAGGGGTGCGAATGGATGTTTCCTGGTTGACCAATTGTGCCATCGAATAGGCATTGGATTCCGCTTTTTTTCGCCGTGGGCGACCTCTCAAAACGATCCCGCCGCGATTGGCGTGTTCCATGAAGTCGCGCGCTCGCTTGGCCGTTTCCGGGGCAATCCAGCCACCACGGCTGATCCTTGTCAGAAATTTGCCATCGTTGACCGCGTGTCGGCCAAAGGTCGAAACCGCAATTCCGTGTTTGTCACAGAACTCATTGATTTCCTTGACAAGATCTCGTGTATCTTCCGTGGCGAACTGAGCGGTCAATTACCTTATCCCGTCTTTGGGTGTTTGCCCTTGATTGACCCAACAAACTCTTCATCCGGTGTTGTGTTGTCAACTGCTTGGTTGCGGATCGGATTGGTTCCGCCCACCTCGTTTGTGCGGCAACAAACTCGTCAGCAACATCAATTGTGAGTCGTAATTTCAGATTCGATTGAAGCCCAAAAACATTAGAGATTTGGGCGCAGGTGCACTACGCATTGTTGCTCCTGCGCTTGCCAGCGCGGCAGCACATTGTTCGGGTGCACGACGTGATCTCATAGAAGCTGAGATGAGCGGACGACCGTGAGGCTCACATTGCCTTCGTTGAAAAACATCGTTTCTGCAGCAATTTGGCCGAACCTTGTACTTTTCACTTGCCAAGCTGCCCATTTATGGCCCACTAATAACGGAGGCATTTAAAAACTCTGCGCGCAGAGAAAACTCGGGGGTGCGCAGCAAATCTATAAGAGGAAGTGAAGCCCGCATGTCAGCCAGGACACTCGAAGACAAGATCGGCGAAATTGGCAATCCGGTCGAAATGCTGCGCAATGCTCAGGCCGGACCTTACCAGTTCCCCATCAAGGCAGAATTCACCAACTGGCGCGATGAACAGGAAGCTTGGCGAAACGGTGCTGTGCTGTTTGATCAGTCCTTCCACATGACCGATCACTATATCCAGGGGCCTGACGTGAAGCGCCTGATCGAGGACCTGGCCATCAATTCCATGGCCAATTTCCGAAAGGATATCGCCAAGCAAGTGGTGTTCTGCAACCACGACGGCTACGTGATTGGCGACGCAATCATGTTCATCCTCGAAGATGACAAGGTGAACATTGTCAACAAGCCGATCAATCACGACTGGGTGCAGTATCATATCGAAACCGGCGGCTATGATGTCGAAGCAACGACCGATGATCGGGCACTGGACAACAAAGGCCGCAGATTGGGTTACCGTTTCGAAGTGCAAGGCAAGAACGCCTGGGATGTCCTCGAACGGTTGAATGGTGGCCCGATTGAAGGGTTCAAGTTCTTTGGAATGGGCACCATCAATGTTGCCGGAAAGCAGGTCCGAGCCCTTCGTCATGGCATGGCTGGTGCGCCTGGATTGGAGCTGTTTGGTCCATTTGAAGATTATGATCTCATTCGGGACGAAATCATGCGTGTCGGAGAGCCGTTGGGCCTGAGAGCCGCTGGCTCCAAGACATACTCTACCGTTGCACACGAAAGCGGTTGGTTCCCGTCTCCATTGCCGGCTGTCTACACTGGCGAAAAAATGAAGGGTTTCAGGGAATGGCTGGGTGCCGACAGCTTCATCGCCAATCTTTCTCTGGGTGGATCACTCGTCTCCGAAAATGTGGAAGACTACTACCTGTCACCATTCGACATTGGCTATGGTCATATCGTGAAGTTTGATCATGACTTTGTTGGCCGCGCCGCATTGGAGGCCATGAAAGACCAGCCGCACAAGAAGAAGGTTACGCTGCGCTGGGGCAAAGACGACGTGGTCAAAGTCTTTGCATCAATGTTCAATACGGGCGACCGGTTCAAGTTCATGGACATGCCGGCCAGCCACTATGCCACCTGTCCATACGATTTGGTGACGTTAAACGGCAAGGCCGTAGGCCTGTCGCACTACCCCGTCTACACCTCCAACGTTGCGAGCTGGATCTCGCTGGCGCTTCTCGACGAAGAAGCTGCGCAGCAGGGCACACAAGTGTCACTCACTTGGGGAGAGCCGGATGGGGGAAGCCGCAAGCCGACTGTAGAGCGGCACATCCAGACCGAGATTGCGTGCACCGTGGAACAGTGTCCAATTTCTGTAACAGCAAGGGAGACCTACAAAAAGTAAGCAAACAGGGAAGATCGCAGGGGGAGCAATTCTCAGCCATCGATACCCAGCTTCGCAATGTGTGGCGTCAAGGGGGCATGCCTATCGAGCTCTACCCGTCCGACCAATGCTCAAAATGCGGTGCCAGAAGTGCTGCAAATGGCGCTCCCCGAGCAACGTGTTCTTCATTGTACCACTCCGCCTCATGCAGGAGGTTTACTGTACCAATCGTTGACCCGTTTGCGATCACAGGAAGGTTGAGCACAGAAGCGCAGCCCAGCGAGGCAATTGTTTCGTGGTCAGGAAATACCGTGCGAATGTCATCGGCATTTCGACCGATGTATGGTTTTGCCTCTGAAATGACATGGTGGCCCCAGCCCGTCAGAGTACCCAAAGGTTTGCGTCCCTTCACCGGGTAAGCTTCGGGTGCTGAGGAATACACGCGTGCTGCCTCTTCGGTTTTGTGGTCTATGACCATCAATGTGAACAGCTTGTGCCCGATGATTTCGTTGAGGTGACGATCAATCAATGGGCACGGATCAGTGGCGGCTTTGATTTCCGCCAGGCGGTCAGCGTCGGTCATGTTGGCCTCATAGGTTTTGGTGGTCTCTCCGCCAAAAGTCCTTCTGGCCGCAGTCGCATCACCAGGATCAGCGCACAGCCGATGATCATCTCGCGCAGGGCCGCTCCTTGTGCTCCGGAAAGCCCGTGAAAGAGGGGTTCAACAAACCGGCTGCCTTCCAGGATCACGATCACCAGGAATGCACCCAAAACAGCACCGCCGGTGTTCCCCGTGCCCCCGGCTGTCAGAGCCAGAAAAATGTAGATTGTCAGTAGCGGGCGAAAGATGTCCGGTGCGACATAACTTGTGAAGTGAGCGTAGGCTGCACCTGCCAATCCTAAAAGGCCTGCTCCGATGGCAAAGGCCTGCACCTTGAAACGCCGGACAGGTTTTCCCGCAACGGCCGCCGCGGTCTCGTCTTCGCGGATCGCGCGCAGCGCACGACCATGGGGAGATCGCCGCAAGCGTTCAGTCATCCACCATGCCACCGCCACCGCCAGCATCAATGCCGCGCACGAGATCGCATTAAATGTCAGTGGTGAAACAGACCCACGCATTGGGCCGGGTATGCCGGAAATGCCATCCGAACCGTTGGTCAGCCAGATTTCGTTGGCTGCAATCAACCGGACCACTTCACCGAAGCCAAGCGTCACGATGGCGAGATAATCGCCGCGCAGGTTCAGCGTCAATTGCGATAGAACTGCACCTGCCCCTGCGGCGAATGCGATCGCGATAATGATTCCGACAATGATTGGAAGACCAAGTGCCACTGTCGCCAGAGCCGAGGCATAGGCACCCAGCGCGAAGAACCCGGCCAACCCGAGATTGACCATCCCGGCCATGCCCCAGATCACGTTCAATCCCAGCGCCAGGAGCGCATAGACCCCGAAAAAGCACATTGTGGCGAGCAGATAGCTAAGCATCAGTACGCCCTTTCGCCCAAAAGCCCGCGGGGGCGTACCGCCAAGACAAGAACGATTGCGATGAACCCGACCGCACTCTTGTACGAAGGTGACAAGGCCAGGACGGACAGTTCTTCACCAATCCCCACCACCATGGCGCCCAGTGCCGCGCCGGGAATACTTCCGAGACCGCCGACCACTGCGGCCGCGAAGATCGGCAGAATAAAGCGAAATCCGGTCAGCGGATCGATCGACGTACCGAGGCCCAGCAACATCCCGCCCGCACCAACAAGGCCCATCGCCACAAAGACGGTCATGCGCCCGACCCAGACAGGATCGATCCCCTTGAGTTCTGCCAAGGTTGGATTGTCGGCAACCGCGCGCATTGCTTTCCCGATTTTCGTGAATTTCAATGCCGCGAACACGGCGGCCATTATGATCACGGCCAGCACAAGGTTTTGCACCTGTTGCGGCCCAACGCGCACATCCCAAAACCGCCAGTCTCTCACCAGCGGCAGATCATAGCCCCGCAGATCGTTGCCGAAGCCGAAACGGATCATGTTCTCCAGAACAATCGTCAGCGCGATTGAGGCGATTGCGGCTGTGAGTGCGCCGTAGGGCCGGAGCGGCCGGAGCGCCACTTCGTCGGAGACGAGCCCCACCAGGCCGGCAACCAGAAAGGCCGCAATCAAAGCGGGTGCGGCAGGCAGACCAAGCCATACATTTGCTGCGTATCCCGCGAATGCACCAACAGTTGCGTGGCTTGCCACCGAAAAGTTCGGAAAGCGCAGCACCGCAAAAATTGCCGTGAACCCTATCGCCGGGATCGCAAGGAGAGCACCACTGATGATCCCGTTCAGCAAAAGCTGGGGAAGAAGGTCCATGAATATTGTCCCGATTGATGAGATTGGCCGCCCCTTGTTGAGAAAGGGGCGGCGAGCACCTTTAGGTGCGCTTGTAGATGCTAGGTGTCGCCTTGGAGATCTTCTTGAATACGAACTGCGTGCCGGTGATGTCTCCGATGTCATCAAAATCGCAGGGGCCGGAGGCACCGGAATAATTGATGCCACCTTCTAGCGCGGCAAGGCCATCGACGGCATTGTCGACCGTCTTTCCACCGCCCTGGCTGATCTTGCGGATGTTGGCGCGAATTGTGTCTCCAGAGGTTCCACCCCCTGCAGCCATGGCCAGAATCGCAAGGCTTGCGTGGTCGTAGGTTTGCGCCGAGTATGGGTCGACTTCATCCACGCCGAGAATGGCCTTCACTTTCGCGTAGGCGCCGCTGTCCACAGCAGGTGCTCCTTCCCAGGTGAAGAGCCCTTCTGTGACATCAGCTGGCAGTGTGCCAAGCACGCTGGCGTTCACCGCGTAGGCCGGGCCGATGATCTTGCCTTCGTAGCCCGATTGCCAGATATCGCGCAGCAGCACGGTGCTGTCTGCTGCATAGCCGCCCAACATGATGAAATCAGGTTTGTTGCGCAGGATCTGGTCAACTTCTGAGCGGTAGGTCGATTTGTCGGCCTCGTAGATCAGGCTCTCCATGCCAGCGCCTTTAGCAGCGGCAATCTCTTTTAGGATCGCGATGGATGAGGCCGCGAAAGGTGTTTGTGGTCCGATCCAGGCCAGTTGCGTTGCGCCTTCGGAGATCATGAAGTCCCCAGCAACGCGGATCTGAAGCTTGGAGTTTGGCTGCGTGCGACAGATGAAACCATTGTGCGGCAACTGAGTAATGCTGTCGGCGCCCGAAACACAGAGCAGCATTGTTTTGCTCTCCCAGGCGAGTGGCGCAACGGCAGTCGTTACCGATGAGGCCCAGGTTCCCATAATCGCAGAAACACCGTCCACGTCGATCAGTTTCCGTGCGGCACGAACGGCCGCTTCCGGCGAAGTTTGGGTGTCTTCAGAAACCAGCGAGATTTGTTTGCCCATCACGCCACCTGCAGCGTTGACTTGTGACACCACACCCGCCATCGCGTCCCGCATATTCGGACCGTAGGAGCCACCAACACCTGTCAATGGTGTTAAAGTGCCCAGCTTAATCACTCCCGACTGGGCATGCACCAAAGCGGGTGCCGCCAGCGCCGCCACTGAAGCGCCAAGGAAAAGGCGTCTGTTTAGTTTTTTCATAGCTTAAGTCCTCTCTGTTGATTGGCTTGGTTTAGTTAGCCCCCTAGGAAGGTGCGGCGAATGTCCGGGTCAGCGGCCAGTTCGGCACCGGTTCCGGTCGCATGGTTGCGCCCCGCCGACAGAATGTAGGCCCTGTCGCATAGGTTAAGCGCATCCATGGCATTTTGCTCGACCAGAATGATTGTAACTCCCTGACCTGCGATTTCGCGGATCGTGTCAAAAAGCTGCGCTGCGGCAATCGGTGAGAGCCCGGCGGAGGGTTCATCCAACAGCAAAAGCCGAGGCGAGACCATCATCGCGATCGCCATTGCCAAAATCTGCCTTTGCCCACCTGAAAGCGTGCGTGCTGCGTCGCGGCCTTTCTCCCCAAGGATTGGAAAGCGGGTAAACATCTCATCAATCTTAGACTGAACCTGGCCTGAGAGATAACCGCCCATCTCCAGATTTTCGCGCACAGTCATCGTCGCAAAAACATTGCCTTCCTGCGGAACATAAGCCACCCCGTGCTCGGCGACCTGACGTGGTCGGCAGCCAACAAGGCTCTGATCGCCAAGCGTGATCGTGCCTTCCAGTGAGGGCAGGATTCCCGTCACTCCTTTCAGCAACGTAGATTTCCCAGCACCGTTCGGCCCCAGAATTGCAACGATCTCGCCTTCATCAGCGGATACGGTGACGCCTTTGAGGATTTGATCCGTGGCCGAGTAGCCGCCTATGATGTCACGTGCCGCAAACATCATGCGCGCTGCCCCAGATACGCATCCTGTACGCGAGGATCAGCCACCACATCGGCAAAACTGCCGGTCATCAATTGTGTACCTGCGGCCATCACGATCACCGGATCACACAGCCGCGCAATGATATCCATATCATGCTCAACAATCAGGAACGTTAGCCCGGTTTCGTTCAGCTGGCGAATTTGCTCGGCAATTTCAACGCCAAGCGTTGGGTTCACGCCAGCCACCGGTTCGTCCAACAGGATCAGCTCGGGTTCACCCATCAACGCCCGTCCAATTTCCAGCAGTTTCTTCTGTCCGCCAGAAAGATCAGATGCCATATTTTCAAGCACGTGGGACAGGTTCAGTTGAGCAGCAACCTCTTCGGCTTTCCTTGTCAATTCGCGTTCCCGCGCACGGGATCGGCCGGGAGAAAACAACGCTGCCACCACGCTTTCGCCTGGCTGATCGTTTCCATGTAACAACAAAGTCTCAAGCACTGTTAGTTTGGGGAAACCGCGTGCGATCTGAAAAGTGCGCACCAGTCCGCGCTGGCTGATTTCTTCGGGTCGCCACGCGGTGATGTCGGTTCCGTCAAAGGTGACATTTCCTGTTTCCGCAGGGATCACGCCGGACAGGCAGTTGAACATTGTGGTTTTGCCGGCGCCGTTGGGGCCGATCAGACCGGTTATCGTACCTCGATCGACTGAGAGACTTGCGTCATTCAGAGCACGAACACCATAAAATCCGCGTTGCAGATTTTCTGCTTTGAGTAAGGGCTCCGTTGTCAACCGCCCCATCCTGTCAACAATGTTGCTTCCGCTTCTTTGGAACGAGATTCCGCTTCTCTACATACCAACTGGTCTGTATACTGTAAACATGGATGAACCTCTGACGAATTCACCTCCGAAGGCGAACTCAGCCCAAAACCGTGACAAGAGAGCAACGGTTGGAGCGTTGATAAAGGCTGCGCGAGAGCAACTCGTCTCAGAAGGAATTACAAAAGCGTCAGTTCTGCCGATACTCAGCCGGGCAGGCGTTTCCCGTGGCGCGCTTTTTCATCATTTCCCCACAAAGAAGCACCTGATCGCCGCAGCCTTCGACGATCTGATGCAGACTGCGGCGACGCAGCTGCATGTTCTTGGAATTGAGCTGCGCCTCTCCATCATTGATCTTGAGACGTTCGTGGATGGATTGCGAGAAATCTATTGCAGCGACGTTTTCATCGGCTCCATGGAGATCGCCCTCAACAATCGCGTTGACCCCGCAATGAGTGGCCTGATTGAGAACACGATCGAAAATTGGTGGATCGCACTGGGCAGGTTCTGGAACGAAACGTTTGAGCTGCCGGGCCAAAGCGCCTCATCCGCCGAGCAGCATTGGGTGATGGCGGCGAACCTTTTGCGCGGGCACGCGTTCACAACGATCTACCGGAACTCAGATACGATCAGATCAGATTTCTGTACCTCGTTTCAGGAAATGATTTTGAAGGACGCTAAGCTGCTTCCATTCGAAGATCGTTACGAGTTACTGGCCGAGGACCTGAAACAGGCGGTTGGATTTCGGCTGCTCGCCTGCCAAACAATTGAGGCTTTACCCGGTGAGTGCGTCTACAGCTTTACACCGGAGAGTTCTCCATCCGTTCCGCTTGATCAATCTGTCTTGCTTCCAACGCCTGCTTGCCTTCTTGATCTCGAAGAACCCTGGATTGGGAATAACGCCACGGATCTGGCTCGTATGTTCCCTGATATCAAACTTCCCCAAAAAGCGGCTGTCGGCTGTTGTGTAGTCGTACCCGTACGGGTCAATCACAAGACCATTGGTTCGCTCATCATTTTTGACGAGGCAATTGCCTATACAGCTGAAGATGCAGCAAAGGCTGCTCTATTCGCCCGCCGTGCAGCGCGTCTTCTCACAGATGAATCCCCCAATTCCAATTCAAAGGACTAATTCGAAATGGCCGATCTTTTGATTCAGAATGCCCGTATTGTCGATGGCACCAAAGATCAGCCCGCCGATGCACAGGATATCCGCATAGCGGATGGCCGAGTGCAGGAAGTCGGACGCCTGCAGCCAGGACCGGATAGCCTGGTTATCGACGCTTCCAATCACTTTGTGATGCCTGGGCTGATAGATGCCCATGTTCACGTCAATGCAGTCGATGCCAATTTGAAGGCCAACGCGGCCCTGCCAGATCCGATTGTAACCATCGGAGCAATGAATCTGATGCGGGCAATGCTGATGCGCGGCTTCACAACAGTACGCGATCTTGGTGGTGCGACTGGTGCCTTTCGGCAGGCGATGGCCGCTGCACCAATCGCGCTGCCGCGTCTCAACATCTGCGGCAAAGCCCTATCGCAGACGGGTGGACACAGCGACATGCGGGGCGCACTCGATCACTCATCGACACAAGGCTATCAGAACCGGTTGGGCACGTTGGGTGTGATTTGCGATGGCATCGCGGAAGTGCGCCGCGCCGCGCGTGAGCAATTTCGCACCGGTGCAAACTTCTTGAAGATCATGGCCAATGGCGGGGTCGCCTCGCCAACAGACCCGATCCACTTTCTCGGGTTCTCCCGCGAGGAACTGAAGACCATGGTCGAGGAGGCAAACAATGTCGGCAGCTACGCAGCAGCGCACCTTTATACCGACGAGGCAATTCGGCGGGCCGTAGAATGTGGAATTCACTCTTTGGAGCACTGCAATCTGATTTCAGCCAAGACGGCACGGATGGCAGCAGGGGCTGGCTGTATTGCCTGCCCGACGCTCATAACCTACGACAAGCTGAGTTCCGAGGGGCTTGCCATGGGCTTGCCGCCGGACTCGGTGGCGAAAGTCGATGATGTAAGGCTGAAGGGGTTGGAATCCCTTTCGATCATGCAGGACGCTGGTTTGCCTATGGCCTATGGCAGCGACCTGTTGGGAGGCATGCAGCCTCACCAGTCAGGCGAGTTCGAACTACGTGCGCAAGTGTTGCCAGCTCAGATGGTGATTAATGCGGCTTGTGGCATTGCCGCGCGGTTGCTGCGCATGGAAGGGCAAATTGGGACACTGGCACCCGGTGCGTTTGGCGACCTGATTCTGGTCAAACGCGATCCGCTGCAAGATATCTCGGTCCTCTCGGGGCAGGGCGAAGGAATCGATCTCATTGTTCAAGGTGGAGCGATAGTGAAACACGTCGGGGACTAAACGCCTGGTTACCGCACAAGCGCAAACGACCGCTGGACCGTCTCAGCATTTGAACGAAGCAAATCAGTTTGACCATCGGGATGAACCGGCGGATTGCGAAGCTGCGGCCTGTATTTGATTTGTTTCCGGCAATGAGGGCGAGGATCTTCATGTGCCAGACAATCAGGTTTCGGTTCGCCGACACCGGGAACGTTCCGAAAATTCGTGGCATGTAAGCACCAAAAACGAGCTCTGCCGAACTGTGGAATGGGCCTGTCCAGCCGCCTTATGTCGGGCCATTTTTTGAGATTGTTTCCGATCCGGTCGGGCGCATGTTCAGTGAACGGTGTGGCCTGATGTGATTGTCCTGTTTCAGCCATGTGTTGATGACGATCTGAGCCTGTTTGGTGGTTGC
>JBCCGR010000064.1:0-24191 GCA_039029195.1 Pseudomonadota bacterium
CGCGCGGACAGTACGAGATCGACCGCGGAATCTGACGGTACGGGCGTCAATCACTCTCTCTTCTATCCGAAATGGTATTTTAAGCGTTTGGCGATAGGTCAAATGCATGCAAACCGCCGCCGAAATCGCTCCCAAACAGCCGCAAGACCCGCCGGTACTTTCCGGACTGGCCCCTGGTGTTCGCATGGAGCTGATAGACACGCTGGAACAGTTTCTCGCGCTAAAGCCCCATTGGGACGAGCTCTACGCTCGCGACAATCATTCAGGTTATTTTTTGTCGTTCGATTGGATGTGCGAAACGCTTCAGGCCCATTCTGGTGAATGGCGCGTCTTTGCTGCCCGGCTTGGCAGCGAAACGCAGGCTTACATCGGGTTTTTCCCGGTTCGCTATCGTCTTCATTGGTCAACAAGCAGACGCGAGTTCCAGACCGAACTCCAGCCAGCAGGTCGACTGACGCTCAGCGAGCGCGCAGGCTTTCTGTGTGATCCCGACCAGGAAGACCGTGCGATTGCCGCGATCGCCAGCAAACTGGCGACCCTCCCCTGGGTGCGCCTTTCGCTGCGCTATGAACCAACCGGCAACCGGTGTTCCAAGTTTCTGATGGCGCTGCCACGTGAGCGTTTCGACGCCAAATTCCGCGACTATCGCATCAATGGTGGCACAATCGACAATCTTGTGTGCCCGCAAATTGAACTGCCTTCGACCTTCGACGATTTTCTCAGCCAGCGGATGAGCGCCAACTCAAGGCAAAAGATCAGACGCTTGATGCGTAACCATCTTGAGACAGGTGAGTGCACAATCACCTTCTCCAACAAAGAGAGTTTTGCGAGCGACAGTGAAGTTCTGCTTCAGCTCTGGGACGAACAGTGGAACCAACAAAAGGGTGCATACCGTGCGCCCCTGATTTTCCAAAAATACAAAACCATGCAGGCAATCGCGATGCGCCTTGGAACGTTGCACCTACCCATTTTATGGCGCGGCGACGAACCAATCGCGGCACTCGGAACCATCGCCGATCCAGAGTCGGGCCATGCCTATTTCGTGCTCGGCGGCCGCAAAGAGACCACGCATATCCAAAACAGTGGCTTGCTGCTCCATGCAGCGAGCATTCGTTGGGCCATCGAAAATCGCTTTAAAATCTATGATTTCGGCCACGGCAACGAAGCCTACAAATACAGTTTTGGCGCACAGGATGTGCAGACCTACTTCATCACCGCCGAACGGCGTGAGCTTGAAAACGGGCAGAGGTTCGATCCACTCAATCTCCCGCAAGCCAGATCAAGGCTCGAGCGCTTTCGCGCCAAAGGCCACCAGAGCGACGCCAAGCATGCCCAAAAATGCATCGCACGTTTCGAACAGACACATTCCAATTCACGAACGATACAATCCGCCCCGGAGTTTCAAAATGACTGAGACCAGAGCCCCATTCGCTGATGTCAGATTGTTCGAAGACGCATTGCCGCACGAGCAATTCGAGCTGTTGAAAGACGCCATTCAGGAAATCGGCAATGAGCGACTGGAAAACAACGGCACCTACGCAACCACATTCTGGTTCCCGCGGGGGGAGCGGCCCACAAATCTCGCAGAAGAAGCAATTGTGAGATTGTTTTCCTTCGCTCGCCCGCCGCAATCCTGCATTGGCGCAGAATGGTGGTTGGGCCGTCTCAAATACGGAAAGAGGCTGAAGTTTCACTTCGACCGCGATCTGGTTCTCAGCCGTGAAGCCGGGCGGTCCGTCCTGCCATTGCTGGGTAGTGTCTTCTACCTGAACGCCTATCCGTCGAGCCCGACTGTCCTTCTCGATCAGGTGCCGGGACCAGACGGCAAATCAAAGGTGCCGCCGCAGCCCAAAATGTCCACCTCAATTGCCGCAATCCCCAATCACTACACGGTGTTTCCCGGCAATCTTCTCCACGGAGTGGTGCCGGATTCAAATGTGATGGAACAAGAGCCCGCCAGCGAAGAGCTTCGGCTGACATTGCTTGTCAATTTCTGGGATGTGCGCCCCTCCCCGCCAGTCTGCCGCGACTATGACGGATCGATCTACCGACCGCTCATGGAAAAATTTGCCGCCTGATGCAGTATCGGGAACTTGGTCATTCCGGACTGCGGGTTTCGGAGATCAGCCTCGGTTCCTGGCTGACTTATGGAACGGCAATTGAGCGTCAGCAGGCACAGGCCTGTCTCGACGCAGCGTTTGATCATGGCATCAATTTGATCGACACGGCCAATATGTATGGCAAGGGTGCCGCCGAAAGCCTGTTGGGTGAACTGCTGGTGAACCGTCCACGGTCAACCTATTTGCTTGCGACCAAAGTGTATTACCCCATGTCAGACACTGATCGCGGGCTCTCCCGGTCGCAGATCGAGAAGCAGTTGGATGCATCGCTAACGCGGTTGAACACTGACTATATCGATCTCTATCAGTGTCATCGGTATGACGAGAACACGCCGCTCGAAGAGACCATGAAGGCCCTCACCCGGGCGATCCGCTCCGGTAAAGTACGCCACATTGGATTCAGCGAGTGGAGCCGAAGTCAAATTCGCGCTGCCAACAAGCTGCAGGGCGTGGCCCGGTTCACGTCCAGCCAGCCGCGTTACTCAATGCTCTACCGAAAGCCCGAACGGAAGATTTTCCCGCTGTGTGACGATCTGAAAATTGGCCAGATCGTCTGGTCACCCCTGTCACAGGGCATTCTGACGGGAAAATATTTTCCCGGTGAGGCACCACCTGCCGGAACGCGGGCATCACAACGCAAGGTGGGCCGCTTCTTCGATGATCCAGTTCTTAGCGCGGTCCAAAAGCTCAAACCAATCGCTAGTCATCTTGGGCTGACAATGTCTCAACTGGCCCTCGCCTGGATTTTGCAAAACAAGAGCGTGACATCCGCAATCATTGGTGCAACTTCACCAAAGCAAATCGAAGAAAATGCCGCTTCATCTGGCGTCAAGCTTGATGCTGACACCACGGCTCTCATCGAAAAAGCACTTGGTGAAACAGTTCGACGTTAGTCCTCAGACCTGTAAAGCTCAGTGAAAAAGTCCACCATCTCGCTGACCATTTTATCGCCATAGCCCTGCGAAGTCGCAATTCCCAATGCCTGTTTCGGACCCGTGGAAATCACGCTCGGTGCACCAAGATCGTCGGCCATGCGTGAATAATATCCCACATCCTTGCGGGCATTTTTGATCGCAAACTCCAGCTTGTTGGGATCTCCGTCCAGCGGATACGCCGACACAAAATCCATCATGCCGGAGTGGAGCGGCCCTGCGGACACCACTTCATAGAGCTGCTTTTGATCAACGCCTGCCGCCTTTGCCATGCCCATGGCTTCCGACCACGCCGTGGCAACCGTCATGCCAAAGAAATTATTGATCAGTTTTACTGTGTGCCCGGAGCCAAGCGCGCCGAGATGAAAGACGTTCTCGCCCAAATCATCCAGCACGGGGTTGATCCGGTCGAACGCACTCTTGTCACCCGAGCACATTATGTTGAGAAGACCGTCCACAGCGTGTGCAGGCGTGCGACCAAGAGGAGCATCGAGCATGGTGGCACCGGTTTTTGCCACTGCATCACCCAAATCACGAGTCGATTGAGGAAGCGACGTGCCGAAATCGATCACCGTTTTGCCGTCCGAAAGCCCGGCGATGATGCCGTCTTCTCCCAACATGCGCGATTCCACCGAGGCCGATGTATCCACACAAAGCATGATGATGTCAGAGGCTTCCGCGAGTTCCTTTGCGCTCGATGCTTCAACAGCACCTGCAGCAACCGCTGCTTCAACGGCAGTCCGTGACCGGTTCGCGAGCACGGTCATCGGATAATCCAGCGCCATCAGCCGCTTGACCATTGCCGCACCCATAAGGCCAAGACCGATAAAGCCGATTTTCTGTTTCGTCATACTGCAGAATTCCTTGAAAGATCAGGTGAAGGCTTGCTTCGCCACACCCTTTTGAATCTCGTAGATTGAACCCGCCTTCTCCGGCTGCGGCTGCGGAATGCGAATAGGCACATCGGCAAGCCGTGGTTCGAGCGTGGGATCACCACAAATCATTTTTTCATTGTATTCGTCAATCGATCCGAATGTTGTCATCGAACCCATGACCGGAAACGCGTCCGCCGCCATCATTTCATAAAACAACAAGCGGCGATCTCTATCAGATGTGTTGAGTGCCGATCCGTGAATGATGCGGGCATGATGAATGGAGATAGAACCTGCCGGACCAGTGAGCGGAATTGCGTCCTCGGCAGAATACCCTGCGGCCTCCAGATCCATACCGCCAGCGAACACACCGTTGGCATGGTGATCAAAGATCGGGCCAGTGTGCGAACCAGGGATCACCATCAATGGTCCGTTTTCCAATCCCATATCGTCAAGGATCACACCGATTGCCAGCACATCGTCATTGGTGTGCGGATAGAAGGCAAAATCCTGATGCCATTCGATAGCCGCACCGTAGCCCGCCTTCTTCATGTTGAGCTTGGTCGTGTGCATGCGGAGGTTATCGCCAATGAGCTCACGAACCGGTTCAAGAATGGTGTCGCCGCGCATCAGATCATTGAAGAACGAGCTTTGCAGGTCCGGCCTTTTGATGCGGCGAATCCGGGGATCAGAGACTGTGTGGCTGTCTTCCAGATCAATCAGATCGTCACTTTCCGTGATCGTTGCCGCATGCGCAGAAAGGCGTCCAATCTCGGCGTGTGCGCTTGCAAGTTGCTCGGGTGACAGACGGTTTTCCAGCACCAGATAGCCATTGGTGCGATAAAATGAGTGTTGTTCTTCGCTCAGCATTTGAAATCACTCCATCCCTGAATTCGCGCAGATGATCAGGCGCAAGCCGCCGCATTGCCATCCCACCGGTGAATGTCGATGTGAGGCTGCCCGGCAAGTTCCGCACGTGCCGCCTCCCACATCGCTCGCCAGCCTCTCCAGGACCTCATCTCATCATCTGGGTGCATGCGGCTGCGCGCAACAATTTCTGGGAAATGGCTACGGCCGGTCGGTTCACCGGTCACATTATAACGAAGGTCGAAGGACCACCGAAATTCGCCCGACCGGTTTTCAAGCGACGCATGCGGTGTGAGTGGATGAAAAATCACCACGCCACCGGACTTAACCGGCAAGGGAACCGCCGCATCCCGGTCAATCTGACCGTCGGCAATCGCCAGCTGCCCGTTTCCGGGACAGTGGGGATACACGTCATCATTACCCGCCAACGGCAGAACCTGCAGGCACCCGTTTTCAACCGTTGCGTCGCTGACCGCGCACCACACGGTGATCATCCGGGTCTCATCGGCCTCTGCGTGGGTCACACCGCGATCCTGATGCCAGTCCGTTGCTGCGATGTGGGCGCGAATTTCATCCTTCTGCAAATCGGGAGCCGGAGGCTTGATGCGCACATGCTGAATTGGGTTCGACGTGATTTCCGGTCCAATCAGAGCCTCCACTACATCAAGCAGCCGCTCGTTTGTGACCAAATCGAATATTGCAGGTCCAAAGTGAAATGGCGTGTCCGCCTGAATGCGGTCGCCTGGCAAGGAAATGTCCATTGGCTGGAACCAATCGCATTTTGCGCGATAGGAAATGAGCAGTTTGTCATGAAAGCTCAAACCAGCGGGTGGTTCACTCACCCGCCCTTCCGCAAACCAGCCAGCATAGAGTTCATCGAGCAATTGCGCATACTCGGCGCGAACGGGGTCAAGCACGTTCTTCTGATCAAGCACATCGTCGACCACCAGATAGCCGAAGCGATTGAAAGAGCTGATTTGCTCGTCGCTCAGCACCGCAATGCCTCCATCCCGGCCCAATCAAATATTATGCCGTGACCCGGGCGGTCCGAAGCAATCGCGCGCCCGTCTTTGATCTCCAGAGAATGTTCAATGTACCTGTCCAGGCCAAAGCCGTGCGCTTCTAGAAATTGCCCATTTGGTGCGGCACACAACAGGTGTACGGTTATGTCGTGGGCACCGTGCGAGGTGACAGGCAGGCAGAAGGCCTCGGCAAGCCTTGCAATTTTTATGAAAACTGTCACACCACCGCAATTTGTGACATCCGGTTCCACAAAGGTCATGCCCCCGGAAGTGACGTAATTCTTGAAATCCTGAAGGGTACGCAGATTCTCGCCTGCCGCCACCGGCACCCCACCTTCCCGTACCACCCGGGCGTGACCAGGGATGTCTTCAGGGGTCAATGGTTCCTCTAGCCAGGTCGGATCATGTGGTGCGAATGCGCGGGCTGCGCGTACCGCCTGATCGGCTGTGTATTTCATATTGGCATCAAGCATGAGCGGAAACCCGTCGCCCAAATGCGCACGCATGGCAGCAACTTTCTCCACATCTTCGCTGAGGCGGTCGCGGCCCACTTTCATCTTGATGGCACGAAACCCGCGCTCAAGATTTGAGTCAGTTTGAGCAATCAGTTCGGACGCTGACAAGTTGAGATCAATGCCACCAGCGTAACAACTCACAGATGGCTGATAGCCGCCAAGATGCCGCCAAAGCGGGCTCCCTGCACGTTTCGCTGCAAGATCCCAAAGCGCGATGTCGAATGCAGACAGCGCCAGAACCGTCGGGCCTCCGCGCCCACCATAGTGCTGCGCCCACCAGATCTTCTCCCACAAATATTCAATCTGTGAGGGGTCTTCACCCACTACCGTTTCGGCAATCTCGCGACCCAGAATGTCGGCAATCGCACCGCCATTCCGCCCGCACGTGAACGTGTAGCCGACACCTTCGCCGCCGTCGCTGTCGAAAACGCGGGCGGTGATGATCTCAAATCCGCGCATTTCCCCATGCATGGAATCGGACAACACCGTCTCCAGCGGAATGAAATAATGCCCCGCTTCCAGACGCTCGATTTTGGTCATTCAATCGCTCCCTAGAGGAAGACGGTGGTGATATCCGGCACCAAAAGGATCAGCGTCAGAATCAGGATCTGCATTCCGATGAATGGCAGGAAGCCTCGGAAAATGTCCGGCAACGTGATGTGCGGCGGCGCAACTGACTTCAGATAGAACGCGGCAGGACCGAACGGAGGCGACAGGAAGCTCACCTGCATGTTCACGCAGAACAAGATACCGAACCAGACCTTGACCATCGAAGCGCTGGTCAATCCCCCCGTCAGACCAAGCTCATCCATTGGCAGTGAAAGCACAATCGGCATGAACACCGGCATGACGAGGAGCACAATCCCCGTCCAGTCCATGAAGGCGCCCAGGAACAGGAAGATCACCATCATGACCAGAAGCACGCCCATGGTCGGCAGATCATAACCGACGATGAGGTTCGCCACATAGGTCGGGCCGCCAGCGATCGTGTATGCACCTGCAAGCGCTGTTGCTCCGAAAGTTACCCAGATGATGGTGCCTGTCGATTTGAACGTGCGCATGGAGGCTTCCTTCAACAGGGTGAAGGAAAATTCCTTGCGCAAAATGATCAATATCAGGACGGCCACCGAGCCCATGGCTGCCGCTTCCGTAATGCCGGTGATGCCGCCATAGATAGAACCAAGCACCACGAAAACAACGGCCAGAGGCTGGACAAGTCCACGCCCCTTTTTCCAGGCATCTTTCGCTTGTTCGCGACCCGCGACGAATATGAGATAGACCAACGCCGCCGCACCCAAGGCACCGTAGATGAATGGAGTACTTGGGTCCTGGAACCAGGTGTCCTCTTCGATCTCGCCGATGGTGTGAATAAAGGTATAGCGCACCAGAATGAGCGCACAGACCACCGCAGCAATCTCTGCAAGCAGGGTCGCTGCCACGCTCAGTTTCTGCCGTCCATCCATGTCATCCGGACCGGGTTCCGGCAACGGAGCAAGCGACGGGTTCAGACGCGTGCGAACCAGAATGTAGACGATGTAACAGGTCGCCAGCATGAAGCCTGGAATGAACGCTGCCTGAAACAGCGCGTGAATGGATGTCTCTGTGATCAGCCCAAAGAAAATCAGCACGATGGATGGCGGGATCATGGTCCCCAGCGAGCCTGAGGCGCAGATGGTTCCGATGGCAAGGTTCTGGTTGTAACCAAGGCGCAGCATTTGCGGCAGGGCGATCAGACCGAGCAACACCACTTCGCCGCCGATGATGCCGGACATTGCGGCCATAACAACAGCCATCAGTGCGGTAACAACCGCGATGCCGCCGCGGGTGCGATTCATCCACATGGACAGGGAATTGTACATATCCCGCGCAATGCCGGACCGCTCCAACAGGGTCGCCATAAAGATGAAGAGCGGCACGGAAACGAGCACATATTCGGTCGTTATCCCGTATAATCGTTGCGCCAGCACGTTCATCGGCCCCGACCCAAATCGTCGGGTCAGCGTCCCCTCGCCCATCTTCCAGGCGTCAAAATTGAACCCGTGAACGAACGGGTCGGTGATCAGCGTTGGCTCGAACTTGAGCACCATCACGACAACGGCGAGAAATCCCGAGGCGAAGCCAAGCGGCATGCCGATGGCAAGCAGGAACAGCATGCCAAACAGCAAAATGAGCGAAATGCTTCCGATATCCATGACGCGTACTCAGCTCTTCTCAGGCTTGGTCGGATCGTCCAGCCCGACGGCGGCTGCACCGCCCACTTCATCAAGCGGGTCTTCTACCGGTGTTTCCGGATTCGGCGTGGTGTTAAAGTCGCGATACAAACCGTAGAAGATCAGGGCCATGGCAATTGCCAGCGCCAAGCCTAGGCCAACGCGCCAGTGCGTTGGCACTGAGGACGCCCCTTCACCGGACGAAAAGATCGCCGGGAACGCATACCAGGCAAGAATCGCCACAATGATCGCGGAGGCCACGTCGAATGTCTTTCGAACCCAGGCAGCAGATGGCCAGTCGCGGATGAGGTTGGATAGCGCCTGTGCGGCGAGGACGATCAGCGTCACGAGGATGAGAGGTTTGTTGGTGGCAGGAATCGGGGGATCAAATGCCGTTCCAAAGGCTTCCCAGCGCCAGAACTTGGCGGATGCTTCGCCAAATCCACCCCAGATGACAGCAAAAGCGAAGATGCAAACGCAAAGGGTGGAAATCACATCGAACACACGCCGAAGCCAGAGCGGCGCCATGTCGTAAATAACGAAAATGCGGATGTGGCTGCGTTGCTGCATGGCGTAAAGCCCGGCAGTCACATAGATGCCGCCGCCAATCCAGAGCGACATCTCGTTGACCCACAGCGTGGGTTGAAAGAACACGTAGCGCATAATCACCTCGTAAAAGATGATCGCGACGATGAAGGCCGGCCCCCACATTGCGACGCGGCTGAAAGTCCACGTCAGCCAGTCAATGGGCCCCGTGTGTTCATGTTCAACCATTCCCCCTCCCCCGGGAAAAATGTTGCAGGTCTTGTCGAGGAAAAAGGGGCGGTAAAGACCGCCCCTTGATCTAAGCGAGATTACTTGGCGAGGCCAAGCTGACGCAGATACGTCAGATGCGCTTCCACGAGAGCTTTCGCTTCAGGTGTAGTTGCGAACTCAGGCCAGGTTGCCTGGGCAGCATCGCGGAACTTCTGCAGCTCTTCAGGAGCCCAGGTGTAGATGTTCACGCCCTGCTCTTTCAGCTTTGCAACGGCTTCAGCATTCTTCTTTTCGAAGGTCAAAGCCGTGCGCAGTGCAAGCGCTTCCATAGCCACTTTCATGATGCGCTGATGATTTTCAGGCATCGCGTCGAACACGGCCTTGTTACAAGCCAGATGGTCAGACGGCATGGAGTGGAAGCCTGGGAAGTTGGCGTGCTTCACGATGTCATAAAGGCCGAGACCCACATTGTTGGCGATACCCGAAGCATCAGCACCATCAATGATACCGGATTCCAGCGCGGTAAAGATCTCGGTGAAGTCCATCACGATCGGCTTGGCGCCAAGTTTTTCAAAGATCTTGGTTTCCATGCCCGGAGGCGAACGGAACTTCCAGTCCTTGAAGTCGTCAACCTTCGCGATTGGCTTGGACGATGCAAAGCTCTCCTGACCGTAAACCCACCAGCCGATGAGCTCCATGTCGAACTTATTGTAAAGCTTCTGCGCAGCTTCAAGACCGCCACCATAGTACAGCCAGGAAAGCTGCTGATATGGCGTGTCGTAGCCACCCATGATGTCGCCCACAAACTGGAACGCAGGGTTTTTACCGGTCTGGTAACCACCGCCAGTCATGTCGCAATCGAGAATTCCGGTTGCCGCAGCGTCAAAGGTCTCAACCGACTTCACAACGGAAGACGAGTAGAACATTTCCACTTTGATTTCGCCGTTCGACATTTTCTGAATGTCGTCCACATATTGTGCTGCCAGCTTGCCGGAAACCGTTTCAGGTGCGTAGTGCGTCTGAATTCTGAGATTGGTTTCGGCCGCCTGAGCGCCAGCAAACACGAGGCCGGACACGGCAAGGCCGGCCAGCGTTTTCTTGATCAAGTTCATCAATAACTCCTCCAAACCCGTTCCAAGCCCCCTCCTGGCGCCTGGTAACAAACACGCATATCCCATGCGCTGACGGGAGCCTATCAACGGCAATTCTGCCGCACAAGGCTCTAACCGGAATTTTCCCAAACCGATTAAATTACTGAATTGGAAACGTGTTTTTGAGACCGAATTCCGGCCCCAAGGGCTAGGGTTTTAGCCAATTCAAACCTTACCCAAGGTCAAGATTGCGATAGAATTCAAGCGCTTCCGGGTTGGCGAGTGCTTCCACATTCTTGATCTCACGCCCATGAATGATGTCGCGCACTGCGAGTTCGACAATCTTGCCGGATTTCGTGCGGGGAATGTCTGGAACGTCCACGATCACGGCTGGCACGTGACGTGGTGTGGCATGGGTTCTTATCTCGGATTTGATCCGAGCGACAAGCGCATCATCAAGCACCACGCCGTCGCGAAGTCGGACGAAAAGGACCACTCGCGTGTCATTGTCCCAGTTCTGGCCGATGACAAGAGCTTCCAGCACTTCATCCACGCGCTCAACCTGACGATAGATCTCTGCGGTGCCGATTCGCACGCCGCCGGGGTTGAGCGTTGCGTCGGATCGCCCGAAAAACACGCCTCCCCCTTCAGGCGTAAGTTCGACCCAGTCCCCATGCCGCCATACATTGTCGTAAACGGCAAAGTAAGCTTCATGGTAGCGCGAACCATCGGGATCATTCCAAAAGCCGATTGGCATTGAGGGGTGTGCACCGACACACACAAGCTCGCCTTGTTCACCCTCAACAGACTGCCCGTTGGAATCGAATATGCGAACATCCATGCCCAGATGACGCTTTTGGCACGCGCCGCGATAGACCGGGCCAATCGGGTTGCCACCAATGAAGCATCCAATGATGTCGGTTCCACCGGCAATGGATGACAGACAAACATCCGACTTCCAGTGCTCGTAAATATAATCGAATCCCTCGGCTGCCAGCGGTGATCCGGTCGACAGAATAGTTCGCAAACTCGATAGGTCCTTGGACTTTGCAGGTGAGATGTCGGCTTTTGCGCAGGCATCTATATATTTGGCGGATGTGCCAAAGTGAGTGAGCTGCTCACGCTCGCAGATTTCCGACAGGCGATTGCCATCGGGATAAAAGGGTGACCCGTCATAGAGGACGAGCGTTGCCCCAGCGGCGAGCCCACTGACCTGCCAGTTCCACATCATCCAGCCGCAGGTTGTAAAATACATCAGCCGGTCGCCCGGTCGCACATCGCTTTGAAGTTGGTGCTCTTTTGCATGCTGGAGCAAGGTGCCGCCAACCGAATGTACGATACACTTTGGCTTACCGGTCGTGCCTGACGAGAACATGATGTAGAGTGGATCGCGAAATCCGACCCTTTCAAAGGTGACAGATTTCGCAGCGTACGGTTCAACAAAGTCTTGCAGCGTTGTCAGCCTATCCTGTTCAGCGGCAGAACCGAGATACGGCAAAACCACGATGTCCGAGAGGCTCGGGATTGCAGCGCCGATTTCAAGCGCCAAATCGAGAGAAGAAATTTCCTTGCCATTGTAGTGATACCCATCACCACAAAACATCAGCTTGGGCTCGACCTGGCCAAACCGGTCAAGCACACCGGCAACACCAAAATCCGGCGAACAGGACGACCAAACGCCACCAAGGGATGTGACAGCGAGCATGGCTGCGATGGTGTGTGCCGTGTTGGGCACAAAGCCAACAACGCGATCACCCTTCACAATGCCTTTTGCAGCAAGTGCCTGTTGCAATCGCGAAACCAGCGTATTGAGTTCCCTCCAACTCATCACATCACGCGTACCGGCCTCGCCGTGGAAGATGATGGCATCACTGTCATCATTCCGCTTCAGCAGGTTTTCCGCAAAATTCAGCCGGGTTTCGGGAAAAAAACGCGCATCGACAATGCGCTCGGCTTTTTGATAGGCAGTGCCCCTCTTGTCGCCAACAATGCCGCAAAAATTCCAGACCGCATTCCAGAACGAGCCCTTGTCGTCGATCGACCACTGCCAGAGCGTGTCATAGTCAGCTTTGCCGCCACCCGGACCATGCTGCCGCGCAAACTGATGCAGCAGTGTGGATTCAATGCGTTCCTTGGAGGGGCTCCAGATTGGCGTGCTCATATGGCGGTTCCGTGTTCGCAAATAGCCGTCAACACAACAGTGTCGACGAAACGGGCAGCGGGCACCTCAGAACAATCGCCGTTCCGAGATGCCCGCAATCTTATCAACCGGATTTTCCGGTGTAGTTCAGTGTCACTGGCCGGTTTTCAGCCGCGTCCAGGCGCGTGTCACTACTCGTTGCAGTTTTGGTGCATAGGTGTCGACAACGAACAGGTTTTTCACCGTCTCAGCATCCGGATAGATTGCAGTATCTGCAAGCACTTCGGGATCGATAAATTCCTGCGAAGCGAGATTGCCGTTTGCGTAGTTCACATAGTTCGTCGCTTTTGCGATCACCTTGGCTTCCAACAGATAGTTGATGAACTTGTGCGCAGCTTTAGGGTTCGGCGCATCGGCGGGAATGGCGAGCTGATCGAACCACATCTGGGTCCCCTCTTTGGGAATGCTGTATTCAACCGTCACACCCTTTTTGGCTTCTGATGCCCGATCGCGAGCCTGCAGAACATCGCCTGACCAGCCGATGGCTACGCAAATCTCACCGTTCGCCAGCGCGCTGATATATTCTGAAGAATGGAACTTGCGCACAAACGGGCGCACCTTTTCCAAGAGCGCCGCCGCCTCTTTCATGTCGTCTGCACTTCTGGAATTCCCATCCTTGCCCAAATAGGCAAGAGCAGCTGGCATCACTTCCGTTGGCGCATCCAGCCAGTAAATTCCGCAATCCTGCAGCTTTTTGGCATATTTGGGATCGAACACCAAAGACCATGAATTGGTGGGCGGATTCTCGATGCGCTCGGCAACTTTTTCCTTCACATACCCCAGACCCGTCGATCCCCACATATAATTGACGGAGAATTCATTGCCTGGATCAAATCGGGCGACACGGTCAGCCACATCCTTCCAGATGTTTTTCGCGTTCGGCAATTGCGCCATATCGAGTTTCTGGAAAATGCCTGCCTTGATCTGCCGTGACAGGAACGCGTGGCTTGGCACAACAATATCGTACCCAGTCTTGCCGGCCAGCAGCTTGGTTTCGAGAATCTCGTTGGAATCAAAGACATCGTAGACGACCTTGATTCCTGTTTCTTTCTCGAAATCTTTCAAAATTTCTTCGTCGATATAGTCGGACCAATTGTAGACCCGAACCTCTTCCGCCTGAGCCGCGAAGGCAACAAAAGCCGCGGTCATAACGCCGCTGAGAGTTGCCGCGAATTTGCTGATTGTCATAATTGCCTCCACCGTGAGAAAAGCCGCAAACGCCACACTGATTTTGCAATAAGTCACGGCCATAACCCTGTCAAACCTGTTCTGTTCAGGCGAAAATCCACCGGAGCAATCACGTGAGCAATCTGCTGTTCTGCAATGATCGCGAAGGGGAATATCCAAACTCCTGGTACGCAGCGACAGTAGACGAGCTGCCCCCTCAGCCTCCGTTGGTCGGCCATAAATCGTGCGATGTCTGTGTGGTGGGTGGCGGATATTCCGGACTATCGACTGCACTTCACCTTCGACAACGCGGTTTTGACGCTGTTTTACTGGAAGCCCATCGCGTGGGCTGGGGCGCCTCGGGGCGCAACGGCGGACAATTGGGATCCGGGCAGCGACAGGATCAGGACGAACTTGAAACTCTTGTTGGTGATGCGCCAGCCAGACGGTTGTGGGATCTGGCTGAGGAAGCCAAAGCCACCGCACTTCAATTGATAGAAAACCATCAGATTGATTGCGATTTCAAACCAGGCATCATCCATGCTGACCATAAACCGCGTTACGTCGCTCATTCCCATCGCTACGCTGATAAGCTGAACCGCGAGTACGGATACTCGCAGATCGCCCCACTTGATCGCGGAGCAATCCGAAATCTGGTGGCAAGCGACGACTACCACGGCGGATTAATCGATCGTGGTTCGGGCCACCTGCACCCTCTGCGCTATGCCCTTGGACTAGCGAAAGCAGCCTTGGCCGCCGGTGTCGTGGTCCACGAGAAGTCTCTTGTTGTGATTTGGAACCGCCAGGCATCGGGGATCGAAATCATCACCAATGAAGGCTCGGTCAAGGCGCAGCACCTGGTGCTGGCCTGCAATGGCTATCTTGGCGACATGGACGAAATGGTTGCCCGCCACACCATGCCAATCAACAATTTTATCATTGCCACCGAACCTTTAGGCGACGCAGGCGCACAATCGCTCATCGCTGAAGATGTTGCCGTTGCCGACAGCCGCTTTGTCGTCAACTACTTCAGACGCAGCCACGATCATCGCTTGCTGTTTGGCGGCGGCGAAAATTACGGATACCAATTTCCGAAAGACATTGCCGAATTCGTGCGCAAACCAATGCTCAAGGTTTTCCCGCAACTGGCCGACACAAGAATCGACTTTGCATGGGGCGGTACACTGGCAATCACCATGAACCGCATGCCGTATTTTGCCCGACCGCACCCGAATGTCTGGTCAATCTCGGGATATTCGGGCCACGGAGTCGCCATGGCGACTATGGCGGGGAAACTGGTCTGCGAAGCCATATCCGGACAAGAAGAACGCTTTGATTTGATGGCAAGGGTCCCATCGCCAAAATTTCCCGGCGGACGGCTACTGCGATCACCATTGCTCGCTCTGGGGATGCTCTGGTACGCGCTGCGGGACCGGTTATAGGCTTGCGCAGACCGACACCCAGCCATGCAGTGCGGCTCAATTGCAGCCTTTGACCGTTTCGCCTATACGAACACTGATCCCACAAAAAGTGCCAGGAGCAATTACATTGAAAATCGGGGCTCCCAAAGAGATTTTCAAAGGCGAACGTCGTGTCGCCATGACGCCGGAAAGCGTCGGCCATCTCATGAAACTCGGCCACGAGTGCGTTGTGCAAAAAGGCGCTGGTTTGGAAGCCGGGTTTTCCGACGCTGACTACAAAGCGGCAGGGGCAACAATCGCAACATCCGCCAAGGCTTTGTGGTCAGGTTCCGATGTGGTGACAAAAATCCGGTCGCCCGAAACCCGCGAAATCAATCAGATGAAAAAGGGGCAGATCGTCATAAGCCCCATTGGCCCGGCGCAAAACGAAGACTTGCTGAAAAAACTCAATGCGAAAGGCGTCACCAGCATCGCCATGGATGCGGTGCCTCGCATTTCACGCGCCCAGAAAATGGATTCGCTCTCGTCAATGGCCAACATTGCCGGTTATCGGGCGGTCATCGAGGCGGGTAACAATTTCGGTCGCTTCTTCACCGGTCAGATCACGGCGGCGGGCAAGGTTCCTCCGGCCAAAGTTCTGGTCATTGGCGCAGGCGTCGCAGGCCTTGCGGCAATCGGTACGGCCCAATCGCTCGGCGCAATTGTCCGGGCGTTCGATGTGCGGCCTGAAGTGGCCGAACAGATTGAATCCATGGGTGCTGAATTCCTCATGCTGGAATTCGATGAAGATACTTCTGGCGAAGGTGGTTACGCCAAGCCTGCGAGCCCTGAATTCATCGAAAAGGAAATGGAGCTTTTCCGCCAGCAGGCGCCAGAGGTCGATATTGTCATCACCACGGCTCTGATCCCGGGCCGCCCGGCCCCCAAACTGTGGCCCGCTGAAATGGTGGAAGCCATGAAGCCCGGGTCGGTGGTGGTGGACCTCGCCGCCGAACAGGGTGGCAATTGCGACCTCACCGTCCCCAATGAAGCGATTACCACTAAAAATGGTGTGCGCATCATTGGCTACACCGATTTTCCAAGCCGAATGGCAACACAGTCGTCGCTGCTTTATGCGACCAACATTCGTCATATGCTCACCGACCTGACACCCGAAAAGGACGGGGTCATCAATGTGGACATGGAAGATGATGTCATCCGCTCGTCCACGGTGACTCACGCAGGTGAAGTGACCTGGCCACCGCCACCGCTAAAGGTGCAGGCGATTGCCAAACAGCCGCCAAAACCGGTCGTTGATCCGGAAGCAGAAAAACGGGCGGAAGCGGATGCCATGCGCAAGGCGGGTTCGCGCCAGACCATGATGCTGATCGCCGGAGGCTTGCTGATGGCGCTGATTGGTGCTTATGCACCGGCAAGCTTCATGCAGCATTTCATCGTGTTTGCGCTCTCCTGCTTCGTGGGCTTCCAGGTGATCTGGAACGTCTCCCACGCGCTGCACACGCCGTTGATGGCTGTCACAAATGCCATCTCCGGGATTATCATCGTGGGTGCGTTGCTCCAGATCGGATCCACAAGCTGGATCGTGACCATTCTCGCGGCCATTTCCGTTTTGATCGCCACCATCAATATTGTTGGTGGATTCATGGTCACACGGCGCATGCTCGCCATGTTCCAGAAGAGTTGAGGCAGCAATCATGAGCACAGGTCTCGTTACCGCCGCCTACATCGCGGCAAGCGTTCTCTTCATCCTCTCACTTGGTGGTCTTTCCAATCAGGAAAAGGCCAAGCGCGGCGTCTGGTTCGGCATTGTTGGCATGGCAATTGCCGTCATCTCGACCGTGCTCGGGCCGTCGGTTCAAAGCTATGGCCTGCTGATCGTCATGATCGCAATCGGGTCGGTGATCGGCGTGATTGTCGCCCAGCGTGTGGAAATGACCGGCATGCCGCAACTGGTGGCCGCCCTCCACTCTTTCGTAGGTCTGGCCGCGGTTTTCATTGGCATCAATTCCGAGATTAACCCACCGGAGGGGCTTCAGGGTGCGGAAGTGGTCATCCACCAAATTGAAATCTTCCTGGGCGTGTTCATCGGTGCGATCACCTTTACAGGCTCCATTATCGCCTATGGCAAGCTTGCGGGCTCACTTGACGGCAAGGCCCTCACCTTGCCCCATCGGCATCTGATCAACCTCGCAATGGTCGGCCTTTGTGTGGTGCTGGGCATTGCCTTCATGGCCCATGCGGGCATGTGGACGCTGATACTGATGACGTTGATTGCCTTCGTCATCGGCGCGCATCTGGTGATGGCGATCGGCGGCGCGGATATGCCCGTCGTCGTCTCCATGCTGAACTCCTATTCAGGCTGGGCAGCGGCTGCGACCGGCTTCCTGCTTGGCAATGATCTCCTGATCGTCACCGGCGCCCTTGTGGGCTCATCCGGCGCGATCCTCAGCTACATCATGTGCCGTGCCATGAACCGCAATTTCGTGTCGGTGATCCTTGGCGGCTTTGGCAATGATGGTGGGCCCGCGCAGGAAATCGAAGGCGAGATGATCGCCATTGATGCCGATGGTGTTGCGGCTTCGCTTGAGGATGCTGACAGCGTGATCATCGTACCGGGCTACGGCATGGCAGTGGCGCAGGCTCAGGCCTCAGTATCGGAACTCACCAGCCGGTTGCGCGGCAAGGGCAAATCAGTTCGCTTTGCCATTCACCCGGTCGCAGGTCGCCTGCCCGGCCACATGAATGTGCTGCTGGCCGAAGCCAAGGTGCCATACGACATCGTGCTGGAAATGGATGAAATCAACGATGATTTCCCGTCCACCGACGTGGTGATCATCATTGGCGCCAATGACATTGTAAACCCTGCGGCCCAGGAAGATCCCAATTCTCCCATTGCCGGCATGCCGGTGCTGGAAGTGTGGAAAGCCAAGCAGGTCTTCATCTCCAAGCGCGGACAGGGCACAGGCTATTCGGGCATTGAAAACCCGCTCTTCTATCGGGAAAATTCGCGCATGTTCTATGGCGATGCCAAGGCCAGCATGAGCGATCTGCTCACGCGTATTGACTGAAGCTTCTTGTGAGTTGGCCATCCAATCAGCCTGAAACCCGCGTCAGAGACTCGCAACGGGCTGATTGGAAAAAGCGTTTCGCCGAGAGCGACGCCGCTCTCGGCATTGAGGTTGGCGACAGCTTCCAGCCCTTCAACCAGATCAACGACATGTTCACCCGCGCGTTCTGGGATGAGCAGGTGCGCTCAAAGGACAGCGATGCTTTCTTTGGGTCCTATCGAACCGAAGCAGCACCGCGTCGCGGCGAAGGGTTTACGCAAAAAGACTTCGCCCTGCGCAACGCGTCCTGGATCATTTCCGACATCATTTCCAATCGCGGCAATGATCAAGGGATGCGCGAGGGGTTCCAGTCGGCCATTCAGAACGATACACCCGTTTGCCCGGATCAGGTGCCGGTTGATGATCCCGTCGCGCAATCTGTCGAAATCAAATCGGTGGCAAAACTGTTCGGCGCTGATCTCGTTGGCATCACAGAAGTCGATGAGCGCTGGCATTATTCCCACCGGGTTGACACGCGCGATTTTTCCTCCGTACCCAACGATCTGCCAGAGGGCATCACCCATGTGATTGTCATGGGTCACGCCATGGATGAAACGCTTGTCGACACCTACCCGTCGGCCTTGGCGGGCGCTGCCACGGGCCGGGAATATTCCCACGAGGCGGCAATCGTCATTCAGCTTGCCGCCTATATCCGCAATCTTGGTTATGAAGCCGTGCCTTCGATGAATGACACCGCGCTCGTCATTCCTTATGCGGTGAAGGCGGGCCTAGGCGAATATGGCCGCAACCAGATGGTCATCACACCCGAGTTTGGCCCACGGGTGCGGTTTTCCAAAATCTTCACAAGCCTGCCACTGGTGGCCGATATGCCCGCGCCACTCGGCATCAGGCAATATTGCGACATCTGCACCAAATGCGCGGACGCCTGCCCGCCCAAGGCCCTGCCACATGGCCCACCAACCGATGGAGCCGAGAGCGACAGCCCATCAACGCTGAAAGCGGTCAAGAAGTGGTCGGCCAATTGCGAAAAATGCTTTGGCTATTGGGCAAAGCTCAAATCCGATTGCGCGATCTGCATGCGGGTCTGCCCGTTCAACCAGAGCCAGAAAACGCTTTATGGCCGCCTGTTCCATCGCCTCGCCCGCACACGCTTCCGAAATCTGGCGCTCTGGCTTGAAACCAGGCGCGGCCTTGCCAAACGCCTGAAGCCCGGCGAGTGGTGGCAGATGATGCGCGGCGGGTGAGAAGGTTTGCTCCGAAACTACTTTCGCATCAAACATCTAACTGCCGTCATTGCGGCCTGCTGAGACTATCGATGCGAGGGCCGCAATCCATTGATCTAACGGAGTTTTTGTGGATTCCGGCCGTAAAGGCCGGAATGACGAATTAGACAGCTTGCCTCCATTCCAAACTCTCAGCTCGATATGCAACTCGCCGAAATCTTATCCCCCCATTGAATACGTCCCTGATGCTTGCCTCTCCTTCTGGTTGCATCAGGGATTGCCATGGGACGCGAGGCAAACGCCACATCAAACGAGCTAAAGCTCAACCTATTGAGATCCAACTACAATCTCGCCCTGTCGAGGTTGCACTTTGCTGCTCTTCATCTGTTCAGCCTCATTGGCAAGGCAGGCTTCAGGCCAGACCAGCTGCGCGTTCCACGGGGATATTCCACAGGTGGTCAATGGACTGATGGCGGGTCCAACGGAGGAGCAAGCAGCAGGCGCCGTCCGGTACGCCCACGCGCCGCGGGCGTTCGCGTTGCTGGTGGCAGGACGTTTCGCCCGAGCAGCAACGTCGTTCGGGTTGCCGGACGAACGTTCATCGCGACACCAACTCAATCCGCCCGCCTTGTTGCCGCTCGGCTCAACGCCAGCAGGGCGATCTCTCGAGCACGGAATGTTGACCCCACCTATAAACCACCAGCTGGTTTGTATGAAAATGTTTCCGGCCTCATACAACACATTCGCGGCCAGGCGCGTCACGCTCAGGCTCATGTTTTCCGGACAAACGGTCCCGGAATTGGTCACAACCAAGGGCCAAGCCTGGAATCCACGCCGCGAGAAGCAATCGCGACCTATCGAGAGATATTGAGCCTGCCAGCCATTCCAAGAGGACCTCAACCATCCAAGTCATTTGGCACAGTTTCATTTGCACGCATTGGTAAAGAACTCTACTTTGGCGTGAATTCGGAATCCGCAGCTTACACCAATGTCGACTCCAGAGCGGCTGCTGCAATGCGAGAGACATTGATTCAGTCAAACCCCGAAACCATGGCCAGAGCAAACATTGGTTGGAGGCCAAATGATGCCCTGTACCACGCAGAAGCGACAATTCTATTCCGCATGGCTGCGTTGAATGGTGGAACCTTGAGGGGACGCGATATTGAAATGACGGTGGATCGACCGGTTTGTGGTTCTTGTCAGGTGATTATTCCCCTAGTGGCCCAACGGCTGGGAATACGAAATCTGACAATTCGAGAACTTGGTGGACGTGTCTGGACAAGCAGAGGAAACATGCTGGTAAGGGAGCGCTAGATGTTTGGAAAGTGGAGCGGATTTGTTGATCACACCTATGGTTATTGGCCTGACCCAGCTGAAATAAAACCCTTTTTCAGCCCGGAGTACGAGAACAACGAAATCTATCATGGCGGAGGAGATGACGCAGTCATTACGCTCGAAGGCATTGATGGAACGGAGCATCTGCAACTTGGCGAAGGCCGCAAAGACATCGTTCTGATGATGTGGTTCAGCCCGAAATTCGGCGTGATGCTGTTTTATCACCGATATGGAATTGAGGATGGAGAAATCTATTATTCCAAAGGCGATATGAGCAAAATCCACACAGTCAAACGAAACAAGCACAGTGACCCTCTGCCGGTCGCCTTGTTCATTCCCTTTGATGATGCATTCAATGCATTGGAAGACTTCATCAACTCTGAAGGCAAACGCTCTGATCGCATTGAATGGGTCTCGGGTCTCGATATTCCGTCAAACACATTTCCGCCGCAGCACGAAGTTGCGCACGATCCCACCTACACGATCGTGGATGACGTGCCGGGATTTTGAACCGAATTCAGCGCGAGGAAAGGCGATTAAAAGACTGCTTCAACCAATCTTTGCGGCGTTGCGCGAAATGAACAATGACAAATAATTCAAGCGGATTTGTTGAACGCACTTTTAAGGCTGCTGGACTGATCCAACTGACTTAAAGCCTGTCGGTAGACCTGAGTCTGCGCGCAACGACTTGTAGACCAGCGCTGTTCACGTCATGTATGTGGGACAATGCTGATCTCACCTTGGACTACCCCACAGCAGCTTACCGAAAAAGCCCAGCGATATAGTCTGGGAGTTTGGTCGATACTTGATCTAGCCGATCAATCCGTAACGCCGACGGATATAGGCGACCAACATCATGATCGATGCCGATGGCTGCAACACGAAAACCCGGCGTCGCTTCTATGTCAGAAATGACGGCTTCCAGATGACGCCACAAGAAATCAGGCTGGTTTTCGTGCAATGTGCTGTCGTCAACAGGTACTCCATCAGAGATGACAACAACCAAGTTCTGATGAGCGCTTAAGTTCTTTAGCCGTTCGGCGGCCCAGAAAACCGCCTCGCCATCGACATTCTCTTTCAGGATGTCACTTCTCAGCATGTTGTACACCGACCAAGGCGCCCCGGGAGTGGTCTGTGATGCCTCGCGATAGCGGATGTGTAGGAGATCATTGAGGCGCCCGGGGTTTCTAGGGCATCCTCTATCAATCCATTGTTGGCGAGACTCGCCTCCCTTCCATGCCACCGTCGTAAACCCCAAGATTTCATATCTCAGACCCAGCCTCGATAGAAAATCACTGGCCAATTGAACGATCAAACAAGCAATAATCGCTCTTTGACCCTTTAAAGATCCAGAATGGTCAACAACAAGCGAGACGACCGTGTCCTCACTAATGCAGGGGTTTTGTGAAAGTATGCCGTCCACAAGGCTCATTGCGTTTAAACCAGCACTGGTTTGATGAACGGCGGTTGCTTGCTCGAAGGCTCCGACTTGTTCCTCAAGATTCGCCCTTTCTTTCGATGAGAGCTCTTGGATCAATTCCTCGCCGGTTACCTCTTTGTCATATGCAGTCGTATAGATGGAGTATTGTTGATCTTTATTGTTTTCTTGCCAAAAATCGACCATCGGCAATCACCTTCGAAAATATCCTACACCAACCCGATGTCGAACCTACCTACAATTTTGATCGACACCTGTATCGCAGAATACAGGAGAAGCTGACATTGATCATGTACACGGTATCATCCAAAGTGGACTTAATCCCACCATCTATCGCATACCACGTTTTGATAGATTCAAAACACTGCGCTATCTGTTTGATTGTGCATACCATTATCCGAAAACTGGCGCCCACTTTTCGGTGGTATGCACCAGAAATTTACAAGAGATGAAAAGATATCGTCTCGATGATGTAGTTCAGCCCAAAATTCAGTGTGAAGTTGTTCTATCACCGATATGTAATTGACGATGGAGAAATCTACTACTTCAAACAATTTTCGCGGCGTTGCGCTTCAGGATGTTTTCAGCCTGTTGAACTGTTTCCAGCACGATGTCGCGGGCACAGGACAACGGACCCTGGTTCAGCCCCTCTCCTACCTGGTAAGAACAGGCTGGCCTGATGGATGGGATCTAGTAGCAGCCACCAATTTTGCGACGATTGCTGTCGATTTGGTAACCGCCGGTACCATGGGGCGGCTTCTGGTCTTTGGCCCCTTTAGCCCAGGCCCGGAGGATGCTCCGCTTGAAGTCGTCACGCAACCGAGCAACCGCACTTTGACTGAATTCTATAATGCCGAAACCTACACACCAAATCCAGATATGTTTAAAGCTGTCAGAGCCGCTCAATTTGATCAGGCGCGTCACCTGCAAGGGTAAAGGGGGCCGGTATGGCTGATAATCCTGATCAAAACAGTCCAGTTGTTGATGTCCAATCGGTCGTAAAAAAGTTTGCCCTGGGCACAACCGAAATCACAATCCTCAAAGGAATTTCGTTTCAGGTTTACGCGGGTGAATTTGTAACGATTGTTGGGCCATCCGGCAATGGTAAATCAACCTTGCTGAATATGTGCACAGGGATCGACTATCCCAGCGACGGTAAGGTCTTGGTCACCGGCCGCGACATTCACGAAATGAATGCCAACGACCAATCTCTTTGGCGTGGTGAAAATGTTGGGATCATCTTTCAGTTTTTTCAGATGATGCCTTCATTGACCTTACTCAACAATGTGATGCTTCCTATGGAGCTTGCGGGCAAATATCCCGGCAAGGAGCGCCGCGAACGGGCCGAATATCTCTTGGAGATGGTTGGGTTAGCTGAACAAATCAATAAGCTCCCCAGTATGGTCAGCGGGGGGCAACAGCAGCGCGCGGCTGTCTCGCGAGCCTTGGCCAACGACCCCCCGCTTCTCATCGCTGATGAGCCAACTGGTAATTTGGATCCAACCTCAGCCCAGATGGTCTTTGATATCTTTAAGCAGCTCGTGGTTGACGGTAAAACTATTATGATGGTCACCCACGATAAAGAGTTGGCCAGTCAGGTATCGCGCCAAATCGAAATTGTCAATGGGCGTATCACTAAAGATGAGAACCGATCCCAATCTTGGGCACTCTACCCTGCTCAACAAGCAGCGAGAGTACATTAAGCAGCTGTCCAATGGCCGCAAGCAACGGGTGTGTCTCTGCTGCACTCCCCAGGCTGCCAGCACAACCCGCAAATCTGTGCGCCTAGTATGCCGCACTAGGCCAACAGGTCTTTCGAGCGCAGGCCGGCAGGCGAGGTCCACACAGAGCACCGCTCCGCACCGCAGTATGGCCGACACTTGGCACGGACCTCCAGAGCGCTCAATCCATCCAAGTCACCAGTGCAGGAAGAGGAGGCTGAGGCGGAGAAGGA
>JBCCGR010000065.1:0-23514 GCA_039029195.1 Pseudomonadota bacterium
ACGAAATCATGACGGGTGGGGATTTTGGTTGATGTCTCCCCCACCCGTCGTCATACGACGACACCCTCCCCCGCTGGTGGAGGGAAACGGTTGAGCCGGAGGGCCGGATAAAACGAACACCAGCCTGTCAGAAATTGACACCCACAATCGATAATTACCCCGAGGTGGTTGAATTGCACCTCTCCCCGCACCTATCTGTGGAGGAGGGGCATTTCCATTCTTGTGCCGTTTTGGCGGCACGAACCAAGGGAGTGCAATGAGTTCCATGGTTAAGTCGATACTCAACGGCCTCATGAGCGTGCTCGCTCCAATTATTCTGATTGGGGGTGGTGCGCTGCTGACTGGCTGGGGTGCCACGAACGGCTGGACGCCATTAATCTGGACAGGCCTGATCGTCGTTGGAGCGGGACTGTTGTGGGGCGCATTCGCCTACTTCTATGATTAAAGCATCTGCGCGAATGCTTCCTTCGCTCAGATGCTTTAATTGTTTGTTTTCGCGCATACTTTTATCCGAAAAGTCTATCAACATTTCGGATAAAAGTATGCTTTAGGGAGACCCGATAATTGGCTTTGTCCTTGTCGTCCGGATTGAACGGTTCAAACGCGGTTGCGGAGCTGCGCAGCGCCGCACCCGGCCTGCCGACCGTTCGGCGGCTCGAAGCCCTCGGCTTTCGGTCCTGGCCAGCCAATACGGTTCACTATGACGGGTCGTGGGCGGTGCGCCTGACGGCAGGACATCCAGCAAAGCGGCTCAATTCGGTCAACCCGCTTGATCCGGAAGATTATGATCGTCTGGACACGCGGTTGCACCTCGCCAAAGAGCGGTTTCGCGCTTTTGGTCGCCCGCTGGTGTTTCGCCTTTCACCACTGGCATCGCCCGTTCTGTGTAACAGGCTGGACACTGACGGGTGGCAGCGCTTTGACCTGACGCGGGTGATGCTGGCCGATCTGGGCCACATGGATTTTTCTGAAACCGTGGACCGCCTCCCCCTGCAGGATGTGGGGCATTGGATCGATCAATCCATCCTTCTCAATGGCTACGAACCGGCCCTGAAACCGGGCCTGAGTGAGGTGATCGGCAGCATTCACGCCGAGCGTGGCCTGTTTTTGGTGGAGGATGGCAACGGCATCCCACTTTCAGCTCTTTTGTGTGTGCATCACGGCGATGTTTGCGGCCTGTTCGAGGTCGTGACCCATCCGGAACGGCGTCGGCAGGGTCACGCACGGGCACTACTTTCTTCTGCGTTGAAATGGGCACGTGCCAAGGGAGCAGCCAGTGCTTTCCTGCAGGTTGTTGCTGCCAACGAAAGCGCCGTGGGGCTTTATCAGAGCATGGGCTTCAGGACGGCATATGACTATGAGTATTGGGGAGCTTAATTCAATCCCCGACTAATGATCTCCCGCATGGCCTTGGCGTCGTGGTCATCACCCAAAATGGCAAAGAACGCAGCTTCCAACCGGGCATTGGCATCATCACTCATCAGCCAATGACCCAGTCTTGCGCAAGCTTCCTTTTGGTCTTCCAACCAGACCGATCCATAAACCTCGGCATTGCACCCGGCATCATATTCGAGCGATCGCCGCGCTTCGGCCAGATGAACGGCACCAGCGGGATCGGGGGCTTTGTCCCAAAGAGCGATCACTCGTTCAACGTCTATCCCCATCACCAACAGCATTACCGCGGCTTCATCACCGTCCGTACCATATTTCAGCACATGCCCAATCGGTGCCCAGGAAAGCGCCACGCGGTTCAGGGAACACAGGAAATATTCTTCCGCAAACCGAGCCAGCAGTTTTCGTTCCTGATCCGGCCACATGGTCCAGTCAGCTTGGGCGGCTGTGCGAAACGCGTTTTCGATTCCAAGCGTTGATGGTTCCTCGCCTTCTGCCAGAGCTTGCATGATGCGGGGCAGGAAGGCGCGGACTTCGAGCGACCACGCTTCGCCAAGATCGAAATTGTCATCTGCCGCCACAGACGCATTGGCCGCCGCAGACTCCTCCCACGATTGCAGCAATCCAAGCGGCAGGTCACGGAGCGGCGTGCTGATGATCTCCTTCTGCATTTCCGGTGGCACGCACATGTCACACCCGCAACTGTGCAGTGGCAGGTTGGGTTTGTACGAGCCAAAGACCTCATAGGCCTCATCCACGATGGGATTGAGAGCAGGGAGAGCGTTTTCAGAGGGCATCGCGAAGGGCTCAGATCAGGTGCTGCAGCTCGGGAGCGCCCGGCGCGTAGTGGCGGGCACGAAACAGCCAGTTGATGTTGCCGAACACGGGAACCTCATTGGTGAACGGGCAAACATATTCCCACACAATGTCACCATCCGGTGTGGTTTCGAAAATGCAGCCCTTCGCGCCTTCACACACCAGCGTATTGCCAGAAGGCAATCGCTGACAGCCGCCAATGTGCGGTGAGAAGAAGCTCTGGGGATTGTCTTTCGCGTGAAAGCGCCAGACGATCTCATCGGTTCGGGGGTTGATCTCCCAAACCTGCGAATGATGCAGGTCGGCTGCATACGCGCCATTTGCGAACAGCAAGATGTTTCCGTTGTCGAGCAGTTGTGCATCATGCTGGCCACCCATGGCATCGTCCTGATAGTGCCACAACAGTTCGTGGGTTTGTCGGTCGACGATAAAAATGAGATTCAAAACCTTGCAGCTGACCAGATAATTACCATCGGGCAATGGCTGGATCGTGTTTGTGTGTCCCTGCGACCATCGATTGGCATTGGCATGTAGGGGAAAACGTTCATATCCAAGATTGGAGAGGTTCCACTCCCATACAGTTTCTCCAGTTGCGTTGACCTCGCGAATGGCTTCGCCAAAGAGACCGGCTTCTGTCTCGGAACCGGGGATGCCGCCAACAACCTTCTCCTGCTCCCGTGCACTCATTTCCGTGAATACCAGGTAGGCGGCGCCTCCATTTTCAAGCCTTCGCGCATCGTGATGCTGGTATGGATCGGTGTGTTGCCAAATCTGCTTCCCGTCCCAATCATATTGGCACATCTGGCCGCTGACGGTCAGTGCCACACCCTTGCGTTCCTCCGAGCGCTCATTGACGAAAAGATCACCGCCCGGCAGCAGGTAGCTCCACATGGTAAAAGCCTGGCCGACGTCCCATTTGCGAACAACGGCACCACTATAGTCGATCAGGTAAACTGCGCTTCCACCAACCGGTGCAATCAGCAGATATCCGGGCGTGGATCTGCTTTTGTCATGGTGCGTGACGCCGGTATTTTGTATCAGCATGCCGTGCCCCAACGGGTTTCGGACAGGTTTCGGTGACAGATGACGACGCGGTTGGTTTGTCTGTCAACGCCCGGCTCGCAATTGGGAGCAAAATGTGCAACGCGGGAAGTCTTGGGGCGAATGCCAGCACCAGTATCCAGAGACAAGGGCAATGTTTTGACAAAGTCTCAGCCACCCGGCTCGCCACCCGATGCGACTCCTGCCGGGCCGCACTGCGATCTTGATTTTTTCAGCGACGAGAACGTCCGCAACCCGGTTTCCGACTATCACCGGATGTTGGACTGCGGGGATGTTGTGTGGCTTAGCTCAAACCGTCTTTATGCAATCTGCGGGTACACGGCACTTACAGAGGCCTTGAGAAACCATCAGGGTTTCCGCTCTGGCAAGGGCGTCTCGATCAATGACGACGTGAATGCCATGCTGATCGGCAGCACGCTTCATTCCGACCCGCCGCAACACGATGCCACGCGCGCCATCACGTTTGCGCCGTTGTCACCAAAGGCGCTGCAGATTGTGAAGGAGCGGGTGGAAACCGAGGCAAATGCCATCGCTGACAAAATGGTTGCGAAAGGGGCGTTCGATGCGGCGAGTGAGCTCGCGCCCCACCTTCCGCTGAAGATTGTGCGCGATCTAGTGGGGCTCGGCGAACATGGCAAGGGCAATATGCTCAAATGGGCAGCCGCCACCTTTGAGCTGATGGGCGATCCGAAAGAACGGCGCGGTGAAGCGATTGAAAATCTGAAGAGCCTGCGCCGTTTTCTCGAAGACCCGGAAACTCTCGACGGATTGAGTCCTGGTGGTTGGGCCAACCGCGCAACCCGCCTAGGCATCGAAAACGGCATAGAGCCGGGCCGCGCGGCGGAATTGATGCGCGACTATATTGCGCCGAGCCTCGACACCACGATATCGGCAATTGGCTATGCGATGATGCTCTTCGCGAAATGTCCCGAGCAATGGGATAAACTGAGGGCGGATCGCAGCCTGATCCGAAACGCGATTGAGGAAGTGGTTCGACTGAACACGCCAATCAAGGCGTTTTCACGCTATGTGGCGGAAAATACTGAAGTTGCAGGCGTTCCATTACCTGCGGGCTCCAGAGCGCTGATGGTGTTTGGGGCGGCAAACCGTGATGCACGGCGGTTCCCCGATCCCGATCAGTTCGACATAGAGCGCAATGTTCGCGGGCATGTCGGCTTTGGGCACGGGGTTCATGCCTGCCTCGGTATGCATCTTGCACGGCTGGAAATGTCCTGCCTGTTCGAGTCGCTTGCAGACCGGATCAAACGAGTGGAGCTTGTCGGTCCGGTCATTCCCGCCGTCAACAGCACCATTCATTCGCTGGCCAGCGTGCCGGTGCGGGTGGTGGTTTAGGTGTCGATTTCAACGGCGTTTATCGCATGGATTTTGCGACGCGTTCAAATGCGATCAGCATGATGATAGCGGTTGCAAACATCGCGGCGCCCAAATCCACTGCGGCACCTTCCCAGTTCAATCGGTCGATCAGTTCGCCAGCAACCAAAGGCGCTGCGACCACGAAGATGTAAAAGAAGGTGAAAAAGATGCCCATGCCCATTGCGCGTGACTGTGGCTTCAAAACACGGGACGGCAGGCTCATGATGGCGCCGACGGGAATGCCAATCACGAGCCCGATGACAACAAGCACCGCAATTGGCTGATCCAGTCTTGGCAGCATCATCAAAGCCAATGCTGAAAGCGCAAGGCCTATCACCATCACCGTATTCGGCCTGCCAGTTCTGTCCGCCAGAATGCCACCCGCCGGGACAGACAGAGCGCTGATCCAGACAGCCAGACTGGTCGCTGAACTTGCCGCTGAGAGTTCCCAGCCTCGCTCCGTCAAAAGGATGGGGCCGAATCCGAAAACCATGGCGAAGGCACCGTTGAACAGGCCCCATATTGTGCCCGCGACTACAATACAGATCAGTTCTTGGCCGATTGGCCACGTGCCTTGGCCTGCCGTTGTTTCGGCAGGCTGATGATACAGGAACAAAAGCGCGCCAAAACCGGCCAGTGAGAGAATCGACGTCAGGGCAAACGCAAACTCGATGCCGCCCGACGCCGCTGCGAAGGGTTGCCCCAGGAGTGCAAGTGCAATCCCAGCCGGCCATGAATTGACGAATACCGCCATCGCCGTGGCGATTTCCTGACCCTCGAACCAGTCTGTCACCATTTTCGACATCAGAACGTTGAGAATGACACCGCCAACTCCGGCAACGGCGCGGCCAACGATTTGAGCGTCCCAACTGTTTCCGAGCGTCGAAATCAATCCACCGGAAAACATCAAAGCGAGACCGGCAAGAACAGCCCGCTTGTCACCAAAGAATCGTCCGATAGCGCCACCTGGAAGAGCGAACACTAGGCCGGGTGATAGGTACAGCCCGATCAGAAATCCGACGCTTGCGGCATCAATCTGAAATGTGTCTGCAACCAGCGGACCGAGAGCACCGATGGAAGCGAACTGAAACGCCATTGCGGTTCGCACACAAAAAAGCAGCGATAAAACACGCCAGCGTTCCGCCATTGATGATCTCTGTCTCGGGACGATCTGATGAGACTATGCACTGTCAATTTGAGATTGAACAGCGATGTCGCCCGAGGCGCAGATATTGCGCTTGTTTTGAGGACCTAGGATGCCTGTGTTCGCTTGTGGCGGAGTTGCGACATTGATGCCTCGCAAGAAGTCACTGGAGTGATTTTTCGGGGTGCGTACCCGAAGCAATTCGTGCACGCGATCAAAAACCTCTGTGTGATCGAGGATTTGATCAAATGGACCGGGCGACAAGTGGGTTGTTTACCAATCCATGGATGGCTGACATGCTTGATCTCAAGGTCCCAAATCCGACCGTGACCTGACGTTAATTGGCCATGCCCCCGAGGAGACTGTTTCATGACTCACCCCGCATTTAATTCAGAATCTGTTGCCACAATCACCGGCGGCGCTTCCGGAATCGGGCTTGCTGCGGCAACTAGATTTGCAGGCATGGGTATGCGTGTTGTTGTTGTGGATCGTTCAGCGGAAAAACTCGACATGGTTGATCAGGCCTTGCGTGGTGCGGGGGCGGCTGATGTTCTGACCGAGTCAACCGATGTTTCTGATCGCTCTCAAATCACCGAACTGGAAGCCAACATTGCTAAAAAGTTTGGTGGAACCGATATTTTGATGAACAATGCCGGTATCGGAATGCGCTCATCGACGATTGGTCCGCAGGATGCCTGGGAGGCCACTTTGGGCGTCAATCTTTGGGGGCCGATCCACTGCACACAGGTGTTTGCACCGCGTATGATCGAACGGGGCAGACCCGGTCTCATCGTCAACACCGGGTCCAAGCAGGGCATCACCACGCCGCCGGGCAATCCGGCCTACAATGTATCAAAGGCCGGGTTGAAAACTTTCACTGAGGCGCTTGCCCACGAGTTGCGCAACACAGAAGGTGCCGATATCAGCGCGCATCTTCTCATCCCAGGTTTTGTGCACACCGGCATGATTGGTGCTGTGGAAAAGCCGCCTGCTGCCTGGACCGCCGAGCAAACGGTGGAGTTCTTCATTGACAGCATAAACCAGAGAGATTTCTACATTCTTTGTCCCGACAATGATGTGTCACGTTCGCTTGATGAAAAGCGAATTTCATGGGCTGTCGGCGATATCATTGAAAATCGTCCTGCACTCAGCCGTTGGCATCCTGACTATGCAGACGCCTTTGCAGCGCACGTGAAGGAGTGATCTGGCCGGTTGATCTGTCAGTCAAATTTGCTGGATGCTACTGATCGTCGGGTCGCCGCCCTCGCAGCATTTCGCGCTTGCGCCCAAAACCCTCTGCCCGTTCGATCGCAAAGCCGGCTTGTTCAAGCGCGCGGCGAACACGGCCGGCGACCGTGTAAGTGGAAAACGTGCCGCCGGGACCGGTGTGATCGTAAACCTGCTTCATGAGTGCGGGCGACCACAGGTCAGGATTTTTTGACGGCGCAAATCCATCAAGAAACCAGGCATCCGCTTTGCCAGACCAGCATGTCAGCTCAGCAAGCGCATCACCGATGATGAGGTCGAGCGTGATGCTCTCGGTCAGTTTGAAGTGGTTCAGACCAGAGGCAACCTGATCCATAAATGCTGCCAGTCGACCCGCTTCCTTCTCAGGCGTGCCGAAGGCTCGATGAGCCGCGAGCAGGTCGTCGGTCCGAAGCGGATGCTTCTCATACGAGGTGAAAGTGAGGTGAGCGTTCGAAGGCGCGTGCTTCGCCCAACTCTTAGCAGCGAGCAGAAAGTTCAGACCCGTCCCGAACCCGAGTTCACCGATCTGAAAGGCGTCAATGGCTTCCCATCGCTCCAAGAGATTGTTCCCGTCGAGAAACACGTGGGTCGACTCTTGAGCCGCGCCATCATCGGAAAAAAAGCCATCGTCATAGAGCTCGGAATGAATGAGCCCATCGTCCGTGAACGAAACCGCATGATTGTTCGGTTTTTGGATCAGATTATCCCCGCACGTCAAAATCGGCCTGATTTTGCAAAAAATCTCGGGCATTTTATCGAGTTTGAGGGTGGATTTCGCGAAAATTCTGCCGCATCCAGCGGCAACAATGTGGTGCGATTGCGGCTATCCCCAGGCAAAGGCACCCGAAGTCGTACAAAGGACAGATTTGTGACCGTTGAAAAACCACTCCTCCTTGTGGTCGCCTGCGCGCTGGTTGACACCGACAATCGGGTGATGATTGCCCAGCGCCCGGAAGGAAAATCCATGGCGGGTCTTTGGGAGTTTCCCGGTGGCAAGGTTGAAAAAGGTGAGACACCCGAAGCTGCTCTCATTCGCGAGTTGCAGGAAGAATTGTCAATTGAAACAAAGGCTTCGTGCCTGGCTCCTTTGTCGTTTGCCAGCCATGCCTATGATGATTTTCATCTTCTCATGCCGCTCTACATCTGCCGCAGATGGTGGGGCATCGTGCGCCCGCGCGAAAATCAGGTGACGAAGTGGGTGCGGGCCGGTGCGTTGCGTGACTATCCCATGCCCGAGGCGGATGCGCCATTAATCCCCGCGTTAATGGATATTTTATAAGATTGGTTCACCCTTTGTTATCCATAACGGTTTGACCTGGATCGTCCACTGATAGGGCGGACGCCAAGCCGTTGAAATAACAAATGGAATTGCGCCATGAGCAGAACAGTCCTTCGCACTGCCGCCGCATTCTGGTCGAACCGCCGGGCGGCAACATCCATTGAAATGGCGATGTTTTTTGCCGTTGCAGCTATCGCGATCACCTTCGCTCTGACGCCGCTGATCTCCGACAGCGGGGATAAGATTGCCCGCAATTCGTCCGACGGGATCGACCGCACGGTGACGGGCTCAATCAACAATGGTTCGACGAACCGCTACGTCGTGCGCCGAAGCGTGTTGCAACCAAGTAAGACCAGCCAGTGTGTGATTTATCCAAATGGTACCCAGTCCGGAGACTGTTGAAATTACTTGCTTTTCGCCGGTGGTGATGGCGACAGCGCGTCAGCGAGACTGATTTTTCCGCTGCCAGGTTTCAGCGGCTGTTGCTGGCTTTCGTGTGGTACCCATCCCGACATGAATATGAATGAAAACGTGGCGGGAATCTTCCTTTTTCCGTCAATGTTTTCAACCGGATAATGTCTTTCAACATCCTGCCAGATGGTTTTGGTCAATGGCGGTCGTTGTCCATTCAACGCGTTGGTTGCGCCAACGGCGCGCAAGTCATAAGCAATAGTTTCTAAACCAGAATAGCGTACTTCCACCTGTTCCTGATCGATCACGGGAAGCGCAAAGCCGGTGCGCTGCAAAAGTCCGCCGATCTGCTGAACACTCGGGAATGGATCGACCCTTTGGGCAGCGCCATCCCGGTGTTTGGCCTCGGCAGCAATGAGAGCGGCTCTTAAAGCCGACAGCGTTCCATCTCCTGGTACAGCGGCCAAAAAAAGTCCGTCTGATTTCAATGCCTTATGAAACATTGAAAGCTCGCGAAGTGGATTGTTGCTCCAGTGCAGGATCAACGGTGCGATGACCAGATCATGTTGATTTTCTTCAATATCTGGAACGGTCCCGCTGGTTTGGAACAGAGCCCTCGCGTCCAGAAATTTGATTTTGGCGGACGGAAGAAGTCTCGAGGCTTTTGCTTCCAACCGCCATTCATTCAGACCGACAAGGAGGATGGTTTCAAAGGATCTGTTGACCATTCGCAGGCGGTCAATGAGATCATCGATCACGCGATCGACGAGAAACAAACTGTCTGAAGTTGCAATCTTCCGCGCCCGGGCCAGATGCGCAACCAACCTTGAATGGTCAAATATTTCAGTGTCTTGTGCCACGGGCAAAGGGCGGTCTGTGAGAGTTTTCTTGCTTATCGCATGAATTGGCAAAATCCTCTATTGTTGCGCAATGAACAGTACCGCGACGGCACAAGAGAGCGATGTCGAACCCGCCTCTGGGTTTTCTGCCCATGTGCACCGCGCTCGTATACTGCCAACCACTATCGGGCACCGAATTCTCGAAACACTATTGCCGCCAACCTGCCTCACTTGTCATCAGCGCACGGACAAGGTTGGCACGGTCTGCGTAAGGTGCTGGAATTCAATTCGTTTTATAGAAAAACCATTCTGCGAGGTTTTGGGGACACCCTTCGCTTATGATCTTGGGGAGGGCGCGTTGTCGGCAGAGGCCATTGCAAATCCGCCTCCTTTCGAGCGTTTGAGGAGCATTGCTCACTACGACGACACAATCCGCCAACTTGTTCTTTCGCTGAAATTCTCGGATCGGACCGACCTTGCCCCCTGGATGGCGGACTGGATGGTCCAATGGGTGAAACGATCCGCACCCGAACTCCTTGAAAACAATCCGCTAATTGTTCCGGTGCCACTGCATCGCAGGCGCCTGTTGTCGCGGCGTTTCAACCAATCCGCCGAGCTGGCAAGACCCTTTGCTAGGCTCGCTGATTGCGTTTATGCACCTGAATTGCTTGAGCGCAGCCGTTCCACCCGCCAACAGGTGGGCTTGAAGCAGTCCGAGCGGGCCGCCAACGTTCGCGGAGCATTCCGGGTTCCCGCCTCACGCAATATTGAAGTCAGCCATCGGCGGGTCCTTTTGATTGATGATGTCTACACAACAGGCGCAACCCTTGAAGCCTGCGCCCGCGCGCTTATACGCGGTGGTGCTGCGGGTGTTGACTGTCTCACCTTTGCGCGGGTTGCACCGGAGGAGGGGTAAACCCTATATATCGTGAGGATTTAGCGGACTTCGTTTCGCGGTTCCCACCCCACAACATCAAGAAAACGAACGTTCTCTCCATGGCCAATGTCACCATCTATACGCGGCAGCTCTGTGGCTTTTGCAGCGCTGCAAAACATCTTCTTTCCCAGAAGAATGTTGCATTCACCGAACATGACGCAACCTTCGATCCTGCCCTTCGCAAGGAGATGATTTCAAAGTCCGGTGGTGCATCGACCTTCCCACAGATTTTTGTTGGGGAAGAACATATCGGCGGCTGCGACGATCTGATGGCGCTGGAAAGGTCCGGCAAGCTTGATCCGCTGCTCGCAATGTGAAGAATTAGCCGGGCCAAAACTGCATCCCGGCCAAGGAGAGTGTGATATGAGCCGATTTCTGGCTGCCTGCGTGCAACTTCGTTCCGGTATTGATCCGGAACAAAATCAACTGGTTGTGGGTGATCTGATTGCAGACGCTGCCGGGCAGGATGCAAAATTTGTTCAGACACCTGAGATGACCGGATTTGTTCAAAAGCGCCGCGCGGGCCTGATGGAAACCGTGCGAAAGCAGGATGATGACCCCATCGTTGCAGCCGCAAGCGGCTGGGCCAAACAGCACGAAATCTGGCTTCACATCGGTTCAACCGCCATTCTGCGCGACGATGGCAAGGTTGCGAACCGGGCCTTTGTGTTTGCACCTGATGGTGCGCTCATCTCGACCTATGACAAGATCCACATGTTCGATGTGGATCTCGACAATGGTGAAAGCTGGCGGGAATCAGCGATTTATGAGTCGGGAACAAGAAGCGTTCTGACCCGTGCGGCAGGAGCAACCATCGGGCTAGGTATCTGTTATGACGTGCGTTTCCCGGCGCTTGCCAACACCTATGCACAAAATGGTGCAGAAGTTCTGACCTTCCCAGCCTGTTTTACCCGCCAGACCGGCCGGGCGCACTGGCATACATTGATGCAGGCGCGCGCCATCGAAAATGGTGCCTATGTGATTTCCGCCGCTCAGGGTGGCGATCATGAAGACGGGCGCGAAACCTTTGGCCACTCCATTATCGTTGATCCCTGGGGGGAAGTCATCGCCGACAGCTGCAATGAGGAACCCGGCGTGGTGGTTGCAGAAATTGACCTTGATGCTGTAAAAGCTGCGCGCTCGAAGGTGCCGAACCTGAAGAACGAGCGTGCCTTCACGCTTCAGGATGACACGGCGCCTGATGGCACACTGAAGAAGACAGCTTAGAGTTTTCCGCTTTGATCAAGTTCAATCTCATCTGCGATAACGCTCATACGTTTGAGGGCTGGTTTGGCTCTTCGGACGATTTTGATGTCCAGCAGATGAGGGGCTTGGTCGAGTGCCCCCAATGCGGCTCAAGCGCTGTTTCCAAGGCGCTGATGGCACCGCGCGTTACCACGAGCCGCTCGAAGGAAAAGACCGCCGTTGCAATGGTTGATGCCAAGCGTCGCGAGATTTTTTCAGAGATGAAAAAGTTGCGCGACAAGGTTGTTGAATCGTCAGAAAATGTGGGCGAGAAATTCCCCGAAGAAGCTCGCAAAATTCATTATGGCGAGGCAGAGCAGCGCGGCATTTATGGTGCGGCTTCCATGGAAGAAGCCTCCGAGCTCATTGACGAGGGCATCGCGATTGCCCCGCTGCCGGTGTTCCCAGACGACGGGAATTGACTATTCCGGGCATAAGAACAATACTGAATATTCATATTTATTTATATTTGATTGGATTTTTTTTATGGAATATTTCCAAAGTGATCTTGCGCGCTTTCTTCTCGTTATAGGTTTTATGATTGTTGCAGGTGCTCTTGGGGGGGTAACTAACTATCTGGTAGAATTAAAGAATCATCGAAATGTGGATGATAGCTCAATCCCAACCCCATCGTTCAGATTAAACCTGGGATTGTCTGTTATTGCCTCATTTCTAGTTCCACTGTTTTTGGGGTTTATACAAAGCGACGTTTTAAAAATTATTATGAGCAAAGAGGATGCTTGGCTACAAAGCTTGTTGATATTCTTCGGCTTCTGTTTGGTCGCTGCCTTCGCTGCAAACTCATTTATAGGGTCGATATCCTCTAAAATTCTCAGGATGGCTGAGCAAGCCAATGAAGAAGCTCAAGATGCTCGTCGAATCGCGCAACAGACGAAAATAGAAATCAGTGAGCAGTTGGAAGAAGAGAGCATATCTGAAGACGATGCGGCAATGTCCGCAAGCAGTTTGGACAATGTTGATCTTTCAGTGCCACAAGAGATGGTTTTGAAGGCGCTAAATAATAAACCGCAAATGCGTCGATCAGTCTCCGGCATATTTCATGATGTTAGATTGTCCGGAGAATCAGAAATGCCCCGAGGTAACGTCAAGCCTGTGCTGGACAGCTTGGTCGAAAATGGTTTGGCTCACTCATTTCAATCGGATAGGGACGGCACAATCAGATATAAAATGACAAAGTTGGGATCCGTCGAGCTTCAACGACAGATAGCTGGAACATAATTCAATCGGCGGAGTGGGAAATTCGGCAAAGTTGCACTCCGCCTCCATAATCAGTTGCTTTGCTCCAGGTGTCTGACACGTTTCAAATGAAACTGTGCAATTGTTCACTTGTGAAGCCAAATAAAGATCACTAGCCTCGACCAATTCGGCTTTACGATAACGGTCAGTTTCAAGGCCGACCAGCCGAACAGACTATCCTTGGGGGAGAACGTTCGGCCATGGGTGACAGCGAAAAATCCATTGATCCTGTGCACGCATTGGAGGCTGCACAACCGCCCGGTCCCGACACACTCACCGCCGACTATCAGATCGCCTCTGATGCGTTCATCATGCTCCAGACCTATTGCGATTTGGTGGAAGAGCAGGTCAATCTAGGTCTGCCGGTCGATGCGGGTGTGGCCTATGAGGCGTCTGTCTATCAAGGTGAGATGAAGCAGAAGGCACGGGATTTTCACCGCCAGCGTGACAGTGAATTCATCGAACTCGTCGCGGTGGCGATGAGCATAAATGACCTCTTTCAGGCGCTTTGTTCCATTTCTTTGCCACAGCTTCGCGCGCCGGACGGGCTGTCGGATCGGCTGAAATCTGTTTCTGCGGAGCTTGCGGTTGTCGCCAAAGAGAGCGGGCGAACCAACCAGAAATGCACGACCTATGCATCAGATGTTGAGATCGTTCACAGCGAAGCGGCGGTAATGAACACCAAACTGGATGCAGCGCTGGTGCCCGCCATTCTGCAACTCGGAACCGAAGCCGAAGCAAGCCTTGCAGAGATCAATGCGCTGAAAGCGGCCATTCAGAAAAACATCAATGACATCGTTGAAGGCGCCCACAAGGGTGGTGCGGCCTACAACGAACTTGGTGTCGGGTTTTTGACAACGATTGAGAATGCTCGGGCCGCGGATGCTGCCAAGAAAAAGGCGGAAGCGGAAAAGGGAAAGAAAGACGAGGGCAAGAAAAAGGGTGACAAGAAAGAGGACAAGAAGAAGGACGGGGCCAAGAAACCGGACATACCTTCAGCCGACTTCGTGATTTCCGCCATTCATGGGGCGGAAGCGGGAGCCGAAGAAACATCGAAGGCGCGGGCGGAGCTCAACGCCAACAATAAGAAACTTGCGAAGGCCTATCACAAGCTTGCACAACAGAATGAGTTTCTGGCGATCGCCAAGGTTGTTGCCGTGCAAAACGGTATGATGGCAGATGCCATGAAAGATGCCTCAACTGCAGTGAGCCGCCTTGCCGAAACCTGGGGCCGCTCGCCGCTCGCCCCGCCGGGAAGCGGAATTTCCCTTTCTCTGCAGACATTTGCCGAGCTTGCTGGTGAGCTTCCGAACAATAGTGAGGCTGCCAATCTTCTTGCTGAGAAAATCGACTATGCCGGATCCGCATGGGCGCTGCTTGGTGACCGGCTGGATGCGATCAGACGACGGCTGGCAGGGGTCGACTGACATGAACTGACATCTGCAGGTTTTCTGCAGAGCAAACCGAGCCGGGGAGGGATCGGACCATGAGTGAAACACCAGGTGAGGCCATTGGAAAAATCGGCGAAGCTCACAAGGGGCAGATTGGCCACGCGCTCTATGTGGAGCACTATTCCAATTCAATTCTTGAACAGCCGCTTGTGGCGCTGGGGAAATTCAAAAACCTGAAAGACGATCAGGCGGCAATCAACAAGGGGCTCAATGCGGCCAAGGATCATGCCAATGATTACCTGAAGCATATTGAACCAGCGATGATCAAGAACGCCACGGCGATCGAGAATTACTTCTCGCTGCATCAGGCGGTGCAAACCACGCTGCCTGCGGGTTCGACCAAAAAACAATGGTTGGATGCGTTGAGTGCATTGCGGGATGAATCGAACGGATACAAGAGCGATGCCCACACTGTGGCGACCAAACTCGACACGCTGCATGACAATGTTGCCAAGGATTCCGTGGCTCTGAACGATGCCGTTCACAAGTTCAACGTGGTGGTCAAGGGCGACAACGGCATTCTCGATTCCCTTGGTGACGATATTGACGATATTCAAAGCAAGATCGATGGCGAGATCGCCGGAGCGGTTATCGCGGGACTGGCTATTGCTGGCGGTGCCTTCATGATTGCGGTGGGTGGCATCTCCGAGTTTGTAACCGCAGGCACCTCAACCGCATTGGTCGCCGGTGGCGTCGCCATTGTTGCAGCAGGATCGGCCGGAGAGAAAGCCGCGGTTGACGCCCTCAAGGGCCTCTACGACCAGAAAAACACGCTGGTGCAGGAGAAATCAGACCTCGAAGCTGAGGTGAAATTTACCCAGGGCATCAACAAGAGCTTTTCGAGCCTGGCCAGCAAAGCTGCTCAATCCGTCACCTACGCCACCCAGATGCACAGCGCCTGGACCGGGTTGGAGGACAATCTTGTCCAGATGATCGCGGACCTCGACAAGGGGATCAAGTCGGTCGACACGCTTCAGAAACTGTTTTTGACCGCGACCAATACGGAAATCGGCAAGGTTTCCAAAGAACTTGATATCATCAAGCAGCAACTTGCCGGGGTGACGATGTTGCCGATTCCTCAAGGCAAACTGTTGCAGCAGACTCTGGGCGACTATTCCGCCAAGCTCGCGGCATAGGGGGCAAAGCAATGGGACTTCTCTCTCAGGCCGTTGCCAATTTGCAGGCCGCCGAACGGACCGTGACGGGCATTCAGGGTCTTCCTCAGGGTGCCATTCCGGTTCGGGATGCGTCGGTAAGGCTTGTTTCTCGGGTTGCAAAAGCCGCACCCAAATTGCAGCAAAAGGTGGCGGCCTACCAGTCCGCCACATCGGCTGATCTCGAGAAGGGGCGCTCATTGGCAGCGTATGTAAACACAGGAAGCAACACCAAGAACCTGGTGGCGCTGCTGAAAAAGATCCAAAAGCAGACAGTATCCCTTCGACAGCCGGTCAAGGCGTGCCGGGATGTGGCCGACACTGCTGACAAGGAACTGATTGGCTACACCAAGAAACTGTCGACCGTTCAGCAGGGGCTGCAGGCGAAAAACAGCGATCTGCGGAGCAAACAGGCTGCCGCCCAGGCGAAGGCTGATGCATGGCTCGCCCAGGCAATTGCAGTTGCCGCCCAGCAGAGGGCGGTGGGCATTATGGCAGGCTATGCCGGACCAAATCTTGGCATGTTGCAGATCGTCAACAAATATCGCGATCAGGCTTCAGCCGTCCAGTCTCAGATCTCCCACAACAACATGATGATTACCGCAACCCAGCAGATGAACACTGATTTTGTGGATGTGAAATCAAAGCTGTCAGGCGTGGAGAACACCATCACCATGGTCGACGGTCATATCGACAGCATCATTCATGATCTGAAAGCGGGTGAACTTCAGCCTATGGAGGCGGTTTATTACACGGAGGCGATCAAGCACCAGATTTCATCAATGGTGAACGAAGCGAGCTGATTCCACCCGTCAGTTCTGGCGCGTGTGCTGATCCTCATCCTCAAGGATGCGCTCGGCTGCGCCTGAAAGATCATCAAACTGGCCGGATCGCAGGCTCCAGACAAAGGCAGCGAGGCCAAGAGCGCCAAGACCCAGAGCGATTGGGATGAGGATGAGCAGGTGGTTCATGATTTTACCGGTTTCAAACTGGCCTGCTGCATATTGCGCGGGGTTTGGACCCGCTCAGCGAGTTGGGCGGCAGACCTGGTGTCACTGCCAAATCCCATCCAGTTCAGCCGCATGGCATTTGCCACCACAGTAATGGACGACGCGGACATGGCAATGGCGGCGATGAGCGGTGTGACAAAACCCGCCATGGCGAGTGGCACGGCAACCACATTGTAAAGTATGGCGATTGCAAAGTTCTGGCGGACCAGACGTGTCGTCGCCCGCGCCAGACGCAGCGTGAAGGGAACTGCCGAAAGCTGTTCCCGCGTGAACACAAAGTCTGATGCAAGCCGCCCGGCCTCCGACGCGCTGGCCGGCGCCATGGAAACATTGGCCGCCGCGAGAGCCGGAGCGTCATTCAACCCGTCACCAACCATCAGCACGGTTTGGCCACCCTCCTGCAGCGCGTGCAAACGATCGATCTTGTCCTTGGGCACGATCTCCGACTGATAGTCGGAGATGCCAAGCGCATTGGCGACGTCCAGAACAGACCTCGTGCGGTCACCGCTCAGAATTTCAACACCGACACCCGCATTTCGGAGCGCACGGACTGCATCCTTTGCGTCTGGACGGAGCGCATCGTTGAAGCGGAACCAGACCGGTTCTCCGCCTTCCAGGCAAAAGCCGCTGGTGGCTTCCTTGTCCATGGCGTGAGCCGGAGCGCACAATTCGGCCACCCAGTCGGGTCGGCCCAGACGCAGGCGCTTGCCGTTGAGCAAGGCTTCCACTCCGAAACCGGGCTTGTCGGTCACATCGTCCAGAGTGGCCGTAGTGCCTTCGAACAAGTCGCGGAGTTGACGGGCGATTGGATGTGTGGAGTTCGCGGCAAGTGCGGCGATGAGTGGCTGCGATTTGCGGTCCACATCCGGCAGGTCTTCAAGGCGTGGTTCGCCAAGGGTCAGCGTGCCGGTCTTGTCGAACGCCACATGATCAACGGTTGCCAATCGCTCCAATCCACTGCCGTCGCGCATCAAAATGCCCTGCTGAAACAGGCGATTGGCACCAACCACATGAACCACCGGAACGGCAAGTCCCAACGCACAGGGGCAGGTGATGATGAGAACCGCGATCGCGGCATAAAGCGAAGGTTGCCACGCGCCACCGGATGCGACCATCCAGGCAATGAAAGTGACGAGCGCCAGGAGATGAACGGCAGGTGCATAGATGCTTGCAAACTTTTCTGCCAGCCGGACATAGGCACCCCGGCCATTTTGTGCAGCATCCATCATGGTCATGACATCGGCAAGAAACGAGGTTTCCGCATCGCTTGTGGCCACGATGTCGATTGAACCTGTGAGATTGAGCGTGCCGGCTTCGAGTTCTCTGCCCGGCTCGACGGCGATGGCAGCGCTTTCGCCGCTCACCAGTGAACGGTCGACATCGCTTGTCCCGCGGGTGATCCTGCCGTTGACCGGGAACCGCTCGCCGGGAAGCACGCGAAGCTTCATTCCCGGCTGAATGTCGCGCTGCGCGATATAATCGAGTGAACCGTCATCGTTGATGATCAGGCCGCCCCGTGCTGTCAGGCGGGCCAGGCTCTCAATCGAACCGTGGGCTTTTTCGCGCATCAAGTGGTCGAGATAGCGTCCGATCAGCAAGAAAAACAGCAGCATCGTGCAGGCGTCGAAATAGGCCTCTTGACCGGCATTGAAGCTTTCATAAAGGCCCATGCCCAGCGCCATCAAAACGGCGAGTGAAATCGGCACATCCATATTAAGACGTCGGCGGGACAATGCAGAAAGGGCGGACGAAAAGAACGGGCGTCCGGCGATGGCAACCGCCGGCACGGCAATCAGACCGGAAATCAGGTGAAACAGCTTTGCAGTTTCGACATCCGCGCCAGACCACACCGAAACCGACAGGAGCATGATGTTTGCAGCGGCAAATCCGGCCACCGCGAGTGCCAGAAGCAGCTCGCGGCCTGTCTTTGAAACGGACGATTCAACCGGTTCCTCTCCCAGCACCGTGTGACTGAACCCGGTCGTGTCGAGCGCAGTAGAGAGTTTGGCAGCGCTTCCATTCTCGCCGTTCCAGTCGACGGATACCCGACGGGTCGAGAGATTTGCACGGGCGCGATTGACAAAGGGGAGGGCGTTTAACGTGTTTTCGATGGTTGAAATACAGGCAACGCAGTGCATGTCGGGTACGACGAACACGGTCTGAACCAGGGTATCGTCCACCGGGTGGGAGGCCGCGCGCACTTCCTCTTCAAGCATGCGCTGCTGTAGCCCATGTTTTTGGGCAATTTCATCAGTGCTGGTGGTGGCTGTGCCGCAGCAGCTCATTGAACGATGCCTTTTCCCTGCCCGTTTACGAACATCCGCGCGTCGCGGCGATAGGGTCTGCCGTCCACCGTTGCATCAATGCGCAGGCTCCATTCGCCCGGCGCGAGTTCTGTTTTCAGGGTTGCGGTTCCTGATGGTGAGACCGTTGCAGCAAGACGTTGATCAAGTTGCTCAAATGCCGGGCGGCCGATGAGAATGAAGACTGACTCCAACGGTAGCAATGCGCCGGTTTTGTCATTCAGCGCGATTGACAGTTCACCATCTGAATAGGTGACATCGGAGCGCCAGCCACTCGCCTTTTGCGCTTTGGCCGCTGCCAGTTCGCGATTGAATTTCTGGCTGGCCACGTAGGAGTTTTTGACCACCAGTCCGGTCCAGCTTCGTGATGCCATGGTCGCCATGGTGAAATTGACCACGATGATCACCCCGAAAAAGGCAACCATGCACGCGAGCATGTGCCACCCGGTGAAGCGGAAACCACTCTCCTGATATCCGGTCTCGATGTTTGCCTGTGCGTTGGTCATTTGGCGAGTTCCTTCGGTGCTTCAAAGGTTGCACGGGATGTGGTTGCTTCCGAACCAAGAAGTGCGGTGACACGGAACGAGAAATTCGTGCGCGTCGCGTCAATAGCTTTGGCGGGTAGGGTGAGGTAGAGCTTGATGGCGCGCAACTTGTCGGCATCCACCTCAACAAGTAGCGACTCTGTAGCCTTGTTCTGAGAACCGGCAAGTTTCATCACAGCGCCTTCGAGCCCTTCGATTTCCACCCAGAACTGACGGACCTCGCCGCGCATGTTGAGAATCTTGAGCTCGTAACCATTCCGAATGGACCCGTCGCTCAGGCGCACAAACAGCGGGTTGCGGTCATGCAGAATGTTGACATCCAGCGTTTCGCGCATCGCAAGCACGGTCAGGATGGCAAGACCGATACCGGCGTAGATCGCGGCATAGAGGTAGGTGCGCGGCCTGAAGATCGAACGCCACGACGTGGTTGCGATCTGCTTCGACAGCTTGCCGTCTTCCCCGCGAATCCGCGATGGATCGACCTGCGAATAGCTCTCTGCGCTGGTGATTTCGCCGATACTGCCTCGAACCCCAGCCAACTCCATGTTGGCGGCGTAGTCGTTCAGTGTGCTGTAGGCGATGAGGCCTTTTTCAAGGCCCAGCTTGCTCATCACGCCGTCGCAGGCATCGATGCACAGAGCGCAGGTGATGCACTCCATCTGCTGACCATCGCGTATGTCGATGCCCATGGGGCAAACGGCGACACAGGCATTGCAGTCCACGCAATCCCCGACCGATTTTCCGTCGCGGCGCATGCGTTTCATGTGCCGGGATCGCTGCTCGCCACGCCAGGGATTGTAGGTGACGGTAAGCGAATTTTCGTCGAGCATTGCCGCCTGAATGCGTGGCCAGGGGCACATGTAGGTGCAAACCTGCTCGCGCATCAGACCGCCAAAAATATAGGTGGTCGCAGTCAGGATGGCGATGGTGATGTAGGCTTCGGCGACGGCTGTGCCGCGGAACACATCAACAATCAGGGTCGGTGCGTCGGCAAAGTAGAAAATCCAGGCGCCACCGGTTGCGACACTGATCACAAGCCACACAATATGCTTGGCCGAACGCTTTGCGATCTTGGAGCCGCTCCACGGTGCGGAATCGAGTTTGATCCGGGCGTTGCGATCTCCTTCGAAGAAACGCTCTACCACCAGAAACAGATCCACCCAAACGGTTTGGGGACAGGTGTAGCCGCACCAGGCGCGACCAAGGGTGGATGTTACCAGAAACAGGCCTATGCCTGCCATCACCAGCAATCCGGCAACGTAGAAGAACTCATGCGGCCAGATTTCAATAAAGAAGAAGTAGAACCGCCGATTGGCCATATCGACCAGCACGGCCTGGTCCGGCGCGCCGGAGCCGCGATCCCAGCGCAGCCATGGCGTCAGGTAATAGATGCCGAGCGTGACCGCCATGATCCACCATTTGAAGCGTCGAAACGTGCCCGACGCGCGCTTCGGGTGGATTTTCTTGCGGGCTTCATAAAGCGACCGGTTGTGGCCCGCATTGACAGCGCTGGCGTCGAACTTCTCGACGCCAGCATCGTTGGGAGCGTTTTTGGATCGCTCAGGAGGATTAGCGGTGTCCAACATCCAAGATGGCTCTCTTGATTGAAACCCTACTCAGTTACCGTCTTTTCACCACCACCCAGTCCGTGGACATAAATGGTGAGTTGCTTGACGCTGGCATCGCCCAGCCGGTCGAGCCAGGCCGGCATGACACCGTGCTTGGGTCTGGCGATTTGTGCGGCAATCGTTGGACGGGTGTTGCCATAAAGTGAGATCGCATCGGCGAGGTTGGGAGCGCCAAACTCGCGACCGCCCTTACCGGCCTCACCATGGCAGGCCGCACAATTGTCAGCAAATACGGCCTCCCCTTTGGTCGCCAGTTCGCTGTCATGTTCCTGATTGGAAATTTTCAGAACAAATTCGGTGACTGCAGAAATATCGTCCCGTTCCAGCAGTTCATCGGCGCCGAAAGCCGGCATTTCCGATTCCCGCGTGTCATCGTCACCCTGATGCCGGACCCCGTGAGCGATGGAGGTATAGATTGCCTCAAGATCACCGCCCCAAAGCCAATCGTCATCGTTGAGGTTCGGATAGCCCGGTCCACCCGCAGCGCCCGACCCATGGCACTGTGAACAATAGACCTTGAAGAGCGATTCCCCACCTGCTGAAGCGTAGCGGGTCAATTCCTCATCCTTCTGGATGTCGGTGATCTCGGTGCTTGCGAGCTTCGTTTCGATTTCTTTACGGGCCGCTGCAACCGCTTCGGTCTCCGCCTTCAGCAGGGAACGGTTGGTAATGCCGGAGATGCCGTTGGTTGAACCATCAATCAGCGGTATCGACGGATAATAGACCATATAGCCGATTGAGAAGATGATGGTTGCGTAGAAGGTCCACAGCCACCATCGCGGCAGCGGGTTGTTCAGTTCCTTGATGCCATCCCACTCATGTCCGGTGGTGTCGACACCTGTAACGTCATCAATCTCGTGCTCAGACATCTTTGTTACTTTCATTCAGCGGGATACGGGAAACGCGCTCTGCGATCTTCTTGGAGCCGGGTCGGAACGTGAAAAGAATGACCCCGATGAACAGCAGGAACAGGTACAAAAGGCCCCAGGAGTCGGCCAGTTCGCGGAAGGTTGAATAGTCCATGCTCATTCTCCTCAGCGCAGATTTTCGTCTTGGCTGTAGGCCTTCAGATCGACCAGTGTGCCAAGCATCTGGAGATAGGCGACCAGCGCATCCATTTCCGAAAGCAGTTGCGGATTGCCGTCGAAATCTCTGATCGAGATTTTCTTGTAGCGGCCTTCCAGCCCGTCCGTGTCTGCGTCCAGATTGGCCTGTGCCCGCATGTCTGAAGACGCGTTTTGGATCATTTCTGGCGAGTAGGGGACGCCCACCGCCTTGTTGGCCTTCAGGTGACCGGCGATGTTTTTCGTATCGAGCGGGGTTTTCGCCAGAAACGAATAGGGCGGCATGATGGATTCAGGCACAACGCTTTGCGGATTGATGAGATGCTGCACGTGCCATTCGTCCGAGTAGCGCCCGCCAACACGGGCGAGATCCGGTCCGGTGCGCTTTGAACCCCACTGGAACGGATGGTCGTACATGCTCTCTGCCGCCAGCGAGTAGTGACCATAGCGCTCCACCTCATCGCGGAAGGGGCGGATCATCTGACTGTGGCAAACATAACATCCTTCACGGATGTAGATGTTGCGCCCGGCCAGTTCGAGTGGCGTGTAGGGACGCATCCCTTCCACTTTTTCAACGGTGTTCTTGACGTAGAACAATGGCGCAATCTCCACGATGCCGCCGATCAGGACGGCAACGAGGGAACCAACAAACAAGAGGGACAGATTGCGTTCGAGTTTTTTGTGTTTTTCCAGAAAAGACATGATCGCTTGAGCCCTATTGTGCCGGAGCCGGAGTTGCATTGAGGGTGCGGCCGCCCATCGGCGCTTCATCACGGACATCGCCCTTGATGGTGCGCCAGACGTTGTAGGCCATGACCAGACCGCCGCTGAGGTAGAGCAGGCCACCGACAGTGCGCATCACATATTCAGGGTGGATGGCAGAGACGGTTTCGATGAAGGAGTTCACGAGGAAGCCCTGATCATCATATTCGCGCCACATCAGGCCCTGGGTGATACCGGCAACCCACATGACGGCGGCGTAGATCACGATGCCGATGGTGGCGAGCCACAGGTGCCAGTTCACGAGCCGCAGCGAGTAAAGCTGCTCGCGACCCCACAGTTTCGGCACCAGATAGTAGAGTGCCGCGAAGGTCACCATGCCGTTCCAGCCAAGTGCGCCAGAGTGAACGTGGCCGATGGTCCAGTCTGTGTAGTGAGACAGGGAGTTGACCGATTTGATCGACATCATCGGACCTTCGAAGGTGGACATGCCGTAGAATGCGAGCGAGATCACAAACATGCGCAGGATCGGGTCGGTGCGCAGCTTGTCCCATGCCCCTTGCAGGGTCATGAGGCCGTTGATCATGCCACCCCAGGATGGCATCCACAGCATGATGGAGAACACCATACCGAGT
>JBCCGR010000066.1:0-20950 GCA_039029195.1 Pseudomonadota bacterium
CCCTGTCGAAATCTTGATCGTACAGATGTTCTATCAATTCGGTTCGCGATACGATCTCGCTTTGATGGTGCATGAGATAGGAAATCAGGCGAAATTCATGGGAGGTGAGTTTGATGGCCCTGCCCTCAATGGTCAGGCGGGAAGTTCTGGTGTCCAGACATGCCGGACCAACATTGATTTCGGCCGTGGAGTGTCCGGCTGATCTCCGGATAAGCGCCCTCACCCTGGCAAGCACTTCTTCCATATGAAACGGCTTGGCGACATAGTCGTCCGCGCCAGCATCAATACCCGCCACCTTATCGCTCCAGCGATCGCGTGCCGTGAGCAATAGAACCGGCACTGATCGTCCTTCGGATCTCCAGGCCTCCAGCACGCTGATACCATCCATTTCAGGTAAGCCGATATCGAGGACTACTGCATCGTAAGGCTCGGTGTCGCCTAAGAAGTGGCCTTCTTCACCATCGAACGCCTTGTCGACGACGTAACCCGCTTCTTCCAACGCTTCGACGAGCTGTCGATTGAGATCCTTGTCGTCTTCCACCACTAGCAAGCGCATCTAACTTCCCCGATTCCGGTCTCAATGACCCCAATTGTTGGGGAAGATACAATCGCTATTTGGAGACGACAACCGTGCGTCTGCGCGGTGGCCTTGAGCCAGACCTGACCAGGATGGTCACCTTGCACATTGCGCGACCTCTGCTCTTCACCTGGCGAACGGAGATAACTTTCCCTCCGCTTGCCCTTGCAACCTGATTTGCACGGCTGGAGCAGCTGGCGGCGTGGGCTTCCGGCAAAACGATGGCGAACGCCGGTACGACGAAAGCCAAGGCGGCGAGCCAATTTATGACATTTGTCTTTTTCATGATGCGGTTCTAGCAAGAACTCGCTGAACGGCACATGAACAAAATCTGCAAAGTTTTGGCGGGACTATTATTCGCCCGAATTCTGATTTGGGATTTCTAAGCCGATGTCAGACGATCCTAGATGCAGCCACAATTCGCCCATAGACGGCAAGAAGCGCGCCGCCGGCAGAAACCAATTGAAACAAGGCATTAGACAGAACCTCCTGTGTCGCCATATCGATTTCAATTTGAAATCCTGCCGCAATTCCTGCCGCGACGGACACCAGTGACCCCCAGATGGTTTTGGATTGATACCATGGTTTTTGATCGAGCATTTATCTTTCCTAAGGTTTGAAGCAAGTGGGTGAGTTGATGAAGTGCTGGTGCGTTCACGCGCTTAGATCGCAATGCTCGCAGCAGGTCCGGGGCCGACGAACTGGCTGATTTGGGAAACTTCCATTGAGAACGGACCGGTGAACTGAGTTTGGTCCTGCGATTGGTCTGCAGCGGTGTAGACGTAACCGGCAGACGAGGTTTGAACTTGCCTGACCACCGAAGAGCTATTCCGGATCGTTACTTGATAGGCTTCAACCTGCTCGCTCATGGGAATTTCAGTTGGTGTCCAATTATCGGCCCCAATTCGGTCTCGTCGCACCCAGGAGAACACCAAATCTCCATTGATCAGGGCCTGACTTTGCAAATGAACGGGGCGAAGGGGTTTTCGCCCGCGTTCACCTGGCGCGAATGGCTGAGCCGGTTGGGACGCCGCTGACAGGGCGCCATTGCCCCGAACGGCTGTCCAATTGAGCAGAAGGCCGATTTCGTCGTCCACATAGGAGAGATCTTCCACTGCCTGGTTGATTAATACTGCACGTGCCCCAATTGCGGCACCAGCCTCCATCTCCGGCTCCGTTCCACCCTGACCGCGAAGCAAACCCGTCAAACGGTATTGATTGCCGGCGATCAGCTCTGCGCCAGAAAACTGCAGCACTTCCCATCCGCTGAGACTGGACTGAAGGGCCAATGTGTTGGCACCATTGAGCACTTGCGAAGTCTCCAACGAAGAAAGGCTGCCGGTGAAGAGTTCAATCTGAACTTCGTGCGAGTTAACGAATCTCCCCGCCTCACCCGCGCCCAATGGAGCGGCCAGTTGACCGGCTGTTGCACCAAACTCGATCGTCTGTCGAAGCGAATAGCCGTCTTGGGCTGGTGAGGAATATAGAGCAACTGACCCCGGCCATGGGTAAGCTGCCGCCGCCACTTTGGCAGAGGCTGATGCATCAGTTCCCTTAAGCACCGGCAGATCAAGAAGATAAAGCGAAACATCAGGCTGTGTGACGCCATCGGCGTTGGAAACCGCGCGCGAGGCTCTAGCCGCTGATCCCCCGCTTCCAAATTCAATCGCTCGCGCCTTAACCGTTCTGAACTCGGCGTCATCAATCGATGTAACCTGCCACCTCTGCTGAGGATTGCCGCCAGTGAATGAAATATGATCACCGGCTTGCAGTTCTGCAAATCGCCAGGGCAGTCTGAATTCAATCGATCGACGGGCACTCCATCGTTGCCGCAAAATTTCATTGGCCAAAGATATTGTGACATCCTGAGACACCACTGCTGGCACCTGGAGCGATGCTTCTCGTTGACTGCCGCTTTCGATTCTACGGGATGTGGACGTTGTTCCATTGAAGGCAATGGTTGGATCAAGATGGCGAACGTGCACCTCGTTGGGTATATCGGTTTCCTGATCCCGCAACTGTTTTTTTAACGGCTCATTGGGCTGTTCGGTGACGCTGTTGTCTTCAATTTGGTGAGCTGGATCGCGTCCGAGGGATGAGAACTTCAACTCCTCGCCGTTTTCGATTGCGGCAACATTGAACAGCTGCAGAAGCGGTTCGAGCGTTGATCGTGCCGACGCGTTCTCACCCACGATGTAACCGTCCAACGAACCGCTCAATTCCGAGACATCGAAAGATGTGTAACCATGATCGTTGAGTATTTCCGACACCAGATCGGATAGACGTGCACCACCAATTCGACCGTTGAGCCAATGGCCGGTTTTCCAGTTGGTTCCATCGGACCAGGTGTTCAAATCGTCGGGAAAATTGGGGAACGGTCGCGCGTCCCAGGCCCAAAGATAGGTGCGTTCAGGATCAAGCATTCGACCCGAATAAGAAGAACTGACGGGATTGTTGGCGGACTGGAACCCTTCGACATCCGGGTCCCAATGTCGCTGATGCGCCTGAAGCATGGCTGCTTGGACAAAGTCGTCCCGGGCGCCTGTTGAAAAATAAGGGAAGGCATTCTCGCTGGATTTAGGATCGACAAAGACGTTTGGTTGATTTGCCCCTTTGTCGATTGCGGGGCACCCCAACTCACTGAACCAGATGGGTTTTGATTGCGGCACCCATCCTGTTGCATTGGACAATTCCACACCGGAAGAGCGGTCATAATGGTGGTATCCCCACCAACTTATCAGATCCTTGTATCGGAAAACCCAGGGTTTTCCTGCCAGTCCGTCTGTGATGGTCGAACGCGACCCGTTTCGCCGATCAGTGTCAGAGGCGTAGTACCAGTCGAAGCCTTCTCCACCGGCAATGTTGCGCGCCATTGCGTCGGGGTCTGCTGCAAGCCGTGCCGCCGAATTGGGCTCGCCTTCGTCCCGCCAATCAGTGAGCGGCATGTAGTTGTCGATGGAGACCGCATCGATATCCGCAGACGACCAAAGAGGATCGAGGTGAAAGTAGACGTTTCCGGGCTCCTGATGCGGCTGATACCCGAAATATTCAGACCAGTCCGCAGCGTACGAAATCTTTGTCTGATTGCCGAGAATGGTGCGGACATCGCTGGCGAGCGCAACAAGCTGATCGACTGCCGGAAACGTGTCGCTGCTCCCTCTAACACTGGTCAGCGACCGCATTTCCGAACCAATGTAGAAAGTGTCAACACCTCCCGCCATCTGGCAGAGATGCGCATAGTGCAGGATGAGCCGCCTGAAACTCCACTCGTTGGGACCGGTGTAGTTGACCGTGTTCTGTCCTGCCGAAAACTGGTTCGACTGAGCGGCACCAAAAAATGCATCCACCTGGGATTTCGCCGTAGCAGACCGGTCTGGTGAAGAGGGTTGATGCGGGGCCGGATGGCAGGTGATACGCCCTCGCCACGGATAAACACTCTGCTCGCCCTCTCCATAAGGATCCGGCAGGGCATTTCCTGATGGAATATCCATCATCAGGAACGGATAGAACGTAACCTTCAGTTCACGTGCTTTGAGATCGGCAATCGCCCTTAAGATGCTGCCATCGGATGGTGTGCCCCCAAACACAGGGCGGTCATCATCCAGAGTTACAAGTGGAATATTCCCTCGGGTTTCACCGGAACAAACCCACGCCTCACCCTCAGAGAGGGATCGCGCGACGGCTTCGACCTTTGGCGTGCATATGCAGTTGCCTGCTCGCAAATCCGTACCGAACCATGTGCACACCAGCGCCACATGTTGAAGATCGGGACAGATTGCCTGCAACTCGTCCAGCGAGGCCGTCCAATCGGTAACCGCGACGGTCGAATGAGCATTCAGCGCCTTGGTCGAAACATCATTGATCCGTTCGCGAACTGGCAGAGGGTCGTAGCCAAACTCTGTCGCGCCGGGAATAAGCGATACGGCTTTGATGTTCTTTTCGAGATCGCCAACCGGCTTGATCAACTCCACCGATATCTGTGGAATTCGGTTGCCAAAATTAGCAAGCGGTAGGCGTTCGAATACTAGATACGCCGTTCCTCGATAGGCAGGTGCGTTCCCGGATCCCTGTTTCGCTTCAATCAGGCTATCCGGTTGCTGATTCTCATCGCCCTTATGAAGACGAATTGTGAGGTTCGTCTGATCAAGCAGCCGACCATCGGCCCAAATTCGCCGAACGGTCGCGACCGGACCTTCGCACAAGCCAATCGCAAAGTTGGCGAAATAGCTGTAGCTGGTGACAGTGGTGCCGGAAGATCCCTTGCCGCCTTGATTTTGTTCTTCGGTTTTTTGAACTTCTTCAAACCGGGTCCCCCAGATGACCTGGCCTGACACACGGGCCCGCCCATAGACCCGCGGGATCGCAACGCCCTCTTCCGAACTCAGATATTGGGAATGCTCAAGTCGTGGACCTTCGATTGACCGTCCAGAACCAAACAGCCTTTGGTCAATCGCGTATCCAGCAACGGCGCCTAGCGCACGCCCGGCGATTGCGCCAATCGGCCCGCCGAGTGCTCCACCAATTGAAGCACCGGCGACTTGAAGAAGGAGTGTGGCCATTAAAAGTAGCTTTCCGGATATCGAAATCGAGCGACAATTCTTTCGCGCCATGAACGGCACAGCGCCGATTCAACGACGGATGCGTTGCTGTGCGCGTGAATGAAGCGATCAGCTTTACTCAAGATGCCAACATGCTTCGCTGGCGCTGACCGGTGAATGCGAAAGAAAAGGACATCGCCAGGTTTGGCCTCGTCACTGATCACGGGGAGAAGATGCCGGACTGCTGCGCCCAAAAGGTCTTCACGACCCGAGAGTTCGAGCCAGGATGACGTGTAAGCTGGCGGTGTTTCCGGTTCCGGGCCCAACAGATCCCGCCACACACCCCTTATCAATCCAAGACAGTCGCACCCCTGGTGCTTCAATGAAGCCTGGTGGCGATAGGGCGTGCCGAGCCATTGGCGGGCTGCAGCAACAACCCGCGCACCGTCCATTTCGTTCAATTGACCGTCCGTTGCTGGTTTTCGCGTGGTCAGCCCACCAAAGGTGAGCCATCATGGTCAACTTCCGGTGCCGCATAGCCGAGCGCAAAGTCCTTGCCCGGAATGTGCGGGAAGCCCCGATAGTTGACGTGATTGCCAAACTTCACTTTGCAGGTTGCAAAGGTCTTGTCGCATCCTGCGGACACCGAAAATGTATCTCCCGCCGCAATGTCGGTCGGCATGGATTGCCAGAGATGCAGCCGCACGACGCCGTTATTTACCTCATGCCGTGCGACCTCGATCGAAAGGCCCGCATTGGCCCCAGTCAACCAGGTTAGTTGCCCGGATCCGAACCATTCCGCGGCGAAATTTGAAAGACCTGAAACCGTAACGATGGATCGGTCGTCGACATCCAAAACTGTGCCGCTTGCGGAAAATTGCGCGCCGCCAAGACTGACGCCACACTTTTGATCGCCAAGTACTGCATCACAACGTGAGGAGAACTGGCGACCTTTCACCTGGTCAAGATCACTCGTAATTCCGCGAAATTCAGCGGCGAAGGCTCCATCTGACTGAGTGATCTCTCCAATCGAACCGGCTCGCAACAAAAACCGGTCTTCCGTTGACTGCCAGTTGACCAGATAGAGCCTGATTTTAGCGTTGTCGTAGCGACCGGTCTCAATATCCGCATCCGAAATGCCAGGCGAACTCAACGCCCCGACAAGATCCTGTGCAGATGTGTTCAAGCCCAGCTCAGATTCCACTGTTGCCGGAAGGAAACCTGTCATCGCTTCATAGGTCACATTGTCAAAGGTCAGTGGCCGATCATGGTCTGTGAACCCCAAAACAACACCGTCTTTGCGTTCCACCCACCAACAATTGCAAAGCGTGGTGGCACCGCCGTCGAGATGTGACCTCAATGAAGATGGGATTGTTCTCACAGAAGTATTTCCCTCAGTGGAATGGATGGGAGATTTCCCGCCTTGAATGAAGCGATGTTGATGGTGATCTGATCAATGTCGAAGCGTACCGGCACATCAAACATATATCCGACTGTAATCGATGTTCCACCAGCCGGAATGTGAGCGCTTTGAAACGTCACAAGCCCGGTGGCATGGTCAACCGAATAGTGAGTTCCCCCATCCTGTAGTGCGCCATTCACAGCAACGCGCACAGTGCCGGGAACCGGCTTTCGAACCACGCGAACATGGCTTGCCGCTGCATCTCCGTAAGTTTTGACCAGTTGGAAGGAGGCCGTCGCGCCATCTCCAGTGCCGATGGTCTGATCCGTTTCGGTTGGTTCGGAGAGAGGCAACCCCGACTTGCTGTCGGTATGATCGCGAAACCGGAACCCGAATAGCGCTCCGCCTCTTGCCTCAAAGAAAGCGATCACCTTGTGCAAATCATCGAGCGATTTGACGCCATATCCGGCGTCGTAACTTCGAATTGAAGACGACCAGCGGGCATTGCGTTGCTCGTGGCCAGAAGCCAGTGCGACGATCTCTGTCCGGCGGCGGGGTCCTCCAGATGTACCAAAGGCAATGTCGGTGGGGAAATCCACTTCATGAAAGGCAGAATTTGGCATAAGCCCTCGAAATACTAGAGATTGCGGTGTCCGCGATTGACGGTGCGGGCAAGCATGGCCGTTAGTTGTCCTTCCGAACGGCGGAACGAAGATGCATCAGGCGTTGAAATGTTGAATACAATCGTCGGCGCAACCTCACTCCGCTGAGAGCGCACACCAAGTTTGCCGTCACGCCCGCGCGCAAGAGGCAGAATGGCCTCAGGCCCCGCCTCCCCCATTACGGCAAGCGATGAGCCTGCCTGAAAGTAGCTCGGCTGGCTGACCACCCCTCCGTTCGCAAAAGGTACGACACCGTTACTGTTGATGACGTTGCCCCTTGCATTCGCGATGGTCCCTCCGAGGGAAGAAAACAGAGTGGAAAATGCGTTCGAAGCCACATATTGCACTGGCTTCAAGGCCGCCGACAAAGCGACATTCGACAATCCACGCGCAATCGACTTCAGAGTCGATTCGAGGTTCTTTCCGCTCGTGATCGCAGATCGCACAGCCCCTGTGAACGATGCCCCAAATGAATAGCTCTGTCGGGACAGATCGCGCATGGCCGTCTGAAATGGCCGAACATCCGCTTCAACGGAGATGGTGTAGGTCTCGTCTTCATTGCGCAATTTTTCGGGTTCCTATTGATCTGGAAAGTCAGCCATCAGGCGATCAAGGTCGCTCCGACAGGGCGGTTCAATTTCAGTTTGATGCTTCGGAAGCAACTGGTTGAGCTCCGGCAGACTCAGCGACCAGAACGCGGCTGGTGACAAACGCAGTTCACCAAGCCCGAACGCCATGACGCTTTTCCACGGGAATGGCTTGGGGGCGTCGCCGTCGTTCCGCGCCAACGATGTTGTATCGCTCACCCCTGCGGATCGCCAAAAGTCGCCGTAAGAAGGTCTGCCACGGTGCGGGCATAGCCGGTTGCGCCTCCATCAATCTGCATGTTGGCAACCTCAGCATCATCGACATCATGTCCGGCACCGCGAAGTCCTGCCGCAATGATCTTCAGCATATCTGTTGATGACATTCGGCCAGTCGAAAACCGCTCCGTAAGGGCAACAACGTCCTGTGCATCGAACTTGGCCTCAAGCTCGGCCAATGCGCCGAGCGTCAGGCAAAGTCGATGGTCTTTACCGTCAAATTTAGCGGCAACTTCACCGCGATGCTTGTTGATGATCATGTAGAGGCCAGAAACGAAACTGCGCCGGCGGACTCCAGCGAGATATCGAACGTAAGTTCGCGATTGTGTTCACCGGCGAACTCGAGCGACGTGATCTGGAATGGCGCTTCAATGGTCCCGAAATCAGGAATGATGATCTGCCAGATCACAATTTCGGAATTGAAGAAGATCTGGCGCATGTCTTCATCTGACGCAGCGTCCTTGAATATTCCCGAGCCTGTGATTCCGACAGATTGAACGCCGCTACCCGATAGCAATTCCCGCCAACGGCCTGTCGATTGAAAGTCGGTCACATCCACGGATTCAGCGTTGAAGTTCAAACGCCTGGACCGCATTCCTGCAACGGTGACAAAAGCGTTTGACCCTGCCCTGTCAACTTTCAACAGCATGTCCTTGCCGCGTTGGGCGACCATATGCTCACTCCTTGTGGTTCGAATCGTGTTTTGCGCAGGCGCACTTCACTGCAGCCTGGACCATCGGGCGGCAGTGTTTAGGCGCAGACTGATTGGTTTGATGATGTCGAGGGCCGTGTGAGGCCCAGACCAACATCATTCAAACTTTACGGGATCGGAAACTTAAGTCTGTTCCGGCTCTTGTTCTAAGCCGGTACTGGCTCGGTTACGGCTCGAAACCGCATGATTCCATGCAGATAACCGCTCTCAGAATCATGTCTCGCTTCGGCGAATTCCAAAGTCAGATTGACCAGATGATTGTCGTTGAGAGAGATTTGCGCATCGCTCAACAGCACCTCGACCCTTGAACGTATCGCGTTCACTTCAGCGCGAGATCGGTCCTTCGACCAGATGTGAAACGTTATCTGATGCTCCAAGCCGTCCTCGGTGGAAGTGCTCCAATCAGTGCTGGTTGCCCGGCTGATCACGATATATGGATGTGCTGCGCGATTGGGAAAGTGATCAAAGACACTGTTCGCGCCCAACAGACCCGAAAGTTCGGTGTCGCCTGTCAGCGTCTGATAAAGCCCTTGCTGAAGATCGCTTGCTGCATTCGGCATCAGAATCGTTGCCCCTTCCTCGGCCTGTTCAAACTGTGTTCCAAGACTGGCTTCAATTCAACCTGTGATCATCAGAACCCGGTGTGTTGGAACGGGCTGACCTGCTCTTTGGCATTTCCAGCTTGAGTCCCTCCCGTTGCCGCACAAGATGCTGGTCGTGGCCGCTCGTGTGTAGACCTTTGGCCATCGCAAATTGCTTCTTCCGCCTCAACGCGAGTTGAAGAATACGATCGCTAGACGAGCCGCGATGTCGAACATCAAACTTGATCATCGACCGGTTTCGTCCACCGCGCAAATGAGATAGCGCTTGCTTTCATCAGGGTCGTGGACGGTCAAAATTCGGAGCTCGCGCCCCTCGAACAAGAACCTGCAGTCGCTGGTGATGTCCTGCCGAAACCGAACAATAACCCGGTGACGCATCGTTTCTTGAACCTGGTCTTCGGTGGTCCCGGACGACGGAGAAACGGGAGACACGCGACCCCAGATGCGCCCAAGTTCCGTCCAGCTTTCCGTTATTCCGCCTGCACCATCCGGAGTGTCGGTGCGTTGTTCCAATATTAAGCGGTGTCGCAGCCCACCCGGATCGACAAATGTGGTGTTCGTCAAATCGACAACCTCTGATAGGGAGCCAACAAAAGATCCAAACCAGCGGGTGTTCCGGTCCGATACTCTGCTTCCGTCCGGTGCTCGAACCAATGTCCGGCCAGAACCACAATGGCCCGTTTCAGACCATCAGGGACGTCCGTTGGCAAATCGCCAAAACCGGTGGTCACTCGAATTTCCAACCCGTTGAAGCATCTGGCTCCAACCAGTGAACTGTTGATCTTTAACCTTGCTGGATCTGAGATGAGATCGGCGGAATAGTCTCCTGGTGAAAGCACTGAAGTTGTATTGTCAGCGGCGTTGATGGTGAGACTGTCAATCGATCGAACCGGCGACGGCAGAATCGAGATCAACGCGTTCAATCTGTTCCCGTCCACCACTTGGAGCCATTGTTGGGTGATCAGCGACTTGCCCGTCATCGCCTCAACCTGCTGACGGGCGGTGCGAACCAGGTCGTTCAAAAACGCGTCTTCATCGCTGGTTTCAACACGCAAATGGGTCTTGAGTTCGACCACAGTTACGGGTTCCAGCGCGGGGCCGGCTATTTGAGTCAAACTCATCGATCACCTGAAGGTTTGTTGGCGAGATCCCGGAGGCTGCGCCTCCGGGAAGATTGCGGCGCGTCTTTGTAGTCTAAGCCGTGCCAAACTTCACAAATTTGATGGCATCGAAGTCCTGAACACCACCGCCAACACGTTTGGTTGTGTAAAACAGAACATAAGGCTTGGCGGAATATGGATCGCGCAAAACGGCCACTCCCGCCCTGTCGACAATCAGATATCCGCGCGAGAAATCGCCAAAAGCGATTGATGTGGTGTCTGTTGCGATATCTGGCATGTCTTCGGACTCCACGACCTGGAAGCCCATCAACCGAGCATTGCCGCCAACCGTTGCTGGAGGCTGCCAGAGATAGTTTCCATCTGCATCCTTCAGCTTGCGGATTTCCGCTTGAACCTTGCGGTTCATCATCCAGCTCGCGTTTTGGCGATAGCCGGCCTTGGCGGCGTACACGGTATCCACAAGCACATCGGATGCATCGCTTGATGCAAATGCACCATCCACGCCAGTTGCCACGTAGCCAAGATTGCCCCAACTCCAGCTCGCTTCGGCGACTGTCGGATAGTTAAGCAAGCCTGTTGGCTTGTTGACGCCATCACCTGAAATGAACGCCGTGCTTTCCTGCTCGGAGAACGCAGCTTCGACCTCCTGCGCCAGCCACTGATCGACATCAATCGCGGCATCGTCGAGCAAAGATGGTGTGGCGGCTGGCATGGCGTAGAGTTCCATTGTTGGAAACTGCAGCTCTGCCAGGGTTGGCGTGGCGGTCTGTGGCCGCGCATCCGTCTCTCCAACCCAACCGACAGCCGGTCCCGATTGGGCAAACGGCTTCTTGTAAACCGATCCTGAAACCTGACGAATTGAAGCGACCGAACGCATCGGTGAAAGCTGTTTCAGCCGCGTTCCGATCTCAGCGGACAGTTCATCTGGCACCAGATAGCCGCCGTCCGGGTCTGAGCCAATTGAGAATGCCTTGGCTTCGAGTGTTCGAAGACCGGTTTCATCGCCCTTTCGAACATAGTCATCAAACCGGGCCGTGTGCTCGCTGTTCAGGTAGGACCGGGATGATGCCTCTCCCAGAAACGGTCGGCCACCTTTAACAATCAACCCGTCAAGATGTTGTTTTTGTTCGTCAATCGCTGTGTTGATGCGATCAAGCTTCTCTGTGGTCACAACATCGGCGGAGAAGCGCTTCTCAATCTGGTTCAGACGGTCATTGTTCGTCTGCTTGAACTCATCAAAGGCCGACAGGAAGCTGTCGAACGCGTTGGAGATTTCACCCGGTGATGCTTCAGCGGATTTCGTTTCAGGAGCTTTTGCCCCCATTGTGTTGCTCATATCTGGTTCCTCATGGAAAGTTCGATTGCCGCCAGCCGGAATTTTGCGGCCAACGTCGCGGTGTCGATTTGAGCAGCGTCCTGCTTGCCAATGAGTGCGGAGTATCCCTTGCCAATCACGGTTCGGGCCTGCCCCCTGGAAAGCCCAGCGTCCTGCGTGAGCCAACGTTCAAATTCTCTCGTGGTTGGGAGTGACCGATTCTCTATGGACTTGACCTGCGCAACGCGTGCGCTGGGCAACATGGGGAACGTCACCACAGAAATTTCCCAAAGATCCGCTTCCAATATCGTGCGCAAACCGCTTGAGCGGTCGCGCTTGCTGCGGACGGTCTTAAACCCGATGGACAGACCATCGACCGCACCTGAACGCATCAGGTTTAGAACTTCGTCACCCTTTGGGCTCTCAAGCGTGATCTGTCCTTCGACGAAAAGACCTTTCTCGTCTTCCCGAACAGTTTTCCAAACGCCGATGGGTTGAGCGGGATCGTGCTGGTAGAGCATTTTGATGTGCGACAATGGGCGATTGCGCAGCGCATTTTGAAATGCCCCCCTGGCAACCAAGTCCCGACCCAGATCAGGTTCGCCGAACAGACTTGCGTAACCGGAAAACATGCCATCCGACGTCACATCGTTCAGGCATCTTGCCTCGAACTTCGTCTCTGGAGCGGCAGTTGGATGAGCGGCGTTGAATGGCTTCACGCGTTCGATTCCTTTATCGGCGGTTTTCCAGATTCGTGGGTCAGGCGGTGCTGTCCCAACGGTCGGTTGATCAGTCGTGACAGGAATCCAAGTCCCCACCATGCAATCAGACTTGCGGTTGCTGCACCGATGAGCGCGGTTTCAGCCGCGCCAAGCCGTCCAGCAATCCCCGCATGGTCGGTCAGCATCAGTCCCGCAGGCCCACCGAAAACCATGCCGGTGGTCACACCGACGGTGGCCCTAAGCGCCGCTTCTCGTCTGCCTCTTGGCAGGACATAGGCGATTGAAATCAGAGAGCCGGCAACGGCGCCCGCTCCCTTTGCGGCCCAGATAATCGCCGCATTGGAGAAATCGCTCAATCTGGATCACTCGCAGAGACCGGAGCGTATCCAACAATGGATCGTTTTTCGTTGCCGGTCAGGAACGAAGCATCGTTCAACCGTTTCCAGAGTGCATCACGCTCAGTGGAAAGCGCCTCCACCTCATCAAGATCAAACCTGAGTTCCAGGCGACCGTCATACTGGTCCAACATCCAGCGTTGAAATGCAGACGCCGTTCGTTTCAACAGTGGAATGATCGTCTGCCGCCAAAGCGCCCGCTGGGCCTCTTTGTAGTTGGCGTAAGTGTTGTCGCCAGGAATCCCAAGCAGCATAGGCGGAACACCAAATGCCAGGGCAATGTCGCGCGCGGCGCCATTTTTGGCTTCGATGAAATCCATATCCTTTGGACTGTAGCCCATGGCTTTCCAGTCAAGTCCGCCTTCAAGCAGCATTGGCCGTCCGGCCCTCTGTGCACCAGTGTACCCTGCCTCGAGTTCCTCCTTCAGCCGATCAAACTGCTCTACGGTCAGATTGCCGCCCTCTTTCGGGGCGTAGACCAAGGCTCCGGATGGTCGTGCTGAATTGTCGAGAAGCGCTTTGTTCCAGCAGCTGGCTGCATTGTGAATGTCAAGCGCATGGAGTGCCGCCTGAAGCGGGGCATATCCATAGTGATCGTTGCGCGGGTGGTACAAAGTCAGATGTAGGACGTCAGAGACCCCATGTTCGTCGATTGCAAAGCGTAATTTGCTCTGATCAACGCTGTATTCATAAGCCTCTGGCCAGCCGGTTCTCGAACAGATCACCTTCACCCGATCGGGCCGAAGCGTGTGCAGCTCAACTGGATTGACCGAGCCGTGGAGCCTTTCAACATACGCGTTGCCGTGGACAAGAAGCTGGCCAAACAAAGCCTCGAAAAACTCGGTCCCGGATTGACGAGAGTTCGGAGTGGCGAGAAGATCCTTCAGTGGATGGGTGTCCTGCGACACCCCATCCATTTGGACCGCGATTGGAACAGATGACGCAGCCTCGGAAATCATTCTTACACATCGATAAACAACCGGATTTCGCATGAACCCGACCTGGGCGAGTGTCGATGCGTCACCCGGCGACCAGATGGCGTTCAACTGGTTCTGCAAACTGAAAAAACTGCCGCCGAGAGATTTTGCCTCAGACGAGCCAGTCGAGCTCGCGGGCTCCCGATTGGGAACCAGCCAGCCAAAAGGATTTTTCATGCATCCATCCCGAATTGAATTGAACTTGCTTGCGCCGCGCAGATTGTTCGCCATCGACGCCAACAGGCGTTCGATTGAGCCCGTTCGCGTTTGGCGCAACTACCAAATCCGCCCGAATAGCAGATCCCTGAGCTCAGGCTAATTTCCGTAATATCAATGGCCTAGCGCCATCTGTTGCTTTCTCCAAACACGCATCGTGCGCTAGTTGAACGTTCTGATTTTTGGTTTGCCCTGTGGTAGCAGCATCAAATTGCTCACCGCCCAGACCATGGCGTCGAGCCGGTCCGGCGAGTGTCCCGCAGACAGGCCATCAATCCCAAAGTTACACATTTCATCTTCCAGATTGGGGAAGCAACCAACATGTCTGACCCTTCCCTGTTCGTAGAGCGCTGCGACAGGTTCCGCGCGCAGCCATTTGCTGCGGCTTGCATGCATCTGGTGCACCGGCACATCAGGATCGACGGCCCGCAGGACTGCTTCAGCCATATCACCACCCTGATTGCTCTCGACAAGCAGGCAATCTGCCTGCCACCGGTGGAAAGCTTCACAGGCTGCCGAGGCCCAAGCAGTAGGTGAAACCGCTCGGAGGCTGCAATCATCCAAAACGTACGCGGCCCGAAATGAATCAAGCGTAGCAACCACAATCCCGCATGCATCAGAACTGGTTGTTCCGGTCGTTGGCGGGTCGACCGCGACCACAGTGCGCATTCGCTTGTCGAGGTGCTGCACACGCAACCGTTCGATCAGATCCCGGTCCCACAAAGCGTCGGGGTTATCGTCAATCAGCTCGCCATCGAGCTCTTGTCGGCCTAGGCGTGTTCCTTTGTAGTGACCTACAATGCGAGACAAAAATCCCTGCGCCAAATTTGAAGCATTGTCCGATGATCGCATGCGACTGACCACCGTGCGCTCATCTTCGATAAGCCTTTTCAAAAGTTTGACGGGTCGTGGAGTCGTTGTCACCACCTGACGCGGGAACTCTCCCAGACGAAGTCCAAACTGCAACATCTCCCAGGCATCTTCTCCCTGATGCCATTTGGCCAAGTCATCGCACCAGGCGGCCCCAAATTGCGGCCCCCTTAGCCCTTCCGGGTCTTCAGATGAATAGACACTGGCGATGGCTCCATTGCTCCATTCCAGCCTGCGTCGGCTGGGAATCCAGCTCGGTCGATCGCTCGCCTTGTGAATTGCCAGTATTCCGGATTCTCCTTCAACCATCACCTCGCGTGCTTCGCTGTAGGTTCGGCCAACAAGCGCAATGCGCCCACAAGGTTGATGGCAATAGTGGGGATCGCCCGTGGCAACTCCTTTTATCCACTCCGCACCGGTGCGTGTTTTGCCAGCGCCGCGCCCGCCCAGCACCAACCATGTCGTCCAGTCAGACAGAGGCGGACGTTGCTGAGCGCGTGCCCAAAGCGGAAAATAACTGGCGAGATCTTCCTTGAACTGTGTGCCCACCGTTTCGAGCGCATCATTCAGCTTCCCTTTTGCCCTCAAGGTTACCAACAAGTCGCGTAATTTCTGCGTTGAGGTCCACTGGGCTTTCTGAAGACAGATCATCTGACTGGCGTTCGTCAGCCCCGCCGCCACTGAGTTTTCCATCAAGCGTCAGTATGGTCTCCAAAGTCTTTGCCAGGACTGAAAGGCTGCGCGCGTGTTTCTCATCAAATACCGTTTCATCGCCAGACTGCGTCAACGCCTGAATTTGCGAGCTGTACTGCGCGTGAAGCTGCCGAAGCGCGATGCGGGCTGCCGAATTCCCGTCAGGCTGCTTCCAGTATTCCCGCGCTGCCTTATTGTTGATTGTGGCCTCAGAACAATTCGAACAGATCGCGATAAGTTTCGGGTCAGCGCCAAATAGCTCATAGAGCGCCTTGCGTGCTTGCCAGCGCTCTTCAGCCCGAACCAAATCCGGCCTCCATATTCACATGTCTTCTGAAGTGTTCGCAGATGAGATAGACAGCCATCAATCCGGCGTCTTTTGACCCAACTCTGCGATGATGAACTTTGTATACCTCAACACCGTTGCGGTGTCAAGGACTAATTTCCTATTTATTGATTATTATCACTCTTCGGGATTCTCGGCTGGCCAGTGAACGAGAAAATCTTCGTAGTCTTCGGGACCGAGCCCATCCTCCGGAACGGTTCGACCTCGCACACTCACACCTGCCTGAACGACACTTTCAGAAGACCCAGAAATCAGCGGATGCCACGGGTAAAGTGGCTTCCCTTCATGGATCAGACGATAGGCGCATGTGGGTGGCAACCAACCGGTGGTTCGAACGCTTTCCGGTGTGAGCTTGATGCAGTCCGGAACAATGCTCTGGCGTTCCTCATATTTGCTGCAACGACAGGTTTGCTCATCAAGCAATGTGCAGGCGACGCTGGTCCAGTGAATTTCCCCAGTGTCCCAGTCTTCCAGCTTGTTCAAACAGCAGCGCCCACAACCGTCGCAGAGGGCTTCCCACTCGCTGTCAGACATTTCAGCAAGTGTTTTTGTTTGCCAGAATTGTGCGCCATTGGTGCGCTCTGCCATTAATCAATATCCCGACATGTGACTTGTGTTACTTGCTCTTGAGGACGATTTATAGAACAACAAGATTCAGTGTCACGACGCTGAACGCCCTATTGTTCCAAGACGACAGGAATTGCAAACGCAATGCGTGATCCATTCGACCCGCAACGAAAATGGACCGGCTGGTCGCGCCGGTTGATGGAGTTTGACTCCTGGGTCGATGCAAGCGTCTACAGCCTTACCCAATCCGGCGGTGGTGTTTGGGAGAACATCACAATCTTCTTTAGAAGATTCAGGGTCTACGGCTTCAAAAAGTTTCTGGTGGAGCTGAGTTGCGAGGGACTGACGCTTGGCTTGGCTGGCGCAATCCTGATGCTCACTCTGGCCCTTCCCGCATTCGAGGAAACAGAAAAGGACTGGCGGTCGCAGAGCGACTATTCCGTTATCTTCCTCGATCGCTTCGGAAATGAAATCGGTCGGCGAGGCATTCTCCACAATGATGCCGAACCCATCGATTCCTTGCCCGACCATGTCATCAAGGCCGTGCTTGCGACAGAAGATCGTCGTTTTTTTGAACACTATGGGATTGATTTCATTGGCCTTGTCCGCGCGATGGTCGAGAATGCCCGTGCCCGCGCAGTTGTCCAGGGTGGCAGTACAATTACCCAGCAGTTGGCCAAGAACCTGTTTCTGACCAATGAGCGAACACTGCAGCGCAAGATCAAAGAGGCCTATCTGTCTCTGTGGCTGGAATACAATCTGACCAAGAAGGAAATTCTGAAACTCTACCTTGATCGCGCCTACATGGGTGGCGGAACGTTTGGCATAGCCGCAGCCGCGGAGTTCTACTTCGGAAAGAACATCAAGAATGTGAATCTGGCCGAAGCTGCAATGCTTGCAGGTCTTTACAAAGCCCCAGCCAAATATGCGCCCCATATAAACCTTCCGGCTGCCCGCGCTCGCGCAAACGAGGTTCTGACCAATATGGTCCAGGCTGAGTTCATGACCGAGGGCCAAGTCATCAGCGCACGCAGAAATCCGGCAACAGCACTGGACCGCGAAGGCAAGGAATCACCGGACTACTTCCTCGATTGGGCATTTGACGAAGTCAAAAAGCTCGCTGTCGACTTTCCTACACACACTATGGTTGCCCGCACGACAATCGACATGAGCCTTCAGCGGGCTGCCGAAGAAGCCGTTGTCTCTCATTTACGCCAGTATGGCGAGCCTTACGGCGTGGCTCAGGCGTCCATGGTGGTTATTGAAAATGGCGGTGCCGTGCGCGCTGTCGTTGGCGGACGCGACTATGGTGAGAGCCAATTCAATCGTGCAACTCAATCGAGCCGCCAGGCTGGCTCATCATTCAAACCGTTCGTGTACGCAGCAGCTGTTGGAAAGCTGGGGCTCAACGCAAAATCGCGATTGGTTGACGGACCGGTTTCCTACAAAGGCTGGTCACCGCGCAACTACAGCGGCGGGTACAGGGGGCGGACCGACCTCACGACGGCACTGGTGAAGTCGATCAATACAATTCCGGTGAAACTCGGCATCAAGATGGGCCGCAAACCTATCGCAGAAACCGCCAAGGCAATGGGTATCACATCTCCGCTGCAGATGAATGCTTCGATGCCACTTGGCACGAACGACGTGACTGCACTGGAGATGGCGTCGGGCTACGGCGTGTTCATGACAGGTGGGTATTCAACCAACACCCATGGTGTTGTGCAGATCACCGATGCCGCCGGAACTGAACTCTACAACGCCTTCAAAGACAGACCCCAGCCGAAGCGCATTTTGAGTGATAAGGTGGTGGAAACCCTCAACATCGCCCTGTCTCAGGTGCCGGAATGGGGCACGGCACGCCGGGCCAAAATCCCTGGTGTGAAAACTGCGGGCAAAACGGGAACCACACAGTCTTATCGCGATGCCTGGTTTGTGGGCTATACGGGCAACTATGTCGGAGCGGTGTGGTTTGGAAATGACAACTACCAGCCCACGCGGCGTCTGACAGGCGGCCGGCTACCGGCGATGACATGGAACAAGTTCATGACCTACGCCCATCAGGATATCGACATTCGGCCGATCCCGTTTATCGAACCCGAACAAAAGGTTGCTGAAAAGAAGAATGAACCTGTTGCAGCCGATCCGGGCAGCGCAGAAGCGCCAATTACGAAGGCAAAACAGCGTCCGCTCCCCAATGCAACCAACAAAGTGTTGAAATCGCTTGAACAGGTTTTGCGGTCTGCAAAACGCCTGCGTGCGCCAGTGGTTTCAGCAGATGCAAAAGACGATACAGATGTGAAAACGGCGAAAGCCCCTTCATCGCAGCCACAGTCTGGCTCTAGTACTGTTTCCCAATAATAATAGCATTCACCCAGCTCGTTTGCCTCGCTTCCAATGCACCGCCTGATCAATATCGTCATCATAGTCGGACTGGCGCTTGTCGGGGGTGGCTACTCCGCATGGTATGCGGTTCAGGATCATCACGGATTTGGTTCCATTCGAATTGGACTGTGGACGGCTTGGCCACTTGCGGGCAACGTGGATGCCGATCCCTACACCGAAGCGCATGTCGCTCGGGAAGGCACGGTACCTCTTGGTCAGGCGGAAGGCATTGCGTTCTTTGCCGGACAGGATGAGGCTGGCGATATTCTGCTTCGCCAGTGTAATTATCTGGTAAGTGGACGCACGCCGTCTTCAAGGCTTTGGACACTCGCTGCAATTTCTCCATCGCAACTTCCCGTACCGGCAATAGAAGGAACACCTGACGGCGCTTTTTCAAGCACAGTTGTCAGAAACGCCGGAGGAGATTTTGAACTCGCTGTCGGTCCCCGTGCTGCGGCTGGAAACTGGATTTCCACCAGCGGATCGGGCCCGTTTTCACTTGTGATGCGCCTCTACGATACGCCGGTCACCTCAAGTTCAGGCCTGGTCGACCCAGTTATGCCGACCATCACAAAGACCGGGTGCCTTCAATGAAGTCGACGGTCTACAGCATCTTTTTGGGCGTGATCCTGGCGGGCATCATTCACATCGTTGTCGTGTTGCTGGTGCCAAACTATGCGCCACGTGATGCTTGGAGCAAAATCAGCGCGGTTTCACCCGGATGGCAGTTGATCCGTCTCAATTCGATTGAGGGTAAAAGCGATCTGCTTCCACTTTTGGACCCGAAATTTCGGGTCGCTGCCTGCCGATTTTCACTGGATGACAGCGCCTTGCGCATTCAAACAGCGGCCAAACTGCCATTCTGGTCGGTCGCCGTGTTCGACCGGTTCGGCAAGAATGTCTACAGTTTCAACGACAGAACCGCGGTTGAAAACCGGCTGGATCTGGTTGTTGTGAACCCGGTTCAGATGTCGCTTGTGCGCCAGGACCCCCCTGCCGTGCTCGACAAGGCGGTGTTGGTCGAAGCAGACATCGACGAAGGATTTGTGGTCGTGCGAGCGCTTGCCGCCGATGACACCTGGTCGGGATTGGTGGAAACCTTCCTCACAGAGACCAAATGCGAGCGCTTTGAAATTTAGGACGCACCTGCCGCAGCCATGGTGGCAAAGGCATAGACCAGTGCGACCTCTTCAAGCCGCGCAAAGCGGCCCGACTTGCCGCCATGCCCTGCTTCCATATTGGTTTTGAGCAGTATTGGCCTGTCACCCTTGGCTACAGCCCGCAGGCGCGCAATCCATTTCGCCGGCTCCCAATAGGTCACCCGGGGATCGGTCAGACCGCCAACGGCCAGAATGGCAGGGTAATGCCGCTCCTTGAGCTGGTCGTAGGGCGAGTAACTGGAGATTGTCTTGTAGTCCTCGACACTTTCAATCGGGTTTCCCCATTCCGGCCATTCAGGTGGTGTCAGGGGCAATGTGTCGTCCAGCATGGTGTTGAGCACATCAACAAAGGGAACTTCCGCAATTATTCCGCCAAACTTCTCCGGTGCCATGTTGTTGATGGCGCCCATGAGCATGCCACCCGCTGAGCCGCCCTGAGCGACAATCCCTGAGTGGTTTGTGAAACCCTCTTTTACGAGATAATCAGCCGCGGCAATGAAGTCCTTGAACGTGTTCGTTTTCTTTTCTCGTTTTCCGTCCTCGTACCACTTGAACCCCTTGTCCTTACCGCCCCGGATGTGGGCAATGGCATAGACAAAGCCACGGTCAACCAGCGACAGGCAGTTTCCGGAAAATGAAGCCGGAATGCTCATCCCGTAGGAACCATATCCATAGAGAAGACAGGGTGCGGAACCATCAAGCACAGTGTCCTTCCGGTAGAGCAGCGAAACCGGAACCAGTGCGCCGTCGTGTGAACGTGCCTGGACGCGTCGCGTGACATAGTCTTGAGGATCGTGACCGGACGGAATCTCCTGCTCTTTCATGAG
>JBCCGR010000067.1:0-18678 GCA_039029195.1 Pseudomonadota bacterium
AGACGACGGGTGGGGGAGAAAACGGCCAAAATCCCCACCCGTCACGGCTTCGCCGCGCCACCCTCCCCTTTGAGAAAGGGGAAGGGAAACGGAAAGCCTGGCAGTTAAACTGTCATATGCGCTTCCCCTGCCCTCAAGGGAATGTGAGCAAGAACACAATCTTACAGTCTCTTCGACGGAAGATACCCCTCAGCCTCGAGCAATTGAAACGCAATCGACTGTCTCAAGGTGCGGATGCTCTTGAAGGAAGGACCCTTCATATAGACCGCAAAGGCAACGGTTGGGCGTGAGTCTGCTTCCAGCCAGCCCACATACCAGCCTTCAAATGGGCCCGAAAACTGACCCGGCTTGACCGGTCCCGATCCGGATTTGCCATAGACCGTAAATTTGCCTCGTTTATCGACCTGCGCAATGTCCTTCAGCGTGGTGACATGGGCTGACGAAACGGGCAGGGACCCAGTGGCCAGCTTGTCCAGGAACTCCGACTGTTCCGCCGGCGAGAGCGCAAGTGGACCACCCAGCCAGAAAGCGGTGATGGCATTTCCCGGTTCGGCATTGCCATATCCGAACGCGGTCAGGTGTTTGCGATAGCGGGATGTGCCAACGGCCTCCGCGAGATCGCGATAGTACCAGACGACCGAATTTTTGAACGCGGTTCTAAGCGTCTGTGCGCCGCGCCATGCACGCGGCCAGAACGGACGGGCAGGGTGCTTTTTGCGATCCCACTCCCGTCTCGACCGGGCGGGATCAAGAACCCCCGTTTCCAGTGCAATCAGCGTGTTGGGAATTTTGAAGGTGGACCATGGCGCGTGGCGAGCGTCAGCGTCCCCACATAGGGTTTTGATGGTGTTATTCGTCAGCGATTTGAGCACGAACGTGGCGGAAACCCCGGAAGGAAGAGACGCGCTGCCGCACTTTTCATCGGCGTTACCAGCGGTGCTGATCAGCACAAGCGCGACGGCGGTGCACCACGTCCCGACGGTTCTTCGTCCCATTCAATTCGATCCTACGCGCATCACAGTCTGATTCATCGCCACGCGTCATGCCATTGAAAAATAGCGGTTTTATGAAAGTACAAATGAGTGGCGTTAAAGCAATGCCTTAACCGGCCTCCACCACCTGTTGCCGGATTGTACCGAAGATGGACGCGCCATTTTGATCTTTCATGTCAATTTCGACCGTATCGCCAAACTGCATGAAGGGTGTTGTGGGTTCGCCCGTTTCGATGGTTTCAATGGTGCGGATTTCGGCAATGCAGGAATAGCCAACACCGCCTTCGCTGACCGGTTTGCCCGGGCCGCCATCGAGCTTGTTGGAGACCGTGCCGGACCCCAGAATCGCGCCCGCTGAAATGGGTCTGGTCTTGGCCGCGTGGGCAATCAGTTGCCCAAAGTCGAACGTCATGTCGACCCCGGCATTTGCCTTGCCGAATTCGTTGCCATTGAAAATCACATCCATAGCCAGATGTAGTTTGCCGTCTCGCCAGTTTTGGCCCAGCTCGTCGGGTGTCGCCGCGACAGGCGAAAATGCGGTCGGCCCCTTGGATTGGAAAAAGCCAAACCCCTTGCCCAGTTCCGGGGCGATCAGATTGCGGTAGGAGACATCGTTGATGATCGCGACCATGAGCACATGATTGAGTGCTGCTTCCGCGCTCACCCCCATGGGAACATCGTTGAGGAAGACGGCGACCTCTGCCTCCATGTCGATGCCCCAGTCGGTGGAGCCTGCAACAATGTCATCCTGCGCACCCAGCATGGCGTCTGGCGCGCCCATGTACATGAGCGGGTCGGTCCAGAAGCTCTCGGGCATTTCCACGCCACGCGCCTTGCGCACCAGTTCCACGTGATTGACGTAAGCCGAACCATCTGCCCACTGCACCGCGCGCGGCATCGGAGCATGGGCCGTGGCCGGATCAAATGGCTCACCTATGGAGGTATCGGTTTCGAGGGTCTCTGCGAGGTCCATGAGCCGTGGCGAACTGAAGGACCAGGAATCGATGGCCGAGCGCATGTTTGGAGCGATGTGGGACGCGTCCGCTACCCTCGAAAGGTTCTTTGACACCACGGCCAGTCGACCATCGCGTGTGCCGTTTTTGATCGTTGCAAGTTTCATGAAATGGTCCGGGTTGGGATTGAGTCTTTTTCGGTTTGTGACGTTGTTATTCTACCCGTTTGGGGGCGAGGCTATCAGTAACGAGAGTCGACCTTGCCTCAGGCTTTGTCGTTTCCCTCCCCCAGCGGGGGAGGGTGTCGTCGAAAGACGACGGGTGGGGGAGAAAACCACCATAATCCCCACCCGACATGACTTCGTCATGCCACCCTCCCGTTTGAAAAGGGGAGGGAAATGGGAACATTGCGCTTGTTTCATTCCAAAATTGATCAATCTTTCCTCATCGCGTGCCATCAAACCGTCGCTCAAGACCGGTCCAGCAGTCGGCATAATCGTTCTGCACCTGAGGTAGTTCGGCAGCGAATTGAGTCATTTGTTGCGGAAAGCGGGTTTCAAACATAAACGCCATTGTGTTGTCGAGCTTTTGCGGTTTGAGGTCAGCGCTTGACGCCTTTTCAAAACCCATCTGATCAGGCCCGTGTGGCATCATCAAGTTGTGAAGGCTCATGCCGCCCGGCACGAAACCTTCCTCCTTGGCGTCATACTGACCGGCGATCAGCCCCATGAACTCGCTCATGATGTTGCGGTGATACCAGGGCGGGCGGAACGTGTCCTCCGCCACCATCCAGCGCGGCGGGAAGATCACGAAATCCACATTGGCGGTCCCCGCCTCTTCGGTTGGGGCGGTGAGCACGGTGAAGATCGATGGATCGGGGTGGTCAAACAGGATCGCGCCAACCGGGGAAAACGTCGTCAAATCATACTTGTATGGAGCGTAGTTGCCGTGCCAGGCCACCACATCGAGCGGTGAGTGCGGGATCTCTGTCTCAAAGAACCGACCGCACCATTTAATATGCAATCGGCAGGTTTTTTCCTTGTCTTCAAAAGCGGCAATCGGCGTTTTGAAATCGCGCGGATTGGCCAGACAATTGGCACCAATCGGCCCGCGATCGGGTAGGGTGAATTTCGCACCATAGTTTTCGCAAATGTAGCCGCGCGCCTCGCCGTCAAGCGGGACCACCTTGAAAATCATGCCGCGCGGGACCACGCAAAGTTCCAGCGGTGCGACTTCCATCTTGCCCATTTCGGTGAAAACCAGCAGCCGGCCAAGCTGCGGGACAATCATCAGTTCGCTGTCCGCACTGAAGAAATAGTCATCCTCCATTGGAGCATTGCAGAGGTAGACGTGCGCCGCCATGCCGGTCTGGGTGTAGACATCGCCCGCCGTGGTGATGGTGCGAATGCCGTCAACGAACATGGTGGGTTCGTTTGGAAGCGGCAGGGGATTCCAGCGCATTTGTGCAAGCGGTAGTCCCACCTTGTCGTGCGCGGGTGCGGTGCGCCACAGCGCATTTTCGCGCTCCGAAAGGCGGCCTACATGACGGACGCTTGGGCGCATTCGGTAGAGCCAGGAACGCTCGTTCGTGCCACGCGGAGCAGTGAAGGGCGACCCGGAAAGCTGCTCGGCGTAAAGGCCATAGGCGCAGTTTTGCGGGCTGTTACGACCCTGTGGCAGGGCGCCGGGCAGGCTCTCCGTTTCAAAATCATTCCCGAATCCGGGCATGTATTGAAGGTCTTGCGTGCTTTGCTTGTCGGCGTCGAAGGCGCTGGCGGGCTCTGGACGGTTCATTGGAGGCTCCCTGCACGACGGAACCGGCGAGCGCCGAATGGTCGTGACTGAACATCTGTTGAAATTAGTTGCATGTGCAACTAGATTATCAGTGGCATGCCAATCTGACAAGCGCAGGAAAAGAATGACCACAGATGCGCCGTTCCAACTTGATGGGTTTCTGGCCTTTCGGCTGGCACGTGCCGCCTCCGAGGTCTCCCAGCGGCTTTCCAAAGCCTATGCCGGCTTCGATCTTGATGTGCCGCAATGGCGTGTGCTGGCAACAATTGCCGACCGCGCTCCGGTGACCGCGCAGGACATTGTCGCGTCGACCCGCACCCACAAATCCACCATCTCTCGGGCGGTTAGAAAGCTCACGGAACGAGGCTGGATTGAGCGGGTGCGGTCCAACGAGGATGGACGCGCCTGGGCACTCCAGTTCACGTCAAAGGGAGAGGCGCGGTTCGAAGAACTGCTGCCACTGGTGCGCGGGTTTGAGCGAGAGATGGAGCGTGAGCTGGGTCGGGAGGCGCTCCTGGCACTTCAGGCTGGACTGGACGGCCTTGAAACCGTGCTGGATGTGGGGTGGAGTTGAATGGTGGTTGGAATACAGCGAGGCGAGCCAAAAGGTTTGAATTGATCAACCAACTCCCCGTTTCCCTCACCCAGCGGGGGAGGGTGTTGTCGTTAGACGACGGGTGGGGGAGAAAGCGGCCACAATCCCCACCCGACATGACTTCGTCATGGCACCCTCCCCTTTAAAAAGGGGAGGGAAGCGGAGAGCCTGGCAGCTAAACTCCGATATGCGGTCGCCCGCTCAATCGGCCCGGGAATGACACTGAAGAGGGCATTGGACCCCCGTCCCCTTCGAACGCAGCGAACGGACTAAAATCCCATCAACCCCGCTTCCCCCAACACGCTTTCGGTGCCAGAGTTCGCAGCCAGTCGATCCGGAGCCGCATTTCCATGAAACTCAAAGACATCAGGACCTTTATTGTTGGCAATCCTCCACCATCTTTTGGCGGGCGGTATTTTCAGTTTGTGAAGCTCACAACTGACAACGGTATCGTGGGATACGGCGAAATTTATGCAGCGAGCGTGGGGCCAAAAGTGCAGTGCGCTGCGGCAGAAGACCTGTTCGCAAGGCATTGCCAAGGCGAAAGCCCGTTCGACATTGAAAAACTGTTCCGCCGCTTCCATTCCTCGGGATTCTCGCAGCGGCCTGACCCGACTGTGATGGGCGCATTTTCCGCAATTGAGATGGCCTGTTGGGATATTGTGGGGAAGGCGCTGGAACAACCTGTTCACCGGCTCATCGGCGGACGCGTGAACGATCGCCTGCGCTCCTACACCTATCTTTATCCGGGGGATGATCAGGACCCGGCGGCCTTCTACAATTCGCCGGAACTCTCGGCGCAGCGGGCAGCGGAGTATGTGGAGATGGGGTTCACGGCGATCAAGTTCGATCCAGCCGGTCCCTACACGGTCAACGACCCGCATCAGCCCGCCATGTATGATCTCGACCGGTCCGAAGCGTTCTGCAGGGCGATCCGCGAGGCCGTTGGCAACCGGGCTGACCTTCTGTTCGGCACCCACGGTCAGTTTACATCATCGGGCGCGATCCGCTTGGCACAAAGGTTGGCGCGGTACGAGCCTCTCTGGTTCGAAGAACCCACACCGCCCGAAATGCCGGAAGAGATGGCGAAGGTCGCGGCGCAGTCTGCCGTGCCGATTGCCACTGGTGAGCGCCTAACGACAAAGTACGAGTTTGCGCGGGTGCTTGCCTGTGGAGCCGCATCCATTCTGCAGCCGGCACTCGGCCGCGTGGGCGGCATTCTGGAAGCGAAGAAAATCGCGGCAATCGCCGAAACTCACTATGCGCAGATGGCGCCGCATCTTTATTGCGGACCGCTCGAAGCGCTCGCCAATATTCAGTTCGGCGCATCGATTCCCAATTTTCTGCTGCTTGAATCCATTGGCACATTTGGCGGATTCCACGCCGAACTTTTGAGCGTGCCCATTCGCTGGGAGGGCGGCTATGTCATCCCATTCGAAGCGCCCGGTCTGGGCGCTGATCTCAACGAGGCAGTGGCCGAAGCACATCCATGGGACGGCGACCGCCTTCATTTGGAAATGCAGGATGAACCGTATGACTATTCCGGCGAAAGCCGGTTCGCAGGCGGGTGATCACTCATCGCCTGCTTTTGAATTGCGCGGTTGTTCTCACCTGATGCAAACTGGTATGGAACCGCAATTCTTCAATCCGCGGCACGAGGACTGTCATGCGCGCCTTTTTCGTTCGAATAAAATGTGAGTTGGGACAGGCCTATGCGGTGGCGCAGGCCATTTCGGACGCCGAGATCGCCTCTGAGATTTACTCGACTGCCGGAAGTTTCGATTTGCTCGCCAAATTCTACTTGGAAGCGGATGAAGATGTGGGACGGTTTGTGAACGAAAAGGTTCAGATCATCCCGGGCATCAAGGATACTGAGACGTTGATCACGTTCCGGGCGTTCTAGAGCGGCCGACTAACCGCTCGCCATTTGCGACCACAGCGCCAGACCAACCACCGCCAACATGGCTACTGCCATTCCCACATTGATGGAACGCTGAATGTGAGGGGCGAGCTCAAGGCGCCGCACCGCCACACCTGCCCAAAGCCAGATCAGGTGGATGGGAATCCAGATCGCATTGAAAATCAGCAGTTTGATGGTGACTTCCAGCGCGATGGCATCCGGCATGAACGCAAAGCCGGAAAACAGTGTCGTGGAGACCACATAGGCTTTCGGGTTTATGAATTGCAGCAGGAACCCGTTCATCGCACCGAGTGCTGATGCACTCTCGATAAACGCAATTTTCGAGCCGGAAAGTGCAATGCGGGCTGCAAGATAGGCCAAATAGGCGACCGACGCGACGAGCAGCACCGCCCGCACACCGGGAATGGAGAATATCAGCGCGGCAAGGCCAGAAATGACCATGAGAGAAACCATCAGGTTTCCGATCCAGAGACCCACCACATAGGCAAGGCCTGGTCGATATCCAAAGGCGGAACCCACTCCGGCAGTGGAGAGCACGCCCGGACCGGGCGTGGAAACAAGCAGCATGACGGCGAGGGTAAAGGCGAGCATGCGGAGGGCTTAGCTGCTTCCCGCCACAGGCGGAACAGGAAAATACGACTTGAGTGAAGTTTTGGCCGAGCGCTGGTTCGCGCCTTCTTTTGTCATTGTCACTTTTGATCTCCCGCCTTGCGGGCAGGGCTATCGCATTTGAGTATCTTTCTTGATTTTCAGGCTCTGTTGTTTCCCTCCCTCAGCGGGGGAGGGTGTCGTCGCAAGACGGCGGGTGGGGGTGAAAACGGCCAAAATTCCCACCCGTCACGGCTTCGCCGCGCCGCCCTCCCCTTTGATAAAGGGGACGGAAACGGAAAGCCTGACGGCGAAACTCCCATATTCTATAGCCCTGCTCGCAAGGGTGAGATTGGAGGCAGGTTGCGAATTCACGGAATGGGTCGTCGGGTCAAGCCCAACGATGACAGTTGGAGAGACGCAAAGTGTGTCCTCGCGATTTGCGTTTTGAAATTTGGACGAGCGAATTCCCTCAACTTGATCCCTACCGCGTCAGTGCGCGCACCACGTCTTCCGTATCGATGATGCCGATGGTGGTACCGTTTTCTTCCACCAGCACCGGAAGACCTGTAGCAAGTTGTGCCTCCATGACCTGCCGAATGGGTGTATCGGCTTCCACAAGGCCAAACGTCCCGGAGGTCAGCGGCGCCTCGCCAAGACGCACCACCTCGCCGCCGGACGGGCGCTCATCGGGGCGGTAGATGTCACCGGCCCGCATCACCGCGAGCGGGTTCATGTGAGCCACAAATTCGGCCACATAGTCGCTCTCGGGATTGAGGATGATTTCCTGCGCTGTGCCCGTTTGCACGATGCGGCCACCTTCCATAATCGCGATGCGATTGCCGATCTTGAGGGCCTCATCAAGGTCGTGCGACACAAAAATGATCGTGCGCTTCAGTTCCGATTGAAGCTCTAACAGGTCATCCTGCAACTTGTCCCGGATCAGGGGATCGAGGGCCGAAAACGGCTCATCCATCAGCAGAATTGGAGCGTTGGTGGCGAAAGCACGGGCCAACCCAACGCGTTGTTGCATACCACCGGAGAGTTCGTTGACCCGCCGGTCTGCCCAGTCTGACAGTCCCACCAGGTCAAGCTGTGCCGCAACCGTTTTCTGTCGTTCCGGCTTTGAAATGCCAGCAACTTCAAGTCCGAACCCGACATTTTCAGCCACGCTGCGCCAGGGCAGCAGACCAAACTGCTGGAACACCATGGCCACCCGCTTCTGGCGCAGGTTTCTCAGGGTCGCTGATGGGCAGGTGGCAGGATTGACGCTACTGCCATCCTCCATGCGAACCAGCGTTTCGCCGCGAATGACGGGATTGAGCCCGTTAACGGCCCGCAGGAGCGTTGATTTGCCTGAACCCGAGAGCCCCATGAGAACGACGATTTCGCCTTCATGAATGTCGAGTGTCGCGCCCGCCACGCCCAGAACCTGCTCGGTTTTCGCCTGGATTTCGGAGCGGCTGAGACCCTGATCAATCAGCGGCAGAGCGGTTTTTGGTTTCTGGCCGAAGACGATGTCGACATCTTTGAACTGAACAATTGGTTCACTCATGGCTTGCGACCCTCCCGGGCGCGCAGCAGCCGATCAAGCAGAATTGCGACAATCACAATCACAAAGCCTGCCTCAAAACCGAGCGAGGTGTTCACGGTGTTGAGCGCTCGCACGACGGGCTTGCCCAGCCCATCTGCGCCAACCAGTGCTGCAATCACCACCATCGAAAGCGACAGCATGATGGTCTGGGTGAGGCCGGCCATGATCTGCGGCATGGCGTAAGGCAATTCGATTTTCCAGAGCAGTTGCCGCGGAGAAGAGCCAAACGCTTGGCCCGCTTCGATCAGGTTCTTCGGTGTCGACGAAATGCCCAGATGGGTCAGCCGGATGGAGGCAGGGATGACAAACACGACCGTCGCCACCAACCCGGGCACCATGCCAATGCCGAAAAAGATAATCGCCGGAATGAGATAGACGAAGGTCGGCAGGGTCTGCATGAGGTCGAGAATGGGCCGCGCGATTGTGAATGCCCACGGTCTGTGCGCCAGCGCAATCCCGATCGGCACGCCAATTGCCATGCAGATGATGGCCGAGGCCACCACCAGCGTGAGCGTTTCGGTGGTCTCTTCCCAATAGCCCTGATTGATGATGAACAGTAGCCCGAGCGCGATGATCGCGGCAAAGGTGAAGGAACGGCGCAGGAAAAAGGCGAGGGCGGTTATGGCGGCCACCGCGATCAACGGGTGTGGTGCTTGAAAGCACCAGAGCAGGGCATCAATCAGCCAGCCGAGCCCGGTTTCAAGCGGGATGAAAAAGAACCCGCCATTGTCGGTCAACCAGTCGACAAAGGTCTTTGACCATTTGCCGACCGGGATTTTTTCGTCTGTCAGCCAGTCCATCATGATGTGCTGTCAGACGCAGGCCGATTTAAAGACCAAGTGCCGCTTTCACCGCAGCAGCGGCATCACCACCATCGCGGGTTTTCACGCCTGCGAGCCAGGACATGACCATGTCGGGGTTCTTTTTCATCCAAGCGTTTGCGGCCTTCGCAGGCTCTTCGCCATCGTTGAGAATGGCGCCCATGATTTCGTTTTCCATGGCGAGCGAGAACTTCAGGTTCTTAAGCAGTGCGCCCACATTTTCGCACTCGGCAACATAGCCGGCACGAACGTTGGTGTAGACTGTTGCGCCACCAAGGTTTGGTCCGAAGAAATCATCGCCACCGGTGAGATAGCTCATCTCAAAGTTCGCGTTCATTGGATGGGGTTCCCAGCCAAGGAAGACAACCGGCTCGCCGCGCTTGTTGGCACGAGCGACCTGCGCAAGCATGCCAGCCTCGGAAGACTCGGCCACTTCGAAGCCTTTGAGGCCAAAAGCGTTTTTCTCGATCATATCGAGGATCAGGCGGTTGCCGTCATTGCCGGGTTCGATGCCGTAGATTTTGCCATCGAGCTTGTCTTTGATTTTCGCGATGTCGGCGAAATCTTTCACGCCCATGTCGGCGGCAACCTTGTTGACGGCGAGCGTGTATTTCGCGCCTTCAAGATTTTCGCGCACGGTCTCAACGGAACCATCCTCGCGATAGGGTTTGATGTCGCCTTCCATGGTTGGCATCCAGTTGCCGAGGAAGATATCGATGTCCTTATTTTTCAGGGAAACATAGGTGACCGGTACGGAAAGCACCTTGATGTCGGTCTCGTAGCCCAGCGCCTTCAGCACTTCTGTCGTCGCTTCGGTGGTGGCTGTGATATCGGTCCAGCCAACGTCAGAAAATCGAACGGTTTTGCAGGTCTCGGCTTCAGCGAAGGCTTGGGTTGAAACCATTGCCATCGCAGTGGCGGCTGCGAGTTGAATGATTGTTTTTCTCATCATCTGCTCCTGAATTACTTGCGCGGGCCCACAATTATGCTCAGCCAGCCCGCTCATCTCCCTGTGCCGGTTCATTGATACCGACTGTGTGCGACATTCCAAACACAAAAGACATTCATGCGCAATTTTTTATTGATTGGCCAGTCAATCAAAATAAAGTAAAGCGACCCACCGTTGGGAGTGGTGTTTGCGCCAACGGTCAAAGAGCGTCCATGCGGAGCCACAATATGCCCAAAGTCGGAATGGAGCCCATACGTCGCAAAGCACTTGTTGATGCCGCGATTACGGCGATTGGCGAAAGCGGTTCGTTGGATGTGCGTGTGTCGGACATTGCCGGTATTGCCGGTGTTTCGCCCGCACTTGCCCATCACTATTTTGGCGGCAAGGAGCAGTTGCTCGAGGCGGCGCTGCGCCACATTCTGGTTCTGCTGAAAGCCGAGTTGCTGCCAAGGCTCGCAAAGTCTGAAACGCCGCGGGAAAGGCTTTCGGCCATTGTTGCGGCGAGCTTTTCGCCTTCCCAGTTTGAACCGGCAACCATCTCCGCTTGGCTCAATTTCTATATTCAAGCCATGTCGAACGATAAGGCGGCGCGCCTTTTGAACATTTATGCGCGGCGGCTGCACGACAATCTGGTTCATGAATTTGTCCGGTTGATGCCCCGCGCAAAGGCTGAGCAACTTGCCGACAGCGTTGCAGCCCTTATCGACGGGTACTGGCTCCGATCGGCGCTCGGAACCCGCGCTGGCGGCGAAGAACGCGTGCGTGATGTCATTGAAACTTATATCGATTTATCGATTTCTCACGAAAATGGGTGCTGCACTCTTGAAGGAACAAAGTGATGGGCGACACAATCAAAATCTGGGGCAGAAAGACTTCCTCCAATGTTCAATCGGTCATGTGGATGGTTGCCGAACTAGGTCTTGATCATGAGCGTAAAGATGTGGGCGGAAAGTTCGGTGGCAACGATACGCCCGACTATCTGGCCATGAATCCCAACGGTCTGGTGCCGGTTCTGCAAGATGGCGATCTGGTGTTGTTCGAGAGCCATGCCATCGTTCGATATCTCGCTCGGCAGTATGGGGAAGGCCGGTTGTGCGCTGCCGATCCGGCCGGATTCGCTGCTGAGGACAAGTGGCTTGAATGGGCCAAGACGACTGTTTACCCGCCCCTGATCCCCGGTATTTTCTGGTCGCTCATTCGCACGCCCGCGGCGATGCGGGACATGGACAGGCTGGCGTCTGATGTGTCGGCGGTCCAACGGCTGGCGCGAATTGCCGATACGCAGCTTTCTTCGACCGGGTTCATGTGTGGCAATGCGCTTTCCATCGCAGACATTGGCTTTGGCGGGCTGCTTTATCGCTACTTCACGCTTGAGTTCGAGCGCGAAGAACTGCCCGCGCTTTCTGAATATTATCAAAAGCTTATCGAGCGCCCCGGCTATCGTGAGCACGTGATGATCGACTATTCGGAACTTAAGGCACCAGACGCATGACCGGCGGAGCGGATCAATCTGCCATCGCCGGAAGCGCAGATTATGTGATCGTTGGATCAGGGTCGGCGGGATCTGTTGCGGCGAGCCGCCTGTCGGAAGACGGAAAGCACTCTGTGATGGTGCTGGAATATGGTGGAACCGACATGGGCCCGCTGATCCAGATGCCGGCTGCATTGTCTTACCCCATGAATATGGGCCTCTATGATTGGGGCTTTCGGAGCGTTCCGGAAAAGCATCTCAACAACCGTCAGTTGGCCACGCCGCGCGGCAAGGTGATTGGTGGATCCTCGTCCATTAACGGCATGGTCTATGTGCGCGGTCATGCCAAAGACTACGATCACTGGAATGACGCCGGGGCAACTGGCTGGTCCTATTCGGACGTGCTTCCCTATTTCCAACGGGCGGAAACTTCGCACGGTGGTGAAGCGGGATGGCGGGGAACCAACGGCCCGCTTCACGTCACGCGGGATGATGGAAAACACCCGTTGTTTCAAGCCTTTATAGCTGCCGGCGAGCAGGCAGGCTTTCCTGTTACAGCAGACTATAACGGCTCGCAACAAGAAGGGTTCGGAGCATTTGAGCGGACGGTCTACAAGGGCCGACGCTGGTCTACAGCGAATGCCTATCTGAAACCCGCCCTGAAGCGGCAGAACCTTTCGATGATGCGGTGTCTCGCCCGTCGCATTCTTTTCGATGGCAACAAAGCCATCGGCGTTGAGATCCAGCGCGGCGATCGGGTTGAACGGGTGATGGCCAACCGCGAAGTGGTTCTTGCAGCATCTTCAATCAACACCCCGAAATTGCTCATGATTTCCGGTGTGGGACCGGCTGAGCACCTCAAGTCTTTCGGAGTTGATGTGGTGGCGGATCGTCCTGGCGTCGGTTCCAATTTGCAGGACCATCTGGAACTCTATATCCAGCAGGAATGTACCCAGCCAATCACTTTAAACTCAAAACTTGGTCTGATTTCCAAAGCGCTGATTGGGGCGGAATGGCTGTTCTTCAAGACCGGCGCGGGGGCGACAAATCACTTTGGTGCAACCGGTTTTGTGCGCTCCAAACCGGGCATCGATTATCCGGATATTCAGTTTCATTTTCTGCCGGCGGCCATTCGCTATGATGGCAAAGCACCGTCAGAAGGCCATGGATTTCAAGCGCATGTGGGGCCTATGCGCTCGAAATCCCGTGGCACGGTGCGGTTGTCATCCTCCGAGGTGACAGCCGCACCAGAAATCCATTTCAACTATATGAGCCATGAGGAAGACTGGCAGGACTTCCGCCATTGCATCCGGCTGACCCGTGAGATTTTTGAGCAAAACGCGTTCGATCCTTTCCGCGGGCGCGAGATTTCGCCTGGCGATCATGTGGTGAGCGATGAGGCGCTGAATGCCCACATCGCTGAACATGCCGAAAGCGCTTATCACCCATGCGGGACCGCGCGGCTTGGGCGGGCTGACGACCCTCAGGCCGTGGTCGATCCCGAATGCCGGGTGATCGGAACCCAAGCTCTGCGGGTGATCGATACCTCAATCTTTCCACGCATCACCAACGGCAATCTCAACGGTGCCGCGATCATGTGTGCGGAGAAAGCGAGCGATCACATTCTGGGTCGTGATCCGGTCCCGAAAAGCAATCTGGAGCCCTGGATTAATCCCCGCTGGCAGGAGACGGATCGCGTCTGACGGTGATTGCTGACCAAGCGAAATCACTGTTTCGCCGCGAAATGGTCGGGTATTTGCCGTCGGAATCCGGATTGTTGCCGCACGATTCGTGATAAATTTTGCTGAAGTTGGCGTCAATTTGCTCGGAAAATTGCCCAAAGTCCGTTCGTTTTTCTGAAAAATTGTTTTATGCCGATTGCAGCGGAAAGTGCTGCGACGGGCTGTGGGTTAAATCGGAATGAATTGGGGGCTCGGATTTGGACTGGAGCGGATTGGCCTGTTGGCGCTCCGCTTTCCGAACTGGGCGAGCCTTTTTGTGGTCGCCTCGATTGCCGTTTCAGCTGTCATTCTTCCCCGCCTCGGCTTTGACGGCAATGTGGTCAATTCCGTCGGTCATGACGGCAAGGCATTTGAAGATTTTGCCTATCAGACGACTCAGTTTTACGAGTACTCCGCCGATGTTGCTGTGCTTGTGCGATCCGACACGCTGTCGACGGCAGAGGGGCTGGAAAATCTCCGCAATCTGCATCTGGACCTGACGCTCGATGAGGGTGTCGAGACCGTATTTTCGATCTTCTCCCTCAACGAGGTGGCGGAAGACGGCGAAAACATCGACCCGCTGGTGCCGGATGAATTCACCGATGATGCCCATGCCAAATCCGCTCTGGCTTCGCTTTATGAACGCGAACCCTCGGTCCGCTCGATCTTTTCTGTCGAAAAGAACGCGGCGATCCTGCTCATTCACGCGGCGGGTGGTCCGGCGCTCAGCGAGACCAATCTCAAGGTGCGCCTTGGTATTTTGCGTAACACAATCAAGGAATTGGCATCTGACGATCTGACGTTCAGCCTGTCCGGCATGCCGCAGATCAGGGCGGCAATCGTGGATGCGATCATTTCCGATCAGACCGTGCTGACGCTTGCCGGCATCATCCTCGGGTCGATTGTCGCCTTCATCATTTTCCGCACCATCCAGAGCGCGTTGATTTGCGCTTTGCCCGCTGGTATCGCGGTTCTGTGGGTGCTGGCGACCTTTGCGGTGACCGGCTCCAGGCTCGATTTCTTCACCACGATGTTGCCGTCGCTCACGCTGATCATCGCCTTTGCGGATGGCATTGTGCTCTATTTCCGCTGGCAGACGATCCATTCAGCCGGTGGTGACGGGATCGAGAATTTGCGCGAGGCGGTGCGCCGGGTCGGTCCGGCATCGGCGCTCACCTCTATCACCACGGCGCTTGCCTTTTCCTCCTTCGGCTATGCTTCCGCCCCGGCGATGAAGGATCTCGCCGTTTACGGCGTTGCGGCGGTTGGCTTTGCCTTTCTTGCGGTCATCGTTGTTTTGCCGCTCGGCTGCTACTGGATGGTGCGGCTTGGCTTTGTGGGGTCGAAACGCCGCCAGCCGGCGCTGAAGCCGCTCGGCAAGGTGATTGCATCGAGCACGACCCGCTTTCCCGTCCCCACCGTGGCGGCGGCGCTGGTGCTGCTTTGCGTTTGCACCTACATGCATTTTCAGCTTCGCCCGTCCTATGCGATTGAAGACTTTTTGCCAGTGAATTCAGAGACTTCCGAGGCTGAAAAATTCGTGGACGAGACCTTTGGAGGGACTTCGCAATATTATGTCATTGTTCCCATCGCGCCGGGTGAGACTTTCGCCGGGCCGCAAAGCCGCGCCCGGGTGCAGGAGGTGAACGACCGCATCGCCGCGCTGTTTGATGAGGGCTACACCCTGTCGCTGGCGGCCCTTTGGAACCGGCTTGCCGAAAACCGAATCGCGGATGTCGCCGGTCAGATCAGCGACGCACCGGACTATGTCCGCCTGCGGCTCATCTCCAAGGACGACAAGAACATGCTGGTGTCGGTGCGCACCTCTTCCGGTGCCAGCACACTGGTTGCGGAAACCGACGTGAAGCGCATGCGCGCCGTCCTCAAAGACCTTGATTATGCTGATCAAATTCGCATCACCGGGCTTGGTGTGTTGTTGTCGGCGGAGTTTCCCCGCCTCATTGACCAGCTTCGAACGGGGCTTTTGATTTCCATCGGACTTGCGATGATCATCGTCGGTATTGCCACCCGTAGCCCACTGCTGGCTCTGGCCTCTTTGGTGCCCAACCTCTTACCCATTCTCTTCACCGAAAGCGTGATGTGGCTCTCCGGTTCAGCGCTCGATGTCACCAATGTGGTTGCGCTCACAATCGCGTTCGGCATCGCGATTGATAATGCGGTGCATGTGATCAACTCCTATCGCGGCGTGTCGCTGAGCAGTGACCAGCCGTTTCTTGGTTCGCTGCGCGATGCGATTGAGGAAATATCCCCGGCACTGATTGCCTCGACCGCGATCATCTGTGTCGCGGCGGTCATTACCCAGTTTTCTTCTTTGCCAAGTGTGGCGGAACTAGGCGTTCTGCTCATCGCGACGTTGATGGTGGCGCTGATTTCCAACCTTGCCGTGCTGCCCTCCTGCATGATGGTGCTGTCTCGACTGAAGCGATGAGGCCGCCAGAACCTCAGGAGGCCGCACCGGACTCACCCATGTCAACGTCCCTCACGATTTCACCAAACCAGATGTGACCTCCAAGACCTTTGTGGCGGGAGCATTCCGCCCTATAAATGGCCGGAATGGAGTTGGCGGGACCTGACACTGATGATCGCCCGCATCAAATGAACCAAGGGAATCCGGCCATGCTGCGTACAACAGCTGTTTGTCTGCTTGCCGCCACGATGCTTTGCGCCCACCTGCCAAACAACGCACAGGCCGCAGGCGCCAAGGCATTTCTAGAAAAAATGCAGGGTAAGTGGCGGGGCAGGGGCAAGGTGAAGGCGACGCCGACCGCCAAGTCGCGACGGGTCAATTGCACCATCACCGGAACGCTCAATGAGGGCACGCGCAAGCTTGAAAATGCCGGGCTTTGTGCCACCGCACAGGGGCGGCAGCGGGTTTCAGGCTCAATCGGCTATTCTGCGGACGGATCAAAAATCGCCGGTGTGTTTTTCCGGCAGAGCGGCGATGTTCAGGTGACCAAGTCGCGCGGGACCGTTTCCGGCAACACACTGCTGCTCACCTCTACGCTTGTTGGTGCCCGCGCCGGCCGCCTTGTGCGCACCCGCACCACGGTGAAGCTTTCAGGTTCGAAGAAGTTCACCATCTCCGTCTCCGCCAATGAAGGCAAAGGCTGGGAAAATCTGGGATCAATCAGTTTTCGGAAGTGAGGGGGAGGGTGCCGGTTTTCAAGCTTGGGTCTGGTGATCGTTTGTTTGTGGTGGCAGCAAAATAACCATTGGCGCCAATGGCGACTGTGTGGACGAAGCAGACCTCCAACCGTTCCATTCGAATTTGCGAGAAACTTCCGTTCCTGAAGTTTATTCTGTCCTGGATCCTGCGAATGAGACACACCCAGCAGCCGTTTGCCAGCGACGTGAAAACTGACCCTGGATTTTGACTACGAGCGAAGTCTGCAAGTCGTCCGAAATCAGTCGCAACTGCGCCATGCCCGCGGTGTTTGTGTCAGAATTCGCGGAAGTGAGCCACCATCAAGAATTTTCGGCGTCTGTGGCAGCTGCGACGTCGAACATTCAACGGTCAACGTAGAGCTTTCGATGGGTCATCAGCCAACCATTTTCTGACTTCTTCCAGTTGATTTTGTAGATGCCGGTAGCTGCAACAACTGGCTTTTGACCCGGTATAACATGAGTCACGAGCATCATGTGTTCCGTAACAGCCTCGTCTGCGGTCAATTCTTCGAACACCAAGCCGGAGAAGTGATGACGGGACTGCTTTCCCGCCAGACGCTTTCCATGCGCCTGTTTGGCGTATCTAAGGATGTTTTCGCGCCCTCTTACGACCGGTGGCTGTTTCTCCGCACCCGTCAGATGCCATTCAAAGGCACCGTCTTCCGCGACCAACTGAACGACCCCATCAGAATCCTTGCGATCCCAGAGCTGAGAATACCTTGCCAGTTGATCGGCAATCAAAGCACGGTCTTTCAGATGTGCGTCTTCGACAAATTGCTGCGACTGAGCGAGCGCTGGAAACGCGAAAAAAAGACAAGCTATCAGATACATTCGCATTGTTTGGTTCTCCCGGTTTGCGGTTTGTCTGAATACTGAAACACGCACGTGAGGTCACAAACTGCCAACGAGTTGGCAAACAGAAGTCTTTAGCTTGGTATCGGGTATTGAACGAGCAGGTCCGGATCAAGCAATTTGATTTGCCCGTATTTGATCTCCACCAATTGTTGTCGCTTCAATTTCTGTAGTTGGGAACCCAGCGCATACCTCGATACCCCTAGAACGCGAGCCATATCGGCTTGTGTGAGTTTTAGCACGCCGTCGTCATCAACGTTCTCAATCAGGAAAGATCTCAAACGAACCCTTAAGGGAAGCGTGCGTTCTTTGTGAGCGAATTCTGTCGCCTTGGAAATCGCCCAACCCAGGCTCAGAATTACACCGCGGCGCAACACTGGGTCTGTGTCGATGAGTGTCCACAACGTTTTCCGGTCGACACACGTCACGATGCTGTCTTCTACCGCCTCGAAAACGAAACTGGCCGGTCTTTCCGTCAAAACAGCCATGAGACCCCAGGTGGAACCGGGACCTAAGTAGCCGTAAATCCACGCATTACCGAGTTCGTCTGTAACAGAAATAGAAAATCGACCCTTTTCAATGATGAATAGTTCGGGGAAATCATCGCCCAAATTAACAACCATCTGCTTGGATTGGTAGAACCGTCGAACTCCGGTAGCTTTCAGCTTTTCCAAAGCGGCCTCAGGCATGTCAGGTTCGAAGTCTAACCCCTGGTTTGGCCTTGGTTCACTCATTTCGCGAAGTCGCTGTTTTGGTTTCGGACGTGCTGAGTTGCAGCCTTGGCTTCGAAGGCGAGCAGGCAATCGATTGCTGTTTTTAGCAAGGAACCCACCCTATAGTTGATGCTAAGGAGACAGGCTACACAGCAACGCACATCCCTGCCAACCAATCGCTCCGGAAATGGTCTTGAGGAGCACAACCGGCTCTTGAACGTCAGCATCGGAGAGATAGCTCGCAGTGGGCATGCAACTGCAAAGAAAACCTGCTTTCTGCGCCGCAGGCCAATCTATCCGAGTTTAATCATGGTCTGCATTGGGCTTGATCCGGAACTTAGCGGCGGCCTTGCTTTCGATCGTAGTGCAAAAAAGTCAGCCCATGCCCGCCGTTCGGTTTGCCAATCGTCGCCTCTCCAAAGCGGAACATTGAGTTGGGATTGTTCTTTGCGTTCTTTGATTAGTGACCGCTTCGCAACATTTCCGTGAGCATATCCCAGACCCTCCTTATGCGACGATTGGTTCGGA
>JBCCGR010000068.1:0-18069 GCA_039029195.1 Pseudomonadota bacterium
AGCGCTACCGCCGCTGCATCCGCGCTTACTACTAAGAGCTTCAGGTGGTGATCCTAACCGGCCCCTACCTCTCACCACCTGAACAAACCCCGGAGACCTCGGTCTTCGGGGTTTTTCTTTTGTGGCACCCACTCTCCATCGTCATCCCGGGCTTGGCCCGGGATCCAAGTGCGATTGCTGTAAGTGAGATTTGAATTGTCCTGCACAGCAACCAGCAAAGCCAATGCGCTGAACAACATTGCGCTACTCCCGGAGCGCTGCCACGAACTCTCTGACAATCGTAACTTCGCTTTGGTCGATATCGACTTCGACAAAGCACTCATCCCGCGCCAACGCCTCCAGCGTTGCGAACTGACTGTCGAGCATTGCAGGCTTCATGAAATGGTGCTTGCGCGCCTTCATTCGCTCCCAAATAAGATCGCGATCGCCGGCAAGATGGAGAAAGCGAACGGCTTCTCCCGCACCGGCAATCAGTCGGTCCCGATATGCGCGGCGAAGCGCGGAGCAGCCAGCAAAAACAACGCCTTCGCAAGAAGCCATTTCGCCAGCCACGATGTCGAGCCACGGCCAGCGGTCTTCATCTGTTAGGGGCGTGCCCGCACTCATTTTTTCGATGTTTGATTTGGGATGGAAGCTGTCGCCTTCCAGAAACGTGCCGTCAAAATGCTCTGCCAGCGCAGCACCAGTCGTGGATTTACCGCAACCGGCAACACCCATAACAACATTCAGTCTTGGCGAGAGCATCATCAACCCACTTTGCTACAATGAGGCCGTAATGCCGCCATCAACGAACAAGGTGTGACCATTGACAAAACTGGATGCAGCGGAGGAGAGAAAAACACAGGCCCCCACCAGCTCCTCCACATCACCCCAGCGCCCTGCGGGGGTGCGTTTTTCCAGCCAGGCCGAAAACTCGGGATCAGCGACTAGTGCCGCGTTGAGCGGCGTATCAAAATAGCCCGGCGCAATCGCGTTGACCTGCAAACCGTGCTTCGCCCAATCCGTCGCCATGCCTTTTGTCAGATTGCCAACGGCACCTTTCGTTGCCGTGTAGGGTGCAATACCGGGACGCGCCAACGCCGTTTGCACAGAAGCAATGTTAATGATTTTCCCCGCACCGCGGTCGATCATGTGACCGGCGACCGCCTGCCCAACATTGAAGACCGTCGAAATGTTGGTCGCGAGCAACTGCTCAAATTTGTCCGCAGGAAAATCCTCCAGAGGTGTCCGGTGTTGCATGCCCGCATTGTTCACGAGGATATCGATGGCACCATGGTCACTCTCAAATCCATCAATCGCCGCTTTGACCGCACCATGATCAGTCGCATCAAAGGCAAGTTGATGCACCGTCTGCCCTTCCGAAGAGAGTTCTTTCGCGGCGGCAGCCAGTTTCGTTTCGTCGCGCCCGTTGAGGATCAATGAGGCTCCCGCCTGACCAAGGCCCCGTGCAAGTGCGTTACCAATTCCCTGCGAAGATCCGGTGATCAGCGCTGTTTTGCCTGTCAGATCAAACAGTTCAGAACCTGTTTTGTGTGCCAAGTTGTTTCCGTTCATCTTCGTGCCCGATCATCGGTCAGCAGTTGGAGTGGTCACAATACCGGTTCGCAATTGCATGATTGCATATTGACCGCAAGGGCGGCGGTGTCCAACCTCGTCGATCCAGACGTCACGAAATACGCGGGCAAGATATGCGGGCAATTGTCATTCACGATGCGAAAACCCTGCGGGTAGAAGAACGCGAAACCAGCACGCCTGGTCCGGGCGAAGTGCTCATCGACATTGCAGTTGGCGGTGTGTGCGGCTCTGATCTCCACTATTACAATCACGGTGGGTTCGGAACGGTTCGGCTGAAAGAGCCGATGATATTGGGCCACGAAATCAGCGGGCATGTGCGGTCTGTGGGAGCAGGTGTCGATCACCTCAAACCCTCAGACCTCGTTGCCGTCTCTCCCTCGCGTCCCTGTGGCAAGTGACGGTACTGCGCAGAGGGCCTGCCAAACCATTGTGAGAATATGCGGTTTTATGGGTCGGCCATGCCGTTCCCGCATATTCAGGGTGCGTTTCGCCAGCAGTTGGTGGCAAAAGCGGAGCAGTGCGCCGTCGCCAAAGGTTTGAGCGAAGGAGAAGCGGCGATGGCGGAGCCGCTTTCTGTGGCGCTTCACGCCACCCGTCGTGCCGGCGAACTATTGGGCAAGCGCGTCCTGATCACCGGCTGCGGACCCATTGGAACACTTGCAATCATCGCCGCGCGACGTGCTGGTGCAAACGAGATTGTGGCGACGGATCTCTCCGACAATGCACTCAAGTTTGCCAAAGAAGTCGGCGCTGATCGCGCCCTCAATCTGGCCGACAATCCCGATGCGCTCTCAGTCTACCAGCAGGGCAAGGGCACGTTCGACATCCTGTTTGAGTGTTCGGGCGCTCAGGCCGCACTCGCATCGGGGATCGCAGCAATGCGACCACGCGGCGTGGTGATGCAGCTTGGGCTTGGTGGCGATATGAGCCTACCAATGATGCAGTTGACCGCGAAGGAACTGGATCTGCGCGGTTCATTCCGCTTTCACGAGGAATTTTTTACAGCCGTAGACATGATGAGAAGCGGTCTGATCGATGTGAAACCGCTGATCTCTCACACGGTACCACTTGATGAAGCCGAAAACGCGTTCATCATCGCATCGGACCGGGCACAGGCGATGAAAGCGCAAATTGATTTTCAGGTTTGAACCTCAACCCCAGCAACTACTTCGCATCTGGCGAAAACGCTTTCACCCGCTTGATGCGATAGGCTTTTTTCCCTTCGATCAATGACGCGGGCACACGAATGCCGATCTGATTGTAGAGCCCGTTGAGGTTGAGTTGAGCAACATCGAAAGGCTCCATTTCGAACCGGTCAGCGCGGAATGTGCCTTGTGCCGCCTCCTTCGCGACCCGGTTGATAAAGTCCTCTTCAAACACGATGGCACCGTCAAAGTCGACCAGTTGAAGGGAGGCATCCTTGAAGGAAACATCAATCAGGATCGCGTTGTCGAAGCTTGAAGCCGAGATACTCGAATTGGAAAAATCGACAGACGCAAGAAGCGCCTTTTCGAAGATGAGCCCGAACCCGTTCACGTTCCGAAAGGCCGACTGAATGATCAGCGCTTCCTCAAAGCGGGTGCCAGTGAGGCTTGTGCGAAAATCGGCACCACTGGGATCTGGCGCATAGGGCGGCTTCACTTCCGCCGCAGTCAAAGCGGAGAAATCGCACGTCGTCAGAATGGCTTTTCTGAAACGCATATGCTCGCCAAATGTACCGCGAAACTGAATCGCTCTCAGTTCGGAGTTGCTGAAATCCGCATACTGTGTGGTGGCGAAATTGAATGAGGTTTTGAAGACCCGTGTTTCGGTGACTTCAGCGTAGGCAAAACTCGCACCTGCAAAGCTCAAGGCCTCCAGATTGAGAATGCCGGACTTTTGCAAAGTGGTGAAAAGAAGCCCTCGTTCGGGGCTGACCGGATCATCAATCAAACCAAACTCGGTCTTCACTTGCCCCCGCTCAATCATGTCGCTCAGCAAGGGACCGAACATTCTCGGATCAACATCATCTCGCCGGGCCAGCGCCTTTGCGTTCAACAAACTGTTTACATCGGCGAACGGGTTTTCGCCGGTGCTGGCCTTCAAATAACGATAGGGTCTTGCAGCAGTCGAAGCCGTCACAATGCGTGAAATGAGGCCCGGCGACAGGTCAGATGCAGAATAACCCGTGACCGGATCGCGCACCTTGCCGGACAATTCTGATCCGATATCCCGCCCAATGTCGATGATGGCCGGAAGGATTGATCGGTTGCGTTCAGAATCGGCCAATTCGACCTGCGTCTGCAAAAGATCAATCTGCCCTTCCAAAAGATCGGTCTGACCGGCCAACAGCTTGTTCTGCTGGAACAGCAACGCCGAACCGGCGAGAGCCGCAACAGACGCTATCAACCCGGTCATGGCGGCGATCATCCAGCGTCTGGTGGTGACCCAGGCGTAACGGGCGAGCGCCATTTCCGCGAAACTGCGGGCCGCACCGGTGGCTTCCTCCACCCTCTTTTCTGCCGTGTGACGTGCCACGTCGGCGATGGGGCCCGCGAACCGGTCCACCTCCACTTCCGTTCGATTGAACAAGAGGCGCAGGATCGGTCCACGTACCAGAAACAGAACCAGAAGCAGCAGTCCAAGAAACAGGAAAAATCCGATCAGTGTTCCGAATACGATTTCGGCGTGTCGGACAAAGACATCAAATCCGATTGTGGAAAGGGTCGCACCCAGGGCCAAGCCCAAAATCAGGATCAAGAAAGCAAAGGTGACCGAAAACAGGCCCGATGGCGCCGCCCGACGTGGCAACGGGCCCTCCTCGGCCTCAATTGCCTTTTGCAGCTCCTCGTCGCTCATCGCCACCTCCCGGTCATCGGAACCATTCAGATATCATTGCCGTTCTCCGGCGAACATGCGTAAACTCAACCGGAATTTGCACAAAGTGAAACAGGCGCAGCTTAACGGTCAAGACCGTCCGGCACGTGCTTTTATCGGATATTGGAATGACGCAAGGCGTGGCCGGGTCCCCCTGGCAATCTCAAACAATTGAAAGCCCAACAGGCGCCAAACTGAACTGTTTTTCTGTTCATCCGGCGGAGCCACCCAAGGCTGTGATCCACATCAATCATGGCATGGCGGAACATGCAGCACGCTACGAGCGGTTTGCCGATGCGCTGATCCAGAACGGCTATGCAGTTTACGCCCACGACCATCGCGGGCACGGCAAAACGACGGCGAAAGACGCGCCAAAGGGCAGCTTCGGTCCTTCGGGAATTGAAGCCGTGGTGGATGATGTTCTGGCCACCCGAGCCGAAGCAGCGGCGGCGCATCCAGAGGCACCATTTGTCCTGTTTGGGCACTCGATGGGCGCGATCATCACCTTCAACACGCTGCTGAAACATGCAGATAAGTTTGCTGCGGGTGCAGTCTGGAATTCAGGGTTTGAAACGGGTGCGCTTGCGCTCGTTTTCAGAGGCCTCCTTCGCATTGAACAGGCTTTCAAGGGGTCGGATGTGCCAAGTGGACTGGCGACGAAGCTCACATTTGACGACTGGAATAAAAAGTTTGCACCCAACCGGACCGAATTCGACTGGCTGTCGCGTGATGAAGCCGAGGTCGACAAATATGTCGCCGATCCCGACTGCGGATTCCCTGTCTCCGTTGGCCTGTGGCGCGCGGTGCTTTCGGCCATTTATTTTGGCGCCGACGATGCCAATCTTGCGGCTCTTCCCAAGGCTATGCCTCTGCATATAACGGGCGGCGAGAAAGACCCCTGCACTCTGAACGGCAAGGCTATGCAGAACCTCCATGCGAGACTCAAAAAGGCAGGGATGTCGGACGTCACACTTTCCATTCTAGCCAACACGCGCCACGAAAGCCTGAATGAGGTAAACCGGGACGAAACCACGGCAGGTTTTATCAACTGGCTGGACGAGAGGTTTGGACGTCAAACATGAACCAATCCGCACCACAATATCTGTTTGACTTGGCAGACAAGCCCTCCCTTCCCCTTCACAGCGTGCCCCTGGTTGTTGCCGATGACAGCAGCGTTCAAGGCTATGGCTATCTCGTCGATGACCCCAAAGGCTTCGAAATCGAGATCGTGCAATGGCCTGCACAAGGCTGGCGGCCCGTGGACGATGGAACTGGCGACGAGGCCGGCGCGGTGGAAGGCATTTTCCGCGGCGAATGGCAGGGCGATGTGCTCTTCGGAAAAAACGAAGCGGTCAACGGCCACTATGTGCTTGGCTTTTCAACCGACCCCCAGAATGCCAGTAATGGGGAGCCGACTGTGTCACGTGATCAGGTGCTGTTGTGGCACATGAATTATCATCCGGACGGTGGTCAGCTTTTCTTTCCGATGGACAACAAACCCTTTGTGGTACCGGTGGCTTTGCCGGGAGACGACCTAACCCCCGAAAAGGTGATCGCATTCTGGTGCGACGGCTCACGCGGTCTCTACATTCACCCAAACATCTGGCACGAGGGCATTTTTCCGGTCGAGGACCATCAACGGTTTCTCGATCGGCAGGGCCGGGTTCACGCCCGGGTAAGCTGTGATGTCGGCCAGGAGTTCGGCGTCTATCTCAGCGTGCCGTTGAAACTGGGATGAGCTTCACAAACTGTTGCACACCTCGACCAGATTGCCGTCTGGGTCGCGGAAGTAAATAGACAGAATTTTCCCTGTGGCACCAAGGCGCTCAGCCGGACCTTCTATGATCTCAATCCCATTCGCTGTCAGACGTTCGGCGACACCTTCCACCGGCGCCGCACAGATCAGACAAAAATTTCCGCTGCCCACTGTGGTGTTTTTGGCCATGGCGGGAGCGTGGTCAGCGTCCTGCAACGAAATCTTCTGATCGCCAAAGTGCAGCGCCCATTTACCAGGGCGCTCCTCTTTCGCCACCATGCCGAGATGATCGGTGTAGAACTCCACCGTTCTCGACACGTCTTTCACGCACAAAACAATGTGGTCAAAACCCGTGATCATGATGGTCGTGGCTCAATCCGGATCACTGCTTCTGCGGCACGCCATGCTTCACTTCCGCCGCCTTCTTGGCCATCAGCTTCGCCCGGTAACGGGTTTGCACAATTTCCACCAAGAACAGCACGATGAGCACAAAGTAGAAAGTGGTTTTGGCCATCGCTTCAACCGGGTAGCCGAAGAGATAGATGTGCGCGAGATGTCCACCTTCCGACACCAGCATGATCCCGACAATGAACAGGATGAAGAGGCCCAGCACCTCGTACATTCTGTTCTTTTGCAGGAAGTCCGACATCCAGTCGGCGAGAAACAGCATCATCAGACCAGATAAAACAATGGCAGTTGCCATGACCCAGAACACATCGGTCAGTGCGAGTGCAGAGAGGATGGAATCAACTGAAAAGATCAGGTTCATCGAGACAATCAAAACGATTGCCTGTGTCACGCTGCGACTGGATGTATCGAGGCCGGATTCAATATCCTCAACCGCGAGCATGTGAAAAATCTCTTTCACAGCCGTGTAAATGATGAACCCGCCCCCTGCCAATACAATCAATGCATGCCCGGAGAAGCTACCTTCAAAGATACCGGTCAGCTTGATGGAGAATAGCTCATCCTTGAAATAGGAAATCGCGTTGATGATCACGAACAAGAGCACAATACGCAGGGCAACCGCGATGATGATCCCCGACTTGCGCACGAAACTCTGGCGGTCAGGCCTGACCCGCTTGGATTCAATCGAAATGTAAAGAAGATTGTCAAAACCGAGCACCGCTTGCAGCACAATCAGCATGACAAGCGTGAACCAGTTGTCGATTGATAAAAGACTTTCCATGGAATCACTCGCCTCTATAATTTGCGCCTCTTCTATCAAGACCGCCTCTGGCAGAAAAGATCACCCGCGCTCATGACCATTTATCAACACGAGAGGACTGCGTTTGCAGGACAGGAACGCCGGTTTCGCACGTCGGCCGACCGCCCGCTGTCCCTGCTTACTCACTGCCCGGCGCACCAAACGACAGATTTGGTCGCCCGGAGCGATCTGGCGAATGAGCTCGGCATTGCGAAACTCTTCATCAAGGATGAGAGCAAACGCATGGGTCTGGGCAGTTTCAAAGCGCTCGGCGGGGCATTTGCGGTGGCGCAACATCTGCACGAACAATCCGGCTCGTTTGAGCTGGTTTCGCCGGAAGCAAAGGCACAAGTGGCCCGGGAAACCTTCATCACCGCTAGTGCTGGCAATCACGGGCTTTCCGTTGCGGCCGGAGCCAACGTGTTTGGCGCACAGTCCGTCATCGTTCTTTCGCGAACCGTGCCCGAAAGTTTCGCCGACCGCATCCGCGCCCTCAACGCCAAGGTTGAGTGGGTCGATGGCGATTATGAAGCCAGTGTGGAGCACGCCCGATCACTGGCAAAAAAGAATGGCTGGTATCTTCTCGCTGATGGCTCCTGGGAAGGCTATGTGGCGCCACCGGCGAGGGTGATGGAAGGCTATACGGTGCTCGCACAGGAGTGTGCGAACACCTTTCGAGAGAGTGGAGAATGGCCCACCCATGTGTTTTTACAGGCTGGTGTTGGAGGGCTTGCCGCGTCGATTGCCGGCCACATTCGTGATCATTGGGATGAACAGCCACAGATCCTTGTTGTCGAACCGGACCGCGCGCCATGCCTTCAAACCAGCATCGCTGCGGGCCAAATGAAAACGGCACCGGGTGAGGTTTCGAACATGGGGCGGTTGGATTGCAAGGATGCATCCCTGATTGCCTTTGAAGCTCTGCAGCGCGACGCGGATCAGTTCCAAACGATAAGTGACGATGAAGCCCTCGCGGCCACTGCGCGCCTGTCAGAAGCAGGATTTGCATCCACCCCCAGCGGCGTTGCCGGATATGCCGGGCTGATGGCAATCGACCGTCACCCCGACATGCGCGCCATGATTATCGTGTCAGAAGGGAAATAGATTTTTGGATGAAGGCGACTTATGACGAGCCCGTTTAGTCGGAGGCAACCGTTCTTCTCCGTCATCCCGCCCATTTATCGGGCGGGATCCATAGTGATGGGGTGCCATGGATTCCGCCCGCAAGGGGCGGAATGACGAAAATCACGGACAGATGCCTGGAAAATCTGACATGCCGCTTTTTGGGTAATTTACGCTGAATCTACGCCGCAACAGGTGCACAGCCCTTTTTGAAACAGACCTCAAACACGTTGACCCATCCCTTGTTGTAGCCCTCGCGAAGCTCTTCGGCACCATCGCCGTTCTTTTCCCAATCCCGATGGATCAGCGTTACACGTGTTCCATTGTCGGATGAGGCAAAGTTCACCTCCACTTCGGTCGCAACATCGGGCGATTTGCCAATGTGCCAGGCAAGCACAATCCGGTCGTGCCGGTCGAAAGTCCGCACCGAACCCCAGTCGATTTCGGCACCATCGTGTGCGATCTCATAGAGTCGGCCACCCACTTTGGTTTCCAGCACAACGCGTTGCGCTTCCTTGCCGGACATTGCCGAAACCGAATGCGCTTCCTTGGGCCACCACGCGCCGATATTATCTGCAAATGTTGTGAATGCCTGGTCAGGGGTGCAGGCCACCTGAATTGTTTTTTCAATCGGTTCAATCATTTTTCATCTTCCTCTTCAGTTGAAAATTTTGCTTCGATTTCAGCGGCGTAGGCCGTCAGAACATCGTTCCAGAAACCGTCGAGATAGGTTCGCAAGGTCTCAAGCCCGTCCTGCTTGATGCTGTAAAGACGGCGATTGCCCTTTGGTCGGACCTGAACCAGACCGGCTGTTTCCAGCACCTTCAGATGTTGTGAAACGGCGGGCCGGGAAACCGGTTGATGCTCTGCCAGATCTGCGACGGATCGTGATCCGCTTTTGAGCGATTCAAAGATCTTCCGCCGCGTGGGATCGGACAGGGCAACAAGTGCATGCTGTATCGCATCTTCGTAAGTCATTACTTACGGTAAGTGGTTACTTACTAAGAGTCAAGCATGTGTTGTTTCAACAATTGGCTGCTTGCATTTCCGCTCTGGACACCCGCCCTCAGCGGGTGTGACAAAGGAGGGTGAGGCGGGTGGTGTCAGCAACAAACCGTCGACTCTTGCACCTTCTTTTCAACCAAAAAGTTTGTCATTGCCGCTACAGCGGCAATCCAGCCTGCACCGGTTTTGGAACAAGAAGCGATTGTCCGTGAAGGAAGGGAATTCCCCTCTACCGCCCGGCGATCTTCAGCATCCAATTGAGCTCACGCCGCCAATCGACCATGCGAATTGGCGTGCCGTGTTTGCCTGTTTCGAAGAGCACAAAGCGCGTTGGCGTGTGAGGCGAGACCTTGCGGATATCGTCAAACATCTCTTTCTGACGCTTCCACGGAAACACAACGTCCCAACTGCCCTGCCCGAAGTAGATCGGGATTTTATGGGCCTTGTTCTTGAGAGCTGACGCCTTCAGCGCGGTGTCATCCCACAAAGATCCCAACAAAAACATGCCCGAAATCTGTCCGGCAACTTTCGGCTTTTTCAGGAGCTTCCAGCAAACCGCGCCACCCATCGATCCGCAGGCAACAATCAGCGGTGCACGCGGTGATTTGCGGCGGTGAAAATAGATCAGGTCCGCCATCTCGCGCGCTCCCTGATCGCTGAAATCGGTAAAGTCTGGAGCAAGCAGCAACCCGCCATTGCGAACCATCAGGTTTTGCAGGCGATTGAAGTTGCCCCCAAATGTCCAGTCATTGACGCCCTGAAAACGGTTTCCCCCCTGCCCGTGCAGATAGAGCACCACCACCTTCGCGCCACCGTTGACGGCTCCCACATAGGAGTATTTCAGCTTGGTACCGGCTGCTGTGAATTTGCGAACCCCCTTCGACCAACGCGGCTTTGAATTCACATATTTCTGCTTCGCCTTGCGCAGCGGGATCTTGTCCCGCTCATAAATATCGCGCGCCTTGATGTAGTCGACCTTCAAAAAGTCGCCGTTCAACTTGCTCTCCAGCACCTTGGGATAGCGAAAGAGCTCATCCTTGTAGGGTTTTAAAAAACTTGCGGCGGCGGGCTGAGTTGCGGCCACAATTGCAATGGCAACCATTGCTGCAAGCAGGTGACACCGGCGACGGATCGATTCAGTTTTCATACTTCGAACTTAAAGCCGAGCAGCCACCCGCTTCAAATCGAAAATGCACATCAAGTGCCAATCGCAATCAAATTTTAGTGGCTCCTGCCGGCGGAGTCATGGCTTGCCGTGCAGCCTTGGCTTCACGATGGGAAATATAGGTTGCGGCGGCAACGATGATCCCACCACCCAGGATGACGAACGGGTCAATCGGCTCTCCAAAAACCACCACGCCCAGTAATGTTGCCCAAACCAACTGCAAGAACGTAATCGGCTGCGTCACGGTGATCGGTGCCAGCTGAAGAGCTTTGGTCATGGTGAAATGCCCGACCGTTGCAATGACTGCCGTCAGCGCGAGCCAGAACAGTTCTTCCATGGTCGGGGTGCGCCATCCCACGATTGCGCCGGGCAGCAATGTGATGGTGCAAAACAGCGAGAGCCAGGCCACGATCTCGTCAGGCCCGCTGCTGTTCGTGAATTTTTTGGCAAGCAGAAATGAAATGGCGAAAAGCGGTGCGGCACCAAGCTGCGCCAACTGACCAATCGAAACTTCCTCAAAGCCGGGTCGCAGAATGACCAGCGCACCGAGTAGGCCAAACATGACACCGGCAATTCTGCGGGCATAGACTTTCTCACCCAGAAAGATGGCGGCGCCGATCGTCACGAAAATCGGAGCCGTGTATCCAATGGCCGTCACCTCCGCGATGGGAATGCGCGCCATGGCGTAAAACCAAAGGATCACCGCAAGGCCGTGGACCACACCGCGCAAGGCGAAGCCAGTTACGGTGCGTCCGGACGGCTTGTTGCGATATATCTTGATGAAGACAGGGGCAATCAGAATGAGTCCGATAAAGTAGCGGATAAACGCGGCTTCAACGGCAGGCAGATCAGAGCCCAGATGGCGCACAATGCCCGTCACACAGACGAACAGAATTCCCGTCAGCACCATCCACCAGATGCCGGTCATATGGTTTTTTGAAGCAGAAACTGCAGGCGAACTTGGCCGTGACATGAACTGAACGATTCAATACGAAAATAAAAGGAGGGAGGATCCTGACAATGATCCTCATTCCTGAACTTGGCAAGGACCGAAGCCGTTTCCGCGCCGAATATTGGGACCAACTGTTCCAAGCCATTGAATTCACCGCCAACTCTGTGACAAGTAGGCACTTGCCAATTGGCATCTCGAATCCCTGTCGCAGCAAGTCACCCCATGCATCCCGGTCAACTGTTCAAACCCCATACGCTATCTGCCTGGTCTCTGGGATTGGCGATGGTGTTGACCGTACTTTTCCAGAAACCCGCCGTGTTTGTATTCGTTGTGGCATTTTTGCTGACCATACTGGCGGTTCAACTTTCGGGCACCGCCCCATCGGATGCTGTGAAGTGGGGATGGCAGTCGGCGTCTTTGCCTGCAAAGATTGCGATTGGTGCGGCTCTGCTCCTCGCCGGCCTGTCGCTCACATCAACGCTTTGGGCGCTCAACCCGGATTATGCATTCAACAAGGCATCTCGACATCTGGGGATTATGGTTGTCGGCACTTTGCTGGTGCTCATGCGTAGCAGTCGGCCTGAGCGCCGCGATGATGACCCCACCGCAGCGCTGATATTGATTGGGTTTTCCATTGTGATCAGCATCATGCTGGTGATCATCTATCTTTGGGACATCCGACCCGCAGGCACTTATGTCCATTTCTACAATCGTGGCACAGTCATATTACTATTCACGTCCTTTCTCGGACTGATGATGCTGGCAGAATCCAATTTACCCCGCACAACAAAGTTGGGCGTCGCGGCAGCGCTTTTGGCCCCGCTCTGCTGGCTGCTGGTGCTCACCGACAGCCAGTCGTCGCAAATTGCGGCAGTGGTGCTTCTGTTCACAACGCCCGTGGTCTTCTGGCTTTCAAAGAAATCGCACAGTTCCGTAAATCGGTCTCTACTCGTCGGTGCGGGTTTTGTGGTCATAGCCGCCATCGTTGCCGCATTCGCGACGGGCATTATTGACCGTCTTGCCGCCCGGGCGCACTCCTTTGAGCGGTTTGAGATGTGGGTCGCCTTCACCGATGTTGCCTGGGTGAAGCCAGTCATGGGCTGGGGATTGGGTGCCGCCCGCTTCATCACAGAAGAGATGATGGCGGAACTTTACCCGAATCTTGCCAATCAGTGGCTGTTTTACCCCCATCCACACAATGTGTTTGTGCAGACGTTCCTTGAGTTTGGAATGATTGGTCTGGCGCTTGTAGCCGTCGCACTTGTGGCCTACGCGCTCGCAACCCTGTGGTATCCTACGGAACGCATGCTTTGGATCCTGCCGCTGTCGGCGGCAATTCTGGTTGTCTGGGCGGTAAGCCATGGTGCATGGCAAAGTTGGTGGATTGCCAATCTGTTTTTGATCGCAAACGTCTTTCCAGCGCGGACGCGGTCCACCTGAGGTCTCGCCATCGCCGCAACAGCGGCTTCAGCGGCCGCAGTTGATCGAATTTCCCGAACATGTTAAGTATTTTTTCCACTGCCAATGCAAAATCGTTGCAAGGCATGCGATTTACCGCAAAGATCAGTGTCCATTGATCGACATCGCGAACAATCGGGAAGGGAACAATGTGTCGGTTTGATCAAGCTGGCAATCACGAATGTCAACAGCATTGGCTTTTGGCACAATCTGGGAGGAAACATTGAAAACACTCAAACAAATGATGGGTATCGCATCTGGCGCAGTTGTCGCTGCGAGCATGTCGATCTCGGCGTTCGCCGCTGACACTACCCTTGTCATCTCAAGCTGGGCGCCGCCGACACACGGCATGAACGCAATTACGTTCCCGAAGCTGATTGAAGCTATCGAGAAGGCGACCAATGGCCGGGTCACCGCAGAAATCAAATACAAGCTGGGTTCGCCACCAGCCCAGATCGATCTCATTCAAGACGGCGCGGCTGATATCTCCTGGATTTTCCACGGCTATTCACCTGGTCGGTTCGTTGCGACCAAGCTGATCGAACTGCCAGGCTATGAGGGGTCTGCCGAAGCGGCATCTGTTGCGCATTGGCGGGCTTATGAAAAGTTCTTTGCAAAAACAAACGAGCACAAAGGTGTCAAGCTGATCGGACTGCACACCCATGGCCCAGGACAGCTTCATTCCGCGACGAAGATCACCAGCCTTGATCAGATCAAAGGCATGAAATTGCGCCTGGGTGGCGGGGTTTCTGCTGATGTTGGCGCTGCACTCGGCGCAACAGGTATCCGTGTTCCGGCACCAAAAGTGTATGAGACCCTCGCATCCAAAGCCGCCGACGGTGTGATGATGCCGATGGAAACCAAGAAAAGCCTGAAGCTGACCGAAGTGGCGCAACACACCTACGCAATGCCAGGCGGGTTCTATCGGGGTTCATTTGCCATCATCATGAATGAAGATCGCTTTAATGAACTTTCTGCCGAAGACCAAAAGGCGCTTGAAAGCGTGTTCGGTGAACCTCTGTCCAAGATGGCGGGCGCCATGTGGGACGAGATTGATGCGGTGGGTGACAAAGCCACGCGTGCCATCGCAGACAATTCTGTCAATGATGCCAGTGCGGCAGATTCCGAGGCGTATCTGAAACTGGCCAACCAGATCACAGAAAAAGTGCTGGGTGAGGTTTCGGCCAAGGGGATCGACGCTAAAGCGGCTCAGGATTTCATCGCTTCAACGATGAAATCCTACTAAGCAGGCCAAAAACAAACCGCCTCGGAAGCTCGAATTCCGGGGCGGTTTTTCTGTTCGCATCTCGGGAAGAGTGGGGCTCTTAAATTGCCGGAGCAAAACGCACGCGCGAAGCTGTTGTGGGAATTGCCGTCATGGCTGGCAGCGATCACGCTGTTCACCCTGATGGTGATGACGTTTTTCGACGTCATTCTGCGCAGTACCATCAATGATCCAATTGAGTCGGCGACCGAATTGACCCGCCTTTTCATGGCGATCATCGTGTTTTCATCGCTTCCGGTGATCACTTTTCGCGGCGGCCACATCGTGGTTGATCTGCTCGACCCATTCTTTGGCCCTTTGGCCTCCCGCATTCGCGACACGCTGGTCGATCTGGTGTGTGGCGTGGTGCTGTTCTGGCCGGCCATGCGCGTGTTTGCGCTTGCGGAGCGGGCACGCTCTTACAACGACCTCACCGAATATCTGGAGATCCCGCAGTTTTACATCGCCTATTTCATCGCCGTCGCAACAACCCTAACGGCTGTGGTGTTCATCGTGCGCGCAGTGGTGCGCTGGGTAAGACCCGACTGGCTTCAGCAGGAAGCAGCGGAAGTGGACACCTGATATGATCGCAGCCGCAATTGGATTTGTGATCGTCCTGCTACTCGTGTTCCTGCGCGTGCCAATCGCGCTGGCCATGGGCCTTGTCGGCATCGTTGGTTACGCCCTTGAGACCCGCACGAGCGCCGCCATTTCCATGGCCGGGCGCCTTATCATTGATACCGCTCAGGATTACGGCCTCTCCGTCGTTCCCCTGTTCATTCTGATGGGACTGTTCGTCAACAAGGGTGGACTTTCCCGCGAACTTTATCAGGTCTCCTATGTGTTTCTTGGCCATATGCGGGGCGGTCTTGCCATGGCGACCATCTGCGCTTGCGCTGGCTTTTCCGCCATCTGCGGGTCATCGCTTGCAACCGCGGCCACGATGTCAAAGGTCGCGATGCCGCAAATGCGCAAATATGGCTATGATGACCGCCTGTCGACCGCCTCAATCGCAGCCGGTGGCACGCTGGGAATTCTGATCCCGCCATCGGTAATCCTGGTGATCTACGGTCTGCTGACGGAAACCTCGATCGGCAAACTGTTCATCGCCGGCATTGTGCCGGGCTTGATCGGCGTTCTGTTTTACCTCGCAGCCGTGCGCTACACGGTGATGCGCAATCCAAATGCCGGACCTGCCGGTGACCGCTCATCATGGCTCGATCGCGTGGCGGCCCTCCGCGGCGTGTGGGCCGTTCTGCTACTATTCTTTCTGGTCATTGGCGGCCTCTATGGGGTGCTGGATTTCTGGCCTCTCAATCTGACGTTCTCACCCACCGAAGCAGCCGGAATGGGTGCAGCAGGCGCGTTCCTCATTGCACTCTCGCGAGGCAACCTGACCTTCAAGGACGTGAAGGACGTGCTGTTTGAGACAGCACACACAACCGCCGCACTTTTCACTGTGCTCATCGGTGCGTGGATTTTCTCCAACTTCGTCAACCGCGCTGGCCTTCCGGAAGGATTGCTTGAATTCGTTACCTCATCGGGCCTCAGCCCGATGGCCGTGATCATGTTGATCTTGCTGATCTACATCCTGCTTGGCTGCGTGTTCGAGAGCCTCTCCATGCTGCTGTTGACTGTGCCGATCTTCTTTCCGCTGGTCACAAGTCTCGGTTTTGATCCTGTCTGGTTCGGCATCATCGTGGTGGTGGTCACCGAAATCAGCCTCATCACACCACCGGTTGGCCTCAATGTGTTCGTGCTTAAAGGCGTGGTTCAGGATGTCTCCACGGCAACCATCTTTCGGGGTGTGACTCCTTTCTGGATTGTTGACATTCTGCGGCTGGCACTGCTTGTCTTTGTCCCCTGGCTGGTGTTGTTCCTGCCCAATTCCATGTGAGGTCCTATGACTGATGTTGATCCCGTAAAGGCCATGAGTGATCTGCTGGAGCGGGCATTCGCACCATGGATCAAGCAACTCAACATCACGCCTGTCTCCATGACGGAAAGCGGCGCGCGTTTCACCCTGCCGGGCAATGATGACCTTGCGCGCGAAGGCGGTATTGTCTGTGGTCAGGCGCTGGCGTCAGTGGCAGATACGGTGGGAGTGCTGGCAATCTCCGCCCAAAATGGAGAATTTCGTCCGTTGACCACGGTCGATATGACCACCCATTTCATGCGACCGGTAAAAACCGAAGATGCGGATGTGGAAGTGACGATCATTTCCAACGGGCGGCGCATGGCCACCGCGCGCATCGACATTCGCCAGCAACAGGGCGGAAAGATCTGCGCCGGCGCAACCTGCGCTTATGCTTATCTGGATGGATAGCGCACTGCCTTCATCGGCAGACTATCAAATCCTCTGAAACGGGCACGGCGGGAGCGAACAATCTGGCCATCAACAACAAGGCCCGGAAACGCCTCGAACATCATCGAAAGCGCAACGCGCGCTTCAATTCGCGCAACCGTCAAACCGGCGCACAGATGACCGCCCCCGGCAAAGGCAAGGTGCGGATTTCGTCCCCGGTCGAAACGAAACGTGTCGGGATCCTCAAACACATCAGGATCGCGGTTGGCCGCGCCAATGCCAAGTGTGATCAGCGTCCCTTCCGGATGGGTTTTGCCATCAATGTCAAAGGGAGCGACCGCACGGCGGTTGCCAAGCTGATTGGGACTTTCCAGACGCAATATCTCTTCCACCGCCACCGGCCAAAGATCAGGTTCGGCCTGCAATTTGGCAATGATCTCAGGCATTTGCGAGAGCAGCAGCGAGCCGCTCGAAATCGTGTTGGTGGTAGTCTCGTGACCGGCGTTCAATATGAAAATACAGTTCTGCAACAATTCATGATGCAGGAGATCACCCCCCTCTCCCGTCTCGCGAATGAGACGAGCCAGAATGTCATCTTCTTCGTCTTTCAGATCACGCTTGCGACGTGCCACCAGCGTTTCCAGATAGGCGATGAATTCGGTAACGGCCTCATTGCCCTCCCGCTCCTGTTCTTCTGTTAGGGCTGGTTCCAGCGCTCCCAATATCGCCAGCGACCAGTCTCGAAGCTGATCGCGTTCGTCCTCCGGAACACAAAGCAGGTTGCCGATAATCTGGATCGGTATTTTTGAACCAAAATCGGCAACCGCATCGAAATGGCTTTCGGGTTTGATGTTCCGGATAAGCCCTCCCACAAATGCAGCCACCTGCGGCTCCAGTGGCGTCAAAGCACGAGGAGCCAATGCGCCCACAATCGCGCGCCGCACCCGTGTGTGCAGCGGCGGGTCGTTGAACACGAGGCTGGTGGTGTGGTGGTCATAAAGCGGGCTCTCGCCATATTTGGGAAAGAACTCGATTTTTTTGTCTGACGAGAAGGTTGTCGTGTCCCGATAGATGCGATCAAGGTCACGGTGCCTTGTCACCAGCAGCGTGCCGTCCGGCATCTGTCGGACCGGCGTCTCTTCACGCAGGGCACGATAATAGGGATAGGGGTTTTCGTAGAAATCATCCGGCAATGATCGAAGATCAAAGTGATCCAGCAACGGACGGTCGACGTCAGATGTGGCCATCGGCGCCGTCGACGTCGCTGGTTTTGGTGCCTTCATCGCCCTTTCGTCGTGTACGGCGCGGTTTCTTTTCCGGCTCCGGCTGGACGGGCAGTTCCTTGATCCTGACGTCCTGTTGCGGGAACGGAATTTCTATGCCGACTTTGTCGAACTCAGCCAC
>JBCCGR010000069.1:0-16378 GCA_039029195.1 Pseudomonadota bacterium
CAAACCGGCTCGCCGTGCCCGACTATCACGGCAACCGGCAGTTCATCTCCATGGGCAATCTGAAAACAACCAGGCGGATGTCTCTGTTCTTTATGGATTATCTCAACCATGCACGGCTGAAGGTTCAGGGCGAGGCGACTCTCGTGCCGGTGGAAGAGGCTGACCCGGAGCTATTGAAAATCGCCGCCACTGCCGAACCCAGGACCGAGCGCCTGCTGGTGATCGACGTGGTCGCACGCGACTGGAACTGCCCGAAATACATCCCGACCCTCTACCCGGAAGCCGTGTTGCAGCAGATTGTTGGGCCGAAAATCGCAGAACTGAAGGCCGAAAACGAAACGCTGAAGGCGGAACTGGCGCGGTTCAAGGCGGACGCCGAATAGCAAAGCGGTATCAGTTCGCAGCCAATTTCAAACGGCATTTCCACTCTACCCGTATTTCTGTGAACGTGGCACCATGGGCATTCGCTCAACCCGCCTCCGGTGACCAATTGAATAATCGCTCCGAGAACGATGCTTTCCCTCAAGCGCAGCCCGATGCGCGCAAGGGCGTGCAGTCGGTGGAGCACGGCTTCAAGATCCTTCAGGCGATGGAGAAAATCGGCGCACCGGTCACCGTCACGGCACTGTCGGATGCCTGCGGCATGCCACCTTCCCGCGTGCACCACTATCTCGTTTCCTTGATGCGCGCGAATGTGGTGCAGCAAAATCCGGACGGGCGCTATGATCTGGGCACCTTTGCTTTGCATCTGGGCCTATCAGCCATACGGCGGCTGGATTTCATCGAGCTTGGAACACGGGCCGCGCAGCGCTTGCGAGACGAGAGCGGTCAGGCAACCTTCATTGCTGTCTGGGGCAGCCACGGCGCGACAATTGTCCGGTATTTTGACGGGGCGAAACCCGTCACTGTGGAAATCCGCGCAGGGCTCGTCATGCCACTGCTGACCTCCGCCACCGGCCAGGCCTTTCTCACTTGGGGGGCACCCGGATTGACATCCGAACTCGCCCAACACGCGGAAGGCGCATCTCAGGATGAGATCAAGAAGATAAAAAGACTGACAGAAGCCAACGGTCTGGCCGCGGTGGAAGGCACCCTGCTTCCCCGCATCTCGGCGTTGAGCGCGCCGGTGTTTGATCGGGACAACAAGATGATACTTGCGCTCTCCACCCTGGGGTGGGTGGATGACTTTGATACCAATCCAGAGGGAGAAACAGCCATTGCGCTAAAACGTGCCGCGCAAAGCCTCTCGAGGGATCTGGGCTGCTTGAAATAGGGCGCGGCCTGCGAGGGACACCCCCGCAGACCGGTTTGTCGCGAGCTTAGTTTGAGCCCATTTCCGTCTTGATCATCGTCATGGCCGCAGAGGCATCGACGCCGGCAGCGTTAATGTCTGCCAGCACCTTGTCGATAATCGGCTGAGCGATGGTGGCATAGGCGGCTGAATCCGCATCAGAAGCCGGAACAATCGCGTTGCCGGACGTGCCTTCTGTCAGCGAACGGCCGCGCGTGTCGATCGTGTCCCAAACGGCACCGGCCATGCGGCTCGTTGGTTCGCCAAACACTTTTTCATCAAGGATTTTCTGCAAATCAGCCGGAAGCGCGTCAAAAGCGTCCTGGTTCATGATGAACGCGAACGAACCGCGATAGAGACCACCGGGCATCTCATAGACATTCTTCGCCACTTCGGTGAGTTTGAAGCCGCCACGGCTTTCAAACGGCATCACAACGCCATCAGCGGCTTTCGAAGCCAACGTTTCGTAAACCTTGGGTGCCGGAACCTTGATGCCGGTTGCCCCAAGCGCCTCGCCAACCAGCGAGCCGACGCCACCGGGAACGCGAACCTTCATGCCTTTGATATCACCCAGCGAAGACACTTTGGCATTGGAATGCAGTTGAGCCGGACCGTGAGTGTGAAGTCCGATCACCTTGACGCCGCGATGCTCGTTGGCCTTTGCAAGATGCTTTTCGTGAACCCGCCAATAGGCCACAGACGCAGCCTCGGCATTGCCTTTGTATCCCGGCAGTTCGATCAGGCGGGTGGCGGTGAACCGGCCAGCCTGATAGCCGTGAAAAATCACCGACATGTCGGCCGCGCCGTCCAGAATGAGGTCCATCTGAGCGGGTGGCGAAGCAAGCTTGTACTTGACTTCAGCCGTTACCCGACCATCGGTGGCATCCTCGATCATCTTGATGAGATTGGGCCACATCTGGGCGTTCAGCCCGTGCGTGGGTGGGGCCCAGCTTGAAATGACGAGCTTGTGCTCGGCTGCCTGTGCCGACAGGGCCGTGAACGCGGCCACACCAAGCCCAAGGACCAGGCGTTTGAATTTTAGCATTTGGTTCCTCCACCAATTCAACAATAGCGCAAATTTTGCGTCTGAATGTTTTACCATTGCAAAACAAGTTTAATCATGGAAAATTCCATGGTGCAACAACTTCGCTCCGCTCCATTATGACCGAGATTCCCACAAGCGACATTGATCTCTACTCGGACCGTGTGATTCAGGATCCGTTCCCGGTCTATGAAGACCTTCGGAATCTCGGCCCGATTGTCTGTCTCCCGACGCATGGAAACTACGCTTTCACCAGACTGAAGATTGTACGCGATGCCCTGCGAAACCCGAAGAACTTTGCGAGTGGATCCGGGGTTGCGGCAGACGATTTTGGCTGCTCATTTCTGCGGGGAAACACGGTCGCATCCGATCCACCACGTCACACAAAATTGCGGGCTGCAATTCAACCGCCCCTGCTCCCCGCTGCTCTGGAAATCGTTCGGCCAAGGGTCGCAACTTTGGCAGATGATCTGATCAACCATCTGGTGAAACAGGGCTCCTTCGACGCCATGCCCGACCTTGCGCATCACCTGCCGCTGACCATTGTTCGCGAGCTGGTTGGCCTACCGGAATTTGGCAAGGAAAAAATGCTCACCTGGGCTGGTGCTGCCTTTGATGCATTGGGTGTGCAAAACCAGCGTGGATGTGGTGCCATCGAGCACATCAAGGAAATGCGTGCCTATATCGATCAGGCTGTGCAGCCCGAAGCGGTTGCGCCGGGCAGCTTTATTGCCCGTGTTCTGGACTTGAAGGAAAAGGGCGAGATCGAGCCGGACCTCGCTGGCTTTGTGATCCGCGATTACATCAACCCCAGCCTCGACACGACAATTTCGGCCATTGGCCAGTTGATCCTGCAATTGGGCCGAAATCCTGAACAATGGCAATTGCTCAAATCCCGACCGGACCGTATCCCGGTTGCCGTCCACGAGGCCGTGCGATTGGGCACGCCCATACGTTCCTTCAGTCGGCACACCAGTCGCGAATTGGACGTCGAGGGGCATGTTCTGCCCGCCGGTGCCCGCATCATGATGTTGTTTGCATCAGCCAATCGCGATGAAGAGGTGTTTGACAACCCCGATCAATTCGATGTCACACGCAACAACCGGCTCCACGTGGGGTTCGGCGCCGGCATTCACACCTGTGTCGGCATGCATCTGGCCATTATGGAAATGACCGCTTTGTTGGAGGCCATGGTCGAACGGGTGGACAAAATCTCCGTTGGCGAACCGACCATCGCCATGAACAACACCATCCATTCCTTCTCCAACCTACCGACGGAATTCACAGCCTAACCCACCAGCACGCCCCCGCATAACTGTTAGGATTCATTGGGGTTAGGATCGAAAGCGCCAGACGGTATTCGGTGACGTGCAATGGCAACCGAGGACCTGGCTAGTTAAACGCCCACGAAAGGTGTTTAAATTCGGTATGCTGAGCGATCTGCGAGCGAATTTCACAACTTTGGAAAGGGGCGCTAACATCACTATCCTTCATCTTCGCTCTTAATCCACAAACGAGTGCCTGAACACGGCCTCGATGCGGTCGCGGAACAAATTACCTAGTGAACCTTCCGACTTGCGGATATCGCGGATCTGTCTGGTGAGCAGCGAGTGGAGGATCACCAAGCATTTGGTTTCGTCGGGTATCGCTGTAGTGCGGAGTTTTCTCACCAACTCGCGATGCTCTTCCCCAAGCACGCTGGCAAGGCTGCTTGCGTCAGTCGGAGCGTTGCTCATGACTTCGGTAACGGGTTCGATGAACTCCGCAAGGTCGGCGAGCTGTTCCAGAAGTGCAGGATTGTTGACCAATTTGGCCGCGGCCTCCGGTTGATCCATCATAACACCCAACGTGGTGGCAACTGCGGCCACCGAACCCGATGATAGCCCAAATGCTGTGTCCCAAAGGCCTGGTTTGTCCAGTTGAAACTGCTGTGCGTAGGAAAACAGATTGTCATATTGGCCGCGCACGAAGTTAAAGACCGCCTGATCACACCGCCCGTCTTCGCGCACGAAAGTGGGATTGATGGTGAATTCTACATTAACGAATTGCGCCAGCTTGCTGCGCTGAACAAGCGCATCGTCCAGTACCGCAAACGGACTGTCTCCCTTCGACTGGAGGAAGCAGAACAGCCCGAACCAGGGAAAGCTTGTCTGATCACAGGAGATCAGCCGAACGATAGCTTCTATCTCGGGGCGCTCGCGATTGTGGCGAACCGACTTCCTGACGATATGGTCGACACTGAGAAAATTCTGGTGGGCGCAGGATTCGATAATGTCCTCATGGGCAAGTAGTGCCGCATCGCAGATATCGTTCGCCACCGCTGGGAGAAGATTGGGCCGAAAAGCAGCATTCATCATGAAATCAAGCACTTTGGACTGTTCGTCCAGATGGCTGGTTTCCCCAAGCTTTTGCGCGCAGGCATTCAGCGCGGTATCTCTTGTGTCTCCATCTGCGTTCGCTGCGGCCAGAATAATCCCGCCAACACATTTGGAACCCGGATAGACATTCTCCGCAATCACCGATGCCGCAATCGCCACCCGATCCTGATGCTGGGTTTGCGCCATCTGTATGTCGTTGGCAAACTGTTCGATGGCACTTTGATAGATGCCAAGGTCGAAACCGCCAAATTTGGCTTGCGCATCCTTTTCGAGGCCATTGAGAATGGTCGCGCTGCCGCGCTCAGCCGCCGTCCGGCACATGATTTGAAGCTGATCTTCGCTCGCCGGAATGGCCGGGCTGACCAGCTCACTGGCGTTGGGGTGATCCATATGCGATTCGAGATAGTCTTCCGCATCGTTAAGCTTTTTCAGCCGGTCACCACCCACCGTGCCATCGTAAAACAGCTCTTTCCCCACGATGACCGCTTCGAGCAAGGTCAGAAAATCAACAATCAACCGACTTGCATCATCTTCCTTGAGCGCAGAAAAAGATTGCTGAGACAATCGTTCGTGGACATTGACCAGCGTGCGGGTGTTCAACATCAGATTTCCGGCATATTTGCTTTTCTGAGACATCAATAGAACCAGTATCAAATAAAGTAGTAATTGAGTTCAGTATGGAAGAGATCAGCATAAAATTCAATGATAGCGTGTTGGGAGAAAGTTTTAAGGCACAATATATGGAAGAAATCGCACTGGTTGCCAAAAGGATCAACATGCAGCGATGGTCGGAACAACCGCTTGAACGGGCAAAAGCCGCAGTTGGGTATGCTACGCTTGGACTTCGGTCGTATGAGACACGGGATTTTGCAAAGTCGGCCAAGCAGTTCCACTTTGCCGGACACGCCTTCCGGTCAGTCTGGATGGATGCAAAGGCGGGTGAGATGTATCTGATTTCCGTCAAGCAAGGGCTACGGGCCACTAACGTCATGCGGGCGAACAAAGAGCACCTGGCGGAATCCAGACAGTATGCGTTTGATCTTCGCTCACTGGGTCGCAGCGCGACATGTTTCTTGGAGTGCGGGCAGTTCCAGCGGGCCCGGAGATTAAAAGGCGCCATCAAGTGGCTGGATATGCGAGGCCGAGTTAGACAATTTCGGATTTTGGAGCGCCTGGTTGATGCACAATTGGCCAAAAAGTTGATATAAGTTGGTTTACTGATGCCACAAGATCATCGACGTAAGAAACGGCAGAAACTATCAGTTCGCATTCAGTTTTTTACTCTTGAGTACGAGATGTCAAAGCCCATCGAATTGTATCTCAAACCGTCATTAACAATTGAGCTCCGATATTTCTAACCCACCAGCACTTTCGCCATTTCTTCAATCATTTCCAGTTGCAGTGCTTTGTGGCGGGGGTTGGCTTGCTGGCCATCGATGCGGGCGGTGAAGGGATCTGGCGCGGAAACGGACGACCCGCTCAGGGTCTCCAGCACCGCGTGACCACAGAAGGGCACATAGACCTCGGAGTAGCCGCCCTCATGTGCAAGCACCAGCTTGCCACCGCACAGGTCTGCCGCAAGTTCCATGGTTCTTTCGGTCATGGCAGCAAAGGTTTCAGCCTTGCACATCATGCGCGAGAGCGGGTCAAACATTGCCGCATCATAGCCACAGGCGACGATGATCACGTCCGGCTTGTAAGCCTGAACCGTGGGAACAACGATCCTGTCGAATGCCGCGAGCCAGATATCATGCCCGCCGCCTGGCAGAAGCGGGACATTGACATTGAAGCCCTCGCCCCTTCCCTCGCCGCGCTCGCTGACCAAGCCCTGACCAATGGGAAAATTGTTCTCCTGATGCAGCGAAACCGTCAAAACATCATCACGATCGTAGAAGATTGCCTGGGTGCCGTTGCCGTGGTGCACGTCCCAGTCGATCACGGCGAAGCGCTCGGCTAAACCGGCGGCACGGGCGGCTTCAATGGCAATCGCGATGTTGTTGAGGAGACAAAACCCCATGGGTTGGTCCGGCAAACAATGGTGCCCGGGAGGGCGGCTCAGCGCATAAGCATTGTCCAGCTCTCCCCGCAAAACGGATTGCAAAGCCGCCTGCACAAGACCCGACGACTGTCGGGCAATGTCAAATCCGCCCGGTCCGAAAGGTGCGCGATCATTCAATTCGCCGCCGCCAGCGTCACTCATGGCCTTGAAGTCATCAACGTAGGACTTTGGGTGCACCCGGATCAGATCTTCGATAGAAGATGGCGCGCCGTCCGGGCAATTGAGGTCCTTCATCAGTCCCGTCATCTCGACCAGGTTTTTCAGGCGTCGTTTGGTTTCCGGGTTTTCCGGCAGGCCGCTTCCCGCTGGCGGCTGCACATTGTCCCCAACCGGCTGCACGAAGGCATAGTTGCCACCGCTATGCCAAAAGCAGGCTTCATTGAACAAAAATCCGGTTTTTCGCATTTTACTACCTGATACATCCTTGTCGGGCATGTCTGACCATACACAAAATCGGCTGAGGCGACCGGGTAATTCAGTCAAACACCAGGGCTGAAAATTTCCTTGGCAAATCCGCTTGTAGGAGATCCATATTTCAATTATTCATGAAATATGGATACAAATAAATCCCTCAGCGCCTTTGCCGCCCTTTCACAGGAAACCCGCTTGGAAGTCTTCCGCTTGCTCATCAAAGCGGGAAGCAAGGGCCTGCTCTCCGGCGACATCAGTGAAAGGCTCGATGTGAAGCCCAACACCATGTCCGCCAATCTTACGGTGCTGCTGAATGCCGGCCTTGTGCGCAATGCGCGGCAAGGCCGCACCATCCGCTATTTCGCAGATTTCGATGCCGTTCGCGGCCTGCTCGCCTTCCTGATGGAAGAATGCTGCGGCGGCGACACCAAAATCTGCCAACCCGTTATCAACGAAATCACCTGTCCCTGTTGAGGAAACAAACACATGTCATCATCAAGCAATTCCGTGGTCATCCACCACAATCCGAAATGTGGCACCTCCCGAAATGTGCTGGAAATAATCCGCGCCGCGGGCGTGGAACCGGTCATCGTTGAATATCTGAAGACCGGCTGGACCCGCCCGCAGCTTGAAGCCCTTTTTGCCGTTGCTGGTTTAACGCCACGGGAGGCGATGCGCGAAAGGGGCTCGCCCGCCGAAGAACTGGGCTTAACTGATCTCTCCGCGTCCGATTATGCAATTCTGGACGCGATGGTGGAGCACCCTATTCTGGTCAATCGTCCCATTGTTGCGTCCGCCAAAGGCGTGCGCCTGTGTCGCCCCAAAGAAGAGGTACTTGAACTCCTGGACAATGGGAGCACCACGTCCCAATGACGACCGCTTCCCAAGAAACCCCTATGCCCAACGTGAATCTGGAAGCGCTTTACCAGCCTGAAACCGGCGCGCTCGCTGCGATGGATGCACCACTGCACAGGCCTCGTATTCTGCTGCTTTATGGCTCGCTACGCGCGCGGTCTTTTTCACGCCTGGTGGCGGAAGAATCAGAGCGTTTGCTCACCCATTTGGGCTGCGAGACACAGATGTTTGACCCCCGCGATCTTCCCCTCCCCGATGCGGCAGAACCTGACCATCCCAAAGTCGCCGAACTGCGCGAAGCGGCCATGTGGTCCGAGGGCATGATCTGGGTATCACCTGAACGCCATGGAGCCATGACCGGCATTATGAAGGCGCAGATTGACTGGCTGCCCCTCGCGCTGGGCGGTGTCCGGCCCACGCAGGGCAAGACGCTCGCCGTCATGCAAGTGAATGGCGGTTCGCAAAGCTTCAACGCCGTCAATCAGATGCGCATTTTGGGTCGATGGATGCGTATGGTGACCATTCCGAACCAGTCTTCCGTCGCGAAAGCATGGGCGGAGTTTGACGACAATGATCGCATGAAACCCTCGCCCTACTACAACCGCATCGTTGACGTGGTGGAGGAGCTGGTAAAGTTCACCCATCTGGTGCGCGGGCGCTCAGACTATCTGACTGATCGCTACAGCGAACGGGTGGAAAGTGCCGCCAAACTCTCTGAGCGTGTGAACCAGCGTTCTGTTTGAATTCAGATTGCCATAGAAAAACGGCCCACCAGTCGGCGGGCCGTTTCAGTTGTCAAACGCAATCCCGCTTAGCGCGGTTCAGTGCTCAGCGCTTTGTAAACGGTGTAGCACATCAAAAGCACCACCACCGTGAACGGAATACCGGTGGAAACCGCAGCCCCTTGCAGGGCAGACAGTCCGCCACCCAGCAACAGGGCAATCGCCACCAGACCTTCCAGCGTGCACCAGAACACCCGCTGCACAACCGGCGCATCCATCTTGCCGCCTGCAGTGATCGTATCGATCACCAGCGAGCCACTATCAGATGACGTCACAAAGAAGATGATGATCAAGACAAGCGTGATAGGCGCGATGATCGAGTAAAGCGGGAACTGATCCAGGAAACGGAACAGGGAAATTTCCGGCTTGTAGGTGTCAACAACCACGCCAGTGATGCCCTGACCCGTACCATTGTTGATCATGTCGATGGCTGCACCACCAAAGGTCGACATCCAAAGCGCACAAACGAGCGTTGGAGCAATCAACACGCACAGCACGAACTCACGCACCGTGCGGCCTTTGGAGATGCGGGCAATGAACATGCCTACGAAAGGCGACCAGGCGATCCACCAGGCCCAGTAGAACGTCGTCCAGCCATGGAAGTAACTCGTATCTTCACGACCAAACGGGTTCGACAGCGGCACAATCAACGTCACATAGTCCACCATCACGTTGAAGTAACGCGCAATGGCTGTTCCGGCTCCCGAGATGAAAAACACGAAGAAGAACAGCAGGATCGCCATGACCATGTTGATTTCGGAGAGCCGCTTCACGCCCTTGTCCATGCCGAGCAAAACCGAGCCAAGCGCAATAATCGTGATCCCGATGATCAGGAACACAATCACCGCATTGGTCGGTTCAATGCCGAACACGTCTTTCAGACCAGCAGCAATCTGGCTCGCACCAAGGCCAAGCGATGTTGTGAGTCCGAACAGTGTGGCGAACACAGCAAGCGTGTCGATCACGTGGCCCGGCCAGCGCCAGACTTTCTCACCCAGGATCGGATAGAAGGCCGAACGCAGCGTGAGCGGCAGTCCCTTGTTGTAGCAGAATATCGCAAGGCTGAGGCCCACCACGGCGTAGACCGCCCAGCCGCCAAGGCCCCAATGATGCACCGTTCCCACAATACCGATATATTCGTTGCCCGGTGTCGTGGGGCTAATGCCCAGCGGGTTGGCTTTGCCACCTTCCGCGAAGTTGTAATAGACCGGCTCAAGAACGCCGAAGAACAACAGGCCAATGCCGATGCCTGCCGCAAACAGCATGGCAATCCAGCCGGCATAGGAGTAGTCGGGCTTTGCATCTTTGCCGCCAATACGCACTGACCCTACAGGCAGGAATATCAGCGCCAGACAGAAGATCAGCATTATGTCGACGGCAATCACCAGGAACCAGTCGAACTCACTCGTCAGAAACGGTCTCAGCCAACCAAACAGTTCCGCTGATTCCTTCTGAAGCGAAAGCGCCAGCACAACAAAAAGGATGATAATGCCGGAAGACACGGCAAACACTGGGTTGTGGATATCCAGACCAAACGGCCGGATATTGTCGCTCCCCATTTCATAGTCAGTTACCGGCTCCTGACCGGATTGTTCATCAGTGGCTGTCATGTTTCTCCTCCACGCATCAACCATGAACAGGCGTCAACCTGTTGTTATTCAATCGAAAAAATCAGATACGAATCCCTCTCTGCCCCTCCTTTGACCCAAAGCGTAGGAGGGAATTTCAACTTTGTCACGTTATTGAGACTTCAACCGTCTTCACAAACGACCGCAAACGGCGGTGTTGGGACATTGTGACAGTTCGACGACAGCGTTGCCGGAGCAGCGTTTTCGCAATGGTTGGTGCCTAGCCAGATCCCGGTTCAAGACCGGTTTTCAGCGCATCTGCACGATTTCTCTGTCGAGCGCCTGCAGAAACCGCGAGCGGTCCTGCTTGGAAAACGGCGGCGGACCGCCGATCTGATCGCCGCCACCGCGAAGGTCAGCCATAATCGCACGGGTCGCAATTGCACCGCCGATATTGCCTTGATCAAACGGTTTCCCATTTGGCGCGAGCACCCGTGCTCCGGCTTTCAAACAGCGATCGGCGAGCAGAATATCGGCTGTAACGACGATTGTGTCGGAGTTGGCCTGTTCGGCAATCCAATCGTCCGCTGCATCAAAGTCACTCGAAACCACAACCTGTTCAATCAGGTCATCACGCGGTAGACGCATCCACTGATTGCTCACCACCGCAACCGGAACACTGGTGCGAAAGGCAACCTTGAAGATCTCGTCCTTCACGGGACAGGCATCAGCATCGACCAGAATTTTCAATTCATCTCCTCGCGAGAAGTTACCGGCACACACCGAGCGTGAACGAATGGAGCCAAGATCACGGCTCGACAATCCCGGTCCGGCACGTCAGATAGAACTCATGCATGACCGTAATGACGGAGTCGACCATGAGCACGGCAGATAGTCTTTTGTTTTCTTCCCCGGAACGTCCAGAACCGGACGATATCGTTCCTGGTCGCAAGATCACCGGCACCATTGCGGGACTGTTCATGGCGCCCGGAGATCATTTTGTCTCAGAGCCACGCGACACACTTGAACTGACTTTTGAGGGCATTGTCGGTGACAATCATGCGGGCCACACACGAAAATCCGGGGGCCGTGAACCCTGGTATCCGCGTGGAACGGAAATGCGCAATGAACGCCAGCTCTCCATTCTGGCACCTGATGAACTGGCGGAAGCCGCGCGTCGGCTCGATATCGCCGAACTCAAATCTGAGTGGATCGGCGGGAACCTGCTGCTGGAAGGCATCCCTCACCTCACCCAGCTTCCACCACGCACATTGCTGTTCTTTGAAAATGGCGTGACCATCAAAATTGACGGCGACAACGCACCGTGCCGGTTTTCCGGCAAATCCATTGCCGACCGCAATCCGGGGCGCCCGGATCTGGAACTTGCGTTCGCAAAGGAAGCAAGGGGCCTGAGAGGTCTTGTGGGATGGGTTGAAAAACCAGGAACAATCAGCGTTGGCGAGCGGTTCCGCGCAGAAGTGCCACCACAACGGCTCTATCGGGGGCAGCGCGCGCTTCCGTAAAGTTGCTCGACTTGCCGGATAAAAGTACGCGCAAAAACAAACAATGTAAGCAAGCGATGGAGTTTTAGCGCGTGATGCCAAACATCACCGTTCCTGCGCCTTGTCATAGGCAAGCCGCGCGGACTTAACCCCGTCCATCTGCTCGTGTGACCAGTGCACCAGCGGCTTGAGCAGGCCGAGCAGGCTGCGGCCCAGTGGCGTTAGCTCGTAAGACACGGCCACCGGCGGGCCCGGATCGACGCTGCGCGTCAAATACCCGTCACGTTGCAACCCGCGCAGATTTTCGGTCAGAACGCTCTGGGTCACATCGCCAATGCAGCGTTTGAGATCGCCAAAACGTTTCGGTTCATCCTCCAGCGCGAGGATGATGATCATCCGCCATTTGCCGGTGACATTCGACAGCACGGACCTGATTGAACAGTTCGATGCTTCGGCTTTGCTTGCAACTCCAATCGGCAGCATGGGCACCTCGGTAGGTTTTTTATACCAAGTTTTAGATTAGTGGTGGTTTGCATCCATGACAAGCCATTGTTTTCAATGGCAGTCGTGTTGAACGTACCAGGTCATTTTAAAGTACGTAATTGCAATGTGGTATTAAATCCATACCTTGTATCCATCCAGTACAAGGAAACAGGAACTTCCAACATGACTCCCAAAGAACTCGTTCTCGCCCTCTTCATGGCTGCTTTTGTCGATCATGACCCGGACGCCGCCCGGCAATTGGTGACGCCGGACTACATTCAGCACAATCCGCAAGTGCAAACAGGTGCCGAAGGACTGACCAACATCATCCCGCTTGTGAAGAAATCCGGCATGACCGTCACCACTCATCGTGTCATCACGGAAGGCGACATGGTGGTCTTGCACAACACGTTCGACAATGCCCACGCGTTTGGCGCGCCGTCACTGGCGGCATTCGATGTGTTCCGCGTGAAGGATGGAAAGGTTGTTGAGCACTGGGACAATCTGCAGCCCGTTCCAGACACCACCATCTCCGGACGGGGCATGACCGACGGGCCCACCGAAATCACCGATCTGGAAAAGACCGAGGAGAACAAACAACTCGTGCTCGGCTTTGTACGCGATGTTCTGGGCGGTGCAGCCCCGGAAAACGTGACCAAATACATGGATCCCGCAGTCTACATGCAGCACAATCCGATGATTGGCGACGGGCTGGCCGGGCTTCAGGCGGCAATCAAGGCCTTTGCCGAACGGGGTCAGGTCATCACAAAATTTGAGCCGAAATTTGCGGTTGCGGAAGGCAACTTTGTCTTCGTCGCGACCGACGCCATCATGGGTGGCGAGCGCTGGGCGTTCTTCGACCTGTGGCGTGTCGAGAACAGCAAGATCGTCGAGCACTGGGATGTGGTTGCCCCCATCCCCGCCGAGATGGCGCACACCAACGGCAAGTTCTGAGCGGCTCATTCCGGTCACCGGTGGGCGTCAGGATACGTCCACCGGTAATGCGGGGATTTACACCGTTGCTGGCCATCAATGATCGAAGGATTTTCGAAGCCTCAGACCGCGTTGGCAGCAACCGGCCCGGTCTTCGAGTGTTCAAACCAGCCCAGAATGCGTCCAACCCCACGCCCGAAAAACCAGAATGAAGCAAGCGTTAAAACGACAGCCCCACCCAGGGTAACCACGGCGAATATCATGAACCATGCAGCGCCTGATCCGCTGCCGCCTGAGTTGGGCAAAAGCAAAAACCAGGTGGTGACAATGACCACCGGCAGAGACAGCAATCCCAACACATCGCCCACCAGCTTCATGAGCTGAAACTCGGGCTTGTTTTTTCGGTGCTTCGCTATCGCAAAAATCGCAACGACAGCGTGAATGGCGACAAACAAAAGTCCCATGGATGCCTCACCCTTTGATCTTCTCAATCAGGGATAAGGATAACAGAAACTCTATAAGCTATTGGTTGCAGACCCGCATCAATTCTCGTGAATCCCTTCAGGATTTCTCAACCACGTTGTGGCGATTGACCCAACGGCACACCAAGAAAAAACGGATTGAAAAGCGCCTAAAGAACAATCTCTCGAGCAGGCGTGAAGTGATCCAGATCCCGGGGCTGGTAAACGTACTGATCAAAAATCTCCTTGTTCAGTTCAACACCCAGACCCGGCTTGTTGGGAAGTTCAAACGCGCCATCCTTCATAATCAAAGGCTCTTTCAGAACATCTTCGCGTTCCGGAACGGGGATGTATTCCATGATCCGAAAGTTCGGCATGCAAGCGGCGGCATGAATTGTTGCCGCTGTGCAAACCGGCCCGTTGCAATTGTGGGGAATGACCGGACAGTAATACGCCTCAGCCATCATCGCGATCTTGCGCAGTTCGTTCATTCCACCGGTATAGATCGCATCAGGCTGGATGTAATCGCAGGCATATTTCTCAAGAACTTCGCGAAACTGATGCCGCGCCACATAGCGCTCTCCAGTGGCAATCGGTGTGGAAGTGGCACGCTTCAATTCCACAAACGCATCCAGATTTTCTGGCGGCAGCGGCTCTTCGAAGAAATACAAATCATACTCCTCGAAACGCCTAGCCAATCGCTTTGCCTGTGGCAGATCAAAGCGTCCGTGGGCATCCACCATCAGACTCACATCTGGCCCCACCGCTTCGCGCACCTGCCGCACACATTCGACCGTGATATGTTCCTGTTCGGGCGTCATTGAGTGAGGGGCAAAGCCAAACGGGCTCCATTTCAAAGCGCGAAATCCATTTTCAACCGCACGAGCCGCAGCTTCCGCATATTCACCAACGCTGGTTTTTCCCATGCGCGTTTTCATGAACCAGTAGTTGCCATAGGCGGGAATGCTGTAGCGCACCGGCCCGCCAAACAGCTCGTAGCAGGGCACACCCAACACCTTGCCCTTGATGTCCCAGCAGGCGATTTCGATGGCGCTCAGCGCCACATTGACGAGTAGGTCCGAACGCAGAAACTGGCCGCGATAGCGATCTTCCCACAGATACTCGATGGCGCGCGGATCTTTGCCGATTACGGTTCGCTTGTAGTCCTCGATCAATGTGACCATCGTGCGCTCAAACGGTTCGATGGTGGCCTCTCCAACGCCAGTTATGCCCTCGTCGGTCTCCACCTCAATGAACACCCAGTTCCGGCGATGCGCCTCAACCAGATAGGTCTTGATGTCGGTAATCTTCATGGGTGTTACACCTGCTCCAGTTCGGCTGACAGGTCGAGCACCTGTTGCCAGGTCTCTTGTGGGACGGCGATGATACCGTTGCTCTTCTCGCGCTGCTCACGCTCGCGCTCTCCGGGAATTTCCACACGCTCAAATCCGTCCGCGGGCGGGCAATTTCGAAGATCGGAAAGAACGTCCTCTGCCGCCGCTTGAAGCGCTGAGGGTTCACGGAACTTGCGCGTGTCAATGGCCAGCAGGAACCAGTTGCACTCAGGCGATGATGGTCCCAGCATCGCCTCGCCGATCAGCTCAGCCATGAGCGCAAGCGCGTACCCCTTGTGCCCACCCATGGGCAAAATCGCCCCTCCGTCGAAATAATCGTCAGGGTTTCGGGTCGGCTTGCCATGCTTGTCGATCACGCAGTCTTCGGGAAGCAATGCACCTGCCGAACGAGCGGCATAGTTCCAGCCGCCGGCGATCTTGCCGGTGGCAAAATCCATCACCACCGGACCCCTGTCCCCGCCTGGCATTGCAATGCACCACGGGTTTGTCGGGAGCATGCCCCGCGCGCCACCATAGGGCGCCACCATGCCGTGGACCCGGTGGTTGCCCCCTCCGGTGCAGATTGTGAGATACCCTTTTTCCGCTGCCTGTTCCGCGAAAGCCCCATGTCGACCCGTATGGCCGGTGTTCAGCACCGAAACCGCACCAAGGCCATTTTCACCCGTCAGCGATGTGACGGTTTCATAGGCAAGCGCCATTGTCGGAATGCCGTTTGCCATCCCGCCGTCAACGACGGTGACCCCGGCTTCTGTCTTGGAGATTTGCGGGCGAACCCCGAGTTTCATCTCTCCGGATCTCATGCGCTCGGCATACTGCATCACGCGCATCACACCGTGGCTTTCCATCCCGCAAAGGTTGGCCTCGATCAGATGATTGGTGATGATATGGCTCTCGTCTTCAAAGCAGCCAAGGCGGATGAATATCTCGTGGATGATTGGTCTCGCTTCTGCGGCAGGGACCCCCGTCCGGCTTCCCCTCAACTCGAGCTTCGTCGGTATGTCTGCCATGAGTGATCCTTCTGAAATGCCCATCGACCACGTCCACCGGCGAGATGGTCGTGATCGAGTAGTTCACGAAAACGAACAACTCGCAAGGCATCTCGTTGGGTGGACCAACTGCATCAGGGAAGGCTGGGCTGATCAGCCATAGCGGGAGACGAACGCGGGTTATCCACCAGGAAAAATGGCAGAGGCCGCAGAGCGACCCCTGTCCCATCGCATCACTTGTTGAAGAACGCGGCCACCGCATCGGTCGATGC
>JBCCGR010000070.1:0-16022 GCA_039029195.1 Pseudomonadota bacterium
GCTAAGACCATTTCCGGCCTTTGGGAAGAGTGCCGAGGTGTTCGACTCGCGCGATCAACCCCAACACAAATCCTGCTTCCGGTCACCGAAGAGAGATGCAACCTGGTCTGAGTCCTAGGGAACCGGATCATCCTTCCAGACCGGAAGGTTACCGTCCGCTTGATGCATTCTGGCAGAAGCGGGGTTACAACCGGCTGGATGGAGTGGTGACCGAATCTTCCTGGAAAGATCTGGGCGATGTGGTTGAAACCCCGAAACTGATGCAGTTCTGGATGAGAGAGCTATGAGCAGACAGTTTAAAATCGCCGCCGCCCAGTATCCTCTCGATTTCCTCAGCGACGAGGGAGAATATATTTCCAAAATTACGAGATGGGTCGAAGAAGCTGTAAATGAAGATGCCCGTTTGTTGGTGTTCCCCGAATATGGCTCCATGGAACTGGCATCGCTTGCCGGACGGGACATTGCAGCAGACTTGCACAAGTCTCTTGATGCGGTTTCTCAACGAATTCGGTTGCAACGCCAGATTCATTCGGCACTGGCGAAAAACCACGATGTCTTCATAGTCTCCGCATCTGCGCCCTGCCGTTTGGAAGACGGAACGGCGACCAACGTTGCGCATATTTTCGCACCAAATGGTAAAATTGGCGAGTATCACAAGCTCATGCCTACACCATGGGAGCGCGAGGCCTGGAAGATATCTTCCGGTCATGCTGATCAACTGACGGTATTTGATCTGGGATTTGCCAAAGTTGGGCTCGTGATTTGCTATGACATAGAGTTTCCGCTGATCGGCCGTGCGCTGGCAGAGGCGGGTGCCGAAATCATACTAGCACCTTCAAATACGGAATTAGAACATGGGTACTGGCGCGTGCGGACAGGTTGCGTGGCGCGGGCTCTGGAAAACCAGGTCTATACGGTTCATTCGCCAACGGTTGGTCCGGCGGAATGGTGCGAAGCGGTCGATATGAATACAGGCGCCGCTGGCATCTTCGCACCATCAGATACCGGATTCCCTGCTGGCGGCATTGTTGCGCTGGGAGAAATGAACAAACCGCAGTGGGTCTATGCAGATGTTGATCTCGACCTGATGGCTGGATTAAGGAAAGACGGCAGGGTGCAGACCTACAAGCACTGGAATGAACAACCGGGTGCAGGAGTGCTACCGAAAGCAAAACAGGTCTCGCTTGTCTGACACTCTTGCAATTCCCTGCAAAAACGCTCATATCAGTCTTGGAAGATCGGTGATGGACGGGTACCTTGCCCACCGGGTCAGATCCGGAAGGAAGCAGCCCAGACGAGATTTTCCCGGGTCATCTTGCCCGGTCTTCCACCTTTTCCCCAAATTCATTTGATTATTTCCCCCTGCGACCGATGTCAGCCATGCATAAACAGGCTATAGTGGCGCAATGAGTGAGCAAGAATCCCAAAAACAGGCCTATCGCGTTCTGGCCCGGAAATACCGGCCGCAGAATTTTGACGACCTGATTGGTCAGGAGCCGATGGTTCAGACCCTGTCGAATGCCTTCCGGACGGGGCGCATTGCACAGGCCTATATGTTGACGGGGGTTCGCGGTGTCGGGAAGACGACGACTGCCCGGATATTGGCACGTGCATTGAACTTCAAAAACGAATCCGTTGATCAACCGACTATTGATCTGTCGCAGCCGGGAGAACACTGTCAGGCGATCATTGAAGGGCGACACATGGATGTCATTGAGATGGATGCCGCATCACACACCGGCATCGATGCGATGCGCGATCTGATCGAGTCTGCCCAATACCGTCCGTCGACGGCACGCTACAAAGTTTACATCGTGGACGAAGTGCACATGCTTTCCGGCAGTGCATTCAACGCATTGCTCAAAACGCTTGAAGAGCCGCCGGAGCACGTCAAATTCATTTTTGCGACAACCGAGATCAGGAAGGTGCCGGTTACTGTTTTATCCAGATGCCAACGGTTCGATCTTCGCCGGATCGATGCGGGTGCACTGACTGCCCATCTTTCTTCTATCTGCGAAAAAGAAGACGTGAAGGCTGAAGATGATGCCCTTGCGATGATCTCAAGAGCAGCAGACGGTTCTGTGCGAGACTCGCTTTCAATGCTGGATCAGGCGATCGCTCACGGTTCGCAGACAGATGGTTCGATTATCACCGCTGAGACAATGCGTGGCATGCTTGGTCTTTCAGACCGGGTCAGGATCGTTGATCTGTTTGAATTCGTCATGCGTGGAGATATTGCTTCAGCGCTCGGTGAACTCAAGTCACAGTACGATACCGGCGCTGAACCATCGGTGGTTTTGACTGATCTGGCAGATTTCGTGCATCTGGTTACGCGGTTGAAATATGTTCCGGATACTGAAAATGACCGGGCCCTTTCTGAAATCGAAAGAACAAGGGGAAAAGAGTTTGCTGACAAGTTGTCTGTCCGTGTTCTGGGGCGGGCTTGGCAAATGTTGCTCAAGGGCATGGAGGAAGTTTCAAACGCGGACAGGCCGCTTGCCGTCGCCGAGATGGTGCTCGTTCGAATGACCCACGCTTCGAGCCTTCCAACACCGGATGAACTGGTTCGGGATGCAAGTTCAAAATCAGATCAAAGAGTGGCATCTCTCCATGTAAAGGAGGGCGACAGCGGCTCCGTCTCTGCTGCGATGCCTGTAACTCCCGTTACTCCGCCACCGGACCAGCCAACGATGCATTCGGACAGTTCGGGCGGCCAGACGCTTGCAATGGTAAAGCATCAGGAGCCAGTTACCAATGTTGCTCCTGAACCATCCAATCCGCTTCAACAATTTCGTACAGTCTCCACGTTCGAAGAGTTGATTTTTCTAGTGGAGGACAAGCGCGACCTCTCGCTCAAATCCGCAATCAAGCGGCACGTCCGGTTGGTTTCGTTTGCGGATGGCCGCATGGAAATGAATCTGGTGGAAGATGCACCCAGAGATTTTCTGACCGTTCTGAGCAAGAAACTAGAAGAGTGGACAGGCAAGCGGTGGATGCTTTCTGTAAGCAAGGAAGAAGGTGCGCCGACCCTTGCCGAGATCGAACGCGCAGAAAACAGAGCGCAGATGGATGATGCAAAGGCCGATCCGGCAGTTGAGGCGATCATAAAACAGTTTCCGGGCGCAAAGATCGTTGACATTCGAATCCGTGAGGCCGAAACGGATGTCATTGGCGAAGCTCCGGAGGATGATGATTCTCTTGATGAGTTTTTTGAATGACATTGGGTTGCGAGGGAATCGGACTTCGGGAAACTGGTAGGGCCTTCGCATTTCATTTGAAAGTCGCAGACTTTGCACAAAGGGCATGTAGGTAATATATCTTCGGTTGGGCTTGGAATCAGCCACTGGAAAACAAGGAATTCGAAAGATGAAAGACATAATGGGCTTGATGTCCAAAGCCAAGGAAATGCAAGAAAAGATGCAAGCCATGCAGGAAGAGCTTGGCAGTCTTGAAGTGGAAGGAACATCCGGTGGCGGCATGGTGAAAGTGACGCTCAACGGCAAGGGCATGATGACTGCTTTGAGTGTCGACCCGGACATGCTGAAACCGGACGAGGCAGAGATTCTCGAAGACCTTATTCTCGCTGCTCACAACGATGCAAAGGTCAAGGTTGAAGAGGAAACTGCCAGAAAAACACAGGAACTGACAGCCGGATTGCCGATCCCTCCAGGTATGAAACTCCCATTCGGATAGGTTTTGGCCACCAATGTCATCCCGCGTTACCGGACCGGAAATCGAAACACTGATCCAGTTGCTGGCGAAACTGCCCGGCCTTGGGCCACGCTCAGCACGTCGGGCCGCGTTGCATCTCATCAAGAAAAAGGATCAAGTCTTGATGCCACTGGCCCAAGCGGCGGCGGAGGCGGCAGAGAAAGTCAGCGAGTGCAGCATCTGCGGCAATGTGGACACAGCCAACCCGTGCACGATATGCACCGATCCGCGCAGGGATCGCTCTACAATTGTTGTTGTTGAAGATGTGTCTGATCTGTGGGCACTGGAACGGGCAAAGGCTGTAAATTCGCTCTACCACGTCCTTGGCGGAACGCTCTCACCGCTGGAAGGTGTCGGGCCGGAAGATCTCAATATTGACGGTCTGATCGACCGTGCATCGGAACCGGTGCCGGTTTCTGATAGCGGCGAATCCAAAAAACGCGAACTGATACTGGCTGTGAATGCAACGGTCGAGGGCCAGACCACTGCGCACTATATTACGGACCGTCTTCAGGGCCTCGACATCAAAATCACCCGTCTTGCTCACGGTGTTCCCGTCGGTGGAGAACTGGACTACCTTGATGAGGGAACCCTCTCTGCTGCGATCAGGAGTCGAAGCGACTTCTAGACCGTTTCACGCATTGATTAAAATTTTCAGACTCAATCGCTCCTACTCATCACCCAATCATATTTTTGTTGTTGACGTGGGGTTTGCAGTCTAACCTGCGGTTGGTAAGGGGAGGGGTGTTTTTCCGTGGCAGAGGAAACAAAAAACCAACCACAGAAGGATGCACCCGTCATTGAAGCGGGTGATCGGGAGCGTGCAACGCAGGAAGTCCTGCAGATCATCAGTCAGTCCCGGGATGATGTGCAACCCGTTTTTACGGCAATTTTGCAACGGGCATGTTTGTTGTGTGAAGCACCAAGCGGCGGATTGTTACTAGGCGGCCCAAACGATGAAACGATGACTTTTGAGGCCAGTTTGGGCGAGAATGCTCGCTTTGATGATGCGTTGAAGTCTGCCGTAATTCCGATGGATAAGGATGTATCCTATGCCTCAAGAGCTGTGCTGGAGAGCAAAATCTATCATTTGGAGGACATGGGCCAAAGCGAACTCTACAAGCAGGGTTCATCTTTTGTGCGAAAAAATGTGGATGAGCTTGGTATTCGTTCCGTTATCTTTGTTCCACTGATCGGGCCGGATGGCCCGCTTGGTGCAATGGCCCTGTTTCGCAAAGAGGTGAAACCTTTCGATGCCAATCAGGTGAAGCTGATTGAATCGTTTGCCGCACAGGCAGCAATTGCGATTGAAAATGTGAGACAGTTCAGCGAGTTGCAGAAACGCACCTCTGAGATTGCGGAATCGCTGGAACAGCAGACCGCAACAGCCGATTTGCTCAAGGTCATCAGCAAATCCGTTTTTGACCTTCCAACGGTGCTTCAGGAGGTAATTGAGGCTGCAGCCCGCCTTTGTGGCGCAAGCATATGCATCCTGTTCGAACGTCAAGGTGACGGGATGCATTTGGGGGCAAACTTTGGTTGCTCATCGGAAATGGTGGAGTTTCACCGGAACAATCCAAACCCGATTGATCGGTCTAATGTGGCTGGGCGGGCGACGCTTGAAAAGCAAACCGTTCATGTGCCGGATGTGACACAGAACCCTGGTTATAAACTTACGGGGTCTTTTGAACTTGGTGGCTGGCGATCCATTATCGCTGTACCGCTCATTCGTGATGGAGAAGTTATCGCGGTACTTGCTCTTTCACGCCCGGAGGTTGGTACCTTCAGCGCGCGGCAAATAGAATTGGTAGAGACTTTCGCAGACCAGGCGGCGATTGCGATCAATAATGCCAATCTTTTTAACGAAGTGCAAAGCCGGTTGGCGCGCGAGGAGGCAACTGGAGAAATTCTGAGGGTAATCAGCAGTTCGCGTGATGATGACCGTCCAGTATTCCATGCAGTTCTGGAAAATGCATCCAGGCTTTGCGGAGCTCCAGCTGCTGTCCTGGAACTCATCGACGAAACCGGAGAAAACCTGATTGTTGCGGCAAGTTGGGGTGAAGAACTCCGCTCACTTAAGGTTGGAGACACTTATCCTGTTAGGGATGGGTTCGTTGCAACCAAATCTTTGAACGAAAAATGTGTCGTTCAAATCGAGGATGTCAGCAAATCAGATCTCTACAAAGAAGGAAGCGCTGTTCGAACTCAGATGGTTGAAGAAGAAAATCTTCGGACATTGGCCGTCGTTCCGCTTGTTCGGGGTGACACAGCAATTGGCTGCATTTCACTATGCCGGCGAGAAGTGGAACGGTTTTCTGAAGATGAAATTGCACTGGTTGAAACCTTCGCATCCCAGGCAGTCATAGCCATTGAAAATGTACAGCAATTCAAGGAACTCCAGACGCGATTGGAGCGTGAAGCTGCTACGCGTAACGTATTGCAGGTGATTAGCCAAAGCCGCGATGATGAAAATCCTGTGTTCAATGTGATACTTCAGAATGCGGCACGCTTGTGTAAATCACCTTCTGCTGACCTTCACCTGACTTCTGACAGTGGGGTGAGTTTTACATTAACTGCGCACTGGGGTGATCCGTACCAGCAAGACGGCAATGAGGGCTTTAAGTTCCATGTGGTCGGTACGGAGTTTGAACCCTCTGAGGACCTTGCTTTACCTAGGTCGGTGAAAGAAAAAAAAGTTATTCAAATTGAGGATGTTAAAGATGACGAGATCTATCGCCGGGGAGATCCGTTAAGGGTCGAACTGGTGGACAAGGAGAAAATTCGGACCTTTATGGCGGTTCCCTTAATTCAGCAAGATGAAGCTATTGGCAGCATCACAATGTATCGTCGTGAAGTAAATCCATTTTCCCCGGATGAAATAGCACTTGTTCAAACCTTTGCGGCGCAAGCTGTGATCGCCATAGAAAATGTCCGGCAGTTCAGGGCCCTGGAAACGCTAAACGCGGAACTGGGCGATCGTGTCGAAGAACAGGTTGGTGAGATAGAACGTATGGGAAAGCTGAAACGTTTTCTTCCGGCGGCTGTGGCGGACACAGTGGTCTCTCAGGGAGCAGAAAAAATACTGTCAAGCCACCGGGCACTGTTGGGTGTCCTGTTCTGCGACATTCGTGGATTTACAGCTTTCTGCGAAACGGCGGAACCGGAAGAGACCATTGAGGTTCTCCAGACCTATCACTAGGAGATGGGTAAGTTGATTAACGAACATGGAGCCGGCGTCGATCATCGGATGGGTGACGGGATAATGGTTTTGTTCAATGACCCGGTTGCCTGTGATGATCCTGCCGGTGAAGCGATCAAACTCGCAATTGCAATGCGTGTCCGAATGGCGGAATTGTCAAAATCCTGGAAGAAGCTGGGGCATCGTCTCGGATTTGGAGTTGGGGTCTCGCTTGGGTATGCGACGGTTGGCATGGTTGGTTACGAAGGCCGTTATGATTACACCGCATCCGGCACTGCGGTGAATTTGGCTGCAAGGTTATGCGACCATGCTGAAGATGGAGAAATCCTCCTTAGTCCCAGAGCGTTCACTGCAGTCGAGGACGACTTTGATTGTGAACCAACGGGTGAAGCAAAACTCAAGGGTATCCGGGAACCCGTTGAAGTTTACCGGCTGGTTGGAGGCTGAGCCATTGGGACGGACCATCAGAGGATTATAATATGTCGAAGCAAAAACTGATGAATTTGGTTAGTGCATATTTGTCCGCATACAGCGAACAGGACGCCGAAGGTTGTGCGAATGTTCTTGCACCCGTTATTTCAACATCTTCAAATTTGTTACTTTACAGTCCGCTCCGGTTTCAGCAGAAATAGAAATTTGTACATCACAAGATAAATTTTTTCTTTTTGCGAGTGTTTCCGGAGAGATATCATGACCAATAAAATGGAAGTTGCAGAGACCTGGTACAGACGGGTTTGGAAGGAACAGGACGAAAGCGCAATTGATGAATTATTCGTACCCAGAGGCTCCGCCAAAGGATTGGGTTCTTATGAACGTTTGGGCCCGGAAGAGTTTGCTGATCATGAAATCATTGGCCCTGATGGTTTCAAGGACTTTCACCGGGCGATGATGAATCTCGTAACTGACACTGAAATCAATGTTACAATGACAATGGAAAAAGATGATTGGTTGGCTCAACTTTGTGTATTTAAAGGTATCAGAAAAGATACCGGCGAGGCGGTTCAGATGACCGGCACGGTGTTTGCGAAAATAATCGATGGCAAGATTGTCGAAGCTTACAACCATTTCGATTTCCTCAGTTTCTTCGAACAATTGGGTTCACTGGCACCAGATACTTTTGCATTCTGCCTTTCCGGAAATGGAGACTGCTGAACACGGGCAAATCTATAATGTGGGTCAGATTATGTTCACTCAAGCTTGATTTGAACGTGTACGGGCTATGCGTTGTTTAATCGTGTTTTGATAATTGATTTCAGAGGAGAATTTCAGTGAGTGAAGACGGTTGGATTGTCAGGGATAGTGTATATTCGGTTCAAGATACCGCCGACAAGCTGGTGGCAATAATTGATGCAGCGCCACCAACCTTGTTTGCCCGGATAGATCATGCTGCAGGTGCAGCGAATGCAGGTCTGGATTTACCGGACGCAATCATGATCATGTTCGGTGCGCCTGCTATCGGTACGCCAATCATGCAGGCCAATATCAGAGCAGGGCTTGATCTCCCTATTCGTGTACTGATCTGGGATGAAGCAGGCCAGACTAAAATTGGCTACCTTGATCCACTGGAGTTGAAAGCCCGTTACGGCATTGAAGGTGCCGATCATGCTTTTGAGGGCATGGCGGGCGCGTTGACAAAATTCACGACCGGTGCTGCTGAGTAGAGCCGGAATTTTCAGTCTGCAATTGCATGGCTGAAAGCGTCCCGCTGAAACCTTCTCTTCCATTCAAGGCTTGTCGAGTCAGCCATTTTTGCAACACCCGGCTCAAGGTCGTCCGGTGACGGCTTGCCAGCGTCCAAATTCTGGCAAATGCATTCCACAATTGCCAAAGGATTGGCGGATAGGTTTTCATATCTAATACGCAACGGTTTTATATCCTGCGTTGCAAACCATTTTTCCCAATGTTGATCATGCTGTTCCAGCTCAACACGGTTCGCGGAAATGCGCTCAAAATTGTATTCTGGTTCTTCGGGTTGGGACAGACGTTCGACCTCAGTCCCGTCGGGTGCAATATGCCACAGGCCCGTCTGCTCTGCCCTGACCATGGAAATGGCTTGATCAAGCTTGTCTTCACGTGTCAGATGAATGAACAAAGTCTCGCCGAATGCAGCTCTCAGACGGGCGCGGTCAGATGTAAGTTCGGGATAGGTTCCATCGATGAGGTTCATGAGGGGCTTCAGACTTTCCCACATAAGCCGAAGGCCGAAAATCTTGGTTTCGCCTCTTCCGGCTTTCAAAGCTGCGTTTATGAAAGCAACACAATATTCGGGGTCCTCAACATCACCACTCTTTGGCAAGCCCCATTCAGCGACCCAGATGGGATCTGGATTTTGCATGAAAAAGGAATCAGGCTGACCGGCAATTCCGGTTGAAGACAGCAGATCGCACAGAAGCGTGCTTCCGGTTCTCGGTGTGCTGCAGATTATGTAGCTGTCCATTCCACCAACCCAATTAACCAGGGAGACAAAAGGATTATTCTAGCTGACCTTATCCAATGCTTCCAGAAACTTGTCTTTTTCGTTCGGATGCATTCCGATGTTTGTTTCCGGATATGGGAAGTTCTGTGCGGTTACTTCTGAGTGAAATTCCTTGAGTGCCGCAACGCGTTCCTCGTGGATTTGTTTGTGCAATCGCCCGACATTTCCAAATGCATGGGCGTGTTTCGGCGGCTTTTCCTCTTCACTGGCCTCGCCGCAAACATCCGCAACAAAGGACATGATGACGTCACCTGCTTTGCCGGAACCAAGCGAGAAAGTTACGATCGAAGTCTTGTCGTTGATGGCTTCGAGCACGTCCTCTGCGATGCATTCCGCTTCGACCGCGAAAACACCCACATCCTCCATCCGTTTCAACGTTTTGTAGATTTCCATCGCCTCATCTGCTGTGCGTCCAAAACCGCGAAGGCCGCCACAGTAGTGGCTGAAGGTTGGAATGAGCCCGATGTGACTCTGAACTGGAATGCCTTCCTTGGCGAGCATTTCCATGACATCATAAGAACGCAGCGTGTAATACATGTCACCGCCCTTGCGCATCATGTCAAACGCGTGATCCATGATCTCCGGTGCACTGCCGAATTGTACCCATGTGCTGCCGACACCCGCGAAATGATGTGGTGCGATCCGGCGAACTTCCTCAATCTGATTTTCCCAGACAACCAACAGGTCAATCCCGGCATCGATACATGCCCTCAATTCATCCGCATTGGCTGGATTGGACATGCTGAGCTTCTTGCCGGAACCCTTCAGGGCCTGAAGGTCAGCGATGGTATAATTGCGCTTTGCTGGCGTGCGGCTGAAGTCGTAAATCCGTTTCATAATCCCTCCTCTTAAGAACGCATGCAATGAAAAGAGCGCGTTCCCTTGAAGCTATCAAAACGGATTTATTTTTACCCGGCAACCACTTTTGCGACAACATCTTCGAAACGCTGAACAGCCCCGTCCACGTCTTTCAGTTTGTCGAGACCGAAAAGGCCTATGCGGAAGGATTTGTAATCCTCGCCCTCGTCACACATCAGGGGAACACCTGCCGCAATCTGCATCCCATTGGCTGCAAACTTTGATCCGTTCTGGATCGCCGGATCATCCGTATAGCTGACCACAACACCCGGAGCCTGGAACCCTTCACCGGCAACGCTCTTGAAACCGTTTGAAACGAGAACTTCGCGGATACGCGTTCCGAGTTCCTGTTGCTTTTCTTTCACGGTTGCAAAGCCGAATTCCTTTGTTTCCAGCATGATGTCACGGAAACGCTTCAAGGCGTCAGTCGGCATCGTCGCGTGATAAGCATGGCCACCGTTTTCATAGGCCTGCATGATCTCAAACCACTTCTTGAGATCGCATGAATAAGATGTGCTCTTGGTTTCAGCCAGTTTCGCGATGGCTTTTTCGCTCATCATCACGAGACCTGCAGCAGGAGAAGCGGACCAGCCTTTCTGTGGGGCACTCACAAGCACATCCACACCGCAAGCTTTCATGTCGACCCAAATTGTGCCTGAAGCAATGCAGTCCAGAACAAACAGACCGCCATGCTCATGCACTGCATCTGCGGCAGCTTTGATATAGCTGTCGGGCAATATCATGCCGGCGGAAGTTTCCACATGTGGAGCAAACACGACATCCGGCTTTTCAGAACGGATGCGCTCGACCAATTCTTCAATGGAGGTCGGCGTGAATGGCTCTTGAATATTGTCTTTGGATGACCGCTGCGCTTTCATAACCGTTGAGGATGCGGGCATGTCGCATGCTTCAAAAATCTGCGTCCAGCGAAAGGAAAACCATCCATTGCGCACAATCATGGCATTTTTTCCGGTAGCAAATTGTCGGGCAACAGCTTCCATTCCATAAGTTCCGCCACCGGGAATGATTGCGACACCTTCTGCGTTGTATACTTCCTTAAGCATCGACGAAATGTCATTCATCACTGCCTGGAAAGACTTTGACATGTGATTGAGTGAGCGGTCGGTAAAGACCACAGAGTATTCAAGCAATCCATCCGGATCGATGTCAGGCAACAAGGCAGGCATAATAAACTCCCGTGAAAAAAATGCTCAAAATTTCATACATTGGTTTTTCATCCGGTGCATAGTAAAATTGCGACGCCTGGCCGCGTCAAAATGTCGATGCTCTTACAAAAGGCATGGAAAAAGGCGGGATGTGGTCCCGCCTTCAATAATCCAGCTCAACTTTGCGGACGGTCGTCAATGCTGGGTTAGGGTTAGACGACCGCCCTTATCCGGAAATTCAGGTGAATTCCGGATAAGCTTCCACACCCACCTCGGCTTTGTCGAGGCCCAGCGCTTCTTCTTCTTCGCTTGCACGAATGCCGATTGTCATTTTGAGGATCGTCCAAAGGATGGCGCTCGCCACTACTGTGAAGACACCGTAGGCAAGGATACCGACAATCTGCGTCCCGAAACTTGCGCTGCTGTTGGTGATCGGTACCGCAAGTGTTCCCCAGATACCGGCGATTAGGTGGACCGGAATTGCACCAACAACATCGTCAATTTTGAATTTGTCGAGCATCGGCACCGCGAACACGACAATCACACCGCCTATGCCGCCGATGATGATCGCAAGTAACGGGGTTGGCGCAAGAGGTTCGGCTGTAATCGAAACAAGGCCAGCCAAAGCACCGTTCAATGCCATTGTGACATCGACTTTCTTGTACACGACCTGCATCAGTATCATTGAAACAACCACACCACCGGCAGCAGCCAGATTCGTATTCACGAAGATGCGTGAAACATCGGATGCGTTAGCATTGTCGCCAAAGGCAAGCTGGGAACCGCCGTTGAATCCGAACCAACCGAGCCAAAGGATAAATGTTCCAAGCGTTGCAAGCGGAATGGATGATCCCGGCATCGGGACAACACGGCCGTCGTCGGTGTATTTTCCGCTCCGCGCCCCGAGAATGATCGCACCGGTCAGGGCTGCCCAACCTCCAACCGAATGAACAATGGTTGATCCGGCAAAATCAGAAAAGCCCATTTCTGACAGCCAGCCGCCGCCCCATTGCCAGGAACCGGAAATCGGGTAGAAAATGCCGGTCAGGATCGCAGTGAATATGATGAAGGGCCAGAGTTTGATACGTTCCGCAATGGTGCCCGATACGATCGATGCTGTTGCCGCACAGAATACCATCTGGAAGAACCAGTCCGAAGCGACTGAGTAGTCTCCTTCGTTGGTCGCGCCTGCTTCTGGCCAGCTGTATGGTACAGGTGTGCCGAACCAGCCACCATTGTCGCCAACACCTGAGTACATCAGGCTGTATCCGCAGACCCAGAACATCAAGCCTGCAACGGAGTAGAGCCCAATGTTTTTCAGGCACTGCATTGAAACGTTCTTGGAGCGGACGAGTCCGGCTTCCAGCATGGCAAAGCCGGCGGCCATGAACATGACGAGGAAGCCGCCCATCAAGAACAGAAGTGTGTTGAAAACGAATGCCGCATCAGGAGCTGCATCCTGAGCCAGAGCAGGAGTGCTTGCGAGCATTGCCGCACCTGTCACCGACATAATGAGTTTGATTTTGTATGACATAATAATTTCCCTGAGAACTGGAATTGCCTTAGAGCGCATCTGCACCGGATTCACCGGTTCTGATGCGGACGGCCTGTTTGAGATCGTAAACGAATATCTTGCCGTCACCGATCTGGTCTGTACGCGCAGCACCCGTTATGGCCTCGACCACCTTTTCGGTAAGGTCGGTGCTTACGGCTACTTCAATTTTGACTTTCGGAAGGAAATTGATGGCGTATTCGGTTCCCCGGTAAATTTCGGTATGCCCCTTTTGCCGCCCGTATCCCTTAACCTCTGTAACGGTCAGTCCTTCAACGCCGACTTCGCCTAGCGCCTTCCGGACTTCATCAAGTTTAAATGGCTTGATGATTGCCATGACTATGTTCATGAATCTTCCTTTGCTATTGCAAAACTTGTTGCGGGAACGTCACGATGAAGGTCGAAATCACGTTCAGGACCTAAAACCCAGCAGCCCCCGGGACACTAGTTAACTTTTGACAGGTGGTGCGTCTGCTGCTAATTTTCGGCAGACATGTTGCAAAAAATGCAACACTTCTCCGAAAACCAAAGAAATCAGGTAAGAGTCTTGAGACATTTGCTGCCATACAAATATGTTGAAGAAATCGCGAAAGCCGGTTCAATTCGAAAGGCCGCAGACGTTCTGTCGATCACACCATCTGCATTGAACCGGAGATTGCTGGCTATTGAGGATGAGCTTGGGGTCGCAATTTTCGAGCGCCTGGCCGTTGGGGTCCGCTTGAATACGGCAGGTGAAATCCTGCTTGAACACATTAGAAATCAGATGTCAGACCTCGAGAGGGTAAAGTCCCAGATCGCCGATCTTTCAGGGCAAAGGCGAGGTAATGTGGCCATAGCCTGCAGTCCGGAACTGACTGGTGGTTTTCTGCCTGCGCAGGTAAATAAGTATCAGCAGGAGTTTCCGGGAGTCACGTTTAAGATCAACAGACGGTTCCGGCTTGATGTCGAACAGGCCCTGGTGGAACATACATCAGACGTGGCATTTATATTCGAGCCGGCCAAACTTGCTGATTTTCAGACTGTATACAATATCCGTCAACCGATGATGTGCGTCATGAAAGAGGATCATCCACTCGCCGGGAAAGAAATGCTGCGATTGTACGAATGCGCGGAGTATCCTTTGCTCTTGCCCGAAACTTCCTGGGGAATGCGCTTTATTCTGGATCAGTCCGCACTTCGTCTGGGCATAAACCTGCGCTCCCTTGTGCAATCAGATGCAAGGGAATTCCTGCGTGATTATGATCGCGAAGCCGGTCAATTGTCCTTCGAGATCCCGATCAACCTCAATCGGGACAACGAACCCAAGGGGATGGTTGCGATTCCGCTGAACCCGCTGGATGTCCCGGAAGGGTTTGTTTTCGTGGGGCATTTAAGAGGGCGTACTTTACCGGTTGCAGCGGCGCGGTTTCTGGAGCAGGTTACCACTGAAATGGCTGAGCGGTTCGAAAGCTAGGAGACAGACATGACAAAACCAGTTGCACTTATCGTCGGTGTCGGTGACGGACTTTCCGCATCAGTTGCGCGACTGCTCCATAGCGAAGGATATGCGCTCGTGTTGTCTGCGCGAAACGTTGGCAAGCTCAATGCGCTTGCCGCGGACACCGACGCTCAGGTCGTTGAATGTGACAGTTCCGACCAATCGGCTGTGAAGTCGTTGTTCGAACAAGTCCGCGGACGTTTGGCTGTCATGGTGTACAATCCGTCAGCCCGGGTACGCGGACCTTTGACTGATCTTGATCCAGAAGCGGTTCGAAACGCCATTGAAGTAACGGCTTTCGGAGCATTCCTTGCTGGACAGGAAGCCGCACGGATCATGTTGCAGCAGGAGATCGAAGACGGCAAACGCGGAACAATCCTGTTTACAGGTGCTTCAGCCGGTGTGAAGGGATTTCCACAGTCGGCACCTTTTGCCATGGGAAAGTTCGCCCAACGCGGCCTGTCGGAATCGATGGCGAGAGAACTTCATCCGAAGGGAATTCATGTGGCATGGATCAACATTGATGGTGGTATCCGCAACGCATCCAGGCCTGAACGTGTTGATGCCGCCAACAACCCGGATTCGATGCTTGACCCGGATGAGATTTCTAAAACATACCTGCACCTGATTGATCAGAACCGTTCAGTCTGGACCAACGAAGTCGCGGTCCGGCCGTGGGTGGAAAAATTCTGATCAGCGGAAAAAGGTGATTTCTCCCCACGGCTCTTCTTTCATGGATTTCAGGCGCGTTTCAAGATTTCCCAAATGGATTTCAAGTTTGTGTCCGTCAGGATCGAGAAAATAGTAAGAGTCTCCTTCCGAACGGTTTTCCTGCCACGCATTGTGACCGGCAGCTTCGAGACGTGCAGTCAATGGCCCGAATTCATGCACTTCGCAACTAAAAGCGATATGTGAGTAGTCGGATGGTGAACGCTTTTCGGAATTGCTGCCAACGAGCAGCGCCAGCCAAAGGTCCCCGGCTTCTAGATAAGTTCCGTTTTCCCATTTGGCGACCGGGATGAAACCTAGAGTTTCACTGTAAAATCTGAAGGATTTTTCAAGATCGGATACGGATAATGTTATGTGGTTGAGGCCTGTTATCATCAGTCAATACTAACAGTGCCCCGCAGGTGAAGAAAGCTAGGCAGGCCCAGCATCATTTTCCGAAGCGTTTTTCCAGTTCCACAACGATTTGCTCTGATCCGAAGCGCAGTGGATCTGTTGCCGGCAATCCATGTTCTTCGCCAACTTTCTTCAGATAATCTCTTGCTTCATCCTCACCAAGCGCAAGGGTATTCACGCAAATGCCGACGCACTGAACAGCAGGGTTCGTCAGCTTTCCGATACTGACGGTCATATCAATCACTTCTTGAATTGTCGGAAGAGGCGTTTCCACACCGCGCATTTTAGTCCGTGTAGGTTCATGACACACGACAAATGCCTCTGGCTGTGAACCGTGAAGTAAGCCAAGCGTAACTCCGGAAAACGATGGATGAAAGAGTGAGCCCTGTCCCTCCACGACCTGCCAGTGATTTTCATCGCATTCAGGTGTGATCCACTCTGCTGCTCCAGAAATGAAATCC
>JBCCGR010000071.1:0-14691 GCA_039029195.1 Pseudomonadota bacterium
ACCTGAACCAACCCCGGAGACCTCGGTCTTCGGGGTTTTTCTTTTGTGGCACCCACTCTCCATCGTCATCCCGGGCTTGGCCCGGGATCCAAGCGCGATTGCTGCAGGAGGGATGCGAATTGTCTGGTGTAGCGACGAGAAGAGCCAACGCGCTGCAACTTCTTGGACAACGACAAACATCTCATCCGAAGCCACCGCACTTGGATCCTGACCTTCGTCAGGTTGACGGAGGAAGGGGAAAGTGAAGTGCACAAACTGGACATCACAATCCTTTCAGAGAGCTAGTTTGTTGCAGAACACAGCCTACCCAACCGTCATTCTCGAGCCATTCGAGCCATGGCGAGAATGAGACCTGGGAACCTATTCCGTGAACGCTCGCCATCCGGCCAGATTGAAACGAAACGGGGGGCATCTTCGGGTCAAGCCCGAAAATGACAAGGGAGGGTATCTACACCCTCCCAATTGCAATTCCTACCGCAGCGCGAAGCCAGAGCGGCTAGCTGAGCAGAGGCGCTGTCGCTTGCTCAAACAATCTGCCAACAAAATCAGCTTCCGGCCGATGCTGTCTTCTTGGTGGATTTCTTTTTCTTGGCGGCCGATTTGGCCTTTGACTTTTTTGTCGATTTTTTGGCTGTCTTGGTTTTCTTGGCTGACTTGTTTTTGGCGGCAGTCTTTTTGGTTGAAGACTTTTTAGCCGCTGTCTTTTTGGGCTTTGTGCTCTTCGACTTACCTGCAGTTTTGGACTTTGCGGTCGATTTTTTAGCGGCGGTTTTTGACTTAGCCGTCGACTTTTTTGTAGCGGTTTTTCGAGTGCTGGCTTTCTTGGCCGCAGTCTTTTTGGTCGTGGATTTCTTTGCAGACTTCGACGTGCCGTTGCCGCTCTTGTTTCGGCAATAGGATTTGACCTTCACCCCATCGCTGCGGGTGTAACCGTCCACATGGGTGCACTGGCTGTGGGAACTACAGCGGCTTTTGGAAAGCCCCTTGCACTCGGCCGCTATCGCCGGTGATGCGGCAAAAACAAAAGCGGCTATGAACGCGCCCACCACAGTTGCGAAAAATCTGGTCATGATAGCTCTCCCTACGGCCGAACTGAGATTCGGCTTCTGATTGAACTCTACCATGGCAGGCCCGTCAAAGGGAGTGCCCGCATTGATAGGGGCTCACACGCCTATCCTTTCGGGAAGTAATCCTCTAGAACCCCTTCGCGGTAAACGTCTGCGGTTGCGCAATGCAGCGCACCGCCAAATGCATACGCATCGCGGAATGGCACAGGCACAACTTCAAAGCCGAGCTTGTCGAACTGGTCCATCTGATGCACTTCGCTGGCCTCAACACACACAGTTTTGGTGTCGATCATTAGAATGTTCATCGAAAGCCACACTGAGGAGTAGCACAGAGGCGGTGGCGCATTGTGCGCGGGGCGGGCGGCGTCGATGATCTCCCAGTCATTGCGATGGAAAAATTCGCGCTGCTCATCAGGAAGGCGACGCTCGGGATTGTTGATGATCAGGCCCGGTCGAAGCGGTGTGAAGGTGGCGTCGATGTGAATGGGGTAGGGGTCGCCCGGAAAATTGACGGCGTGGACCCGATGTTCAGGAAAGTGCCGTTTGATCCAATCTATCCCCTTGAGATTGGTTGTGAAACCGTGCTGCACGACCAGATCCTTGCCAAAGCGCAGCACGTCTGCTGCATCGAACAGTGGCTCTTCTTCGGTGGTCACAAAGAACTTTTCGGCAGTCCATTCCAGCCGCTTTTCAACGCCGATCTTTTCGGAGAGATAGTCGGGACGATAGTCCGCGTCGGTCAGGCGTGGCTTTGGGGCGGATTCGTGCCGCATACCGGGATCATCATCATAGTACCCTTTGAGAAGATCGCGGTAACACAGATACTCAAACCAGCGACAGCGGTAGGACATCGTCGCTTCAAGCATCTCCTTGCCAACGGTCAAAAGCACGTCGCGCGGCGGCATGCAGCCGAACATGGAGCCAGTTTCCCAGTCGGGCGTGGCAACTGGCTGATTGAAATCCATCGGCGTCGGTCGGTCGACCCGCACACCGCGGGCTTCCAGAGTTTTCGCAAAATTGTCGAGTTGCTCGTTGGCTTTGTCGACGGTTTCCTGGGGGCGGGGGCCCCACTGGCCACGCATATCGGAATCTTCCGGAACCTTGGCGTCCAGCGCCGGTTCGGGCGGCGGAATACAACAACCATCCGCGACACCAACAATGACATGTTTGAGCGGATCCCACTCATTCCACGAATTGACGATTGTCTTGGAGGATTGCTCGCTCATGGTCCGGCCCCGGTTTCTTAATTACTGCGCACTCGGTTAGCGACTTCATGCCGGACTGCTGTTCAAAAAACGACGCGGCGACGGCTATACCACCACTGGGCGACCAGCAGTCACAAGCTTTCCCATCGCGTTGATTGGCCGTCGAACACGAGAACCTGATCCTGCGCCACGGTGCCCGCCGAGACGTCATCAGCACTCTTTTGCATCAAAGTGTGCTGCAGGGCTCGCAAGACTCCGCCATGGCAGGCCACGATAGCTGGCCTTGAAAGACCATTCAGCCACCGCACGATCCGTTCTTCCAGAATGGCGTAGCTCTCTCCACCTGGAGGCACAAAATTCCACTTGTCAGCAAATCGCTGGTCGACCAGGTGGGAATGATCTTCACGCAGTTCGTCCAACGTCCAGCCTTCAAAGTCGCCATAGCTGACTTCGATGATCTCCGGCTCCGTTGTGATCTCCCGATCTGCAAAACCCCAGGTTTGCAGCGCAATTTTCATGGTTTCCTGCGCACGGGAAAGCGGGCTTGCCAATAGATCAAATCCATCCGGGGACGGCAGCAGCTTTTTCAAAATCTGCCCGATGATCTGCGCTTGCGATCGACCATGATCGTTGAGGGGAATGTCCGTCTGACCCTGAAATCGCAATTCGGCATTCCAGTCCGTCTGTCCGTGACGGAACACGTAAAGTTCAGGAATTGGCATAGATTGTTTGGCCGCCCGCATGGGGCGGCCCTCACATGGAGAATCCGGCGCTACAGTTTAAGCACCAGTTTGCCGGTATTGCCACCGCTGAAGAGCAGATTGAGTGTGTCGACATAAGCATCGACACCGCCTTCGCGCACATCTTCCTTGAGTTTTAGCTTTCCTTCGGCATGCCACTGGCCCATGTCGCGCACGGCTTCGCCGTACCGGTCAATAAAATCGAACACAATGATGCCGCGCATGGTGAGGCGGTTGACCAGAACCGAGCGGATATTGTTAAGGCCGGGCGGCATGGAAGACGCATTGTAGGCCGAGATCAGGCCACACAGAACGACCCGTCCGAATGTGTTCATCAACGCCAGTTCCGTATCGAAAATTTCGCCACCAACATTTTCAAATAAAACATCAACCCGGTCCGGGCAGGCAGCTACAAGGTCCTTGTAAAGATTGCCCGCTTTGTAATCGACGCAGGCATCAAAACCGAGTTCATTGACCACATAATCGCACTTTTCAGGGCCGCCAGCAATGCCAACGGCGCGGCAGCCTTTGATCTTGGCGATTTGTCCCACGATGGAGCCAACGGCTCCTGCAGCACCCGAGACAAGTACGGTGTCACCTTCCTTGGGCTGACCGGCGTCGAGCAGGCCGAAATAGGCGGTCATTCCGGGCATACCGAGACCGGCAATCCAGCGTTCCATGGGAACCTGATCGAGGTTAAGCTTCTGCACGCCCTTGCCATCGGAGATCGCGTATTCCTGAACGCCGAACACGCCGGAAACCGCATCGCCTTCGCGGAATTTATCGTTGTTGGATTTCACAACCCGGCCTGCGCACAGTGCGCGCATGACTTCGCCGATGCCGACTGGCGGAATGTAGGAGCGTCCTTCGGCAAGCCATCCGCGCATGGCTGGATCGAGCGAGACATACTCGACTTTTACAAGGATTTCGCCGTCGCCCGGTTCACCAAGTGGAGCGTCGCGGAACTCGAAATTGTCGTTGGTGACGAGCCCAACAGGGCGGGAGACCAGAACGGCCTGACGATTGGTGGTCATAGGATATGTCCGTAAGATTCGTGATTGTCGTTGACGTAAACGTCACATGTGCGGGCGGCTAGCGCAAGCTATTCATGAGGCGGCCTGGTGCAGAAGGTGAGGGTGGGCAGCCTGCTAGTTTCAACATGTGCCAGGCCAGTGCCAGATTGCTGCTGATCACCGGTTTGCCGATGATGCTCTCTGCTTCTTCCAGAACCGAGAAGGCCCGCAAGTTGGTGCAGGACACAAAGACAGCTTCCACCGCTTCGTCATTTGCCGCCTCGGTGATGGCGGCCAGTACCGATTGCTCGCTGATGCGGGCGACCGTCGCCTCTTCTTCCTGTTCAAACGACAGAAGACTGGTGGTGGAAATACCGCTGGCGGAGAGCGCGTCGCGCATCGCATTTGAAACGTTCGGCACATAAGGCGTGACGAAGCCCAATCGTGAAACACGAAGCGCACCACATGCGGCAATCACAGCGCTAAGCGGATTGGTGACCTTTGCCGTTGGGTGGTGGGCGTTCACCAGCTCTGCCACCCGGTCGGGGCCGATAATGGTTGCGCCTGATGTGCAGGCATAGCCAACGACGTCGAGTGCACGCGCAGTGGGAAGCAATGAAGCGGAGTGTGGCAGATCGGCTTCCATCTGCTTCAGCGTTTCTGGCGTCACATTGGGCGCGCTGGGGATGCGTGAGTGGTAAAGTGCGACACCCGGCAGATTGATCGCGCTTGCCAATTCGGCCTCAACGGATTCGTCGCTTTGAAGGACAATCAGGCCGAGTGCTGCGCGACTTGCTGCTCCTTCGTCAGTTTCAAATGCCAGTGCCATGACCTATCCTCCAATGACCGGCAATTCGGGTTCAGCCCTTGTGCTCAACAGGCGCGGCGGGCCGTCTTCGATCACGATATTCTCTTCGTGGACCATCATTTTGCCGGGCGCAATTTCAAGGCTTGGTTCAAGCGTGATCACCATGCCCGCTTGAAGCGCCGTTTCATCAAAATCGATGAGCGAGGGCGGTTCGGTGAGTTGAATGCCCAAGCCATGGCCAAACCGTCCAACACTGGAATCGGCAGACCCCAAACACGTTGCCATCACTTTGAACAGTTCAGAGCAGGTCACACCTGGTCGCGCGATTGCAAGAGCGGTGTCTATCGAGCTGTGCAGTGCGGAATAGGCACGCTTTGCATCATCATCGGCATGACCAACAGCGAAGTTGCGATCAAAATCGCAGAAATACCCATCGCGTGTGGCGCCAGTGTCGAGCATCAATATATCGCCATTGGCAAGTCGTCGGTCGGTGGGTGGTGAAATGACATCACCATAACCACCGGGACCGGCCCCTCCCACCAGATAAGGAACATCGTCCGCGCCTTCGCTAATGAGATCAATGCGGAATACGGCGAATGCCTGCTTCAGTGTTTGACCCTCATGAAAGAGCGTGTCGGACCGTTCGAAAGATCGCGACGCGATCCCGCAGATTGTTGCAAGTTTTTCAATCTCCAGCGCCGATTTTGTCATGCGCTGGGTCCGGACGATGTCGCTTACATCGACGAATTCGCAGCCGCGACAGCGCTCTTTCAACTCTCCGAAATCGGACAGCGGCAGGCGCAGATGGGTTTCGCGACCGGAGAGAATGCCAATCCGCGCATATTTGTTCAGGCAGCCGGCAAGCAGCGACAGGCCTTCATCAGAGGCACGAGGGGAGGGCCAAGTGCGAATGTCCTTCACCCAGGTCTTCCGCATGAGATCAGCACCGATTTCGGGTATGATGGCAACCGGTTCGCCCTTTGCAGGCAGCACGAGATACCAGGGCCGTGTCGGGCTTTGCCAGAACAGGGTCCGAAAGCCGGTATAATACCGGACTTCGGCTTCTGTGTTCAAAAACAGCGCATCGATCTTCGCGTCACGAAGCGCCGACTGCAGCCGTTCGAGGCGGGCTTGGAATTCCGAAACCGGGAAATCCTGATCAGTCATGATCAGGCAAGCCGTGTCACACCACCGAGATGTCGGGGGCGTCGACGGCTTTCATACCAACGGTGTGATAGCCGGAATCCACGTGGTGCACCTCGCCGGTAACGCCGCGCGACAGGTCCGACACCAGATAGAGTGTTGCGTCGCCTACTTCGTCGATTGTGACGGTGCGTTTGAGCGGCGAATTGTACTCGTTCCACTTCAAGATATAGCGGAAGTCGCCAATGCCGGAGGCGGCAAGTGTCTTGATCGGTCCGGCTGAAACCGCATTCACGCGAATGCCATTGCCGCCAAGGTCAACGGCAAGATAGCGAACGCTTGCCTCAAGTGCCGCCTTGGCGACGCCCATCACATTATAATGCGGCATCACCTTTTCCGCACCGTAGTAGGTAAGCGTCACGATGGAACCACCATCGGGCATCAGCTTTTCGGCGCGCTGCGCAATGGCCGTCAGCGAATAGACCGATATCTCCATGGATTTGTTGAAGTTTTCGACGCTGGTGTCGACATATCGCCCGGTCAGCTCGTCCTTGTCGGAAAAGGCAATGGCGTGGACCAGAAAGTCGATCGTGCCCCACTTTTCCTTCAGCGTGTCAAACACAGCGTCGATGGAGGCATGATCGGTGACGTCGCAGTCCCCCACGACGATTCCGCCCAGTTCTTCTGCAAGCGGTTCAACGCGTTTGCGAAATGCGTCTCCCTGATAGGTGAGTGCGATTTCCGCACCCGCTTCGGCGCAGGATTTCGCAATTCCCCAGGCAATTGACCTGTTGTTCGCCAAACCCATGATGAGGCCGCGTTTGCCCGCCATCAAACCTTGTGTAGAACCCATTCCCGTCCCTCTTCCGGAAGCCTTATCTTTGGCCGAAACTGGATATCGCACAGCCGGACAAGCGCTTCAAGAGAGTGTTGGAGGGAAGGCAGGCGGCTCGCTCAGCGCTGACGATCAGCTTTCAACGGTCTGATTTTGCTTGAAAAGTGCGATCAGGCGGTCATCAGGTTCAGCCGGAAGCATGATTTTCACTTCCGCCAGCAGGTCGCCTCGACCGCCATCTTTTGTCGGCAACCCCTTGCCGCGCAAACGAAACACGTTGCCGGAGTTGCTCCAGGCCGGGATTTTCAGTGACACGGCACCTTCCAGCGTGGGAACACGCATTTTGGCTCCAAGAACGGCATCTTCCAGCGGCACCTCCACGCGAACCCGCAGGCTGTCACCACGCTTCTCAAAATCCGCATGCGGAATGACGGCGATCTTGATGTGAGCATCACCCTTGCCACCCGCACCCTGTTCACCTTGACCTTTCAGACGAACAATTTGTCCATCTTCAACACCCTTGGGGATGTTGAGTGAAATGGTGCGGTTGGGGCCGAGCTTCACCTGAGCCTTGCCCGCTGCAATTTCTTCAAGGGTTACCCGTTTGGTGATTTTGATGTCCGCGCCCTTTTGGGGTCGGGATTGTGGGCGACCGCCGGGGTGTCCGCCAAATCCGCCGCCGAAACCACGCGAAGTGCCACCACCCATGGCATCGCCGAACATCTGGCTCAGAATATCTTCCGCACCACCAAACCCGCCTTGGCTGCGACCGCCTGATTGGCCAAAACCTTCAAACGGGTTGCCACCACCAAAGCCCTCAAAGCCAGTGAATTTCTGCTTGCCGTCACCATCAATCTCACCGCGGTCATATTGGCCGCGTCGGGTCTCATCCCCCAGAATCTCGTAAGCGGAATTGATCTCCGCAAAGCGCTCCTGCGCCTTGGGATTGCCCTTGTTTTGGTCAGGATGGTGCGCTTTGGCAAGCTTGCGAAAAGCAGACTTCACCTCTGCCTGACTGGCAGATTTGGACACACCAAGAATGCGATAGGGATCCGACATGGTTCCCGCCAACCCTCTTAATTCTGCAGTGATTATTGATGCTGACCGAGGGATCCAGATCCGTACGATTACACCAATGATCGATTCAGACGCGTGTGTCGTTCAATTTGCCTTACCATCATAGCAAGGCGTGCCGACACAAGTTGCCCACAATATGGGCAGAATTGCCGGAATTTCCAGTGTTTCAGAGTGTTTTGCGCAATTTTGAGCCGAAATCAGCTCTTTTTGCCATCCTGCGGACGAAACCAGGAAAGAACCCATTCGCCGGGGCTGATCTGACAGGCTTCACCATCAAAGAACGCGATGCCCATAAAGGTCGCAACAGTGGTCTTGAATCCACGACACTTCTGGCCGTGTTTGCCAAGGAAGTTGTCAATTGCGACGATCGTGCCAGAGCTGCCGGTATCTGGATTGGTCCAGGCCAGTGCGAGGTCTCTGTCTTTCTTCTTGGCGGCCACGACGGTTTTCTTGATGATCTCTGCATCATCTTGGCTCACCCCGTTTTGGGTGGCTTTCGTTGTCACCGATTGAGAAACGATCTGGTCGGTGCTCGCGACGGAAGCAAGCTTGTTGCCGCCAAAGGCACAACCGCCCAATGCAAGCGACAGACCCACAACGGCAGCAATAGATGGAAGTGAGCGCACGCTGGTCCGGTTCTCCTGTGCGGACGAAAATTCGGATTGGTGTGAACCGAATTCACCCTGACGACGTTTACAATTTTTCTTATAGTCCGACACGAGACCTGATCCTTTGCCCGAGACGGGCAACACGCGAGACAACTGAATGGCCGAACCCCATTTTCCTAATCAAAGATTAACAAGAGATGAATCATTTGATTCAAGTGATCCAATTTCGCTGTTTCAACAATGGCTTGCCGAGGCGCATAACAGCGAAGTCAATGATCCCAATGCCTTATCGCTCGCAACCGTCGATGCAGATGGCATGCCCAATGTTCGCATGGTGCTGTTGAAAGGTGTGGACGAGCGCGGATTTGTATTTTTCACCAACTTTGAAAGCGCAAAGGGAACCGAGCTAACGGGCAGTCGAAAGGCCGCCATGGGCTTTCACTGGAAGAGTTTGCGCCGACAGGTGCGCATTCGTGGCGATGTCGAAATTGTCAGCGATGAAGAGGCCGACGAGTATTACCATTCGCGTCCCCGCCAGAGCCGGATTGGCGCCTGGGCATCGCAACAATCGCGTCCACTGGAAAGCCGGTTTGCGCTTGAAAAAGCCGTTGCCAAATATGCTGCAAAGTTCGGCGTGTCGGAAATTCCAAGGCCGGACTACTGGTCAGGCTTTCGGGTTATTCCGCGCCAGATGGAATTCTGGAAAGATGGCGCGTTCCGTCTGCACAATCGCATCGTTTTCTCGCGTCTGGACGATGGCGGATGGGGCACAACGCGGCTTTATCCGTAACTATCAAACCCACGACAATGTCGCCCCTGCAACGACTAGGTAACGGACGAGTTTTCCAAGACCCACCAGTAGGGTGAACCACATCAGGTGCACCCTCAATGCGCCGGCGATGATGGTCAGCGCATCGCCGACGATTGGTAGCCAAGCGAACAAAAGGGAGGGCAGACCGTAACGCGTAAAGATGCGGTTTGCGGTATTGACCTGATTGTCACTGACGCCCAGCCAACGACGGGCGAGCGGAAGACCTGCCCACAGTCCCAGTGCGTAGTTGGCGAGCGATCCAAGCGTGTTTCCGAGTGTTGCGACCATAATCAGTGCAACGGGACTGCCGCCATTGACGAGAAGCAAAACCAGCAGGGCCTCTGAACTTGCGGGCAGAATGGTGGCAGCAAGAAATGCTGCCAGAAACAGGCCAGGGAGTTCAAAGGGGGCGAGGAATTCCAACGCCGGTTAAACCTGGTGCTGATCCATCACCGCTTTGTCAAAGCCGACGGTCAGGCCGTTGTTCGACTCAATCACCGGGCGTTTCATCAATGTTGGATGAGCCATGATGAGGGCGATTGCCTTCTCATTGTCGGGATCAGCTTTCGCTGCATCAGAAAGTCCGCGCCAGGTAGTGCTGCGTCGATTCAGAAGCACTTCCCACCCGAGTTCGGTCATCCAGCGCTTGAGATCGCTTTCTTCAATGCCATCCTTTCGGATGTCGATGACCGCGGCATCAATGCCTTGCTCCTTAATCCACTTGAGGGCGGCGCGGCATTTGTCGCAGTTTGAAAGCAGGGTGATCTTCATGTCCAGAACCGGGGGTGATGTAGGTTGTGTGGGAGTTTTAGCCGGTTGGGCCAAAACTCCCAAAGCAAGCCTGCACCAATCCCCAGTTCTATCAGCTATCCGCAGTTAAAGCTGGATGCGATACCGCGCAAAACCGTCCGGACCATCACCAGCCTCTTCGATTTTCACGCCTTTCACATCGGACATATAGCCCTTGCCCTTGGGTCCGGTGTCGAAGAGCACCGTGGCACCATTGGCAGGAGCAAAAGACCAGTTGGCATCGGCGGACGGATTGATTGTGCCCTTGTCGACGATGTAGCGCACGATCACGTCGCGGTTGGTGTCAGGCCCCACGAATATGATCGTTTTGCCTAGTGCACCTGGGAACTTGCCGCCGCCACCTGCGCGATAATTGTTTGTGGCGATGACGAATTTTTGTGCCGGATCAAGTGGCTTGCCATTGAACTGAAGGTCGGTGATGCGGTTGGCATCTGCGTTGATAAGTTCGCCCTTCGGATCATATTTTGATGGCTGAGTGATGTCGATTTTGTACGTCACACCGTCCATCACGTCGAAATTGTAGGATGGGAAGGACGGATTGAGGAGCGGTTGATCTGCCTTTCCGGCTTCGATCTGGTTGAAGATGCCAGCAGAGCGCTCCAGCCAGTCTTTCACCTCGGCCCCGGTGATCAGCACCGCGCGCACTGTATTGGGATAAAGGTAGAGATCAGCCACGTTTTTGATCGCCACATCACCTGCGGGCACGTCGGTGTAGTAGTCGGCACCGCCACGTCCACCGGCTTTGAATGGTGCGGCGGCGGACAGGATTGGAAGTCCTTCCCACTCGGTGCCTTTCATCATGTCGCCAATGTACCAAAGCTGGGCCTGGCTCACGATCTGGACAGATGGATCATCGGCAACCAGTGCGAAATAAGAGTGAAGCGGCGCGGACGTCTTGCCCACCGACCGGCGAACATACGCAAGCGTTGCCTCATGATCAGCTTTCACACTGTCGAGCACCGCTTGCTGATCATCCACCAGCGGCAGGCGCTTGCGCCCGTCGCGTTTGTAGATTGGCCGCGCTTCCGACGAAGACGATACGATCTTCCACTCGCTGCCGCTCCTTTCAAGCATCAGATCAATGACGCCGAGGTGCGAACCCCAGAAACCACCCATCGTTGCCGGCTTGCCGTGGATGGTGCCCTTGGCCGCATCCACACCGGCAAAATCCTTGTAGGTTTCGGCCGGGAAAACCAGATGGCTGTGGCCGGTCATCAGCGCGTCAATGCCATCCACTTCGGCGAGCGGAACGGAGGCATTCTCCATCCCATCCGTGTGATTTGGAGCGCCGATGCCGGAGTGGGAAAGCGCGATGATGACATCCGCGCCCGCTTCCTTCATTTCCGGCACCCAGGCCTTTGCGGTTTCAATAATGTCGCGTGCGTTGGCCTTGCCTTCCAGATGGCGCTTGTCCCAGTTCATGATCTGTGGCGGCACAAAGCCGATAATGCCAATCTTGATCGCGTGCTCGTTGCCCGCACCATCTTTGACCTTCTTGTCGAGGATGACATAGGGCTTAACAAACAGCGTGTCTTCGCGAGGCGAGGCGCCAAGTTTGCCCTTGGCCACATTGGCTGACACCACCGGGAAGGACGCGCCGGCCAGCGACTTCATCAGGAAATCGAGGCCATAGTTGAATTCGTGGTTTCCAAGTGTCGAGGCTTCGAACCCGAGCGTGTTCATGGCGGTGATCACGGGGTGCATATCCCCTTCCTTCATACCGCGCTCATAGGCGATGTAGTCGCCCATGGGGTTGCCCTGAAGAAAATCGCCGTTGTCGACCAGCATTGAGTTGGTGGCCTCATCGCGGATCGCCTTGATCAGGGTCGCAGTGCGTGACAGGCCAACTGTGTCCACCGGGCGGTCACCATAATAGTCGTAGGGATAAACATGCACGTGGAGGTCAGTCGTCTCCATGATGCGCAGGTGAGCCGTGTTGGCCGCAGCGCGTGCGGAAAACGGATGCAGCGCAATCAAGGAACTTGCACCGGCACCGGCAACAAAGGCGCGGCGCGTCAGACCGGCATTTGCCAAAAGGGACAGTGGCTTGTCTGAAGAATTTTGGGATTTAACTCGGGTCATGGGGCATCTCCCGTTGGCAAGTGGTTTCTGGTGGCCGTTGGCCACCTGCGATCCCGCCCCAAGGCATTGATTCCACACACCCGCCAGGCAGGCAAGTTATTCAGTTGATTGTGGATATTTGCCATCTGGCGGGAAGGCTTCACCCTAGGCGGTATGTTTAACGGTTTCTTGACACCACAGAGCAGATTTTTCGCATTGCAAACAATGCATTAGAAAGCATGTGGATTGAACTGATCTTAGTAATTGTTTCCTAGGGTGATTTTAGGGCGAAATCTGAAAAGCCGCGCCAATCCAACAATGTGCGCAATCAAAGGCGGAAACAGGGGGACTCAAATGGAAACCACCATGCAATCGGTCATAGAAGCCAACGCGGAAGCGCTGGAGACGACCGACTACACAGCACTTCCCGATGTTGAACATTACCGTGTCTGCAGCGATTCAATAGGGACCGTTGGATACAGTTCCGACGCTGCGTGGCGCGAAGCAATGGAACAGCTTTCCGCACAGTTTCCACAATATGGTCGTGAGGACATCGCTTTGGCTGTGGCCATGTCTTATGTTGCGCGGGTTTCAGAAGATCATCATGCAACGGTTGGTGTGCGGGATTGCCGTCACGAGCCAAAAGCACCCGGCTTTACACCGGTCGCGCTGACGCTGACCGAAGAGATGGGCTTCGAAAAAGTTCTCAATCAGCTTGTCCGCGGGCAGATCGACGCAACGATGCGGGAAGATTTGCCGGTCCAGCTCGTGCCGCTGGTGCGCAACGGCGCCCTTCCTCTTGGCGTGACGCTGGGCGAGGCCGAAGTGCGTTACAATTGCGAAATCGAGCTGGCAGTTGACAATGCTGGTTCGGTTCAATGGACGGTGAGCTCCGCCCTCAACACAAAAGTTGCTGAACTGATGGGCGAGCGCATGACAGCGTTGGCACAAGGCATTGCGGCAGATGCCAAGGGCTCGCTTCTGCGGCAACCGGTCATGTCAGCACGCGAACGCAAACTGGTCGTTCAGGACTGGAACGCGACCGAGGCAGACTACCCGTATGAAGGTGGCCTTGTTGCCATGGCTGAGCACTGTGCTCGCGCCAATCCGGATCATCCGGCGCTGGTTTACGCCGGCGAAACGCTTTCGTTCAGCGAATTCAATGCCCGCAGCAATCGTCTGGCGCGCAAGCTTCGTGAGATGGGCGTTGGCAAGGACACATTCGTTGCGCTTTGCATGGAACGCAGTCACGAGCTCGTCATCGCGCTTTGGGCAGTGCTGAAGGCTGGTGGGGCTTATGTTCCACTGAACACCGAAGACCCTTCACACCGCATTTCGGAGATCATCGAAGACTGCCGACCAGTGGTTGTTCTCACGCAGGAAGCCATTCGCGAACGCATTGAAACCGAAGTTTCGCCGGTCATGGTGATCCCGACCGGTGCTGATGTGGAACGTGATCGCGACGCCTCTGATCTCGGTGTGGAAATCGGCTTCAACGATCTCGCCTACATGATCTACACATCCGGTTCCACCGGCAAGCCGAAGGGCGTTGTGGTGGAACATGGTGCCATCCACAATCGCGTGGTCTGGATGCAGGAAGAGTATCAGCTCACACCGCAGGACCGGATCCTTCAAAAGACGCCTTACACTTTCGACGTTTCGGTCTGGGAGTTCCTCTGGTCGTTTGCCTATGGCGCAACGCTGGTTGTTGCCGAACCGGGCGGCCATATGGCGATGGGTTACATGTCGCGTCTCATCAATGATGAGAAGGTCACCTATCTTCACTTCGTGCCGTCAGTGATGCGCCTGTTCCTAATGGTACCGGGTCTTGACCAATCACCGATCCGCAAAGTCTTCTGTAGCGGTGAGGCACTGCCGTTTGATCTGGTTCAGTCCTTCTTTGAAAAGACTGGCCCGAAAACGGAACTTCACAATCTTTATGGACCGACGGAAGCAGCCGTGGACGTCAGCTATTTTGAATGCAAGCGCGATCCCGCATCAACCGTCATCCCGATTGGTCTTCCTGTCACGAACACAGGGCTTTATGTCCTCGACGAGTTTGACCAGCCTGTGCCAGTGGGTGTTCCCGGTGAACTCCACATTGGTGGTGTTCAATTGGCCCGTGGCTACTGGGCGCGCGAAGACCTGACAGCCGAGCGCTTCATTCCGTGCCCGGTGGAAGATGCCCCGCACGATCGTCTTTACAGAACCGGTGATCTGGCATTCTTCCAGCCCGACGGGCAAATCGTCTACATGGGACGCAATGATTTTCAGGTGAAAATCAACGGCGTACGCATGGAATTGGGCGAGATTGAAGCGGCGATTCGCGAGCAGGGCGGTGTGCACGATGTTGTGGTCGTGGCGGAAGAAAATGATGGTGCGAAATCGCTGATCGCCTATGTGGTCGCCGATAGCCCGGGTGAGGAAAGAGGCGAGGAACTGAAACAGGGCGTCGCTGCAACGCGCCCGGTCTACTATGTTCCGAAGGAAATTCACTTCCTTTCAGAAATGCC
>JBCCGR010000072.1:0-14392 GCA_039029195.1 Pseudomonadota bacterium
AGTTTCAGAAGCTGCAGAACGGTTGCAACGGTGCCGATCTCATAGATCGCGCCGGGAGCGGGATCATTGTCGCTGGCGTTCTTTTGGGTGGCGAGCAGGATCTGCTTGTCCGCTCCCATCACCTCTTCCAGAGCCAGAATGGATTTTTCGCGTCCAACAAATAGCGGCACGATCATGTGTGGGAACACGACGATGTCGCGCAACGGCAAAATCGGCAGAATAGCGCCCGATTGTGTCAGACCGATCTGGTTTGAATCGTCACTTGTCATTTCAATTCCTTATTGAGTGCGCGTGCCCCGACACGAGTTGCCTCGCTCCAGGCGGCACCGAATCCTCATCATACCGGTCAGTTCGCTGCAAAGACAGTGGGCCGGAGGTTTGCCCGCAACCTTTTTGAATTGAAGTTCACGAACCGTTTCCGCCCGCAACATGCTGACCGATTAGGCCTATGTGGTCTTCACATTCGGCACTTCAAGAAGTGTTGGATCAGCTTTTTGAGAACATGGCGCTGATGTGGTGTTTACGCCGCTCCCCAATGGTCGGATTGGGCATGTGCTCAAAAATCAAAAAAGGCCGATGCAACGCGTGTCACATCGGCCTTTGATTTGTAACGCTGGAGGGAAGCGATCAGGCGCTTTCGGCGCTCGAGGCTTCTTCCTTGTCCGAATAGATGTAAAGCGGGCGAGCGTTGCCACTGACCACTTCTTCAGAGATCACCACTTCGCGGACACCGTCAAGCGAAGGCAGCTCGAACATGGTGTCGAGCAGGATCGATTCCAGAATGGATCGCAGTCCGCGCGCACCGGTTTTGCGTTCAATCGCCTTGCGGGCGATCGCCAACAGCGCGTCCTCGTGGAAGGACAGTTCCACACTCTCCATCTCAAACAGTCGTTGATACTGCTTCACAAGCGCGTTTTTGGGCTCGCTTAGGATCTGAACGAGAGCTGCCTCGTCAAGGTCCTCTAAGGTGGCAAGCACAGGAACGCGGCCAACAAATTCAGGGATCAACCCAAATTTCAGCAGATCTTCTGGTTCAAGCTGGCGGAAGAGTTCACCGGTCTTGCGATCCTCCGGTGAGGCGACATTCGCCCCGAAACCAATTGAGGTCGCACGTCCACGATCGGAAATGATCTTGTCGAGACCTGCAAAGGCACCACCGCAGATAAAGAGAATGTTGGTGGTGTCGACCTGCAAAAACTCCTGCTGCGGATGTTTGCGACCACCCTGCGGCGGCACGCTGGCAACCGTGCCTTCCATGATTTTCAGCAAGGCCTGTTGCACACCTTCGCCAGAAACATCGCGAGTGATCGATGGGTTGTCCGCCTTACGGGAAATCTTGTCGACTTCATCGATGTAGACGATGCCGCGCTGCGCCCGCTCCACATTGTAGTCGGCCGACTGCAACAGCTTCAAAATGATGTTCTCGACATCTTCCCCCACATAACCGGCTTCAGTCAGTGTGGTTGCGTCGGCCATTGTGAACGGCACATCGAGAATGCGCGCAAGCGTTTGCGCCAGCAGAGTTTTGCCGCAACCTGTGGGGCCAATCAGCATAATGTTGGACTTTGCCAGTTCCACATCACCATTCTTGGCCGCATGATTGAGGCGCTTGTAGTGATTGTGCACAGCTACCGACAAAACGCGTTTGGCGTGGGGCTGGCCAATCACATAATCATCCAACACATCCAGAATTTCCTGGGGTGTGGGTGTACCATCCTGCGATTTGACAAGAGAGGTTTTGTTCTCTTCGCGGATAATGTCCATGCACAGTTCGACGCATTCATCACAGATAAACACCGTCGGACCGGCAATCAGCTTTCGCACCTCATGCTGGCTCTTGCCGCAGAACGAACAGTAAAGCGTGTTCTTGGAATCGCCGCCGCTGGAAACTTTGCTCATATATATTTTCCTGCTGCAAAGGGAACGTCCCCCTGCTTCCGGTTCACATGGACCACGCGAAACTCAAACGTGACCATGGTGTTTTGAAAGAAGTGTGCGGAAATTCCCGCTCCTTCTTACCCCATTCAAACGACGGAAAATGACACGCAACCGCCGGTGAAACCATAAGCTAAGCCTAGTTAAATCAATATACGCTTAACAACGCTCAACATCATCACACGATTCAATGAGAATGCAAAATTGGGAAAGTCTCCCAATTCCGGCCACTGAGCCGTTTCATTTGGACCAATTCGTTCCGTACGGAACGTGAACTGATCAGCCTTCTTCCTCTTCCGCTTCCATGTCGGTTCGTGTCGTTATCACCTTGTCGATGATCCCGAAGTCACGTGCTTCTTCTGCCGTCATGAAATGATCGCGATCAAGGGTCTGCTCAATCACATCATAATCCTGACCGGTGTGTTTGACATAGATGTCATTCAGACGCTTCTTCGTCTTGATGATATCCTGCGCGTGGCGCTCAATGTCCGATGCCTGCCCCTGAAAACCGCCAGATGGCTGGTGCAGCATGACGCGGGAATTGGGGAGCGCAAACCGCAAATCTTTCTCGCCAGCCGTTAGCAAAAGAGACCCCGCAGAAGCCGCCTGCCCCAGGCAAAGCGTTGCTACAGCCGGTTTTACAAACTGCATCGTGTCATAGATCGCAAGGCCTGACGTCACCACGCCGCCCGGTGAATTGATGTAGATTGCGATTTCTTTTTTGGGATTGTCGGCTTCAAGAAACAGCAATTGCGCGCTGATAAGGGTTGCCATCCCATCCTCGATCGGCCCTGTGATGAAGATGATCCGTTCCTTCAACAGACGGGAGAAGATGTCGTAGGCGCGTTCACCCCGGTTCGTCTGCTCAACCACCATCGGCACGAGATTCATATAGGTTTCGATTGGATCCTTCATCAGGGGCCTTTCTGGTTCGGCTATTCGATTTTTCTTGGAAAGACCGGCGCGACTGAGGACGCTGCACCGAAGCTCGCGAATCTTTGTGAGTTATCTAACAATAGGAAATGTATCTGCCCGGTTAAAGAGGTAGGATAATTTCCTGCTTTCACATGATCCGGCGAACTTCAGTTCTGCCTCAGATGGCCGATTGAATTGGCGTAATAGCGCAGCAGCAGCGTCTCGTCGGGGTTGGCCCTATATCGTCCATCCTCCTGCGTGATCAATTGACGCAAAATGAGAATGCGCAGGCCGGCGGTTATAGCATAGTCGAGGTCCTGGCGCGGTATGTGCACATGGGCGCCAGCAGCTTCAAGTTCAGCAATCAGGGCGCTGGTTTTGGCCTTGAGTTGCAGCTCATCAAGGCCATCATCATCTGGCGTGATGGTGTCCACAGAAACGCCCTCCAGCAAGATGGAAGCGATCAATGACACGGGTAGGACTGGAATAGCCACGCCGATCTGCGCCATCAGTTCCACGCCCAGATCGTTGATATCACTTTCTACTATCTTTTCTTTATCTTGTTTGTTTTTGCTCAACCATTCTTTCAACGATATTGGAGACCCGAAACTGACACAGGCATAGCCGTATCGATAGAGTTTGCCTCGAACACGCCTTGCGATCATGCGCCCTATGAAAGCGAGTGATTTCGAGATGGAAACACGAAACGCCCGTCCGTCGATCTCCGCCTGGGCAGGTCCCGTTAGAATTCGGTCCTCAATCACCCTGTCATAGTTTAGGCCAACCGGCACAAACACGATGTCCTTGTCTGTGTCGGGATTGAAGTCGCTCACCATATAGCTGAGCAGTCCGAGTTTTGGCGGCCGCAACAGACCGTCGCGGGTGAGCCCGCCTTCCGGAAACACGGCCTGAGTGACACCAAACCGGGTCGCCATGCGCACGTAGCGCGACAGAACTTTGCGATAGAGCGCATTTCTGGAGTTTCGCCTGATGAAGTAGGCGCCCATGGATCGAATGAGGTTCTCCAGCAGGAAAACCCGCGCCCATTCGCCCACGGCGTAAGACAATGAAGCGCTGGTGGAGGCCAGATACGTTACCAAAACATAGTCCATGTTGGACCGGTGGTTCATGACAAAAACCACCGTCGCGTCCTTGCCAACAGCCGCAATCTTGTCCTCATCCGCATAGCCAAGCCGCACACGATAGACAAAGTGCGAAAGCCAGCGGGCAATGCGCGTTACAATGGCAAAGTAGGCATAAGCGCTGAACGCAGGAACAATCTCGCGCGCGTAAGTTTCAGCCTTGTTCATGGCTTCAGCGCGCGAAATCCCTTCTTCTTCCGCATGTGCTTCAACGGCGGATACAACATCTGCATCATAAAGAAGTTGATCAACCAGGGTCTGGCGCCGGGTCAATTTGATGGGCTGGATGGAAAGCTTCAACCGGGTGTTGAGCTGATCGATTGCCCTGTTTACGCGCCGCCGTAGAAACCAGCGCACGCCGGGAGCAAACACGAACTGAACGAACCCAAGTGCGGCGAAGATCGCCAGGATCGAGAACAGCCAGAATGGCAGCGGCACAATATCGTTCATGCGTGCACGCCCGGATCGCGGTGCATGCAGCTTTTGCCGATCGATACCGTGCTGGCGTCAAACAATATCGCTGTTCTCAGTTTTGGATCCTCCAAGACGGAAGCATTGCGGTCTGGATGTCTCTTGTCAAAGACCGCATGATTTTTGGATGCTCTGCCGGACATTCGACCGCCTAGATCATTGCGCCTCCACTCAGCAACAAGATCTCCGCTGTGACTATTCCATAGATCGGTCGCCTTCCGGCGGACAGGAATACGAAAAATCCAATGGCCGCTGAACCGGCCCTCAACCAGACGGGCAGATCCGCCAGATTGCCAGTTGGGAACAGGATCAAGCGAGCGATCACAGCCGCAACGAGAGCCGTCGCCAGGGCGCGGATGAAGACCAAAATTTCGGACTCTTCGTCGATTGAGCCGCTGAACCAAACCCCAGCCCAGCGCCACATCTCCGTGGGCAACCAGCCAGCCAATAGAATAAAGAGATAGGGCCACCAGGCGGCATCTATGGAGGCGTATGTCATCCAGCGTCCCCTCGCCTTTGCAGGAAGCGGTGCAGACCATAGGCAAGCGCGCCTCCCAAAACTCCAGCAATCAGCACATCGGCTTCGGGCCAAATGAGATGAAACAATGGACCAAGCACCAAACCCATCACCATGGCGTAGTGCTCCGCCCGCACCCTGGCGGAAGCCCAAAGCGATGTTAGAAAATAAATTGGTGTCAGGAAAAACAGCGCGCCTGAAATAAGTGGCGGCATAGTGGCCGCAAGCAGATAGACGGTGACAGCGACAAGCGTACAGCCGCCGCTGAGGGCCAGTCCCAATCCTGCGAACCAGGCCACTCGCATGTCTCTTGGAATATCGCGCAGCCGCGCCATAGCCACGACCCAGGCGGTTACGGCGACAAAATGGGACACGAGGAAAAGCACAGTGCGCGGTGTTTTCTCGGCGCGCATTTCAGGCATGAGCGCCATCACCATGGGCATCATCCTCACGGATGCCAATGCCACCGCAGCTGCAACAACAAGGATCGATGCACCCGACACCATGCCGTCGACCAGCAGCACGTGTGATGGTAATGCCCAAATGAGGGGCACCATGAATGCGGTTTCAGCCAACGATAGCCCGACTTCGCGCGCGAAACCGGCAAATCCGACAAAAGCCGCCAAAAGCACAAGCGCCGGAAGGCTGAATATTCCCATCAAGCCTTTGCAGAACCAATGAAATCTGGAGTCTATCACGATGGTCTGGCTTTTGGTTTGGATCGTCCGATACGGAATCCTCTACTCCCGACCAAACAGTTGCTCAGCCATAATCCCCGTCCGCTCTTCAATTGCTTCACAGGCATCAAGGATAAGGTCTTCGCGCCAACGTCGGCCGACAATCTGCACCCCCACAGGCAAGCCATCATTGTAGTTCGCAGGTATGTTGCCGGCTGGCAGGCCCATATAGTTCATCGCGATGCAATGGAACCCTGCCTGCAATACCTCTTTAGCCCCTTCAATCCCTTGAGCATCTCGGTCCCATTGATATGTTGGGGTGGGAAGAAGTGGTGTCAGAACCAGTGGATATTTTTCCTGGAACAGTTGCCATTCGCGAATGTAGTGCGAGCGCTGGGCAAAGCCCTTGAGGAGGTCGAGGCCTTCCAGAGGAGGCGTGAGCGCATAGTAGCTCTCAAAGATGCTCTTCAGCGTGTCGCTGCCGACGGCGCGAATATCATTGCCAAGCATCGCTTCAACTTCGCCAAACAGCGTGCGGCCTGCCGCATCTGCAATTTCGCGCACCAGTGGCGGTTCTATTTCTTCAACCCCGTAGCCTGCGTCTTCAAGTGACTTTCGGGCGTGATCGAGTGCCTTTTCGACCGCCGGATGCATGTCGAATTCGAAGCTGTTTTTAGTGAACGCGACCTTGATTGGCCCGTCCATTTCAGGTCCTTCCCACGGCATCGGAACCTGCCAGGGATCGTGAGGGTCGTATGCAATGAGTGATTGCATTCCCAGACGGACATCCTTGACCTCGCGGGCAATAATTCCCTGCACAGAAGTCAGTTGCGCAAAAAGTCCACGTTCTGACGTAGCAGACGGATTGTAGGCAGGCACCCGCCCCAAACCGGGCTTAACGGTCGCAGCGCCGGTTGCCGCTGCAGGATACCGCAACGAACCGCCAATATCATTGCCATGGGCAAGCGATCCCATTCCTGACATGACGGCACTGGAAGCACCGCCTGACGACCCACCGGACGAAGCCCAGTCGTTCCAGGGATTGAATGTTCGACCATGCAGTTCATTGGTCGTGGTCGCCCGAAACGAAAATTCGGGCGTGTTGGTGCGACCGATCACGATGGCGCCCGCCTTCTTCAGGTTCGTGACCACCGGAGAATCAGCCGGAGCAATCACGCCTTTCAGGGCCGCTACCCCATTGGGAGTCGCCCTCCCCGCCTGATCGATGTTTTCCTTTATGGTGACCGGAACACCGTGCAGCGGCCCAATTGGACCGGATTTTTGCAACACCCAGTCGTGAGCTTTGGCTTCGGCAAGCGCACTTTCCGACAAATCATCGACAACGGCATTCAAATCGCCGTTCTTCGAGGCCATGCGTTCAACGCTCGATGAGACCACCTCCACGCAGGAGACTTCGCCTTTTGCGATTGCATTTGCCTGATCGCAGGCGCTCCATTGCCAGATAGGCTTGTCGTTCATTTTGGAATGTCCATGTTGGGTGATGCTGTCCGCAACGTGACACCAATAAACCACGCCCGCAATATCTGGACAGGCTGCAATGGGCGGCGTATAGAGCGCGGACGCGATTTAGCTTCATCGGAAGCAACAACGCGTTGTGGGTGTATAGCTCAGTTGGTAGAGCAGCTGACTCTTAATCAGCGGGTCCAAGGTTCGAATCCTTGTACACCCACCAATAAAATCAAAGACATGCGGGAAAGCTGAGAAGAACGGATTGGGAACGTGCGACTTTGTGCGACATTCTAAAAAGTCGCACGTTGCAGCTTTGTTCTAGAACCAGCTTTCAATGTCGCCGTCTTCCTCAAACCAGTTGATCATTTTATCGAGTGCGCTGTCTGCTAGTTCGGGGTTTTGCGCCAGATAGTGACGCAGGATGTTGACGGCGCTTGCCGGTGTGTGGCCGGTCACCGCACAGATTTCAGGAATGGTCGCACTGGCGTTGGCCATCCACGTGACAGCGGTTGCCCGTAGATCCTTTTCCTTGAAGTTGGCAAGTGAAGCGCATGGCTGAATGATCCAGACCGGTTCATTTTTCCCTGTCCTGTCTGGCTGCGCATCCGGGTCTTCAATGCCCTCTATTGCGGCTTTGCGCACACGGGCAAAGAGCTTTCGGCAGCGGTCGCCGGAAAGGGCTTTGTCAAGCTGTTCGTCCGTGACCGCATGGGCTGAAATCTGATCGAGTTTGCCGTCTGCCTTTTTCTTGCGGCGTTCAATTGCGGCGGCAAGTCGAGCCTCCAGTTCCGGTGCCTGTTTGATGGCCACGATTGCGCCCGTCTTGGACTGGCGGAAGAACCGCCGACCGTTGTGCTTTCCCTTATGGGTGAGTGCTAGGCGGTCACTCTGACGCTGGCCGGTCCAGACCCCAAGGGAAATCATATCGCCGATGAACGGCAAGCCCAGATGATCCGCCGTGGCAATCAGGTGCCGAATTTCATGTTTGGTGGCAAAGCGCGGCGCGTGAGCTGGCGAGGGCAGTTGCAGCCGATAGCAGGGATTGGTGAGCAATCCGGTTGCCCGACGCTTGCGCGCCCATGTGATTGCGGCTGACAGGGTGCGCACGCAGCCGCGCGCGGTGGACAGGCCACGCTCTTTCCAAAGCTGTTCAAACATGCCGTGCACCGAAATCTCGTCCAGTGCGGAAATATCCGACTGCCAGATCAGCGGACAGGCTTGCTCAATGACGCGCGATTTCTGGCGATAGTCCCGAACGGTTGCCGGTGATTTGCTGAGGCCGGAATGGTGGCCTTTTGCGCCGCCCTGATTGAACAGCTGATTGTTGGTGAACCAGTCATCGAACATGTCGCCGACCGTGTAGAGCAGCGACTGCCTGACGGCCCCTTTGCGGTTGCGACGCTTGACGGTCTTTGTGGTGCGTTTGGCGGCGACTTCGGCGCTGATCCGGTTGGAAAAATCCAGCGCCTCGCCAGCCGTGTATGGTCTGCCGTCCTCGTGCTTCAACATGCGCGACGAATAGCCAAGCGCAATGAGCGACTTACCGGGATTGAAGCGCGGGCGGCCGTTCTTCCACGAGATGTGTTTGATTTTGGCTGGCATGGGCGGCTCCTGTGGCGAGCGCGAAGGATGAATCGTCCCGCGCTCGCCTGTCAAATCGGGCCTGTGGATGCCCGTTCAGTTGAGGGTGGTTGACACCATGTTGGCGCGCCGCAAGGCTTGGTCTCGCGCTGCCGCCACAAGCTGTCCGGCGAGGTCTGCGGCCTGACTGTGGTCAATGCTGGCAATGCCAAAGGCCACGCCTGTTTCATCAAGCATGAGGATGTGGATGCCGGGGCAGGTGCACCCCGGTGCACGGCAAACTGTAATCTGAATTGAATCGACGTCTTTGGTTTTCTTTAGATCGACATCTTTGGCCTTTCCGCTGCTCATTGGTCGCCCTCTAATTCAACGGCGGATGGTGGAACCTTTTTGACATGCATGCGGATGCCGCATTTGGCGCATGGCAGGCTCGTCATGCTGAACCCTGAGCGCTTGTGCGTTATCTCCCACCTTGTTCCGGCAGGCATCTCCGCAATTGCAGTAGCAATCGGGCATACGCTCCTGACAATTTTGCCTTCCCACTGTTCGGCTGTGAGACGGCGATATAGATTGAAGCTGATCATGACCGATACCCCCACCCTTCCCTGAGAAACTTGGGCACACAGCCCGGTATGTCGTTCTTGGTCCGGGCAATCATTGCGGCCTCGCCCAAGCCCATTGGCGCTTCCTGATCCTTGTTGCAGATCGCATGAAGCAGCTGGGAAAGTTCTTCGCTGTTGCGGACCCGGATTTTGCGGGTGGCCTTTGGTGGCAGCTTCAGCGCCTTGCGATAGGTTTCCGCATCGCCTTTGTGGTGGAAGAAGCTGTGACCGACATTGTAGGTGATCATAGGGTCACCCCATTTTCGCAGGATTCTTCGACCGTCTGGGATATCTCATTGAGCTGTTCAAGGAGTGCGTCCACCGCATAACAAACAGTGTTGTCGACATCGCCATAGGCGTAGGCAATTTCATGCGCGGAGTGCTCAATCCGTTCGACACGCTTTAGTGCAAACCGCCTCATAGCCTTTGGCGTGTAGTGTACAGGTTCCTTGATTTCAGCCATAGGTCCGCACCCCAATAATATCGGCAACGGTGCGGCCCCTGCTTGTCAAGGTGAGTTCCTGACGGCTGAATGTTCTGAGGGAGTGCGGCGTTTTCTTTGTCATCTCCCTGACCAAATAAAGGTCTTTGAGAACAGCGGCAGTGCGGAAGGTGATTAGTCCCCGGTTCTGAAAGCGCCAGCCCCTACCCTTGCGGTAAGCGTTCGTCTTTTTCAGATGGCCAAGGGCCTTCTTCTGCGCTGGAGACAGGACCTCGTGCCAGTTGGTCTCCAAAAACCCCTTGGCCGGGAATTCCCCACGGGCTGGGACAGGTGAATATTGTTCAGCGGGTGCACTCATTGTGTTCCTCCATAGAGCTGGTGAAGTGCTTTTTTCTGCGCCGCTATGAGAGAAGATGCGTCCGTGACCGGCAGTCCGGGCACATTGTCGTTTGTGGCGCTGGTGGCGAGCGGGAAACATTGTTGTTGAGCCCGGAGGAAGGCGCTCACAACTGCCCGCGACCAGCGCCACTCAGACCCGGCAATGGGCAACGGTACGCCCCACTTTCGATGCCAGTGCCGGATATGACGTTTGACGGTTGCCGGTGCACGTCCCCATGTCTGCGCAAATTCCTCCAGAGACATGGTTTCAGTGTCGTGCATGGCGCAACCCTCAAAGGCGGTACGCGCATATGCATGTGTGATTTTTTTTCACATGTCAACGTGAAAGCATATGCTTTTTGTGCACATGCGCACGGGGGACCGGATCAACAAAATGTTGATCCGGATCATTGCAATCAATTCAAAGTCTCATTTTTCAGGCTTGGAAGCGCCGTGTCGTCGGGGGAATGGAATCACCCATGACCAGATATGCACTTTGGTTTGTTCGGGCACTTTATTAAGTGGTCGCCAGCGATGTTGTTCGGGCACTTTGTTAAGCAGACCACGGGCATTGGTGAGAGCACCAAAGCCAAATTTGTTCGGGCACTTTGTTAAATAGACGTCAGGCGGCTTTTGAGGTGCTGAAGCGGGGCGACAGGCGCGCGATCACCGTTCCACGGATTGTCGCATTGGTGTTGTCCACCACAACCGGACGTCGCAGCTTGGGATCAGTGGACTGACTAAGCAGATAAGGCGGCTCATAGAGACGAAACACGGTCTTTGCGCTGCCCGGTTCATAGAGCTGTGCGCAGACAATATCACCAGCCTGCGGTTGCGCATTCAAATCAACAACCAGAATATCGCCCGGATAAAGCCCAATCCCCTCCAAATCGCCATTGACTATGCGCCATGGATCGCACGCATTGCGCGTACCAATCAACGCGCGCACCGCCGAAGCGTAGGCGTCCTGATGGTTCTCCATGTCAAACGGAATGGCGTTTTGCTCCCCGAGACCAGCGTTCAGTATTTGGCTGGTCGACCGGGTTTCTGACGGAAGCACCACGGCGCTTTCAATCTTGCGCATGGTCCTAAACGAAAGGGCGTGCCCCTCGTCTTGCTCGCTGTTGAGAAAGCGCGTCAGGGTTGACGGGTTCAGCTTGGCGCGCCTCGCCAGCTCCGACGCAGTGATGCCGAGACGGTCAATCAGGCTCTCCAGCCATTCGTGCTGTTCTTGGTAGGTCCGTTTCATCGTGGGAAACGGGATGGCTGAATTTATCATCTGTGTCTTGCTGAAACTCATCACTTGACAGATGTGCGCCAAATCAGATTTGCATGTGAAAAGCACAAAAGCAAATGCTTTAGGTGATTCTCATGGAAACTCTGGACAGTTTCGCACAGATAGAAGCGCGCCGCGATGCGCTCAACATCAGCATTGCCCGTTTGTGCCGTGGGGCGGACCTCAATCAAGTTTCGTACTGGCGTCTGCTCAGCGGGAAACGCCGGGCCGTCCGCCCTTCCACAATCCGAAAACTCGATAAAGCGCTGACCGCGCTGGAAACGGAGCAAGGTCGATGAGTGAATCGATGGCGATGATAATGGTGGGGATCATATTCTCAACAGCAGTGATCACGTTGGTTGCCGGACTGACTTCTCTGACTTGGGCGGTTCGAGCCTTTCGCGCGAAGGAACGGAGCGACTTCGGTTATTCCTCCATTTTAGCAGCGGCCTGCCTTGCCGTGAACTGCGCACAATGGCTGGTGCTGTTCGGGATTTTTGGCGCATGAGCCGGACACCCTCTGCAATCCAAAACGTTGAAGCACGCCGAAGAGAAGCAGGGATAACAGTCGAAAAACTCTGCGCGGCAGCTGACGTCTCAACTCGCGGATACGAATATGCGGTTCACGAGAAACGGCGGCTTCAAGCACGAACTATAAAAAACTTACAGCGCGCTTTGTCTAAGCTCACCGGCAATGCAGACGATATGGTGGTGCACGGGCAAGGCGTTTTCACGATCATCCAGCCAACCATGGTGCTGGTGAGCCGCGAAATGAATGTGCCCTTGACCGTGGTGCGGGCAGCAAATCCGAAAGAGCGCAACACCAGTGACCCGGAATGGATGCGCGGTGCGCGCGTACGTTTCATCGCGAACTATCTGGTCAACACCGCCCTTGGCATTCCTCAGGCAGCGCTGGCGCGGGCCTATGGCGTTTCCGCAGCGGCGATCTGCCAACAGCTTCAGAAAATCGAGGATGAGCGCGACGACAACGCCGAACTTGATCAGCTGCTGGACCGGCTGACCGATGATCTGGTGGTGGCGTGATGGATCTGTTTACCGCCAATCCGAGCGCGCCGCCTGCGATTCTTGACCGGGTTGCTATTCTGCCGTCCGGCGATGCGGCGGTGATGTCGCGACGGTTCGAGCCGGATGACAGCCTTGACTATTTTCCAACACCGCCATGGGCAACGCGGGCGGTGTTTGAGTATGTGCTGAAGCTCCACACGCCCACACGCTACAATTTTCTGGGCACGTCAACGCTTTTCGATCCGGCCTGCGGCGAAGGGCACATGGCGCTGGTGTTGCAGGAATATTCGCCGACCGTCATCGCCAGCGATGTTTTTGACTATGGTTTTGGCGAGGTTCGCGACTTTCTGACAGGCCGTGTTCCCGCTGCTGATTGGGTGTTCATGAACCCGCCGTTCAATGAAGGGCTGGCCTTTATCGAACGGGCTTGCAGCATCGCCAAATATGGCGTGGCTGTACTGGTGCGCACCCAATTCAAAGAAGGTGTGGAACGCTACGAACAGCTGTTTCGCGACTGCCCGCCCACATTCTCGGCACAGTTTGTTGAACGCGTGCCCATGCATGCCGGTCGCTGGGTGATGAACGGCAAAACCGCGACCGCCTATTGCTGGCTTGTGTGGATCACGGGCGACTGGTCGCCAACGCGGGAGGTGTGGATACCACCCTGCCGCCGTGAACTGACACACCACGATGACTGGCTGCGGTTTGGCGGTTGCCTCAACGCGCCGAAGAAGCATCCGGTTCATGAGCTGATCGATTTTCACGAAAAAGAGAAGACCAACACGCTCGCGAATGTACGGGCATTAAGGGGGCGACTGTGAGTGCTCAACCTCTCATCATGGACAGCTTTGCAGGCGGTGGCGGCGCGTCAGCCGGCATTGCCGATGCGTTCGACCGTTCGCCGGACATTGCGATCAATCATTGTCCAATCGCCATGTCGATGCACGCGGCAAATCACCCTGAAACCATCCATCTTTCCGAAGACGTGATGAGCGTTGATATTCGCAGGCATACGCGTGGGCGGAAAGTTGGATTTTTATGGGCGTCGCCCGATTGTCGGCATTTTTCGCGCGCCCGTGGTGGCAAGCCCACATCAAAATCGGTGCGCGGGCTTGCATGGTCCGTTGTCCGGTTTGTCGACGAGTTGGGCCACAATGCGCCGGACGTGATTGCGCTTGAAAATGTGCGGGAGTTCCTGACGTGGGAAGACTTTGCCGCGTGGCAACGGGCTTTGAAAAAGCGCGGCTATCGGATGGAGCACAGGGTGCTCAAATTCTGCGATTATGGTGTGCCGACCATTCGCGAGCGCTTGTTTATTGTCATGCGTCGCGACGGCAGAAAAATTGTCTGGCCAGAACCGACGCACGGCGAACCGAGCTGCGAAGCCGTGAAGACCGGCAAGCTGCTGCCTTGGAAAACCGCTGGTCATGATGTGATCGACTGGTCGCTTCCGTGTCCTTCGATCTTCGACACTTCGGAAGTGATCAAAGAGATCTATGGCATTCGCGCCAAACGCCCGCTGGCCGACAACACGTTAAGCCGGGTTGCCGCTGGCGTGGTGCGCTATGTTCTGGAGGCTGAAGAGCCCTTCTTTGTGACCATGGGACAGCACGGCGGCGGCAACCGGTCAGCCTTGGAGCCGCTGCACACTGTCACAGCCAGCCGCAAGGATCAAAACGCGGTGGTGGTGCCCAATCTGGTTTCGCTAGCCAATATGAGTGATGCCGGCAAGCGTGAGTATCCAGTCACCGAGCCGCTGACCACAGTTACAGGCACATCTGAAAAAGCGTTGGTGGCCTGCCACATTTCCCGCCAATTTGGCGCGAGCATTGGTCATGCCGCCGATCAACCGCTGGGCACTGTGACTGCCAATGGTGGCGGCAAATCGGCCATGGTCGCGGCCACAATGGTGCAGTCCGGTTATGGCGAGCGAGAAGGGCAGGCACCGCGCACTCTGAAT
>JBCCGR010000073.1:0-13287 GCA_039029195.1 Pseudomonadota bacterium
GCTGGAACATAATCGAGTTGTTCACCCGGCGTGTTGTCGAGATCGATGGAATCGATAGATTTCGGCGCTGCCTTTGAGCGCAATTCCACGCGCGCAATCAGATCATTTTTCCAGTGAAGGCGCTGCACCTGCCATGATCCCAGGGCGCAAAGAACCACAAACCCCATAACAATTGAGACAGGCAGCACCAAGCGCTTGATACCCGAGAGGCCTCGCGAAGGCCTTACTTGATCTCCAATGCTCATGCCTCGTCCTGTCCAACCAACCGGCCTTCGGCTGCGTTGTGCTGATACTGCAAGACAATCAGAACGCCTTTGATTGCCCGTGTAACGGCAATGCCAAGCACCAGAATGACCGGAATCCAGATGACCATATGCATCCACCAGGGAGGCCCGAACGAGAATTCAACAATGAGTGCCAGACCTAGAACCACAAAGCCCAGTAGCATGATGACGAACACTGTCGGCCCGTCCCCTGCATCAATGAACTCGTAATCGAGCAAACAGGCATTGCAGCGCTTCGCGGGCTGCAACATGCCGTCGAACAATCGACCTTGCCCACATCTTGGACAACGGCCCTTTATACCTGTTGATATGGGGGGAACCGGAGGAAATTGCGGGTCATGCATTCTGGGAGCATCCTCTTGGATCGCCCGCTTTTCATGGCAATGTGTGCCGGAAACAATTCCGGCCAACTCGTGCAAGCTGGCCGGAATGAATTGCGTTTAGTGGTGGGCGATGGGAGCGCCTGCCGATGCCCAGATGTAGACAGCGAAGAACAGGAACAACCAGACAACGTCCACAAAGTGCCAGTACCAGGCAGCCGCTTCGAACCCAAAGTGCTGCTTGGATGTGAAGTGACCTTTGAGGGCCCGGATCAGGCAGACGATCAAAAAGATCGTTCCGATCAGAACGTGGAAACCGTGAAAGCCAGTCGCCATGAAGAAGGTTGACCCATAGATCGAACCGGCAAACGCGAATGGTGCAACTGCATATTCATAGGCCTGCACGGCGGTGAAGATGACACCAAGTGCCACCGTCAGGATGAGGCCCCATTTCAGGCCCTGCCGGTCATCGTGCAGCAGTGCGTGGTGCGCCCAAGTTACCGTTGTACCGGAAAGCAGCAACGTCACAGTGTTGAACAGTGGCAGATGGAGCGGGTCGATGACCTCGATGCCCTGCGGCGGCCAGGTGCCACCAGTGTGCTCGACACGCGCTGCCTGAACAGCTTCATCAGGGAAAAGACTTGCATCAAAGAACGCCCAGAACCATGCAACGAAGAACATCACCTCAGAGGCGATGAACATGATCATGCCATAGCGCAGATGCAGCGAGACCACGCGGGTGTGATGCCCCTCATGGCTTTCCTTCACCGTGTCACTCCACCACGCAAACATGGTGTAGAGAACGATCAAAAGCCCGATGAAGAACAGCCAGGGCGAGGCAATGTTGATGCCCAGAAGGTTGAGCTCTTCTTCCTTGAGATAGCGCATCCAGCCGATGCCGCCAAAAGCCATCAGCAACGCACCGATCGAGCCAATCAACGGCCACGGACTGGGGTCCAGGATGTGATAGTCGTGATTTTTAGCGTGGGCATCAGCCATAGCGCTCTCTCCAGTCTTTCGTTTGCCTCATGGCCCGCAGTCCGCGGTCAGAGATTATCTTTCAGTTCTTTTTTATTGCCAGATTCGTCCACCGATGCGAGCGGTCGTTCTGGCGGGTCAGCAGGAAAAAAAGTGTAGGACAGGGTGATCGCTTTCAAATCACCCACCAGTGGATCATTGACGATTTCAGGATCAACAAAGAACACCACCGGCATGTCGACACTCTGTCCCGGCTTCAATTCCTGCTCTGTGAAACAAAAGCACTCGATCTTGTTGAAATACTGCCCGGCTGCCTGCGGTGTCACGTTGAACGTCGAGGTGCCCCAGCTGGCGGTCGTCGAAGAATTTTTGGCCACATAATAGGCCGTGCCTTTTTCGCCCAAGCGAATTTTCACCTGCCGTTTGGCCGGTCCGAAATCCCAGTCGATGCCGCTGGATGTATTGGCATCAAATCGGACAGTGATGCTCTTGTCGGATATCGGGCCAAGCACGTCCTGCGCAATCTGAGGCGTGCCGCCATAGCCGGTCACCTGACAAAATATGCGATAGAGCGGAACCGAGGCGTAGGAAAGCCCAAGCATACCGCAAAAGGTGCCCACGCAAATGAGCGCAACCGAACCATTGCGGCTCAGCTCACGTCCTGTGATGCGTGACACGATCCCCATCGTCAGAACGACCTGTCAAGAATGGCCGGGCCAAACTTGGCCCAGGTGGCAATGTAGAACAGGACCACAAGCGCACCACAAATCAGACCAATTGCGATGTTGCGGCTGCGGCGTGCTTTTGCTTGCTGCTCGGTGAGTTGTACCGTTTCCATCTGGTCCTCCGGATCCGCCATCAAGCCAGCACGGGAATTAAAGCTGAAACCACGTGCTCACCAAGCAGGATTGCAAACAGGGCGAACAGATAGGCAATCGAATAGGCAAAGAGTTTTTTGGCAGCCCTGTATTCGGGATCAGCGTCGCCAACCTTCCATAGGCGATAGGCCAGAGCCACAAAGCCAAGACCAAGACCCAATGAGACTACACCGTAGGTCAAACCGCCAAAGCCCAACACGAAAGGCAGGCAGCCGATTGGTGCCATCAGCAGCGAATAGACCAGAATTTGGGTTCTGGTTGATGCGTCTCCAACGACATTCGGCATCATCGGAATGCCGGCGCGTTCATAGTCATCCCGCTTGAACAGCGCGAGCGCCCAGAAATGCGGTGGTGTCCACACAAAAATGATCGCAAACAAAACCAGTGGCTCAATGGCCAAAGATCCTGTGACCGCAGCCCACCCAATCACTGGCGGAAAAGCCCCAGCAGCACCACCGATAACGATGTTCTGAGGTGTCGCGCGCTTCAGCCATACGGTGTAGATCGCGACATAGAAGAAAATGGTGAAGGCCAGCAGTGCGGCGGCAAGCCAGTTCAACAGAACGCCAAGAACAAGCACTGAAAAGAACGACAGCACCATACCAAAACCAAGCGCGGCATTGGCAGAGACGCGACCAGAAGGAATGGGTCGCGAACGCGTGCGTGTCATGACAGCGTCGATCTCAGCATCATACCACATGTTGAGCGCGCCAGAGGCCCCTGCCCCGATGGCAATGCACAAAATCGCAATGCTGCCGAGTATTGGGTCAATTCCCCCGGGGGCAAGGACCATGCCCACAAGAGCCGTGAACACCACGAGCGACATTACCCGTGGCTTCAACAGGGCAAAGAAATCCTTCGGCTCGGCGACCGAAACATCGGCGGCGAACTGTGTGGTTTCAACTTTGTCTGCGACGGTGTTCAACGTTTTAGCCCGGTCCCTGTTACGTGGCAGGTCGCATCAAGATTAACGCGACCCGAAACTCCGATACATCAGCGAATGCGCGGAAGCTGCTCCCACTGGTGGTAGGGTGGAGGTGAACTCAAGGTCCACTCCAGCGTATTCGCACCCTCGCCCCAAGGATTGTTGCCTGCAGCACGTTTCGCGCGGAAAGCTTCCCAAATGCAGACCAGGAAGATCAGCACGCCGAACGCGGAGATGTACGATCCATAGGATGAGATCGCGTTCCAGCCGGCAAATGCATCTGGATAGTCAGCATAGCGCCGTGGCATGCCAGCAAGACCAAGGAAATGTTGCGGGAAGAAGACCAGATTCACACCAACGAAGGTTACCCAGAAGTGGGTTTTCGCCAGGAAGGAATTGTAGAGATACCCGGTCATTTTCGGGAACCAGTAGTACCAGGCCGCAAAGATCGCGAACACCGCACCAAGTGACAGCACATAGTGGAAGTGAGCCACCACGTAATAAGTGTCGTGGTAGGCGCGATCGAGACCGGCATTGGCAAGCTGCACGCCCGTCACGCCACCAACGGTGAACAGGAAGATGAAGCCGATTGCCCACAGCATCGGTGTGCGGAAGGTCATGGAGCCGCCCCACATGGTGGCGATCCATGAGAAGATTTTCACGCCAGTCGGTACCGCGATCACCATCGTTGCGAACACGAAGTAACGCTGCGCGTTGAGCGACAGACCGACCGTGTACATGTGGTGCGCCCACACGATGAAGCCGACCGCGCCGATTGCAACCATGGCGTAGGCCATACCGATATATCCGAAGATCGGTTTGCGCGAGAAGGTGGAGATGATGTGGCTGATGATGCCGAAGCCCGGCAGGATCAGGATGTACACTTCAGGGTGACCGAAGAACCAGAACAGATGCTGGAACAGGATCGGATCACCACCACCTTCAGGCGTAAAGAATGTCGTTCCGAAGTTTCTGTCTGTCAGCAGCATGGTGATGCCACCAGCAAGAACCGGCAGAGACAGAAGCAGCAGGAAGGCTGTGATCAACACCGACCAGGCGAACAGCGGCATTTTGTGAAGCGTCATGCCCGGTGCACGCATGTTGAAGATCGTGGTGATGAAGTTGATCGCGCCAAGAATGGACGACGCACCAGCGATGTGAAGCGCCAGAATGGCGAAGTCGACAGCAGGACCGGGCGCTCCGGTGGTCGAAAGCGGCGGATAAATGGTCCAACCGCCGCCAACACCAACACCACCGGCAGGACCTGGCATGAACATCGATGTCACAAGCAGGATCAGCGCAGGTGGCAGAAGCCAGAACGAAATGTTGTTCATGCGTGGGAACGCCATGTCTGGCGCGCCGATCATGATCGGCACCATCCAGTTGGCAAAACCACCAATCAATGCCGGCATCACCATGAAGAAGATCATGATCAGACCATGAGCCGTGGTGAACACGTTGAAAGTATGAGGATCGGCAAACCACTGCATGCCGGGTTCCTGCAACTCCATCCGCATGGCGACCGACAGGGCGCCCCCGATGATGCCGGAAATGATGGCAAAGCCCAGATAAAGCGTGCCTATGTCCTTGTGGTTGGTCGAATAGAACCAACGCTTGAAGAAGGTCGGCTTGTGCTCATCGTGATATGTGGAATCCGCAGACATATAATCACCCATCCAAATTCAGTTCGGCGCGCGGGGGCGGCCTATTTCTGAGCCGCCGCTAGGCGAAGTTTCTTGTTGCGCTCTTCAACCGATGCCATCAGCGCCTTGTTGGCAACATCAAGATCATCGACAGCGGCTGTTTTCCAGGCATCAAACTGCTCTTGCGAAACCACCCGAATACCCAGGGGCATGAAAGCGTGGTCCTTGCCGCACAGTTCTGAACACTGGCCATAGAACAGTCCCTCGCGCTCAGCCAGGAACCATGCTTCGTTAATACGACCGGGAACCGCATCGGTTTTCAATCCAAATGCCGGCATGGCGAAATTGTGAATCACGTCCGCGCCAGTGACTAGAACGCGGATCACCTTGCCAACCGGAACAACAAGCTCATTGTCGACGGCGAGAAGCCGGGGGTATTTTGCAAGATCGGTCTTGCCATACTCTTCACGTTCAGCCTTCGCTTCTGCCTTGGAAGCTTCGGTTCCGTCATCGCGGCCGATCAGAACGGAGTCGAATGAAATCTCGCTGCCGTCCTGATATTCATAGCCCCAGTACCACTGATAACCTGTCGCCTTGACTGTGAGGGCTGGCTCTTCCGGCGGAGAATATTGCGCCGTCAGGAGCTGAAATGACGGGATCGCCAGTCCAACCAGAATAACCACCGGACCCAGCGTCCAGATGACTTCGATCAGGGAATTGTGGCTGGTTTTGCTCGGTACAGGATTGTTTTTCGCACTGAAGCGCACGCAGACGTAGATGAGCAGCGCCAAAACAAACAGTGTGATGATGCCAATGAGCCACATTGTACCGGCATTAAAACTCTCAATCCGGCGCATGATTTCTGAATTCGCCGGCTGGTGCCACATCTGATAGTCGGTCAACGCGGTTTCCTGCGCCATGGCAAAGCCACTAGCTAGCGAAAACGGGACAGCCATCAATGCCAAACCAAATTTCTTCACACCCGGATCTCCTCAAGTCAGACCAGTGCCGGGCTCTCATTGCCATCTGGATTGAAGTTGCCGCCACCTATTTGGAGCAGGCACAGCCAAGCCAGACACGCCCGGGGGGTATCTTTTAATAGTGCAGATGTGAACCACAATGCGCTGCCCGCCGCAACCAGTCTGCACCTCAAATTCATGCGGCATTTTTGCGTTTTGCATTGCTTCCGCGATTGACGGGCAGTTTTCGCCGCACCAAAGCCGCAATTTGGTTCCAGGCGGGCCTGCCACAGGTTCAATCTATCTCACGTTCCCACGTGATATGATTGCAATCTGATCCACGATCTTAAATGGTACGGCATGCGATTCGATCTAATTAACCGGCCCGCGATGCGAACTCTCAGCCTGATTCTCAGCGCCTTTTTTACCCTGTCTGCTCTTGCCGCGCAGGCCCAGGAAAACAAAGGTCCAAAGGGTGAATATGGCTTCTGGAAGGTGATCTGCGACACACCTCCAGGTGCGTCCAGCGAACAATGCGCGCTGATGCAAAACGTTCTTGCCGCAGACCGCGAAGATGTGGGCCTGTCCGTTGTTGTTTTGAAAACAGCCGACAAGAAGGCGCGCATCTTGCGCGTTCTTGCGCCGCTCGGCGTGCTCATTCCGCACGGTCTTGGTCTGAATGTCGATGGAAAGAACATTGGCCGCGCCAACTTTGTTCGTTGCATGCCCGACGGGTGTTACGCCGAAGTCATTCTTGAAGAACAGCTTCTGAACACGCTGAAGAACGGCAAAACGGCAACCTTTTTCGTCTTCAACACGCCAGAAGAAGGCATTGGCATTCCAATTGAACTCAAGGGGTTCGGAGACGGCTTTGCCAAGCTGCCGTGAATTGCGCCTGCAACATTGGCTCGGCGCTTCTTTAGAATTGCTATAAATTACAGCACTTTATCGCGATTTTGTCGCACTGCGATTCATCAGGTTCTAACTTAAAATTAAGGATCGGCTCCTAATCATCGGGCACCTCTTTGTGTGGAGCCTTTCCGATGTTGGATTATCTCTTTGAACGCTTGCCGCTGATGGCTGAACCCGTTTTTGCGCTCATCATTCCTTCGTCGCGCTTTTTCCTGCTCTATCTTCTGTCTGCGATGATGATCGGCTTTGCCGTTCTCTATTTCCGACAGCCCAAAGAGGAACGCTCGATCTCCAAGGCCGTGCACGCCTTGTTCCCTGAAGAGGTGCTTTTGCACCCTTCTGCAAGGCTCGATTACGTTTTTGCCTTCGTCAACATGATCGTGCGCATATTCTTGCTCAGCCTCATTTTCCTGAGCACTGCCGCAACAACCGGCCTCGCAGCCGATGCGATGACGCTGCTTTTCGGTGCCAACACGGCGCCCACGGAGCCAGGCCTCATTGCAATCGCGCTCTTCACCATCATCGCCTTTCTGGCAACCGATTTCGGCCTGTTTTTCGCACATTGGCTGGAGCACAAAGTCCCGTTTTTTTGGGAATTCCACAAAGTTCATCATTCTGCAGAAGTGCTGACGCCAATCACGGTGCAGCGAATGCACCCGGTGGATGTGCTCGTGAACAACATAGTCCCTGCCATCGTGCTCGGCGTCTGCAACGGGGTGTTCTACTATCTCTACGCAGGCCCGGTCGCGGCCTTTTCGATCCTCGGCCTCAACGCCCTCTACTTCCTCATGCTGATGATCGGATATCATCTGCGACATTCCCATGTGTGGGTGATGTATCCAAAGCCGTTCCGCGAGCACATCTCGAGCCCGGCGTTGCACCACATTCACCATTCAAACGATCCGCGCCACTACGACAAAAACTTTGCCCGTACGTTCACAATCTGGGACCGGATCGCCGGAACGCTCTACATCCCTGAAGAAGAAGAGAAGCTGGTTTTCGGCCTTGATGAACCCGAGCAGGATAAGCTGCAGACCGTGAGCGGTCTTTACTTCTCGCCGTTCAAATCTGTTTGGCGGAAATACTTCTCCCCTTCTCGCGCAGGGCATTTGGAACCCGGAGAATAGGTCGGTGCGCACCTGAAAACAGTCCTGCACGGTTTATCCTGAAAACGTGCACTGTTCCCCGGATGACAATCGCGGCCGAAGCGCTTAAATCGTCTGAACAGCCAGCCACCCTGAACGGGAATCGCGTAACGCGTCCGCTCAGCATCGGCTGAATGATCAGATCTTTGCTCAGCTTGAGGATAGCGCCGTGACCGACACCCCCTCCCCGCTCTCGAACTTCGATTGTTCGATAGAATCCGTTCAATCGATGGTCGGGACTGCGCTGTCGGGCGCGGATGATGGCGAACTTTACGTTGAATATGGCCAGTCGGAGGGACTGGTTTTTGACAATGGCAAGCTGAAATCGGGCACCTTCGATACCGGTCAGGGCTTCGGTTTACGGTCGGTCGCGGGTGAGGCCGCCGGGTATGCTCACGCAGGCGATTTGACGAAGGATGCGCTGACCCGCGCCATTGATGCAGTCAAAGCCGTTCATTCCGGTCATTCCGGCACCTATGCGGCCGGTCCCCAGCGCACCAACACAAAACTCTACAGCGACGAAAACCCAATCGGCGCACCAAGCTTCGAAGAGAAAGTCACTTTGCTCGGCGAAGTCGATGCCTATGCGCGCGCTCGCGATCCGAAGGTTCGGCAGGTGACGGCATCCATTGCCGGGTCTTGGAAAGTTGTCGAAATCCTGCGCGCCGATGGCGAAATCTATCGCGACATCCGTCCGCTCGTGCGGCTCAACGTGTCTGTGGTTGTCGGTGACGGCGAGCGGCAGGAATCCGGCTCCCACGGCATTGGCGGACGGGCCGGATTCGGTGAATTCGTCACCGAAGCCTCCTGGAAAAACTGTGTTGATGAAGCCCTGCGGCAGGCACTCGTCAATCTGGAAGCCATCCCCGCCCCGGCTGGAACCTTTGACGTGGTGCTGGGCGCGGGTTGGCCGGGTGTGATGCTTCACGAAGCCATTGGGCACGGTCTGGAAGGCGATTTCAATCGCAAAGGCACGTCTGCCTTCGCGGGTCTCATGGGAGAGCAGGTTGCCGCTCCCGGTGTCACCGTGGTTGATGACGGCACGATTGAGGGACGACGCGGTTCGCTGACCATCGACGATGAAGGAACACCGACGCAAAACACCGTTCTTATCGAAGATGGCAAGCTCGTCGGCTATATGCAGGACCGGCAGAATGCGCGGCTCATGGGCATGGACCCCACCGGCAATGGTCGCCGCCAATCCTATGCCCACATTCCCATGCCCCGCATGACCAACACCTATATGCTTGGTGGAAATCACACACCCGAAGAAATCATCGCATCAGTGGATGACGGAATTTATGCCGTGTCCTTCGGCGGGGGGCAGGTCGACATCACGTCCGGCAAATATGTTTTCGATTGCACGGAAGCCTATCGCATCGAAAAGGGCAAAATTGGCGCGCCGCTCAAAGGTGCTATGATGATCGGCGACGGTCCGTCGGACCTGAAACGCATTCGCATGCTCGGCAATGACATGGCGCTTGACCCCGGCATTGGCATGTGCGGCAAACAGGGCCAAGGCGTGCCGGTTGGCGTGGGTCAACCGACCTGCCGGCTCGACCAGATTACGATTGGCGGCACGGGCGTTTAGCACTCGAGTTCACCAAGATGCAGGAAGCATTCAACAGTCCAAAAGTCCGCCTCTTCCTCGCCGTGCTCATCGCACCATTTGCAGGCGCGGTCATCGTGATTGCCACATACACACCCTTTGATCTCGCGCCGATAAACGACTGGTGGGAAATGCTTCAGGTGGCGCTAGCCTATGGGTACGCCACAACAATAGCCCTCGGCCTCCCCTATCATCTCATCCTGCGCCACCTGTTCATGCGCGATCATATCGGCTGGTATGTGGCCGGCGGTCTGGTCATTGGCGCGGCAGTGCTACAGGTGTTTTTTGTTTCCGGAATTCAGTCAATCCCGCTTGCCATTGTCTATGGAGGTGCACCTGGCATCATCATCGCGGTTATTGCGCGGTGGATCGTTGGGCCAAGTAGATTCAATGCGTGAAGCTTTTTCGTGTCAGCACTGTTGCATAGCAGCATATTTCGACCTTCAACTTGTCGCAATCCGGCTGGGACGACCAAATATAGTTGTATTTGTTGGCGTGACTGCAATCATTGTCAGCATCTCAGCAATGCTTCCGAAGAAGCTGGAAATCGGGTGAAACAGGCACAACATTCCCTCTTCGCGCGAAATACTGTGTTTATTTGAGACATTTCTCACACTACGGTCGCTCAATAGCTTAAGAAACTGCTAACAATTTGACTCTCCAAGCGGCAAGGTGTTCAATAATTGATAGTCGGTCTGGGGCCTCATCAGCATGTATTGCGCTGATGTTGAATTGAACGACAGAGGAGAGAGAAATGGCAAATATTGTTGGCACCCCGGTTGCCGATATTCTGAACGGGACGCCTGATCCGGATCAGATATTCGGCCAAGGTGGAAATGACTTTATCTTCGGCAAACAGGGCAATGACACCATCTTTGGTCTAGATGGCGATGATCGCCTAGAAGGCGAAGATGGCGCGGACTTCATTTATGGCGGCAATGGAAATGACGTCATTCTGACCGGCAACGGCCCGGGCGACTACGCATTTGGTGAAGGCGGAAACGACATCATCTTTGGCGGCAACAGTGAGGATGTCATCCTGGGTATGGCAGACAATGATCTGCTGTTTGGCGGCGCAGCCCGTGACATCATTTTCGGTGGCACCGGCAATGATGAGTTGCAGGGGCAGGAAGGCAATGACCTTTTGTTCGGCAATGAGGGCAATGACCTTCTGTTTGGCCAGACTGGCAATGACGAGCTTCAGGGCCAGGAAAACAATGACCGCTTGTTCGGCAACGAAGGCATGGACCTTCTTTTCGGCCAATCTGGTGACGATGAACTTCAGGGTCAGGAAGACAATGACCGCCTGTTCGGTGGAACCGGGATCGATCTGCTGTTCGGTCAGGCAGGCAATGATGAACTAAACGGCCAGGAAAACAATGACCGCTTGTTCGGCGGCGATGGGGATGACTTCCTCTTCGGTGGCGACGGAAACGATGAGCTGAACGGCCAGGGGGGCGTTAACGCTCTCTTCGGCGGTGCGGGTAACGACGAACTCTGGGGCGGTGTGTTCGCTGGCGATACAGCACCTGGCGCAACGGAATTCCACACCCGGTTTGTCGGCGGTACTGGTGATGACAAGTATTTTGGCAATGGCACACCGGCGTTCAGAGAATCATTTGAAGTTGGGTTGGGTGACGGAGTCGACACCATCCGGAACTTCAATGGACTGTTCGCAGGAGGGGGAGTTGCTGGAGGCAACGGCACTGACAAAGTGTTCCTCACCGGGGGGCAGAATTTGTTTGGTATTGGTCTCGCGACCGTTGGCAATGACCAGATACTCACCTTTGCTGATGGCTCGTCACTCACTTTCGAGGGCTATGCAGGTGGCGTTTTGCAGTTCGCAGATTTCGTCATTATCTAGGCCATATAGCCGCCTTGATGTGTTTGCCCGGCAGTTCCGACTGCCGGGTTTTTTTATGTTCTGATTTCTGGCACTCGCACGACGTTGAACTTGAACTTTGTGTTGCTCTGCTTGGCCCGCCATCGAAGCAGAACCTTCAAATCGAACTCATCAGCAAGTGCGGATTTCCTGCAACAATTCTGACACATTGATGCCCATTGTTGACAAACATGCTTGCATGTCTGCACAGGCAGATGTTCACTTGCATTGAGCTACCTGATGACGGGTTGGTAGGTCGCAAACTGTTGATAAATTTACCAAAGAGGAAATAGAAAAATGGCAAATATTGTTGGCACCCCGTTGGCGGATATTTTGAACGGGACGCCAGACGCTGACCAGATTTTTGGTCAAGGTGGAAACGACTTCATATTTGGCAAACAGGGCAATGACACGATCTTTGGCCTTGACGGTGACGACCGGCTTGAAGGCGAAGATGGTGGCGATTTCATTTTCGGTGGTAACGGTAACGATGTCATCCTTACTGGCGACGGAGTAGGCAATCAGGCATTTGGCGAAGATGGCAACGATTTGATTTTCGGCCGCAATGGCGAAGACGTGTTGTTGGGTCAGGACGGTAACGACCGATTGTTCGGAGGTGCTGCTCGCGACATCCTGTTTGGTGGGATGGGAGATGATGAATTGCAGGGGCAGGAAGGCAATGACCTTCTGTTCGGCAATGAGGGCAATGATCTTCTGTTCGGTCAGGTTGGCGATGATGAGTTGCAGGGTCAGGAGAACAATGACCGCTTGTTCGGTAACGAAGGCAATGATCTTCTGTTCGGTCAGGCTGGCGACGATGAACTCCAGGGCCAGGAAAATAATGACCGACTGTTCGGAGGAACTGGCATAGACCTTCTGTTTGGCCAAGCTGGCGACGACGAACTTCAGGGCCAGGAAGGCAATGACCGGCTCTTTGGCGGCGACGGTATTGATCTTCTGTTCGGTCAGGATGGTGATGATGAGTTGCAAGGCCAGGAAGGAAACGACAGGCTGTTTGGCAACAACGGAGCTGATTTCCTGTTCGGCCAAAATGGAGATGATGAACTTCAGGGCGGCTCCGGAAATGACAAACTCATCGGTGGCGCCGGGAATGACCTTCTTTTCGGTGGTCTGGATCGCGACACGTATCAAGGCGGCGCAGGAAATGACCGCTACTTTGACGCGTCTGGCGCAGGCTTCGAAGATCGGTACGAGTTTTTCGATACCAACATCGGCAATGACACCATCCTCGCCGGTAGCTTTCAAACTGCTGCAGCGGGAGGCTCTGACAAAATTGTGGTCAACGCAGCCGTGAACGGCTCATTCGTAAACCAGGGCGCTGTTGGCGGCGACTGGGTGATCAATTTCACCGGTGGCAGCATTACCATTGTCGGTGTTGCCGGAACCTACAACCCCGCAGCCGACGCTCAGATAGTTTAAGCGCTGCACCTATTGCTAAGAAACGGCTGATTTCAATATCAACGGGTTGCTGATTTGTCGTCAGCAACCCGCGTTTTGTTTTGCCTGTTGGAACGCCTCTGTCAGACAAGAACTATCGATATTGAAACAGCGTCATTTGCCAGCGCCCGCGGCGGCTTACCTCACAGCCGTGGCTGGTCGGCAAGCACCTTGCGATTGATCTTGCCAGACACTGTGAGTGGCATTTCTGAAAGGAAGTGAATTTCCTTCGGAACATAGTAGACCGGGCGCGTTGCAGCGACGCCCTGTTTCAGTTCCTCGCCTCTTTCCTCA
>JBCCGR010000074.1:0-12164 GCA_039029195.1 Pseudomonadota bacterium
GAAACGAATTCTTCTTGTGGGCGTCCTCTGAGCGTGCGTTGAACAGCGTCCACTTTGGCAGTTCCTTTGCCCACCAGGGCACCAGCCACCACCGGCCCTCATTCAAAATGCGATCACCATCACGTTTGTGGATGAACAACACGTCCTGTGTTGGGGCGATGTTGTAGCGAGGGGGCACGTTCCTGCCCTTGTCCTCAGGCCGGATCAGATTGAACATGTCGTGGAGTTCAGCCCACCCACCTTGGAGTATGAAACGACCGCACATGGTGGGAGGGTAGACCGTTAAGGGCGAGCTGGGCAATCATGAACGACAGCAACGCGGACCAAGTGTCTTGGAATACCGCGAGCTGGTGTTCAAACTGCGACATATTACAGATTGATAATCGTTGTGAAAAAAAGGCGGACGTTTGGCGCCTATAGCAACATGAAATTGCCGAAAGTTGTCATTGATGGGTATGGGCACTGATAGCAACCACATTCAACGTTGAGCTCCTTCCAATAGGCATTTATCCACTTTTGCTTCAGTCTTTCGACGTCTTCTTTCAGGCGATGCTCGATCGTTGAATCAGAGCCCGGACTGCGACAATATCCGATAGGGTATTGCTTAAGGAGGTCATTGAACTGTGTCTTATCTAAAACCACTAACCAGAGTTTTCCTGGTCTTTTTGCTTGCCGGTAGTTGGAGCAACAGTGCCTTAGCAGGAACGATCACAACAATATCCGGGTCGCAGCTTCCTGATACGCCAGAGATCAGGGAGCAGTCTGCCAAGGCTTGCGCGGCGACAAAGCGAGTTTTGCACGTATACGACAGATTGGACGCCAAGGAGCTCGAAAAACTCCAGCTTGATCACAAAGCCTTTCGAGCAGCCATTGTGGATAGCGCAAATGTGCAATGCTCAAAACTTATGGCCAATAGAACGCAAGAGTTGCTGCGGCTCTACATGAAGCCGTTGAAAGAGCCGTTCACGCTCGAGGATTTTATGGATGTTGCAAAAGAGCCGCCAAAAGTGATTTCAGTATTGGACCGCCTAATTCGAGCCACAGCTCAGTGACGTTTTTTAGGGAACTCTGTTTATGGACCTGAATGATATATTCAGGGAAACAGGACAGAGCATCGCAAAATCGCCCAAGACACAAGTGAGAAAGTGGGTAACAACCGCAAAGTCATAAGCAATGATGTAAATGTCTATCTGGCGGGCAGGTTGAAGGTCGTATGCTTTATGCAATGTTCGAAAGGGCCACAAAGCAGATAGAACTCGCAGCAAGCAATCCTCACTTCTCAACGGCAACTTTGAAGGGATTGGCCTTACCAACCTGAAGGTCGGTAATGGGCTAAATGTTTGCCATCTCAAGCTTGAGTGCTTCAGATAGCGACAAGACCAGCGAGTCCGTTCAGGGCTCGATCCTGAAGTTCACTGCGACGCAGCAGCGTTCCCTTATGGAGTTCAATTTCGGCCCAACGGCATCATTTACAGTTATCGGGCGCTCACTGAGCTGTCTGACGATTGCAGTTCGTACCTTACCTTTGTTTTCCATAAGTTGCTATTTGAGCGGCTTTCTCATCAGAACGAATGGTCCTTCCGGGTATGATTGCAATTCCACAAATTCATATCCGAGAGTCGCATAAAACTCTCGCGCGGTCAGTGAGGAATGAATCAGAATTTCTGACATAACTTTTTTTCGCGCTTGCTCTTCAATTCTTGCAACCAGCACTTTGCCAAACCCATGCCCCTGATACGCAGGCTCCACGAACAGCGAACGCAGATAGTCTCCTTTCAGCCCCACCGTTCCGACAAGTTCATCTCCTGTGAAGCACAAAAGAATAAGCTCATTTTCAATTCTTTCGGCGACCGGCTCCGGCTTAAAAATCGCGCATAGCATATCGATTGATTTTTGATCGTAGTCCTTAGAATTTGAAACGCGGATTGTGCGCCTGATCAGCTCACTGAGCGGAACTACATCTGCAACGGTTGCTTGTCGGATTCTGGGCGACTTCATCTCGGCAACCCTATCTTTGGACAGGCGATATCGACAAGCTGGCAGATATGGCGCAAGCGGAATGGAAGCATTCGGATTTCTCCATGTCTTTCACAAAGGGAAGCGGGTTCACCAACTTCACGGTATTTCCAATCGAAACGATCAGTTTAGATGATCCCATCACTATCGCAGACATTTTTGCGAGGTGCAGCATCGGTCACTTTGGGCTCGTTCCGGAATTTCGCTGCAATGCGGCGATAAGAAGCTCAACTCGGAAGAACCGGCCCTTCGCGGACTTTGAAGCACAACTCCGATTACGCATCTGGTTGCATCAAAGCCGACATTCATCGCATATCTGATTTTGAGTTCTCGGATGACGGCAGTGCGGACATCACCGTCTTCAGTTGAAACAACTGTTCAGTGAATGACGGGTGCCGCTGTGTTGTGCTTTACACCAAGCTGACGTTCATTTGGCATCTTTGTTGTAACTTGTCACTTGAGCCAGCATTAAGCACTTTGACGGTGACAAAATTCGAGCGCGCGCCTGCACTTACGAATTAGGTCTTGTCAGGCTGCGCTGGAGCCACGTAGGGAAGTCGGGATTTGGCCTTTGTGTCAGCCGCTCCGGCATTTCTGATGTAGCGTTCACCGTCATCCAGTCGGACAAGGTTTACATAGGTTGGCTCGCCGCCAGTGGTCTTGTGAACAAGCAGTCTCTGGCGCTGATCCGCGGTGATCGTCTCCCGAAGCTGTTCTGGATCGAAACCATCAAACAGGATTGTTTCCAATTCCTGACGGATGGCCTGATGATCTGGGGAAGCTGCCAAGTCGTTCACTTCTGTGGGATCATCTTTCGTGTTGAACAAGCAAGTGTCGACCCCTTCCAACCACATCAGTTTCCATGATCCCTTTTTGATCATGCGGCTGGGGCCAGTAGAGCCATCTGCTGCAAACTCGGAAATGGCGATGTCGGACAATGCTGAAGGCGTGCCCTCCAAAGCTGGCATTAGTGACCGGCCATCGATCGGCACTACATAATTGTCAAACGCAGTTCCTGAAGCCGCATCCAACATAGTGGGCATCAGGTCCAACAATGAGACATTTTGCTCAACCTCCACTGGCTGCCAGTTTTTGGGCCAGTGGACAATCAATGGTACCTTTGCGGCCCATTCGTAAAAATGCTGTTTGAACCACATGCCGCGCTCGCCCATCATCTCGCCGTGGTCCGCGGTCACGATGATGATTGTGTTGTCAGCTAATCCGGTGTCCTCCAACACCTTGACCAGGGCCCCGATCTTGGCGTCAACGTAAGAGATCATGCCGTAATAACCGTGGCGGGCCATACGCCTGTGCTCGTCTGTCACAGTGTAGAGATGCCGGGCCTGACAGTAATGCAGGTTGCGACTCAAATGATCCATTTCGTTCTCGGTCAGCGGCGGAACGTCTGGCAGCTCAATGTCGTCGTGGTCATAAAGATCCCACCATTCCTGACCGATGACAAAAGGCGAATGAGGATTGGTGAACGAGACGGTCAGCATGAAGGGACGGTCGTCGTCCTTGCGAGCCAGATCATATAGAGCCTGCTTGCCGTGATACTCGACCTCATCATCGTAGTCCATTTGCATCGACCGGATGCAGGGACCGGATTCAATGATCGGGGCCATCGTTAGATTGGTGGGGCGGTATTCGCGGCCCTTGGACCAGTCAACTGTCCAGGCAAAATTGGCGGGATAGATTTCAGTCGTGTGGCGTTTGCCGTAGCCATGCAATTGATCGGCGCCAACAAAGTGCATCTTGCCGGACATCTCGACGCGATAGTTCATGTCTCGCAGATAATGGGCAAAGGTCGGAATAGCTGAATGAAACTCACTGGCATTGTCATACATGCCTATTGCGAACGGTAATCGACCAGCATGCATAGATGCACGAGACGGCCCGCACATGGGCAGATTGCAATAGCAGTTCTTGAAAATTACGCCCTCGTTCGCCAGTCGGTCGATGTTGGGGGCTTTGACAGTCGTATTTCCCCAGGGAGCCAGAGCATTGGCGGCAAGCTGATCAGCCTGGATGAACAGAATATTGGGCTTCCGGGCGGCCACGCCACTCCTCCTAAACTGAAATGGAACACCCGGGGCCGACGTGCGGGCCCCAGGAAGAGTGCTTTAATGGAAAGCTTACTCGATTCTAAGACCGAGTTTGTTCAGTGCTTCATCAAAGTCTTTGTATTGCGCCTCAACATAGGCCTTGGTGTCCGCAGGAGAGCGGATATCCACAATGTTGCCCAGACCCTTAGTCATACGGTTCCAGGCACGGTCCTTTTTCAGAGCCTGCAAGGTTTCTTCCCACTTGGCAACAACGTCAGCCGGCAGGCCTGGAGGTCCGTAGATGGCGGACCAGCCGATGATTTTTTCCAGGCCGGGATGCCCAACTTCGGCTGCAGTCGGCACGTCGGGAATGATCGACTGGCGTTTGGTTGTGGTAACAGCCAGAGCGGTCAGTTGACCCGCTTCAAGTGCGCCGGCCACAGCTGACAGGTTCTGCCAGGAGAAGTCGACCTGCTCACCCACAACGGCAGCGCGTGCTTTGCCGCCGCCCTTGTAAGGAACGTGGGTCAGCTTCTCGAAGTCAGAGCCCATGGCGTTTGCCATTACGGCGGTGGCTGTGTGGAGTAGTGTTCCGACACCAGCCGAGCTGTATGACATTTCAGCGCCACCTTTGATCTTGGCTTCAAAGTCGGCAAAGGTTTTTATGCCGCTGTTTGGATTGACTACAAGTACAAACGGATTGACTTCGATCAGACCCAGGAACGTGTAGTCATCCCAGTTGTAGGGAATCGTCTTGTTCATGGCCGGAACGCCCATCTGGCTGCCTACGCGAGCAGACAGCAATGTGTATCCGTCGGCTGGCGAGTTGACCACAAAATTGGATCCAACCACACCCGCGGCACCCGTTTTGTTGACCGCCAGAATTGGCTGACCGAGATAGGCTGGTGCAGCTCCGGCAATCATACGTGCTGACAGGTCAGCAGCACCCCCTGGGCCGTAGGGTACAACAATGGTTATAGGCCGTTCTGGGTAGTCCCCAGCAAATGCTGAAGCGGTCAGCGCGGCCGCTAATGTCACACCTAACGCCATGAATTTAATCAGATTGTTCATAGTTTCCTCCACGATTTCGTGCCTCTCTTGGACACGTCCTGACAAAAATGTTGACACGACTCGCTTCAAACGTCAACATTAATTACAGACTGTAATTAAAGTGTATGATGAAAAAGCCATCGAGTCCAACCAGCGTTTTGCGAAGTGCCAACCGGGCGGCAATTATGCGATTGCTGGCTCAAAATGGCAGTATGCTGCGCAGTGACATTTGCGAGGAGACGGGCCTGACGGGAGCGTCGGTGTCGCGGATTGTGCGCGAGTTGATTGACTGCGGGCTCTTGATGGAATCAAGCATCGACCAGCCGGAAGGACATCTGGGACGGCACTCCGTTTCTTTGTCCATCAACTCCCATGGTGCGGCGGTTGTTGCCGTGACGATTTCAGCGAACCGGCGTTCCGTTGCAATCTACAATGCAAAGCGGGAAGAGATTGGCTTCATTGGCCTAGAGCATATTGAGTTTGACGATCCGCAAGTGGCACTGGCGGCAGTTGGTAAGGCGGTGGATGAATCCATAAAAAGTCACGATCAGAAGATCCCGCTGGTTGGTATTGGGGTTGGCATTGCGGCACCTTCAACGGACCACATATCTGAATCTGGTGTCGTGACTTCCGACGCCCTTGGTTGGCAGTGCATACCAGTGGCCGAGTTTCTGGAAGACAGAACAGGGTTGTCAGTGAAGGTAGAAACCCGGGCTTCGGCAATTCTACGTGCTGAACTCAACAATATTACCAGCCTTGGCAGTGCTAATCCTTTTCTTGTGAACGTCGGGGTCGGCGTGGGGTCAGCCAGCCGGTTGGAAGGCGGTTTCCAGTGGTCTGGAAGCAGTGGTTTTGGTCGCCTGTCTCATATCGCGCATCCGCAATCCGATACCGACTGCCCGTGCGGGCGCCGTGGGTGCCTTGAGCATTCGGCCACTGGGGCCGCCGTGGTGAGGGAAGTCTTCAGTATCCCAGGACATCAGAACATTCCATTTGCCCAGATGGGGCCATATCTTGCTGAAGCAGCTGAACGCGCCAGCAAGGGTGACGAACTTGCCAAGGATGCGTTTTTTGATGCTGGTCGAAAAATGTCGCTTGGCATCGACATCGCCCTCGCCATGCTGAATCCAGACATGATCATGCTGGCGGGTGAGACCGGGCGTCAGCCCGACTATGTGCGCGGAGTTCGGCGCGGGCTGCGAGACTTGCGCTCTCCCATTGCACTGGAGCAATTGCACATTAGTGAAGCGCGCAGTGCCGATGGTTCCGCCTGTATCGGCTTAGACGCCTTTGTTTATTCAGGCCTGCTGACCCCCAACGAAAGCCGAGCCGCCTAATGGTGGGACGAGGAGAATTCAATGAGCCTTTTGCATTCGAAGAATTTCTGGGCCGGCATGGTGATGCTGCTCCTGGGTCTGGCAGTCATCCTGCTGCTGATACCGATCGGCGTGGACGAGCCACGCCGGGTAAAATATGCCGCCCTTTCACCCTCCTATTATCCGCGCATTGTTGCCATATGTCTGAGCTTACTGGGGCTGGTAATCACTGTGCGTTCGGCGCTCGCGCCAACAACGGAAACGACAGACGGAGTTGAAAATCGCCCGGACGCTTTTCAACGCATCGCCGTCGTATTTGGCACCCTATTCTCCATGGCGCTAGTCCTCACAACCTTAGGCTTTATCGTGACAACAGCTCTGGCTCTTGCAGCCGCAATCTGGTTTGCCGGAGAGCGCAATTACATTTTGATCGTTTCTATGGCCATCATAATTCCGCTGGCGCTGTACTTCTTTTTTCTCAAGGTCGCAGGCATTCCCATTCCGCTGGGCGTGTTGCATCCGTTGTTGGCGGGAGTTTGATTGATGCTGGACACTCTGCAACAGGCGCTGGTCCTATTTGCAAGCTGGGACAACATACTGGTGCTTGCACTTGGCGTCGCCATTGGAACTTTTGTCGGCGCTGTGCCGGGTATGACCACGCCGATGGCCGTCGCACTCACGCTGCCTTTCACTTTCACCCTACCGCCGGTCACCGGCATTCTGCTTCTGCTCGGTGTCTACAAGGGTGGGATCTATGGTGGGTCGATCACCGCCATTTTGATCAACGCGCCGGGAACGCCCGCCGCTTCCTGCACGGTACTTGACGGCTATCCGCTGGCTAAAAAGGGAGAGGCGCGCAGAGCGCTCGACATTGCGCTTTATGCCTCCTGTGTCGCCGATTTTATCTCAAACATGGCTCTGATCCTATTTGCGGGCATGTTGGCCAGCTTGGCGCTGGCCTTCGGCTCTCCGGAAGTGTTCACCCTGATTATGTTCTCTTTGACCATTATTGCCGGTGTGTCGGGTGCTCAACTGATGAAAGGTCTCGGTAGCGCATGCCTGGGTCTTCTGCTTGCAACAATTGGCCTTGATCTCGTCTATGGCACCAACCGTTTTGTATTCGGAGAGGTCAACCTGATGAGCGGGCTGAACTTCATTCCGGTGTTGATCGGGCTGTTCGCTTTACCGGAAATCATCGCCTATTTCGGTCGCACCGAAATGGTGCGCGAACACAACCCTCTCGCCGGTGTAGGGGCGACGTTCCAGGATTTCAAACGCTGTCTGAAAACAATTATCCGTGGATCGTTTATTGGCGTTGTGCTGGGTGCCATTCCTGGCATTGGTGGCGCACCGTCAGCTTTTCTCAGCTACTCTGAAGCCAAGCGCACGTCACCGGATGGCGACAAGTTTGGAAGCGGTGAAATCGAAGGCGTTGCGGCCGCTGAGAGTGGCAACAATGGCGTGGCCGGTGCCACAATGATCCCGCTTTTGGCGCTCGGCATCCCCGGAGACATCATCACGGCAATCATTCTGGGCGCATTCATGATTCATGGGCTGCGCCCCGGACCGCTTCTGTTCCAGGACAATCTCAGTCTGATTTATGCGCTGTTCATCGGCATCATGTTGAGTTCTGTCTACCTGTTGATCATTGGTAAAATGTCGATCCGTTTGATCAGCCGTATCGCTGACATTCCACACCGTCTCCTGTTCCCAGTGGTTCTGATCCTGTGCGTCTTTGGCGCTTACGCCGTCAACAATACGATATTCGACGTGATGGTTATGTTTGCCATGGGCGCCGTAGGTTTTGCGATGCTGAAATTGCAGATCCCTCCTGCACCATTCCTGATAGCTTTCATTCTGGGGCCCTTGCTTGAGGACAACTTCCGACAATCGCTTTTGTTGTCGAAAGGTGATTGGTCGATCTTCTTCTCCAGTTACATCTGTTGGTTGTTCTGGGCCCTGACCGTGCTCGCCGTTGGTTTGACGGTCTATCGCGGCGTCATGAGCAGATCTACCGATCCCTCCACAGCGTAGGGAGAGCCAGCCAGACCATGGTCGCCAAGCCGTTTACATTTGCTCTGATTACCGACACGCATATTCGTCCGCCCCAGGGAGACGATTCCTCGCCTTATGCAGTCAATGACTTGGCCAATGGTCGCGCACGCTATGCCTGCGATCTTTTGGCGGCGCAGGAACCAGAATTCACCGTGCATCTGGGCGACATGGTCCATACGCTGCCCCATCTTCCAACCTATCAAGCTGCTTGCGACGAAGCTCACCGAATATTCGATCCGCTGAAACCAGAGCTACACTTTGTGCCGGGGAATCACGACATTGGCGACAAACCAATGGCCGCGTCGCCAGCTGGTGCCGTGGATGATTACACGATGTCGGCCTACCATACGCAGTTTGGGCCGAGCTGGCATTGCTTTGAAAACCAGGGCTGCCTCTTCGTGGTGATCAATTCATCGCTGATCAATTCACAAACTGAGATGGAGAAGGAACAACGCTTCTGGCTGGAAACGACCCTATCGCGCCATACCAACAAGCGGACCTTTATTTTTTCGCATTACCCGCCGTTTATCAATCAACCGAGTGAACCGTCCCATTACGATAATTACGCGGAACCAGGGCGCAGTTGGTTGTTGGATCTAATCGAGAAGCACGCAGTTGAAGCGGTGATTTCGGGGCACGTCCATCAATTCTTCTACAACCGCCTCGGCAGAACCAAATTCTACTGTCTGCCGCCCACCAGTTTTACGCGCCAGGACTATGCGGAGCTTTACCGCACGATCTGCGAAGATGAATTTGGACGTGACGATATTGGCAAGTTTGCGGTTGCGCTGGTCCATGTCACTGACGAAGGCCATGAAGTTGAGTTTCTACCTACCAATGGTATGGTCGCAGGCAGTGGCAACGCCGTCATTCGACGCGAAGTCCGCATGAACCACGACAATATCTGCGTGCATCTGCGCAACGCCTGGTATGAAGCCGTAGACCTGCCCTACAACGGCCCGATGGAAGAGTTCAGCCGCAAGCGTGCGCGCAACGACTACCCTTTGATGCGCTTGTGGCAAATGGGCATCTCCGACGTTCGCACGCCGCTGGACGATTTGCTTGACCCCACTACACGACAGAGGATCGAAGACTGGTCTCGCGCCGGGGTTGGCTTCACGTTTGTCTCCTCGGAGAAACCAGACACACTGACCTGGGAAATCATTCACGAACACGCACACTTGGTTTCAACCTTGGAATTTGCTGCACGGCTTAAAGACGTTCCTAGTCTGCTCAACGCGCTCAAGGGAGCCAAAGTTGGAGATCTGAAAGTCAGTCTGACCAAAATTCACACATCGGCAGATGAGAAGGCCAAGGGTACAAATTTTGCCCACAATGTCAGTTCAGGGTTTTTACCATCAGAAGTCGATGAAGTCGCGTCGCTGTTGGATGATGCTCACCCAGTGTCATCGGTTGTGTATCAGGTCAATCTAGACGAGGACATTGTCGCCATAGTAACCAAGTTGGCTAACCGGCATGTTGGTGGGCTGGTGCCGGTCTTCAACATTCGTTTTGCGCAGCGCAATCCGGCTGCGGCAAATTTTGACGATGAAAACATCGCCCAGCGGGTGCGACAGGTGCTTGATCTGCGCGCTTGTCTTGGGGGCAAGAAAACAGAGTTCCAGTTTGACACTTTCATGGACATTGACCGGGGCTACAGTCCACGACATGGACTGCTGGATCGCAGCAGCAATTTCCGCCGCGCCGGGTTGGTCTTGAGAGGGAGCAATTAACTTCAGATTCTGCGAATCCAACCCCTGACCAATTTGAGATAGAGTACGCTTTGGGCCATGTCAGTCGTTTGAACCCGTGTTCCGAAATCTCGATTGCGACAAGAGGCGAATGACGTGGAACGGCCCTTTGCGGACATTTAAATAGAGTTAAAAATCTCCGACCGATAAATAGAGTTAAAAATCTCCGACCGATTTCACAAAAGCAGCCGTTCAATCGAGGCATATTGCGGTGAGGTCACTTTGGTGCTCAGCGGACTTTTGAGACCTTTGCGCTATTCGGTTGAACTACCGCTTTGGGAAGATTCTAGATGGGAAACGCCATCGCGCCGATCAACGGACATACTCGACATGTCCGCGCTTTAGGTAGGTTGTGAACTCCCGAACATCGATGACAGCGCTGATGAGCGTGGTTCCTACGACATAGGTGATGAACCAAAACAGTGGCGCTGAGAGACTTTGAGTGGAAAGTTCGAAAATCAAATAGGGTACGATCAGTAGCCAGTGAGCGTGACCAACCGGCCCCATTAGCTTCGAGAAGGGTGATCTCTTGTGAACTTGACTTGATACAAAGCCTGAGAGAATTCGCCCAGCCAAAATAACGAAGCCCGGCAGTGTATTGATGAAGAACAGCCCGCCAATCATTTGCGGCAACGGAAAAGCAATGGCCCACATTCTAATCGTCCACGGCAATGTGCTCATGGCTTTGAACCAAACCATTAAGTCTTTTAACAACGGTTCGCATCCCTTTTTTGCTTTTCAGGTAGTCACGAGTGAGTAACCTGAACGCTTGTTATTGCATTTATGTACCATTTCGCATTAAAATAAAAATGTGTCAATCAATTTTTGCGAAGCGGTACATAATGAAAAAGCGTGGGCGTCCAAGAGAATTCGATGAAGAGGCCGTTGTTGCATCGATGGAGGCACTGTTCTGGCAACAGGGCCTCGCTGCAACGTCATTGGACGACATTGCCAAGACGACCGGATTGAACCGACCTAGTCTCTACAGTGCCTTCGGCAGCAAGGTCGACATGTACCTCTTATGTCTCAATGCATTTGCGAAGCGTATGACCGATCTGTTTCAAGCTGCATTTGATCAGTCGAACACTCTGGAAGACGCACTTAACGATCTGTTTTCAAGTCTCATAGCGACCTACTATTGCGAGTCTGACAAAACGTTCGGGCTGGGTTGTCTTGTATTTTCTAATGCTGTTGTCGAAGCACCGACGAATGAACGTGTCCAATCGATGATCGAATCGACCCTGGATGTGATCAGGAAATCAGTCAGGACAAGCATTATCAAACGCTTACCAAACGTCGACGAAGAAACGCTCAGCATGGTGACTGAGTTGTCGCTCTCAACCTTTCTTGGACTAGGTATCCAAATCCGGTCTGGCGTGAACCGTGTTGATATTGAAAGTTCGGCACGCAACTCAGTCAAGGCTGTGGGACGACTGTTGGCTTAGTAGTTATCAGCTGCAAAAGAAGGGAAGCCGACATCCAATTGCCTTTACGCTCGCGGAAGTTTGGGCTCGAAGCAGCCATTGCTGATTTTTGAAATGACTGAATTTGAATGTCGGCTTCGGCGCGATCCCATGTTTATCGTCTGATGTGCTGAATGGCAGCTTCCCCCCAAATCAACCGCTAACCAGCACACATATTGGGACGGGGACAAGTACTCGCCTTCGAGAGAGATGAGGAGCTAAGTGTCTCCACTCAGCCCCTCGCTCCACCTAAGTGGAGAGCTAGTCGGTGTCTCGTGCGTCAATACGCTTTTGAAGCCAGTCGAGCACTTCACTTTCAACCCATCCGACCCGGTTGTTGCCGAGCTTTACCCGTTTTGGGAATTGGCCCGCAGCCTCCAGGCGCGCAATGTGCTGAGGTGAAGTAAGGGAAAGGGAAAAAGTGTGGGCAAAAGTACTGAACGCAGACGGGGTACTAAGGAGCTAATC
>JBCCGR010000075.1:0-11878 GCA_039029195.1 Pseudomonadota bacterium
ATTGACGGCAGGAACATGAACCGCAGCTTTCCGGGCAGCGCGGACGGTTCGATCACCGAGAAAATCTGCCACTTTGTGACGACAGAACTGGTTCCCGCCGCCGATCTGGTGCTTGATTTTCATTCAGGTGGCAAAACACTCGACTTTCTACCCTTCGCCGCGGCGCACGTGCTCGACAACAAAGCGCAGGAAGCGGCCTGCATGGAGGCCATGCGGGCGTTCAACGCCCCCTATTCCTGCCGCATGCTGGAAATCGACAATGTGGGCATGTTCGACACAGAGGTGGAACGCCAGGGCAAAACCTTCGTCACCACCGAGCTTGGCGGTGCAGGAACTGCAACCGCAAAATCAGTGGCGATAGCCAGGCGCGGCATCCGCAACCTTTTGCAACATGCCGGCATACTGCCGGGTGATCCGGAAATCGGGCCGACAATTCAACTCGATATGCCCGACGAGACCTGCTTCAGCGTGGCCGAACATGCCGGTCTGATTGAATATGAACGTGATCTCGGTGATCGCGTGAAACAGGGCGATGTGATTGCCAAGATCTGGTCAACGGAACGCACGGGCACAGCGCCAATTCCATGCACGGCACGCCGCGACGGGCTTCTGGTGGCTCGCCATGTGCCCGGCCTAATCAAGCTCGGCGATTTTGTCGGACTGGTGGCTGACGAAGTTTAGCGCTCTTCACATCCTCGTGCCGAGCCATCGCGCGGCCTTGCGGCGTGGCGTTGGCGTCGTTAGCCTGCCAGCGGGAGAAAATGAGACTGTAAATTGAGATTGCAAATGGCGCCCGTGGTTCATGGCCACCATCGCGCCACCAGAAGACGGGAGAAATTTATGAGGTTTTTCAAAACAACGGTGGCGCTTGCCGCCGCACTCATCAGCACATCGGTGATGGCAAAGGATTTGAGCCTTTCCTATTTCATGGGCCCCAAACACCCCATGAACAAGGCAGTGTTCACGCCATTTGCCGAGAAACTCGCGGAACTTTCCGGTGGCAAATTGACCGTCACCCAGTTTGCCGGTGGCGCGCTCAACTCCGCCCCGCCCAAGCAATATTCCATTCTGTTGAATGGCGTGGCCGATGTGGCCTTCCACCTGCCGGGCTACACGGCACAGCTTTTCCCCATCGCCACGTCGGTGACCACGCCCAACATGTGCGACACGGCGGTGGAATGCACCGAAGCCATGTGGCGCGCCTATGATGTGATCGAAAAGGAATTTGACGCCAAAATTCTGGCGCTGTGGGCCAACAGCCCGCAGGTGCTTTTCTCCAAGGACAGCGCCATTCGCACGCTGGAAGATCTGAAGGGCAAGATCGTGCGTGTGACCAGTGCGCAGGACATTCCGTTCACCGAGGCGCTGGGAGCGTCTGCCGTGTCGCAGCCGGTGAGCGTCATCAACCAGAACCTCACCAATGGTGTAGTTGATGTGATCTCAATTGATCCGTCGGCGGCACTCTCCTTCAAGCTGCACGAACCGGCCAACTTCATCACCGTTGGCGTGCCCGGTGCGGGTTCCGCCTTCGTGCTTTTGATGAACAAGGGCGTCTACAACGGCCTCTCGGACGAGGAAAAAGGTTGGGTGGATGAAGCATCCGGCAAATGGCTCTCCATGAGTGGCGCCAAAATGTATGATGGCATTGCCCAAAAAGCGCTGGATGTTTCCGCCAAAAACGGCGTGGAAATCATCAATCTCTCGGCGGAAGAATCCGCCCGCTGGGATGCCGCCATCCAGCCTGCCATGGAAAAATGGCTTGCTTCCACCGTGGGTCAGGGCCTCACCGGTGCCGACGTCACAAAGCTGATGCAGGGGAAATAGGCAGCGCGCGGGGGGATGCATTTGCGGTCCGGCCGCATAGTGGTCTTGAGCACAAAATTTGGCAGTTTCCCTCCCCCAGCGGGGGAGGGTGTCGTCGAAAGACGACGGGTGGGGGAGAAATCGGTATCAATCCCCACCCGTCATGGCTGCGCCATGCCACCCTCCCCTTTTGAAAAAGGGGAGGGAAATGGAGAGCCCGCGCTGCATGTCTCCTCTACATTCAACTTCCCCCAGCCCTGGCCCATTGCTCATGAAACTCATTGATCGCGCGCTGAACATTGCTGCCGGGCTGTTCGCCGTTTTCGGCGGGCTGGGGCTGCTGGTGCTCACCGTGGTGACCGGCGTTTCGGTGTTCTACCGTTATGTGCTGCGAGCGCCGATCTTCGGCATTGAGGATGTCTCCACCATGGCGCTCACGGTGGTGGTTGCGGGCGCAATCGTGTGGGCGGCGGCACAGGCCGGCCATGTCTCGGTCAACGTCATCTCGCTTGGTTTGGGGCGCAGCGTCACCCGCATCACCGATGTGCTCGCCCGCACGGTGTCCTGCGCCATGCTTGCGATTGCGTCCTATGCGCTCTTCACCAAGGGTAGCTGCGGCCTGCCCTGCGGCGCGATGACCTCCAATCTCGGCATTGTCCACACCCCCTTTTACTATGTGCTCGGCTCGGCAATCGCGGTCTATGCCGTGCTGGTCGCGACCCATCTCATCGTTGGTCTGGCAAACTGGAATGGCACGGACCCCAATGAGGTGGCCGACTGATGGATCGCGATACGATTGCCGCCACAGGCTTCATCGCCCTCTTCGTGCTTTTGTTCATACGCGTGCCGGTGGGGCTTGCGATGATGATCGCCGGGGGCCTGGGCATCTATCTCATTCGCCCACCTGCCATGATGCCGGTGATAGCAGGCGAGATTTTTGGCGAAGCTGCAAGCTACCCGCTCACCATTCTGCCGCTCTTCATTCTCATGGGCAATCTGGCCGGGGTTTCCGGCATGAGCCGCGATCTTTACGACGCCGCGCACAGTTGGTTCGGGCATCTGAAGGGCGGGCTAGCCTCCGCCACTATTGTCGGCTGCGCGGGGTTTTCCGCCCTCTCCGGTTCGTCGCTTGCTGCCGCGCTCACCATGGGCCGGGTCAGCCTGCCGGAAATGAAGCGCTACAACTATCATGATGGTCTGGCCGCCGGGGCAGTCGCCGCAGGCGGCACGCTGGGGATCCTCATTCCGCCCTCTGCCGGTTTCGTGGTCTATGCCATTCTGACGGAAGAAAGCATTGGCCGGTTGTTCATGGCGGGCGTTCTGCCCGGCCTGTTGCTGACGCTAATGTTCGTGCTGGCGATCTGGGTTGTGGTGAGCCTCAACCCCGCCAAAGCGCCCACAGCCGCCGCAAAGGAAGACCGCAAGGCGCGGCTCAAGAAGCTCGGGCGCTCCGGCTGGATCATCGGCATCATTTTCATCACCATCGGCGGGATATATGCGGGCATGTTTTCGGCCATCGAGGCGGCGGGGATCGGCGCGATCCTGGCGTTCCTTGTCACCATCATCCGCAAGGCGCTCACCTGGGCAAACATCAAGGACGTTACCACCGCCACGCTCAAATCCACCGGCACCGTGTTTTTGATCCTGTTCGGCGCGTTCGTCTTCAAGACCTTTGTGGGCTTCACCGGCCTGCCGATCAAGCTGACCGGCTGGATTGAGGCGCAGGGACTCACCGGTCTTCAGGTGGTGATCGCGATATTGATCCTGTTCATAATTCTGGGGACGTTTCTGGAAGGCTTTGCCATTCTGGTGCTGGCCGTGCCGCTGGTACAACCCATTCTGGAAACGCTCGGCGTTGACATGATCTGGTTCGGCGTGCTGATGGTCATCGTGCTTGAAATGGCGCTCATTTCGCCGCCGGTGGGGATCAACGTGTTTGTGGTGAAGGGCATCGCGCCCGACATTCCGCTGAGCACGATTTTTCGCGGCATCTGGCCCTTCTGGTTCGCCATGGCGGCGGTGGTGGCACTGATTGTGCTCTTCCCGCAGATCGCGCTGCTGCTGCCCAACACGATGTTTGGGTGAATTCTACCAGGACCACCTCTTGGGTAGAGCCGTCGATACCCAAGAGGTGGTCCTGGTTTTCAGTTCAAATCTTGCGCTTCGCTCCGCTCAACGTGCGATTTGAAGTGAGGCCACATCCCTCCTTCGACAAGCTTAGGATGAGGATGTGGGGTGATGTTGAATACCCGCGACGTAGCGATCAACAGCGCCTGTGCGCTTCTGCATTGACGCGCGCGGCGCTTCACCTGATCCTGATCGCTGGTGTGTGCCACCGAAAAGTGGGAACCGGTTTTCGGACAATGGCACGCACAATCAAACAGATAGCGCAGCGTTTTGAATCTATCAAAACGCGGTACGCGCTAAACGGCAGAGTTCTGGAAGTGCTGAATGATGAAAAACCTGACAATCCGGCTTGTATCCGCCCTTGTTCTCACAATTTTCGCGCTGGCGCCCGCCGCTGCGGAAACGTTCAAGCTCACCTACACATTCTCCTTTGGCAATGTGCTCGAAGCCGACATTGAAGGTGAACTTCAGGCGGATGGCGACACCGTGGTGGTGACGGCGGTCAAAAACGCCCGCCTTGATGACAATCCGGGCGCACCACTCAAATTCATCACCAGCCTTGCTGATCTGGTGGATAACACGAACACCAACAAACCCGTGCTGACCCTGAGCGGCAAGAACAACGATATTTCAATGTGTTCCACCAAATCGTGCACCGGCGAGTTCGTCACCTTCGATGGGGTGAAACAGTTTCTGGGCCGACCCGGCATCTACACCTCCGTCTCCTATGGCCACACCATGTCGGGCGGCAGGAATGCCGACGAGGTGTATGAGGAGGGGCGATATCGATTGGTGCGGGAGTGAATGGTGGACATCAGACCACTGACAGGTGGCTTGGGGGCCGAGATCATCGGCGCCGACATACGTGATGCGAGCCAGTTCGACGATCTTCAGGCAGCATTCGCAGAACGCTCTGTGATCGTGGTGCGGGACCAACAAATCAGCCCGGACGACCACCTGGAATTCGCCCGCCGGTTTGGAAAAATCAACGTCAACCGGTTCTTCAAGCCGGTGGATGGTCACCCTGAAATCGCAACCGTGCTGAAGGAGAAGGATCAAAAGCAGGCCGTTGGCGAAGGTTGGCACACCGACCATTCCTACGACCAGATACCGGCGATGGGGTCGATATTGCACGCCATCGAGATGCCACCCTATGGCGGTGACACGCTTTTTGTTTCCATGGCCGCCGCCTATCAGGCTTTGTCAGCACCAATGCGGAACTTTCTTGGCGGACTGACAGCCGTGCATTCCTCAAGACATGCCTTCGGCAAAGAGACAAAAGACAGTGAGGCAGCCAGGACCGGCCGGTTCCTGAATGCGGAGGCCGCCACGCAAGACGCGCGGCATCCCATTGTCATCACCCATCCCTTGAGCAAGCGTCGCGGATTGTTCATAAACCCGGTCTTCACCACGCACATTGAGGGGCTGTCGGCTGAAGAGTCAGCCGCGATCCTCGAAATGCTATACGAGCACTGTAAACAGCCAGAATTCCAGTGCCGGGTCCGCTGGCAGAAAGGGGATGTGACCATGTGGGACAACCGCGCAACATGGCACAAGGCAATCAACGACTATCACGGCTTTCGACGGCTAATGCACAGGGTAACGGTTGAGGGCGTGGCGCTGGTGTAGGCAAATGCCATCGACGGGGCACGGGAATGAGAGGGTCATGTTGCAAGCGAAAGAACGGCTGTTGTGAGCCCTTCTTTGACCTTCGACACACCGTCGCTGAGAGAACGAAAGCCGTTATGGCTCAGATCATTGCGCTGTTGGGCAGTTCAGCACCCAATCGGACAGTGCCGTATAAATTTGCCATGTGGTCATATTCGAATAGTGCGTGGGTGGACAGGCTTGCGATGTCGCGATGGATTCTTTGAATTGGGCTGTCTGAAAAATAGCTTCTTGAACCAACACAACCGGCAAGTTCTGTTATGATGCCCGTGCACGACCTCGCGATGTGTGATGAAACTGCCCGTAGCTCCTGACGCCGCTCTGGGGAAATTTCTTTGCCACTTTCCACCTGCTCCCAGAGCTCTTCGATGTGCCCTTCCCACAACCTAATAGTTGCATCCAAGTCCATTGAGAGGCGTGCAATCCGAATGTTCTGGGACATAAGACCTGACTGCTTTTCACCGGAATAAGCACCCACTTTGACTTTCATCACATCCGTCACGATTTCCAGCATCGCCTCGGCTGCACCGACAAATGGACCGACCGCGCCAAGCACCATGAAACTCAGCAAAGGCACCTGCCAGAGCGAACCGGGATTGTGCTTTATGCCTTCACCGGTGCGCTCACGTAGTTCGGACACCAATATAGACCTATGTGCAGGTACAAATTCGCATTCGATAATGACATCGTGGCTACCAGTAGCCTTCATCGCTACTACGTCCCAGGTATCCAACACCTCGCAATTGGAAACAGGCACATAATATCGCCGCATCTCCTTCTGCCCATCACCTATTTCCGTCGGTGCACTTAACAGCATCCAGTCTCCGTGGAAAATGCCAGTTGCATAACCCCAGCGGCCAGAAAGTTCATAACCACCTTCAATGCGTTTTGCGTTTCCCGAGGGCATGACTTGGCCGGGAGCCATGGTAAAACCTCGTCCGCCCCATACTTCGTCCTGGGCCTGAATTGGAAAGTGGGCAAACTGGAAATTATGATAAATCAAAAATCCCATGCACCATGATGTTGATGCACAGCCTCGCCCCAGAATTCTGAAAATCTGGGGAATGTATGGGTAAGGTAGTTCCAGACCACCATAGCGGGTAGGAACGACGGCTTTGAATGCGTCAATCGCATCCAATTCAGAAATCGTCTCCTCTGGAATTCTTCCTTCACGCTCGGCGTCCGCTGCGCGCTTGCGCAAATCCGGGACCATACTTTGAAGATCCAAAAGCAGCTTTCTGCCATCATCATTGGATGCCATCGGTTCAGGGACTCGATCAGTCGCGATAGAAAATGTCATGGCAGAATTTGCCTTTCAGTTCCAATTTTTATGTGACAAATCAAATATTGATTAATCACATAATTTTTGCGAGTTTGCAAGAATGGAAACCAAATCACAGACTGTCGACCTGGATGCACACCTTCCAGCCTTGCTGTATGCACTGACAGCAAAGATTGGCCAGCATGCGCTCCGAGAAAGCGCGAAGCCTCTAAAAATGGACATGTGCGAATGGCGAGTTGTTCAAATTCTTGGGCGGGACGGTGCCTCCAGTATCAATGAAGTAGCCGACCGAATTTCGATGGATCGTGGCGGCACAAGTCGCGCTATCTCTCGGCTTGAAGATCGCGGCATCCTTAATCGACTTGCAGACAAAAACGACCGAAGACGCTCGAAGGTCGCTTTGACGAACAAAGGAAAAAACCTACAAGAAGAGATCGCCGAGTTTGCCAACAAACGGGAGGAATTACTCGCAGAGCCGTTGTCAAAGAAAGAGTTGGATGCGTTAATTCTGCTTTTAGGAAAGCTTGACCATCAGGCCAGCTTGATGTTGGAAGGTGCCCCGGCTTCTTAGCGGACGAACAACAACAAATACTCAGTCGCGTTCAGGACATTTAACTGCAACGAAAAATGTTGATTTGTCCACATAGTCGCCGTTGACGCAAACAGTTCATTTGCTTCAAACGCTGTCAACAGGTCGCCAGATTTAAGCCTTCAACCAGACTCCACCTCACGTCCGAAAGCTGATCTAACCCGAGTTCTCCCAGCCTTTGCCTTCGACGGTTGAGATGGGGATTGGTGAGTTCTTTGGTTCGAAACAATAGGCGCAAGGTGGCGTAGCATCGGCTGATGCAGGAGTGAGGAGGTGTTGTTTCGAGCCGATGGCTGGCTGTTGTGAGCCTCTTTTGAACGTCTACCGTTTGTCTAATTCTCAGGAACAAAACAAACCACTCCGACATCGACGTTACAAAGCTCTCTCCGACAGTCACATCGACTTGGCATTTATCAGTAGAGGCTGCCCGTCTCCGGATCGTAGACTATGCAGATATTTCTCAGCGCGTCTGCGAATGATCGCTTTCGCGAAAATAGTCGAACCCTAATTGGTTGGAACGAGGGAAAACTTGAAAATTCGAACCGGGATTTTTCGTCAGGCAGAGCGAGTTTATCACCAGCCGATTTCATCCAGGAATGCCCTTACTTCACGTTTGAACACCAGCCATGCGGGCTCGTCTTCCAGCAAAACGTGATTATCGCTCTCAAGCGCGACGAAACGAGCATTTGGCATATTCACCGCGAACTGCCTACCTGCCTCCATAAAGACGACCTGATCACCTCTGCTATGTGTAACCAAGGTGGGGACCTCTACATCCGCAATAAGTGGACGGACATCGATATCTCCAAAACTATCAAGTATGCGCCACGCATTTTCTGGCGAAGCGGCAAGGCGCTGCATCTCATTGAACCAGTCGTGCTGCTCTTTGGTTCCTCCAGGAACAAACATTGAAGTATAAGCTTGGCGGAAAGCGGGATTGTCACCGCCCCATCCAACGCGAACCAGCTCCAACATTGCTTCTCGCCTTGCACTCAGATCGGGGTCGCCAAAGGCGCGCCAGCCAGCAACATATCCACCGTGCAATATGAGACCAGCGACGCGTTCCGGGTGGCGATGAGCAAATGCGATCGCCTGCGGACAGCCTTGGGACAATCCCAATAGGACGGCTCGCTCAGTATGTGTTCCGTCCAGGACCTTGAGCATATCCTGCAAATAGGACTCAAACGAAAAATCTTCGATATTTCTGTCGGATAGACCAGTGCCGCGTTGATCGAAACGAATATAGCGGTTCTTTCTGGCCGCCTCATTGATCCAATGTCGATTAACAGGGCTCGAGTGATCCATTTCGATGTGATTCAAAAAGGAGGGTGTCTTGACAATCGGTGGCCCCACACCCGCAACTTCATATGCAATGTTCGTCCCATCAAACGATCGAATGTAGCGAACTCCGGAAAACTCGACTTCGCTTTTTTGGTCGGGCCGCAATTGATCGTCCGCGCTAACCGCGCCTTCAAATCGAAAACCCCGCCCGTGAACTGTCTTGATGATGCGCTGCGCAGATCCGTCATCGGCCAGAGCTTTGCGCGCCGCATTGATCCGCGTTGAGACCGCAGATTCTGAAACAATGCGTCCATCCCAAACTGCATCGATAATCTCGTCGCGACTTACAACCTGGCCGGGACGGCTGGCCAGCAATCTGATCAGGTCGAATACTTGGGGCTCAAGCGGGATAGGCTCGCCAGCCTTTCTCAGCTCGACTGCTCCAACATCCAGTTCAAAGTCCTCAAACAGGAGAATTTCGCTGCCGATGTTTTCCATCAAGTCTCCCATGGGCTCGGCGCGATGAAATCTTCAGAAATATGAAGGAAATCTGGACACCTCCTTAAGGTCCTCTGAAAGCACCGCGACCACCCAAACATTAGTGTCTCCCCATCAGCAACGCAAACTCCAAGGAGACACGCAATGTACAAGATTGATCCCAAGTTCTTCGATAAAGACGGCTCCATCAACTATGAAAAAGCGTTCGCGGCCGGACGTTTGGAACGCTCAAGGGCTGCTTACAAGACATTCGGCTATATCTGGAATGGGTTGAGCAAGGCCGCCAGGTCGTTAGGCCGGAGTTCTGGGGGTGTCACAGGGCCTTTGACCACCAGAAAGCTGAGAGCCTCGTAAGCATAAGTTTCAGGCTGGAAATTGCTCCCTCGCGGAGCAACCGGCCTCATTGTTTGTCAGAAAGGCGCACAATTCACTAGCAGACGCGCTTTGTCTAAGAGCCAGTTTCGAGAGCGGAAAATTGCAAAATGTCTGCGTTGCCGTCATCCGAGAACTTGAAATCGTCATCACCCTGAATGTCGGCTTTGACGAATCCCTTAAGGAAGTTTGGAGGCAGTTTGAACGACCGGATTGGGCCATCTCCTACGGTCGATCGTGCTGAAGCAATCGCGGCTTTTTGAGCGATGAAAGTAGATCGCGTGTTTCAAAGCGCCTTTCCGCTGATGGAATGTTCTCTTTTCCGATTCTAAATAACGTCTTTCGGAAGTGCCGCTTTCAAAACGGCGTTCAACTTAGTCGGCTCAAAGTCCGGCAGTAGTTCGTTCAGTCGTGCGCCATCCAGCGCATGGTCAGTGCTCCAAAGATAGCGCATTTCGTTGAGTTCTCGGGCGAGTTCCCAAAAAGGCGACAACAACCTCATGACAATCCAAGGGAACTGCACAAAATACAGATTACGATCGAGGATACCCTCCAAACCTTGCCTTATGTCGTTGGCTGTAAGCGTATGTCCAGAGAACGGGACGTCCTCAAAATGGCCTAACTCATTGCGCATTTCTGCCAGCAGCACGGCGGCTCGAGACCAATCCGGCAGATAGCACAAGGCTTGGCGTACTGAAGCAGGTCCGGGCAAAGTAACTTTGCCGTCGCGGATTTTGCGCAAGTATATAGCCGACATGGGGCAACCTTGCCCGTTCGGGTCGATGAAGTTTCCTGCTCGCAGAACGATGGTCTGTGCGCTGCTTGCTTCATAGGCACGTTCCATTTCGAGACGGATCTTTCCTTTTCGACTAACTGGCGCGGGTATTGTGTCTTGCGACCAGATACCAGGATGGTCACCAAAGTGATAAACGTTTCCTGGGACAATAACCGTCGAGTCGTTCGCCTCTGCAGCTTCTATGACTTGTGCTGTGATCGCCGGTATTGTGTTTTTCCAGTCGTGATAGTTTGGCGGGTTCATTCCGTTGAGTATCACGCTCGAACCCCGGGCCGCTGCGGTCATGTCGTCGGTCTGTCTGTTGTAACGCTTCACGTTCCAACCGGCGTTTTCGAACGCCACCGCGCTATGACGACCAATCTTGCCGGATGCTCCCAGAATCAGAATGGTTTTGGTCATGTGATTGTCTCTTGGGGATTGCAATTGGCATCATGAGACAACATTCTTATTTGTATAGGTATTGCCTAATTTCAAAGAAGACCTATTCATATTTGAATGGATGTAGCACTGGATAAATTAGATTGGATGACTGTTCGCAGCTTTTTAGCCGTTGCGGAAACAGGATCCCTGAGCGCAGCAGCAAGAAAATTGCGGCAGAGCCAACCCACTGTTGGTCGCCAGATCAAAGCTCTCGAAGCCTCCCTTGGGAGCGAGCTTTTCACGCGAAACCCACGTGGTTTGGACTTAAGTGATGCAGGCAAAGCACTTCTAGAACCAGCGCAAGATATGGCGGCTGCCGCCGCACGATTATGTAACATATCCGCAGGTCGAGATGAGGCAGCTAAAGGAACGGTTCGGATCACCGCAAGCGTGGTGATCTCCAACTTTGTCATGCCAGATATCATCGCCTCAATTCGTCAGCAGGAACCGGGTATCGAAGTCGAATTAGTGCCGTCAGATGCAAGCGAAAACCTTATCTTCAGAGAGGCCGACATAGCCGTTCGAATGTACCGTCCAAACCAACTGGAAGTGGTGACGAAACATGTGTCGGATCAAGATATGGCACTCTACGCGGCGAAGAGTATTATTGATCGCTACGGACAGCCAGACGATCTGAGCAACCTTGCTGAATTTCCATTCGTTGGCTTTGATAAATCCGACCTCATCCTTCGCGAAATGCGGGAACTTGGACTTGAGGTAAATCGCTCATTCTTCGGTGTTCGATGCGACGATCAAGCCACTTTCTGGCGACTTGTTTGTTCCGGTTGTGGAGTGGGTGCCATGCAGACATTTATCGGAGATAAAGAACCTCTGGTTGAACGCTTGGCCTTCCAACCGACCTTGCCATCACTTCCTATGTGGCTTGCCGCTCCCGAAGCTCTCCGAACCAATCGTCGCATAAGGAGGGTCTGGGATATGCTCACGGAAATGTTGCGAAGCGGTCACTAATCAAAGAACGCAAAGAACAATCCCAACTCAATGTTCCGCTTTGGAGAGGCGACGATTGGCAAACCGAACGGCG
>JBCCGR010000076.1:0-10934 GCA_039029195.1 Pseudomonadota bacterium
AGAAGCAACTAACCCCATGTTTGGTTGTCTGAATTACAAACTTGGATGTGCAGAGCTTTCTCACATGTACAAATTAGGATGTCGATTCATCAAACATGGGATGTCAGCTTGTTGTACAATAGTGCACTTCTTGGCCGGTTTCTTCTCATATCCATATTTGTTCTCTCCGGTCAAATCCATTCTCATCGCGGTTCTGTACGAATATTGTTTTCGTCTGTACGGCACTCTCAGGCTTTTCTCTCGCTGATTTCTCTCACCCTGGGCTCTTCTTTCTTCTTCTTTGGAAAATGGAGTGAGAAGTTTTATCTCTCTCGTTGAGCAGTGTTACGGTGTGGAACGTTTGTTGTCAGAGAACGAAACACAACAGAAGCGATTGGGTTTTTGGCCTTAGACTTCTTGTGTGGTTGGACTGATCTACCCTCCCCCATCACTAAATAGCTGTACATCTGGCCAGATCCAGGGTAGTTGGCATTCCATGCAAGCAGAGAGGTAGTTCTTGACTTGCTCGGTACACAAATCCATTGAATTTTTCCTACCAGATCTGAACGAAGAATGAACAAAATCATCGTGATGGAGGAGTCTGCATCACTCGAATTCTTTCAATTGCGGCAGTAACCAATCCCGTTTGTCCAACGAGTGGTGCTCCACATGCAAAACTATCAGCCTTCTTATTCAGTATCTTACCCGAGAGACATAGAGCTCCCTCGCTGTCGTGATGGAGTCGTCGGAAAGCCAGTATCTCTGACAGGTTTCCAAGACGAACGTTTACGCTTGGATTCCGCCAGCGCCGCTTCCTGCCCCAGGCGCAGCTGCAGGGAGAAAAATGGCCAAATTTATTGACGTGCCGGTAACTGCAACTTCCAAGTACACCAAACGCAAAGACATAAACTGAATCAAACCTTAACCCACACGGGGATTTAGGCTCTCCAGACACGGCCAAAGAAGTATAGTAGGGCAGGGGTGACAATCGTACCAACTGAAGTTGGGTGAAGCTTGGCACTCACCCTCTCTTGTTCTTCAGAGCGCACAAGTCCAAAGAGACAACGACCGAGCTTAACGTCATCCAGGCGTTTGCTGCAACAGCACAGCACAACACAGCATGGAAAATAATTTTTAAACCATTTTTAGAAATGCCACACAACTGCCAGCATGAACAAGAACGGAAATCAGGGTAATTTTTGCCCCTGGCACGGTGTGCGCTCATATCCTGTGACTCCTTGAAAGATGCCAGTACTGCAACAGGGAACGGGTCAACTGGGGGCTCAGGATGTAAGATAACTTACGTAGCAGATTTTACTTGAGCCTCAACTGTTAACCGAGACATGTCGCCGCCATCATCTGGAACCTGCCATAGACAAGGAAGACAGAAGAAGCACAAAACTGTTCACTGCACCTTCAGAGCAAACAACATCCCCCACTTTCAGTTTGATAACTGAACAAAACTACAGTTGTGGCCAATGAAATCCGACCCTCGCGACTGAGGACAGTGCAGCGAGTTGACTGCGTCACGCTTAGTTTTTACGAGAATTCCACTCAATCAAAATGGCGTCGCGTTTCTCAAAAAATGCGAAAGTTGGCGTGACGAAATCGCTTGAAATACTTGTCATTCCGATCTTCGTTCGGCCATATCTTCATCTATTTGCCTTGTTTTCCACAGAAATTGTGATTTTTGGGCTTGGCCTTTGACGAGCTTCACGTTCATGTCGCGTACAGTCCGTCGTCGTTCTCAGCGTCGTCAGGGACTCGTCGTTTGTGACGAGCTTTTTCCTTCACTTTGGCCTGTGAATCGTCGTGGTTTTCTTTGTTTCTAATTTAGCTGCTGGGAAGATCAATTTGGTTTGGGGTAGGTTGGCCTGCTGGGGAGCTTTGGCGAAAAGTTCGTTTCAAGACGTGCATTTGAAAGTCGTGCATCTGGACTTTTTCTCATTTTTTGCTTTAGGTCCTCGGATATGGACGACCATGTGACCTTTTCGCAGCATGTCTGCCGTGTAGGCGGTAGGACGTTTCAATCTCTGAGCCAGAAAACACGATACGACTGTTTACAATACAAAGACGAGCTGAAAGCCGTTTTCTTGATTGATGCGACACGAGACTCACCCGGCATTCACCCACCACATATATGCCATCTTTGTCAACGCACATTGAAACGTCTGGCATCCAAGCCCAACCCAAAGGAGGGTCATTGTGGAGGTGGCTGCGGGCCAGTTGTTGCATGGACACCCCACCACAGGACTACATGCAATTTTTGCACCAAGCAAGCCAGCAAGGTAAGGGGAAAACGCACGAACACAATCAGTGACGCGCCTCCCCAGAAGAAGTTGCGGGGTGCTGCCGCACAATGGAGCAAAGAGCACGAACACACAGAACTTGATCCTACACAAGAGCAACACACAACTGATGCTAAGACAAAACAAACTGCACCCACTATTCCAAGCCAGTCCATCCACACACACGCAACACCACCACATGCAACAAGTATCCCATTGCGCAGAGCACGATTCATCGACGCAAGTGCAGTGGAGGAATGTGAAATATGCAAGTATGTTGTTGATGGTGCGGTGCAACTGTCATGCTGCGAGGAGTTATTCTGTGCTGCATGCATTGAGCAGTGGCTAGAAACAAGCAGCAAGTGTCGAAAGTGTGACGAGAGCGTTACAGGGCGAAGCTTTCTGCACCCAGGGAAGGTGCTAGGCTTGGCTATATTGATCAGAAGTCACTGCTCGGCGGGGACCTCGACATCAGTCTCGAAGCGGCGGAAAGCGCGATCACCGAGAAATTGGCTAAGCCGCTTGGCGAAGAGATCGACTTTCCGCGTCCGATTCAGGTCGGTAACCATCTGCCCGAGCCGCAGGGCGTGATCTGCCGAAACCGATCAGGTCCGGTGCAATGACCCGATGCCCGCGTTGGGTGAAACGCGGTATCATGTGGCGGTAGAGGTAACACCAGGTTGGCTCGCCATGCATCGCCAGAATCGGTGCCGACTCGGCCGGCCCTTCGTCCAGATAATGCAGCCGCAGCGCCCCGCCTTCGCCGTCATCGACTGAAAGATAGTTGGGTGGGAATGCAAAATCCGCCAGGTTTTCGAAACGGTCATCCGGTGTTCTCAGCGCTTTCATGATCGACCCTCCTTGCGTCATTTCGGACTGGCTTTCGCGGTTTGCGAAGCTAGGGTGAGGACAAGTTTACAGGCTGGGCCAAGTAATGAAAGCTGTCACCTACCGAACCTTCGGAACCGCCCGCGACGTTTTGCGGATCGAAGACCTAGACACCCCCGTTCCAGCAGACGGCGAGGTGTTGGTCGAACTGGCATATTCCGGCGTCAACCCGTCTGACATCAAGGCGCGATCCGGCACGCGACCGGGCGCGACAAAACCCCCTTTTGAGATCATCGTGCCCCATAGCGACGGGTCCGGGATCATAATTGAGGTCGGGACCGGCGTGGACCGGTCCCGGATCGGTGAACGAGTCTGGATCTGGAACGGTCAATGGCGTCGCGCCTATGGTACCGCCGCCAGCCATATTGCGCTGCCCTCTGCGCAGGCCCCCGTGTTGCCCGACCCGGTCAGTTTCGAAACCGGTGCGATTCTGGGCATTCCCGGATTGACCGCCTGCCATACCGTGTTGGGAGGCGGGCCGGTCGAGGGGGCCACTCTGCTGATACATGGCGGGGCGGGCACCGTGGGCTTTCTGGCGGTGCAACTGGCGCGCTGGGCTGGCGCACACGTGATTGCCACCGCAAGTCCGAAGGATCACGACCGGGTGGCCGACACAGGCGCACATCATGTTCTGGACTACGCCGCGCCTGACCTTTCCACGCGGATACTGGACGCTGCTGATGGCAAACCGGTTGACCGGATCGTTGATGTCGAGTTTGGCACAAACATAGCGGTTAACACCGAAGTGATAGCCGAATGCGGCACAATCGCCGCATATGGCTCGGCCAGGGACATGCAACCGGTCGTGCCGTTTTATCCGCTGATGTTCAAGGCGGCGACAATCGACATCACTCTGATATACCTTCTGAACAAAGCGCCCCGGCAACGCGCCATCGAACAGTTGACAACAGCATTGAGCAGCGGAGGCCTGAGATGCCCGGTTTTCGAGATATTCGCAATGGCGCGCACCGCCGTCGCGCATGACATGGTCGAATCCGGCGGCCGTTCTGGCGCCGTTCTTATCAACGTCTCCTAGAAGGGTCCGCCGCGAAAATCGATCTGCTTTTTTTCGCGAGTGCCCTCTTGAACACGACGCGCAAGGATCGTAGATAGCCGCTCACGTTGGGGTGTAGCCAAGTGGTAAGGCAGCGGTTTTTGGTACCGTGTATCGTAGGTTCGAATCCTACCACCCCAGCCATGATTTTCCCTTAGATCAAACACCGAATAGTTCGCCGCCGATTGTGATAAATTTTCAGCAACTTAGATTTTGGCGATTTGAACTGAGATCCGAACGTGCGCGCGACAATGGTCGATTTCCGGCCGCGGTCTCACTTCACGAAGCCGACGCCACGAGTTTGATGACTATGGGAGTGCCTGTAGATCAGAGCGCAGCGAACTGCTTGTGCTATCTGACCAGATAGCCGGAAAACCCGGCTTGATCAGGTAATCCGTGGTCAAGCCGTCAGGTTGTTCGCCAGCAGCGATAGCATCCAGAACATCATGCGCCAGCATCGCGAGATCGACCACACCTGTCTCGGTGGCCTGTATGAAACTCGCCACTTCGCGCGGACAAAGTTTTGAGAGGGCAGGCTGGCCTTGGCTTTGCCAAGTCCACCCGATCCCTTAACGCTTGCGGGTCTCGGATCATGAGCAACTCAACCACCGATCTATCGGGGTATCGTCTGATGTGGATCCTAGTGATGTTCGACCTGCCGACCGACACCAAAACGCAACGCAAAGCCGCGACAGATTTCCGGAACTTTCTGCTGGATGAAGGCTTTGAGCGCAGCAAGTTCTCTGTCTACGCGAGATTTGTAAACGGAAGGGAGGCCTTTGCCACCCGAGTGAACCGCATCGAGCGTCAACTGCCCGATGCAGGGGATGTTCAAGGCCTGAACTTCACTGATCGACAATGCCTGGATATCATACACTTTTCGGACCAGGGCCAAAACCGAGCCCGGGAGAATCCGCAACAATTGGTGATGTATTGAGGCTGACCTACCCGAAAACCACAACAGCCCCTCAGCTGAAATCCAAATATTACAATTGGTTGGCTGAGGAGCGATTGTAGATGTTCAAAATTCGCGGCCGCAACATTTGCTGGCTTGTGGCCGTCTGGCCGCCGATTGTAGCTGTTCAAAATCCGCAGTTCAGCCGCAACACTGCCCGTCGACAGCAACGGCCGCCGGCTATCTGGAAGCAAGATTGGACGAGTGGGAACGCTTCTACAATTTTCATAGACCGTACGGCGCTCATTATGAAAAGACACGCTACGAAGCTCTCAAAGAAAAGCCATAAATCAGATGCGAAGTGTCCCGAGGGTGGCCGGGCCCTACAATGCGTAAATCGGACTAATTCGGCCTGCCACATTCTCTTGATCGCTAATCTCAGTCACCCGGACATGGGACTGATGTGATTATAAATTGCCGTATTATTTCGTAAGTTGTTCATCCAATTGAACACTTGTACGCATTTACTTATTAACTGTCGGGCACATTGATATGTAAGATATGTCAACGACATGCTGGCCGATGGGGCGTTTCTGGATCGACCGCAGAGCGTGCGTTAAGACTAAAGGTAGAGGGAGGAGATCTCATGAAAAATAAACTATTTCAAGCAATTGCGCTTAGTGCAACCTTGATGATGACATCCGCTCTTGCAGACGGTCATTCGGTCCCAACATCCAAGTGGGGGCCTGAAGATCAGGCGGGAGCCTCCAACTATATGACTGCAGAGAAGGCCCTTGAGGCGATTGGTCTTATGAAGTCTGGTACAGTGGTGTCGATTGGTCGGGTCTATCAATCAGAAATGCCGCTCTTTGGCTCACGTGCATTTGCGCTGCGCGGAACATCAGGTTTGGCGGGTGGTCCCCTTGGTGCCAACAAGGTTGTCTGGATGGATGACTTCCTTGCGACCGAAATCGGCCAGGTCGGCACCCAATTTGATGGTCTTGGTCATATCGGTATTGGTCACGACAACGGGGCCACATTTTACAATAATAATGAGTCCAAGGATGTTGTTGGTGCCACCGGCTTGAAGTTGCTTGGGATGGAGCATGTAAAGCCGTTCTTCACACGCGGGATTGTGTTGGACATCACGGCAATTCGAGGAGCACCGATGGACGCGGGTGACGAAGTAACAGTCGCCGATATTGAGGCAGCTCTCGATAGGCAGGGCATTGCCGGACCGGGAGAAGGTGATGTCGTGCTGATTCATACCGGGTGGGGCCGGCACTGGATTACAGACAACGCGACGTTCAATAGCGGCGCTCCAGGCATCGGGATGGAAGCCGCAAGATGGCTTGCTTCGAAGAACATCGCTATTGTAGGTTCTGACATCTGGCCCGTTGAGGTGGTTCCAAACCCGGATTCCAACAATGCGTTTGATGCGCACCAGGAGTTGATCACCCGCAATGGCATCTTCATTCACGAGAACCTCGCAACCGAGGTTTTGGTCAACGCAGGCGTTTCTGAATTTGCCTACATCTATTCGCCGTTGTCAGTTAAAGGCGCAACGGGATCGCCGGGGGCACCACTGGCCGCCTATTGATATCTCTCCTCCTTAGATATCAACTTTGTGGCTTCGCTCTTCGCATAGGGCGGGGCTGCGTTTCAGAACTTTGGATCGGATGAGATGATGAAGGTGAAATCAAGCACGCTACAAGTTTCAGCACTGATGGCCACAACGGCATTGGCTGAATCCAAGTCACTGAATGCTCACGTTCATGGTGAAGGCCATCTCAACATTGTTCTGGATGGCAAGAATGTGGGCATGGAATTTCACACTCCGGCATGGAGTCTGATCGGTTTTGAACACAAGGCAGAGACCGCTAAAGAACTGGAGGCCGTGCAAGCTGCGATAGCAGTGCTATCAAAGCCTATTGATCTATTTGGTATTCCTGAGGAAGCAAAATGCTCAATTTCGACTGTGGGAGCCGAGCTCGAGCGTGAGGCCCATGAAGAAGAAAAGCATGAAAAAACTGCTCACGACCATGATCATGATCACGGCAATGAGGCCGCCGAAGCTGAGCATTCGGAGTTCCATATGAACGCAAGTTTCCTATGCGAAGATCCAGCTGGTCTTTCAACGTGGGCGACAAAGTTATTTGATCAGTTTCCCGGGTTGGAAGAAGTGGATGTTCAGGTGGTGACCCCATCGGGACAATGCGGTTTTGAACTCACCAAGGATGCTCCCAGCCTAGAGCTTGGTGAGATGATGAATTGAAATACCTTGTACTCGTAGCGAATGAACGACACCCCGGCTGTTGCCATTGACCTGAAAGACATTGATTTTTCGTGGCCCGGTCACGGGTCCAAAAGTGTGGGCGGAGAAGCAACGAAGCCAGTTCTCTTCCAAAGCCTGAATTTCAGCGCTGAGAGGGGCGAAAAGGTCTTTTTGCACGGCCCCTCAGGATCCGGAAAATCGACCTTGCTGAGCCTTATATGCGGAACCATTGAGCCGGATCGAGGCCAGGTAAACATAATCGGCGAAAATCTGGCAGATAAGACTTGGCGCCAACGTGACCGTTTTCGGGCCGAGTGCATTGGGATCATCTTCCAACAGTTCAATCTTGTTCCTTACCTCACCGCCCTAGAGAATGTTCTCGTACCGATGTCGTTCGCACTGGTCAGAAGGGAACGGGCAGGTGGGAAGGTTGCAAACACAAAGCAAACTGCGACCGCCCTTCTTGATCGCGTTGGACTGAGTGCCGCTCAATTGTCAAACCGGTCGGTTTCAGAACTGAGTGTCGGACAACAACAGCGCGTTGCCGCCGCTCGAGCCCTGATTGGAAAACCGGAAATTATCATAGCTGACGAACCGACGTCCTCACTGGATTCTGACAAACGTTCCGATTTCATGGCACTTCTGTTTGAGGAGGTGGAGCGCAACGGATCGAGCCTGGTTTTTGTCAGTCACGATATGAGCCTTCAATCCGGTTTTGACCAAACCATTGCACTATCAGACCTTGGCACGTCGAATGGACTTGGGGATGAGAAGTGATCCTCTTTAACCTTGCATTGAAAAGCCTGCTCAACTGGAAACTGGCGGTTGGTCTGTCAGTCCTGTCGATTGCGGTTTCGGTGGCTTTATTTTTGGGTGTTGAGAAGGTGCGCACAGGCGCCAAAGAAAGCTTCCTCAATACGATCTCGGGTACGGATCTGATTGTCGGCGCGCGCTCTAGCGGAGTGCAGCTTCTACTATACTCCGTCTTTCATATCGGCAACGCGACCAACAATGTGAGGATGAATACAATAGAGGATGTCGCAGTTCTTCCAGGGGTGGGTTGGGTGGTGCCCATATCCCTGGGAGATTCCTATCGCGGGCATCGTGTTATAGGCACCACGACCGAGTTCTTTGATCGATACCGTTATCGCAATCAGGAAAAACTGACATTTCAAGAAGGGAAGCGCTTTAATAGTCTCTTTGACGTTGTGTTGGGCTCAGATGTAGCGCAAACTTATTCTCACACTTTGGGCGATGAAGTCGTTCTGTCCCACGGTACCGGAACAGTCTCCTTTGCGGACCATACCGAACGACCATTCAAGATCAGCGGCATTTTGGATCGGACGGGAACACCTATAGATCGCTCCGTCTTGGTATCTCTAGAAGCCATTGAGGCAATACATCACAACTGGACGCCAGGCGTCGGGCATGAGGATGAAAAACTTCCAACGTTGGAAGAACTCAAACCGAAGACGGTAACCGCAGCCTTTGTCGGAATCGACACCAAAATGGCGACTTTCAGCCTGCAGCGATTTATCAATGACTATGAAAAAGAACCCATCACGGCGGTTCTGCCTGGTGTCGCATTTTCCGAACTGTGGAGCATCGTCTCGAACGTGGAGACCGCGCTCCTGGTGATTTCCGGGATGGTGGTCGTTGCAACGGTTCTTGGGATGATGGTTGCGATCCTGAGCACCCTGAATGAGCGGCGTCGGGAGATGGCCATTCTTCGGTCGGTCGGCGCAGCCCCGCACCACGTTGCCAGTCTGCTCGTTATCGAGTCTCTTTTGATTACTCTTGCTGGGATTGCCTTGGGTTTCGCTGTCTTGTTTTTGGCTTTGATGTTTGGAAGATCGGAGATTGAACAAATGACGGGTATTGCCATGCAGATTGCGGTCTTTGGCAAGAACGAGCTCAGAGCCGTCGGGGCTTTGCTGTGCGGTAGTCTTGTCGCCGGTCTTGTGCCTGCGATCAAGGTCTACAGGTTGTCGCTTGCCGATGGGTTGATCATGAGACTCTGATATGACCCAAGAATGAGACGGTTGTAATAAGCCGGTAGAGGGAAAGACATGATGATAAGTCGCATTGTTGCAATGTGCGTTGCAGTCTTTTGGTGGGGATCAGCCTTTGCTGCTGATCAGCAGGTCGATCTGAAATGGTCAGATCTGGTTCCTGCAGAGGGTCACGGGACACTTCTGCAGATAGCGGATAATCAAGATATTGTCGGTGAGTTGGACATTGCAGACTTCGCGGGGCGTGAAGACAAGTTTGAGCTGATACAACAGTATCTGGATCGGCAGCGGGCACTTCAACCTGGCGGGAGTACAATCAATGCGGAACTGGATGGACGTGATATCAAGATTTCCCGCTATGCCGCTCCAATTACGATCATAAATGGCAAGCTGATCGACTTTCTTCTGGTGCCCTTTCACGGGGCCTGCATTCACTACCCGCCGCCGCCAGCCAACCAGATTATATATGTCAAGAACGCCGAAGGCATGGATCTTGCAAGATCGCATCTTCCAATCGTCGTAAAAGGACAGCTAAGTGCCAAACCGGTTGCAACAGCAATCGCCGATGTTGGATATCAAATGCTCGACGTTACAATTGAGGAATACGCGAAGTAGGCGCCAGGTGTTTAATCCCTGGGTTTGATGGTGCGATCCACTCGATGGAATGGAAGGAAGCACTATGGGACAAGTTCGTCACGGGAGCGCCACGATCACGGCAGCCTTCGATCGCGGAGCTGAGCCGGGAACTGGGGATCAATCCCAAGACGGTCGCCAAGTGACGAAATCGGCCGTCAGTTGAAGATCTGAAGGCCGGCCCCAAGGAGCAACGTTCCGCTGTTCTGAATGAAGAGGAGGAGGCAGAAGTTGTTGCACTTCGTCGGCATACACTTCTGCCACTGCATGATTGTCTCTTTGCCTAGCAGCCGACGATCCCGCATTTGACCCGATCTGCTCTGCACCGTTGCCGTCGACGTCACAATATCTCACGGCCAACGGGATCAAGCACCGGTTAACCAAACCCAACCATCCTTGGACCAATGGGCAGGTGGAACGCATGAACCGGACGATCAAAGAGGCAACTGTGAAACGGTATCACTACGACAGCCACGAACAGTTGCGCAACCATCTCTCTGGTTTCCTCGACGCTCACAATTTCGCACGACGTTTGAAGACACTGAGCGGGCTGACACCATACGACTCCATTGCAAAATCTGGACATCAGAGCCGGATCGATTCATCCTAAATCCGATCCATCAGATGCCGGGATTGAACTCCTAGTCGCAGTTCACCGGGTCCGGGCCAGGTTGCTGGATGTTTCGAGCCACCGACAGTAATTTTGCGTCTTCAGGTGATAACAGATTGCTGGCGTTAAATCCGTCAATCTCGCTGCTCTTTGTTGCCTCTAGCAAAATTCGGCTCACATCTGACGCAGCCACTTCACCCTCAATGCGCCCCGCAACGTGAATCCGGTCAGAAACCGGCGCAAGAACCAACAAAGTCGGCAACCGAAAAACGTCCAGCGCCTCAATAAGCTGTTCCGCAC
>JBCCGR010000077.1:0-9851 GCA_039029195.1 Pseudomonadota bacterium
CAACAAGCGTCACGCCACGTCGGGCTTTCAGGCGCAACGAAATGGCGGACCGGCCGTCAATCCGGCAGTCCTGCGGCACGACGACTTCCATGAGCGCCATGGACCCACGCCGGTTTGTGGTGTCATCCGTTTCGCCGAAATATTCAAGCTTCATCGCGCCGCGATAGGCATCAATGTCTTCGGTCGAGGCCAGAACGAGCAAATGATCCCCTGCCCGCACCTCCATCTGGGAGATTGCCCCTTCAACGCGACGCTTGTTGCGCACAAGCCCCTTGATTTCCACATCATGTTCATCCGACGCGGCACGCAGCGCCTTGATGTTCTGCTCGATCACGGGCGAACCTTCCGGCACCACCAGCTCGGCAAAATAGGCATCGACCTGTGATGCGCCGGCACCATCGTTTTTTTCCGAAGCGTTGGGGATCATTCGCCACCCGACCAGCGCCACGAAGGTGATGCCCGCGACGGCACAGGCCAGTCCAACCGGTGCGAAATCGAACATGGCGAAGCCCTCGCCCAACGATTTTTCGCGAAACGCTGCAATGATGATGTTGGGCGGTGTACCGATCAGGGTCACCAGTCCGCCGAGTATGGTGGCGAAGGAAAGCGGCATGAGCGTGCCGCGTGGGCTTCGTCCTGCCTTGTTAGCCGCCTGCACATCCACCGGCATCAAAAGGGCAAGTGCCGCCACATTGTTCATGAAGGCAGAGAGCACCGCTCCGGTGCCGCTCATGATCGCGATATGCGCTCCAACGGATCGCCCCGCGTCAATCAACTGGCGGGTAATGAAATCGATGGCGCCGGAATTGATAAGCCCGCGAGACACCACAAGCACCAGCGCCACGATGATGGTGGCCGGATGCCCGAAGCCGCTGAACGCCTGATCATTGGGCACCAGCCCCAACACCAGAGCAACCAGAAGGGCAGCAAACGCAACAATGTCGTAGCGCCAGCGCCCCCAGATGAGCAGGGCAAACACCGCGCCAAACAGGCTGAAGAGAATGATCTGGTCCTGGGTCATGACCGGGTGCTTCGTCTAGTGATTGTTGGCGACTTAGCCCCTATAGACCATCACACCCGCACGCGTTCAATGTCGGCACCACAGGAAGAGAGTTTTTCTTCCAGATTCTCAAACCCGCGATCAAGATGGTAGACCCTGTTGACCTCGGTTTCGCCGTCAGCAACCAGCCCGGCAATGACAAGCGAAACGGAAGCGCGCAAATCAGTGGCCATCACTGGCGCACCAGTCAGTTGATCGACGCCCGTCACCGTTGCCTTTTGTCCATCAAGGGCAATTTTCGCCCCAAGGCGCGCCAGTTCCTGCACATGCATGAAGCGGTTTTCAAAGATTGTTTCCGTAATTTCCGACTGACCGTCGGCGCGCGTCATAAGAGCCATGAGCTGCGCCTGCAGATCGGTTGGAAAACCCGGGAACGGGTCGGTGGCAACCGTGACTGGTTTCAATCCGGCACCGTTGCGGGACACTTCAATTCCTTCGTTGTTGGGCGTCACACTCACACCCGCATCAACCAGCACATCAAGCGCGGCCTGAAGCAGATCAGCCCGTGCACCTTTCAGGAAAACACTGCCGCCCGTCATGGCGACAGCCATGGCGAAGGTCCCGGTCTCGATCCGGTCGGGCAGAACGGCGTGCTCCGCACCATGCAGTTTCTCAACACCATTGATCGTCAACGTCGATGTGCCGACGCCGGAGATGTCAGCACCCATCGCAATGAGACAGTTGGCGAGATCGCCAACTTCAGGCTCCCGCGCGGCGTTTTCAATCACCGTCTGCCCCTTGGCGAGCGTCGCTGCCATCAGCATCACATGGGTTGCGCCCACCGACACTTTCGGAAAGCGGTAGCGGGTTCCTTTCAATCCACCCGGTGCGCTGGCATTCACATAGCCCGCATCAATTTCGATGTTGGCGCCCATAGCTTCGAGCGATTCAATGAACAGATCGACAGGCCGCGTGCCGATGGCACAGCCGCCGGGCAGCGACACTTTCGCCTCTCTCATGCGGGCAAGCAGTGGCCCGATCACCCAGAAACTCGCCCGCATCTTGCGAACCAGATCATAAGGCGCGGTGGTGTCGACAATTTCATGGGAGGAAAATTCAATGGTCCGGCCAGACATGGGATCATCCCCTGCCCGCTTGCCGCGCACACGATGATCGACGCCATGATTCTCCAGGATCCGGATGAGATTTTCCACGTCATCAAGCCGTGGCACATTTTTTAAAACAAGCGTTTCCGCCGTCAAAAGGGACGCAATCATCAGGGGGAGCGTGGCATTCTTCGCGCCGGAAATCGGGATGGTCCCGTTGAGTTTGTTTCCGCCTCTAACGATGATTTTGTCCATATCGGACCCCTTTGACTACTTAAAAAACACAAAAAGCAAATGACCGCGACGCATTCAAAGCATCATTCGCAAAACCCGAATGGTTCTGATGCATTAATTGCTTGTTATCACGCTTACTTTTGTTCGAGAAGTCGATCAACTTTTCGAAAAGCTGCTGTAGAACATAGCGGCCACTGCGGCAACAAAAAGACCGCCACTTCTGCAAACGCGATGGAGCTCAAGCGTCCTTTTGATCCCTTCGATCCCGCGATTGCTGTTTGCGCCGCTGCAGATTGGCGCGCAAATTCTGTTCCAGACGCTCGGCCCGCTTTTCAGCCTCCGACTTCTGTTTCGTCTGCTTCTGCGCGTCTTTCTTGTCTTCGCTCATCGAAACCAATTCTTCCGCCTTGAACCGCCACAACCCCGGCAATTTGCCTCAGGCTTTCAATGGAGCTCAAGGCAAGTTGGAGCTTTGAAACATTGCCCCACTTCCCGCCTTGCACCATGAGAAAAGCTGTGGCAATAGGCACCGCGACCGCGCCGCGGTCCCTTCGATATATCGAAAAGATGCTGCCGTAGCTCAGTGGTAGAGCACCTCATTGGTAATGAGGAGGTCGAGAGTTCAATTCTCTCTGGCAGCACCATTTTTTTCCACGATATTGCTGTTTTTGATTGTCGGCTTGTGGCTGTTTGCAGTTGGGGCAAAAAGTATCTCACCCAACACTCAATTGCGTGACGCCAAGTTTGCCAGCCTTTTGAACGATTGCAGATGCGGCAAACCAAACATCCAGGCAATCTCCGTTTATCATTCAAATCTTGATTGCGCTCGCATATTTCTCCTGTTTTAGTTGCTGCGCACTGGCTTAACAAAGGAGATCCAATTGCGACTTTTGCTGGCAATCTGCCTGACTTCGGCGGCTTACACTTTTGCAAGCTCAGTCCCTGCACATGCAGAATGGTCAAGCTGGGAGAAGATTTCAAAGTTACGAGCCGTTAGCCGCGCAATTGACAAGAGAGGCAAATTTCCCATTGGCATTCAATGCAAACCCGGTCCCAGACGTGTCTACTTCAGAAACACGTTTTTCCGGTTCAAGCTTGTTCCGAAGGCAAGCCGAACAACAGACTGGGGCGTATCGATCGAACGAAACGGCTCTTGTTCTCCAAGAAATATCATGAATTTGATAAAGGGTAAGTTTCTTAGTTGTTCAAAGCTTCCAATCCCCAAAAGTGGTTTACGAAGCGTGTGCCTGCTTTTCGAGGTGCCCAAACACCGGTAAGCCTGACGGTTGGACACCCTCGATTGATCCAAGTAACGCGGCGTGACAGCTTTGGCGCAAGCCCGTAGCTCGGCAGCCAAAGATTTCAAACCGGCTCACCGCCGAAGGCACCGGAGTCGTTTGCAGATTCTGTTTGGCAGGGTCCATAAAATAAGGCCGAGTGGGCCCTTAAAATCCCGAAACTTGAAACGCCGGTTATACTTAGTTTTCTTAGTACATCTACGTATTTTCATCACAAAGAACGGTGGATATCGTGAATTTGAGGAAATTTGCGGGGCCAGCTCCATGGGAATTCCGACTGCTCCCGATTTTGATATCACTAGCCGTTGCGATTTCGATGTGAGGGCGGAGGACCTGATCGCAATTGCCCTTGATGTTTAGCGGCTGTCAGCGTGGTCTTCGGGAGTTTACCTGAAGTTTGAAGTTCTGGAGCGTGGCGATTCAAACGGCTTGGGCCTCGCGATGAAAGTCCACGCAAAAGGGTTGCTGCCGTATTCCTTTTTCTTCATCGCAAAAATCACCAGGATCGACCGCCCCAGTTTCATGATGATCGAAACACAGGGAGACTTTTGCGGTTTGGCAGAGTTCCGCCTAACAGATCGGCCAGCCGAACGGTGTTGCTCCGCAGAACTTCGTTGGAGGGTGAATATCAACCATCCGTGGATTCACTTGTTCGTTCGGCATTTTCGTCCGATTTTTGTTTGGAACCATCGCTGGGCCGTGAACCGGCTGATCAGAGGTCTTCGTGGTGAAATAAATCGAAAAAAGGGCCTCTCAACCATTGCGTACAACCAAAGTCCGGCTTTCCCTCACAATATCCCATTCGTCAGGAACTATTGGTCGCATCGGTCAAAGCACCTCATTTCCCTTGGGGATATCGGCAGGCCACCTACGGTCGATCAGCGGTAAACGCCTCCCCCCGGGCTGCATCCGCTAAGTGCGGTTCACAAGCGCCTTGCAGCAGTTGAGTGGCCAAAAGAACCGAATTTGGATCAATCTCCCGACGTCCTTGGGCACTAAAGGCGACGGCATGGGATGAAAGAACCAGGTTTGTTTTGCGGGGGCCTCTCTCTAATTTCATACTGTGAAGCAAAATCAGCCCATGTAAGGCACTTTCAAATTTCTGAGATATATTCGCCGAAATCGCTTGCGAATACGTATGCTTTGAAAGGGTCTTAGAGTGTCGATACTGGTTCCAAACCTGGATATCCCGTTTAACATAACGCGACTGAGCCATGTTGTGCTGAGCAGTCGCGATCTGGAGAAGACCCGATATTACTACGAGTCCGGTCTCGGTCTGGAAGTCACGTCCCACAACGAAAATATGCTCTGTCTGCGAGCAATTGAAGAAACGGGCCACCATTCGCTGGTGTTTGAAAAGACCCTGACCGACGGGCCTGGCGTATGTCTTCGAACCGGATATCGGATGTTCAGTGATGAAGACCTCAAACGCGCGCATGACCACTTCAACGACCACGGCCAATCTGCCGGGTTTGTTGAACGTCCCTATCAGGGTTTGACATTGCAGGTCAGCGATGGGGTCGGCGTTCCGGTCGAGTTTTGCGCCACAATGGACCAATCTGAAAACCGCATGCAAAACTTCCACACTCATGCAGGCGGAAAGCTCTCATTTCTTGATCACATTCAAATTGCTTGTCACGACGTTGCGGGCGCCTACCAATGGTACAATGACCTCGGGTTTCGCCTGACGGAATATACGGCCAAGGACGATACGGACGAAATGTGGGGCGTGTGGCTCAAGCGCAAAAACAACACGCAGGATGTGGTGTTTGGCAATGGGCCCGGTCCAAGACTGCACCATTTCGCCTTCCACACACCGGAAGTTTCGTCGATCATCCATGCGGCTGACGTCATGGCGTCATTGGGCCTGGCGGACACGATGGATCGTGCCCCCGGTCGTCACGGCATCGGCAATGCCTTCTTCATGTATTTCCGCGATCCGGACGGGCATCGGGTGGAGATTTTTTCCAGCCACTACAACTTAATCGATATAGACCATGAACCAAAACGTTGGGAGTTGAGCGATACCCGCCGCTCTCAGCTTTGGGGTTTCCCCGCGCCAAGGAAATGGTTCATGGAAGCAAGCGAGTTTGCTGGTGTTGAAGTGAAAGAGCCGCTGGTCAACGCTGCGCCGGTTACGCTCGAAGATTTTCTAGCGAATTGGTGACAAGATGAAACTCGGCACAATTCTTGAAAACGATCGTCCAGTCGCGATCCTCAAAGGTTCTAACGGAAAAGCACGTCGACTGTCCGATGTATGTGGTGTTGCTGGCATCGACCCGGTCGGCGATTTGTTGACATTGGTAAAAATGAGCGGCGTGGATGCCAACATCATTCCGTCGTTGCAGAAAGCGGCGGATGAGCTGTCGGGATTTGATCTCAATGACGCGAGCTGGTTGGCGCCAATTACAAATCCATCCAAAATTTTAGGCGTGGCGTTCAACAATCAGGAACTGATGAAAAAGGCGCACCGCGACCCTGGGGTGCCAAACTTCTTTCTCAAACCGCCATCCGCCCTCACAGGTCACGGAAAACCGGTCATCGTGGATCCGGAGTGGGGAGCAGTGATCCCCGAGCCAGAAGTCTGCGCAGTCATTGGCAAAAAAGCCAAACACATTTCAGAAGATGAAGCGCTGGATCATGTGTTTGGATATCTGATCCACAATGATGTCACCAGTCATGGGCTGAAGTTTCAGAAAGACTCCATTGCCGTGACATACGACAAGGACATGGCTCGCCCGGAATTCTACACGTGGCGCAACCTTAATGGCCCGGACGATACGGACACCTATTATGTCTATCACACGCGCTCGAAGGGGACAGATACATTTGGACCTATGGGTCCCTGGATCACCACTCGGGATGAGGTTGCCGATCCCAACGACTTGAATGTCAAGGGAACCTTGGGTGAGGAAACATTTACAATCGATCACACCGGGAATTATCGGTTTTCGATTGAGGCTTGCATCGCCGAAGCCAGCCGGTACTTCACTCTGGAGCCGGGTGACCTGATTTCGTTTGGCACAACCGGCAAAGGCACGGGCCGATTTCCACGCGGACACAAGAGCCTTCTCATGGGGGAAGAATCCGGCACCATCGGAATTGAGATTGAACCTCTGGGCAGGTTGGAGAACCCCATTTTGCATCAGAAGGGCGGAGCGTGATGGTTCGTGCCATCTATTGTGATAGAGCGGCACAACACCTGAATCCGGTGCCAAATGCGGCCATTCACAACGGCCTGCTGATCACGTCCGGCATCTTGGGAAAAGAACTCGATACCGGCAAATATCCTGCCGATAAGGATCGGCAAATCAAATTGGCTTTTGACTATCTGGAAGCGATTCTTTCTGAGGCTGGTGCAACAATCCAGGACGTTGTGAAGCTGGATTTGTATTTCGCAGACAAGGCAGACCGGGAGTTGGCCAATCCATACTGGCTGCGTCTGTATCCGGATCCGAGCCAACGTCCTGCAAGGCAGGCCCATCAATCGATATTGCCGGATGGCTGCTGCATTCAACTTGTTGCCACGGCGATGGTGCAAAATCAGTCATGACGGGTCTTCGCATCGGCATGATCGGTGTAGGCGAAATGGGAGCCGGCCTCGCACATTCATTCGTTGTTGCCGGTCATGAGGTGTTCTGCGAACTGACGCAGCGCTCGGAAGAAAGCAAAAAACGAGCCGAAGACGCAGGTATTGTGCCTGTGGGTTCATACCAGGAACTGTCGCAAACCAGCGATATTGTATTTTCGGTGCTGCCCACCCAACACGCAAAGTTTGAGGCTTCCCGATTGGCGGAAGCAATGGAGCAGGTCGAGCGGAAGCCAGCATTCATCGAGGCCAATGCCGTGTCTCCGGCGCGGGTAATTGAGATAGCGGAACTGTTTGCAAGAACGGGCTCAATCGTCGTTGACGCTGGCATTGTTGGCCCTCCCCCAAATGAAACGACCAGGCCGCATCTCTATGCATGCGGACCAGACCTGACCCTGCTTCGCGATCTTGATGGCACTGGGTTTGACCTTGAGGAATTGACAGGTCCCATGGGCACGGCATCGGCGTTCAAAATGACCTACGCGGCGATGACCAAAGGCACGAATGCACTTCTGACCAATGTAATGTTGTTGGCCGAGACCCATGGCTTCCTCGAACAGTTCGTCATCGAGATTGAGGGCAGCCAACCAACCCTTGCTTCACGCGCCCGCAACAACATTTCCCGATTGCCCTGTGACGCAGCGCGGTGGATCGATGAAATGAACCAGATCGCAGACTGTCTGGAACAGGCAAACTTGCCCAGAGAAGCCTATGATAGTGCTGCGAAGATTATGCAGATTCTCGCGGCCTCACCATTTGGGAACGAGACAAGACAAACGCGAGACAAAGACCGGGACATGGAAAGCACAATCCGGGGCATTCTAAATCACAACGAACTCTAGAGCGCATTACGGTTTCACGGAAACGCTACCGCGCTCCCAACATTTGCTTAGTCGCGGTTCCTTTTCCTTTTGATGGTTCCATCAAATGGGGAACGGCCCCAGCACCGTTTCAGCGGCCACATCCGCGGCGCTTAAACTCCCCGAACTTTCGGCATCATGATGTATTTCCAGGGAGATGGGGAGGTCCCCGGAAATCGGAACCTCAATCACATTGGGCCCATCGTTCTGGATCGCCCACCCCAGAGCGGCTTGGAGTTCGTCGACAGTTTGTGCCAATTCCGCTTCCACGCCGAAACTTTGCGCCAAAGCAACAAAATCCGGGCTGGTGAGGTCAGAGGCTATTGGCCTGTTGTTGTAATTTTCGATCTGAAAGCGTCTGACATTCCCAAACGCATTGTCGTTGAAGATAACGACGTTCAGCGGAATATTGTGCCGAACGGCCGTTGCCAGTTCCGAGATGGTGAACAGAGCGCCGCCGTCCCTGGATATGGAAACCACAGGAACGTCACGGCGTGCATGCGCTGCCCCAAGCGCAGTCGCGATGCCCCAACCCAGTGTTCCCTGGTAGCCGAACGATAGAAACGTTCTTGGACCTTAGGTGGGAAACAATATCCGCGAAACATAGCCGACCTGAGCAAGTTCGTCGACGAAGATGCCATCTCGGGGAAATGCAGTCCGGATAGCCTGAATCCAAGCCGCTTGAGGAGCCAGAGTTTCGAGCAATTCTGCACGGGTGCTGGTTTTGATGTCAGCAACATGATCGGCCCATTTTTGGCGATCCGGTTGCTGCCCCAAAGCGGAAAGCAGTTTCGGCAAAACCTGCTCCAGGTCACCACAAATGCCGGCATCTGGAGAAGAGATGCGGGATAGTTCGTCCTCGTCCATATCAATATGAATAACCTTGAGACGGTCATCCATTCCCCACCCCATGCGTTGGGTTTGCAAGCGGCTGCCCAGCCCGATGATGAGATCACAATCGGGCCAAAGCCGGTGGGCCGTTGGCATATCAATCCCCAGCGCATGCTCGCTCGACAACACACCGTGGCCTGTTCGAAATGCCATCACAGGCGCTGAGATTTTCTCAGCCAATGCACAAACATGTTCAGAATAACCTTGGGCCCCGCCTCCCACTGCAATCATCGGAGACGAGGACGCGCGAATGATATCGATCATCCGATCGAGTTCAGTGTTGTCGATTGCTTCTGAAGAGGTGCGCGATCCTGTATTTTTCGTCGGATTGCTCTCAATTTGCTTCGACCAAACGTCGACGGGAACTTCCAGTCCGACGGCGCGGGGACGACCAGACTTCAGGCGCTGCCAAACCGTCTCCAGCTTTGCGTTATGCCTCGTCGGTTTGTCCAGCCGCCTTATGTCGGGCCACTTTTTGAGATTGTTTCCGGTCCGGTCGGGCGCATGTTCAGTGAACGGTGTGGCCTGATGTGATTGTCCTGTTTCAGCCATGTGTTGATGACGATCTGAGCCTGTTTGGTGGTTGCGAACCACTCTGCATTGAGGACTTCATGGCGTAGCGTGCCGTTGAAGCGTTCGTTGTATCCATTCTCCCAGGGTGAGCCAGGATAGATCTGGATTGGCTTGATCCCAACATGCACCAACCAGTCTTGCAGAGTGGCGGCAATGAACTCGGGGCCGTTGTCCGAGCGAATATATTCCGGCTTTCCATGCTTTAGCAGCAGCGGATAGAGCGCTTCCAATACGTCATTGGCTCCCATAGTTGTCCTGACGGCAACACACAGGGCCTCACGGGTGTATTCATCCAGCACG
>JBCCGR010000078.1:0-9843 GCA_039029195.1 Pseudomonadota bacterium
GCCCTTGTGGTCTGCTCCGCCCCGGATGCGCAGCGAACCGCTGGCGGCGTCCCGCGCCATTTTGATGATCTTTGCGTTCTGGGCGGGCGCGTCCTCGCCTTCCATCTCGTCAATGCCGATTGGCAAACTGTCATGGCCCACTTGCTGGTAAAGCCCGGCTTCCGTCGCATTGGTCGATGAAATCATCGACCGGCCCAGCACCTGCCGGATCAGTTTTTGCAGCTCCGATTTGCCGGTTCCCGCCCCGCCAACAATAAAGGCAGATGGCCGCCAATTGAGCGCCGCGCCCATAAGCGCAACACCAATCCAGCCCAGCAACAACAGCGCGTCCACGTCGCCGCGCACCAGGTTCCAGGTCGCAAAGGCGTTGAACAGCTCCACGGCCGGATTGTCGTCAACATCGACCGGCTCAGACCAGGGCACAAGGGCAGACGGGCGGCGCACGTAAAAATGTTCGCCCCGGTCGCCGGTCGGTTCCAGCGCACCATCAATGTAGAGATATTCACCACAATGCAGCACCAGGCGGCCATCGCCGTCCAGCCACGCGCCCCGGCCGCGCACCATATCCACCATGTTCCACGGCCCGCGCGCATCGGCGGCCGCGTACAGATCGCGCCGCACCCGCTCTGCCTTAAAACCGGGATCTATGCGAAGCTTCTTTGCTTCCTTGGCAGGCCAGGCCCAGTACAGAAATTTCTCATGCCCGGAAAACAGCTTTTGAATGCGCTCAACGCCAAAGGCGGCCGTTCCGGTGCAAAACACCTGGCCCTTGGTGTCTTCAAAAAAATAGTTCTCACCTTCAAAGCCCAGCGGCCGCACGGGGCACACCTTCGGCAGAAACCCCGTTTCGTCGGCCATGGCCTTATGCTGCCATTCGCCTGGTCCGGCTCCCTCCAGCGGGTCGCCTGGCTCTGGCCAGTCGATCTTTTGCGCTTTCACCTTCGCCTGGAGTTTCTGCGCCGCATTGCCAATCACCGCCCGTGGTCCGGCGTGGGGCGATGGCAGTTTTTTCCAAGGGTCAGACGGCATGATTCAGGTCAAAGGGTCCGCTTTTTCCGGTCGCACGTGAGGCATTGCCCCTCGCAAGACCGGAAACAAAAAGTTCCACGTGTGTCGAATTGGTTGGTGCTAACCGGTCTTTTTCTTTGAAGCGGCCGCGCTGCTTTTTTTCCGTCCGCGCCCGCCCCTGTTGGCCGGTTTCTTGGCCATTGGCGTTCCGGCAGACAGCGGTTCGGGTTTCTTGGCCGTGCCCTTCCCAGCGGCCTTTGAGGCCGCCGACCGCTTGGGGCGCGCCGTCTCAGATGCCGCCGTGGTTTGTTTGTCCAACGCTTTCCGTTTGGCGTCGGCGGCCTTTTGCAGTTTTGCCCGCGCTTTGTCGTTCTCTGCCTGCTCTTTGGCAGCGTCGGTCAGCGCATCCATCGGCTCATCGTCTTCAAAAATACTGTCTTCCCGTTTCAATGTTTCGGGCGCGGGACGGCTGGCTTCCCATTGGGCCGCTGTCTGGGCGCTTTTCAACGTGTCGTGCACGGTGCGGGCCGTCTGCACGAACAGTTTAAACGCCGTGCGCCGGTCCAGCGGTTCATCGGCAAAGCGTTCCGCCTCTGTATCAATCAGCTGTTCCAGCGTGGCGAAAATCCAGGCGGTTTCCTCCCGGTCAATGCCGCGCTCGCACACATAGGCGGCAAGGCGTGTGTAGGCGTCGCGCAAATCGGCTTGATAGGCTTCAGCCTGGCCCGGTGAACGACCGCCCTCGGGAACAGGGTGCCCGGCCAGTTCAAACCACAAACTGCCGCCCACGTCGCTCAAATCCGGGCGGGTCAGATCGTAAAAGTCGGTTGCAGCCGCCGAACCTACAACGGCCGCATAACTCACCGGGTCAAAATCCGGGTTGGCCAGGCCAATACCTTCGTTTTTTTCATCCATCATGCTCAGTCTCCCTATTAATCGCGTCGTTCACGTCCTTGCCCCACTGGTCGGGCATGTTCGCCACTTCCACGGGCTTGCCCCAGCTTCTCAGCCGGGCAATCGATTTGTTGAATTGAAGCTCCACCTGCGGCTTGCACCAGTCATTGTCTTTCATCACCAGAAAGCCGCCCTGGTTCGGATGCCTGGGCAGCGTTCCCAGGCCCGCCAGCGCACCAACGGCAATGCAGCGCAGATCAGGCTGCAACAGCGCCGTTGAAAGCGAGTCCTCAACACCCTCATGCAAAGTCCACATATCTGTGGAACGCACCTGAACGGCTTCTTTGAGGTTCAACAGGCTGCCGCCATTGGTCAGCGGAATAAAAAGCCCGCTCGTCGGGCACATCATCAATTTGGCACTCAGATCATCGCCAAATCGGCTCACATCCGCCTTGCCCGCCCCGCCATCGGCAAGAAAGGTGAAGTGGCAGGCGGCAATTTGATGATTGTCGTTGATAAAGGCGCACAGCATCGCATCGAACACCGGCCCTTTGCCCATTTTCTTGCCGTCTGCATCGTGCGGTGCACCCATCCAATATTCCGCATTGGGCAGATAGCGGATCGCGTGGCCAAGCCCCTTGATGGCGCGCAAATCAATGCCGCGTGATTGCAGATAGATATCAACCGGCGTATCGAGAATTTGCGCTTCGGCGGAATAGAACAGTTTTCGGGCGCGGGTGCGGTTAGCTGCGGCGTCTATTTCCGCCTGGCGTTTCAGCTCTTCCTGTTTCTCGCGGTGTTCTTGTGCCCGGCGCTCTTTCTCGGCCGGGTCCATTTCCCGAATGCCGTACCGATCCTCCGCCCATTCAATCGCCGCCTTGCGGCTTGCGTCGTCAATGCGGCCCTCAAGTACAAAGGCCACCAGGTCAATCACATCGCCTTTCACCACATCCGGGTTGGTGAAATCCTTGAAGCCACCACGCACCGCGCCGCTCAGCCACACCACCATCTGTTTGGGCTTGGAATTCGCCCGGTGCGGGTTGGCCACATTCCAGGTCGATCCGCGCTTGTGGCGCATCTGAGCATTGCCGCCAAAAAGATCGGCAACCACCCGCTCCAGGTCGGTGAGCAGTTCCTGCTTGGCAACCGCAAAGCGGCTCGGGCCACTCACCCCTCAAACTCCGCGTACAAGGCGTCCATTAGGCTTTCAACGCCAGGCGTTTTTTCGGCTCGCCGCTCGACCTTGTTCACCTGCTGGTTGGCATATTGTTTTGTCTTGCCAAGCGCCTGGCCAATCAGCGCCTGGGGCACATTGCACAGCTGGTTCAACAGCCAGATCGCGGCGGCACGCGGCGGCACGGGCAGCACATCGCGGCTGCCCAAATCCCCTTCAATGAAATGGTAGGCAAACCGCACCAGCCGTTCCACTTCCACCCGTTCCATGGGGCGGGCGCTGCTTGTCACCGGCTGGCCATCCTCGCCCCTGCCAATCCGGGTCAGTCGCCAGCGTTCCTCATCAACCATGCTGGAAATCGGCGGCAGCTGATCCAGTCTTGACCAGTCCACCCGCGTGGTCAGCGTCGGGCCGTCCCAGCCTTCCTCCCAGACGAACCAGGCAAAATCGATCCGGCTTGGCGCTTCCGGCCCGTCCCAGTCGTCGCGGTGCATCATGGGCAGGCGACGGGAGAACACGTGCACGCGGGCAAGCTTCATGCGCCGGTGATTGTGGATCGCGCTGCGCTTCTTGCCAAACCCGGCCAGGCGGCCAATGGGCAACAGCATCGCCACCTTGCGCGCGCCGGAATTGAGCGCCGACAAGATAAACTCATCGGCAATCATGTAGGGCGGGTTGGTAGCAATGTCTGGCGGGGTTTCGAGCGTGGAAACGAAGCCGGGCAACGGGTCCAGAAAATCGTGGCAATGCGCACCCGTGCCATAATCCACCTTGTCAGATCGGATCAGCTCATAGCCTGCCCGTTCCAGCCGGTCGGAAATGGCAGACCGTCCATTGCACGGGTCCCACAGCGTGGGCGCAAATTTTTCAAGCTTCAAAAGCGTGGCAATGGCTTCGGCGCAGGTTTCATTCAGGTCGTTGCCGCGCTCATCATGCGGGGCGCATTTGGTCCCGATGGTTCCGCGAAGGCTCGCACCGTGCTCTGCCAGTTTGCGCAAGGCTTCCTTGTTGGGCTCTTGACCCGCATTGATCCGGTCAAGTAACACATCCTCCAGAATGCCGGGTTTTTTGGCTTCCAGCTCGATCAGTTTCCGGGCACGGGATGCCGCCTGAGAGGTCAAACCACAGTCAGAAAGGTTGACCCTGAAAACCCCCCCCGGATCGGGGGAGGTTTTTTCCACAACCTGCAAATGGCTGTTTTCTGCCGGTCTGCCGCCTTTGCTGGTCAGACCTTCTTCGTCCAGAAAATCATATTTCTCGACCAGCATCATGTCGGCGCGTTGCAGCATCAACACGATGTCCATCTGCATCAATCTGATTCGCCGTGTAAAATCATCATGGGCGCTTTCCGCCTGGCCAAACGCCTTGGCGGCCTGCAAAAGTTCGCTTTGTGCAGAAATAGCGTCGGCCCGCGCTTCCAGAATTTCGGCAATATCCCGTGCCCCGTCCAGGCGGTCAGCCACCCGGTCAATCAGGTCGGGAAGGAAATCATTCCTTTTGACGAGCTGAGCGTTTGGGACTTTGTTCCCATCAACCAGCTCAAGCTTTGTGGCCTGTGTCAGCACCTGGGACAGCGGCATGATCAGCGCCCCCAACGCTTGAAAGCGGCGACGGTTGAAAGCGCAACAAGAACAGCGAACGCACCCATGCCCAGGGCGATCAAAATCTGCATCACCAGGAGGCCGGTCGCGAGTGTCACCAGTCGCCCTCATAGTCCATATTGGCAATGCCAGCACCCACGATCCAGAACGCTTCAACTGCCGCGTCCTCCGACACGCGGAACGTTTCCTTACGGCCATCTTTGTGCGTCATGACAATGTGGAAGTACTCCCCAAGCGGATGCACTTCATCCATGCCATCGACCGGCCCTCTCACACTGATATCCACCAGGGGAATGTCACTCATGACCCGCTCCCCTCGTCTTCAAAAAAAGCAGCCGTCCGAGAAAGGAGCTCGGACGGCTGCACATCCGCAGCAGCTGGGGACTCGATGGGGCTGAGTGCCGCTGCGGAAAACTCTCTTCGGTGATCCAAATCTTGCGATTCCCCGCCATGCGGCGGCTCAACGTGCGATTGGGATTCGCGATAACGTTCAACCTCATTGGCCATGCAGTCGTAAAACTCCTGCATTTTCATCGCCCGCACCTCCGGGGTTGAAATGTTCGTTGCGATGTATCGAGCAGAAAGAATGGAAAGCACCGCAAGCGCATCATCGGTGCTCTCGGCGGTTGTGATTTCTCCAAGCACGCGGCGATAAAGCTGGCGTGTCCGCTCATAGGCCCGGCCCCGGTCGAACGCCGCGCTCATGCTGCATCCTGTTCTGCGCGAAACGCTTCAAGCTCCCGCTCGACCAGCTCGCGCGCTGCGCCTTGACGCGGCAGACCACGTCTTTCCCATCGCCAATAGGTCATCTTGCGGACGCTGAAATAGTCGGCCGCCTCTGATTGGGTCCAGCCTTTCGCTTTGCGCCAGTTTTTCAGTTCGTGGTGATTCGCCATGCTTGAATATTCATTTTGAATATTCTAAACGTCAAGTCGAAATGAGTGTTGTGTTTTGCAATTATCACGGAATGTCTACCTATGATGATCGCCCCGATCCCGCGAAGCGTTTGCGTTTGGCCAGAGAAAAGGCCGGATTCAACACCGCCAAAGCCGCAGCCGACCGATTTGGTTGGGTGTACACATCTTATCAAGCCCACGAGCGGGGCGAACGCGGCATTCGCCCTGACGTGGCCGACGAATACGCGAAGGCCTTCGGCATCGAGGCCAGCGACATTCTGTTTGGCGGTGGCGATGGCGAGCCATTGTCGGTTTCGCCTCCTGGACGCGAAGGTGAAAAGCTCTCAAGTGAGCATTTCCTTGCGATCTACGAAAAAGCTGCATCGACCGTGGACGGCTGGATTCTCGAACACGGCGATGCGGTGTCGCATGAAACGCGCGATAAACTCATCGCGCGGGAAGCCGTCAGGCTACGTCAACTCGTACAACGCAGGCTTTTGCCCGCCGGTTAGCCGTTGTGATAAAAGTCACACAATAAAACCAGAGCGGGTAGACTTAGTTCGCCGCAACGTGGATAGTCGGGTTTTGTGAAAGTCATGCCCGATTTTGCCCATATAACGCTCGCCGCCAACGCTTTGCCACCCGATCAGTACAACACTGATCGCGAGTATTTCGCTGCTATGACGGATCGTTTCGGCCTGCAAACCACTGAAACGATTGTTGCCTTGAAATGCGCCGGGCACACCGACATTTCCCGTTTCACCGTCTTGGAATGGCTGAGTTTTGCTCAAGAATACGGTGAGATTGTCAGCAAATTTGTCGCCTTGGCGGCTTTGAATAATGCCAATTTCGACTGAGAAACTACCCCTTGAACTGTTGGATACTGACGAGCGCCTTTGGCGTCTGAAGGACGTTTTTCGCCAGTGGCGGGAGAACAATCAGATCATCACCGACGAAATTCTCACTCATGGGGATCACCTTGTGCTCTTTGCCTCGACTGACAAGATGGAAGTCCCGGAAATGTTCATTCAGGGGCGACTGTCCTTGGCAAAACACGCAATGGGGCTGGGTTGGCGCGAAGACCTTTACCACCATACGGGCGCGGAAGACATTGCGGCGGGCTACTTGGAAGCCTCCTTTGGTCAAGCGGTCCTGGAGCGGGTGACAATGGTATCAGGTGAAGGCATGTCGCGGATTATCTTGGAATATGATCGGTTGATACTCCAGTTTTTCACCCCCAAACACTACCCCCAGATTTTCCTGATTTCGGCCCTAAAGCACCTTGTGCGCGGAAGTGATCATCAAGCCAGTCTTGAAAGCCTGCTTGCGCAATCGCCGCAAAATAATAGTCTGGTTGTGCTTGGCTCGGACAGGAGTTCCAGCGAAGAACATTCTCAATCTGGTGCTCTAATCCAATAGCCGCCAGCAGGCCACGCCGCACGTCCGGCTTCTCCATGTAGATATAAAAATGATCAACGTCAGGCCAGTAGAGCCAGGTTGTCGGCTTGATGTAGTCAGCGAGTAGCACGCCTAGGCCCGTTTTCTGATAGTCGCTGTGAATGCGGTACTCGCCGCAATAAACCAGCGTCCCGGTCATCTGTTCGATATAGCGTTTCTGATCTTGTGCCAGATCAACTTCCACATCTGATCCCGGCTGATAAGTCTGACGCCAATATCGCCGCGAATAACTGGCTAAATTCTCGCGGCCCAGCTCCTGACGCTTGCAGGCAACGGTTCCAACACATTCCTCGTCTTTCCAGATCCCAACCCAGAACGCCTGCGACCAGAAAAAGGTGTTCTGCGCCGTGGAAAAGTGCGGCGTCACTGCGGCCGGTTTATCATCCTTGTCGAGCAGCAATGAAGGTGTGATGCGTTCCAGCTCGGCAAAATCCACCGAATGCCGAAGCGCAAACCCCTTCACCTCGATCTGGTCGCGATAATAACCAGCAACACGATTGAGCCGGTCAATCATTGAAACACACCGAAATTTCGTCCCCTCGGCCATTTTGCAACCACCTGAATTGAAGATCAACAAATCGTTTGATTCGAGAATACTTGCAAATCGACTTGATCTAAATATCGATTTTGTATATTCAATGGAGATTGATATTCGTTTTGAGGGTTCAAATGCCCAAGGTTCACCCCATCGTTTGGTTCATGCTTATCATCGGTGTTCCGGTGTGTGCGGTGCTGTTGACCTGGCTAAACGCTGTTATGTGGGCTCTCCCGTGAGCGCGCCCATCTCAAATCAGGAACCCTTTGTGGTTGATGCGGATGAGGTGGGCGCGCTCTTGAACATTCAGGGCGACACCTTTCGCAATAAGCGCCGTGCCCTCGAACAGAACGGCTTTCCCCCAAAGCTTCCCGGCCTCAACGGCTGGTCCCGTCCGGCAATCATCCGCTGGATTGAAACCAATGGCGGAACCTACCTCCCCGCCGATCCGCAACCCTTTGCCAGCAATGATCCGCTGGCCAGCTTCTATGAGGACGCCGCTGAATGAATACCGCTCCGAAAATCTGCCCCATTCGGGCCGTCGCCTTTGAGATCAGCTCCGCGCTCATCTTCGGCGCAACCGGCGAGCAACCCGAGGTCCAGCCACCGTTCTGCGGTCGCGGTCAATGCGCCATGTGGCGCGAACACAAGGTCATGAACGCCCAAGGCGAAACGCCTGGCTATTGCGGCCTGGCCGGAAAGAAGGTGTGACCCATGGAGCCCGCCACCAAACTCGAAAGTCTGAGTTCGTACAATGACCGGTACATCCTGAGTTGGCAGGATGATGGCTACAGCTATCACGTCTGGATCAACAGGGACAAAAAGCCCGGGCACGATGTCGAACGCCATAATTACCTGGGTGTGATCTACAAAAACCAGCTTCTCCCGGTTCTGGAAAAGCCCAATCCTTGCAAGACCCGCCTTCTCGATCTTGGCGCAAAGAAATGGGCATGGGTTCGTAACCGTATCGAGGCCCTGACCTCTGCTGAATTCGACTCCGCAGACAAGCTCTGCGTCCAAAGAGAACAGGAAGACGAAGCCCGAAGGAAAGCCGAGGCAGAAGAATCCGCTCTGACAAAGATGCATGAGATTGCCGAACGCTACGGCTACATCTGCACAAAGGTTTCGGATGAGGTCGCGGCATGACCATGGAGCCCTATAGCCCGATTCCTGCAAGGGCAGACTATCCGGTAACCCTGTCCAAGCATCAAAAGGGTGCGCTCAAGCTCATCCGCAAAGCCAAGCTTTATCGCACCCGTGGCGGTTGGCAGGGGCGCGGCACGGGCAAGATCACTCTGGCCACATACAACGTCTTGCGCATGGCCAACCTCATCACAATCAACACGCGCGGCTTTCATGAAAGCCTGGTCCTGACTGAGCAGGGCAAACAGTTCCTCAAGGACTTGCGGAAGTGAACACCCGCAATCCTCATCCTGCGCTGGGGCGGCCGCAGGAAATCCCCGGCACGGGCGCTGCGCTCGCCAAATCTCCTCCTTCAATGGCGAGCCAGGTCCGTGCCGGAATGGGTCAAATCGCACGTGGGGCTTCGACCCTCGCAAGATTTGACCAGAAAGAAGAAACCCCTGGGTTTGTTCAAAGCCTGCCGCAACACCGACGTGATCATTTCAACGATCTGCTGGTCATCGCGCGGATACAGCGGCACATCAAACGCCTTTCGAAAGGGCTCGCCTCATGATCAGCCAGGCTCTTTACAAACGCCACACCGAAGAGTGGTGGAAAGGAAAGCGGGTTGTGAGTTTGCAGCCGCTTCGAAACGCCTGGGGAGAAATGCCAGCCGGAACCAGATTGGAAGTCACCCGCAAATTCAGTGGCTTCAACTTAGAAAGCCTGCCTTGCACCAAATGCGGCTTCCGTTTGCGCATAAACAAGGTCCCGCCGTCCTCTCTCGATCTTGCTGACTAAACCATTTCCGCCCGGCCGGGCGGATCAACAGAAGGACTCCGCCCGATGCCCGAAATACAAGCCCCGCCGCATTTTACTCCGAAAGCGATGAGGCGCTTCGCTCTTAAGCGCATTCAGCGAATTGAACACTCCGCCCATGAAATTGCCTACGCCTACGGCGATGTCGACAATACCGTTTGTTGTGCGGTGGACGCACTCCTTGAACAGCTCAATGAGATATCCCAGACGGTCGAAGAATCCTGCGAAAATGGGGTGACGTTATGATCACCTATAATGTTCGAAGCCGGTTCTTCCATCTCAAGGACGAAGCGGAGATTTATCGCAAGTCTATGGGGCTTGAGCCACGACACACAC
>JBCCGR010000079.1:0-8635 GCA_039029195.1 Pseudomonadota bacterium
GCATCAGGGAAGGCTGGGCTGATCAGCCATAGCGGGAGACGAACGCGGGTTATCCACCAGGAAAAATGGCAGAGGCCGCAGAGCGACCCCTGTCCCATCGCATCACTTGTTGAAGAACGCGGCCACCGCATCGGTCGATGCTTTCACCGCTTCTGGCCTGTGATAGAAGTCGACGTGACTGAACTCATCAAAGGTCAGAACCTTTGGATCGTTCGTCAACTTCTCAACAAATGCGGTTGAACAGATCGATGTGAAGGCTGTTGTGCTGTAGATGACAAGGGTTGGTTGAGAGATTTTATCTGCATAATGCTCCCCGATAGAAATCAGCGACTGCATGGCCTGGTCGCCAATATGCTCATTGGTGAAGTTCTTGATGGTGCCCGGACCCGCGACGCCGTCTTTTCCATAGTAGCTATAGGTATCAGTAGCCATCGGAACCCCAAGAGCGACAAACTCCTCCTCGGTGTGATCGTCATTCAAAACGTTTGGCCAGCTGAGGTCAGCTTCGCCGGTCTCATACATCTTCTGTTTGGACGCGTTAGCAGCCTCTATCATCATGTTCGCAACGTTTCGATCCGTCCATTGAAACGCATCCGCGGCCATCATCCCTGAGACTGTGGCAATTTTTTTGATGCGATGGTCGGTCACGGAAGCAGATGCAATGATCGCGCCGCCCTGGCAGACGCCCAGGCCGTAGATCTCATCAACAAATGGAAGTGAACCCAGGTAAGAAACCGCGTCCCAGGTGTTCTCGATCAGGCGAAACATGTAGCGCGAGTGCTTGTACTCCCCGGGAAGTGCGGGGGAATCGCCCATGCCCAAATAGTCAAAGCCCAGATAAACGAAGCCGCGGGCAGCCATTTCAGGTCCATAAGTGGCTGGGACTTGATCCTTGACCTGCGGGAATGGGCTGGAGCCCACAATGGTTTTGTATTTCTGGGATGGATCGAAACCTTCGGGAAGGTAGAGATCGCCAGCCAAATCCACGCCAAAGGATTTGAATGTGATACTGTTTTTTCCAGCGGTCAGGCTCATGATATGTGTCCTTGGTGTTAGGCATTGCAGATGTAAACTCACGCCTTTACACTTAGGAAGGCTGCTCGCAGTGTAAAGTAGGAATTTTATACCTTTGGATAAAAATACACAACTATCTGAAATCAAAAGGCAAAAAATCGTCGAAGCAGCGATTGCCGAGTTTCTCGAGAACGGATTTCTGGGTGCCAACACCACCAGAATCGCCAAGCGAGCCGAAGTTTCAAGCCGAACGCTCTACAAGCATTTTGGGAGCAAGGAGGTGTTGTTCGATGAGATCGCGCAGATCATGGTCGAGCGAAACAATGCAATGGCGTCGGTCGCCTTTGACCCGAATCGCGGCCTCGACGAACAGCTCATCGAAGCGTTGAAAACCTATGTTGAGGTTGTAACTGATGAACATACGCTCGGGCTCAGCCGAATAATCAACTCCGAGCTTCTACGGGATCTTGATCGTGCAAAGACCCTTTATCTGGAAACCGCAGCACACGACTATCCAATCACGAAACTGCTTGGTGATGCGATGGACGCTGGCGTGTTACGAAAATCGAACGCCGAGTTCGCTGCAACCCAATTGCTTGGCTTGATCAAGACCTTCTACTTCTGGCCCGAATATATGATCGGGCAAAGCCTGAGCCCCGACGGTGCGATGGAGGATTGCGTGAAAATGTTCCTGAAGCACTATGAGGTTTAGGCCGGTCTGTTTGATGCAATAATCGTGGATTGTTAAGCGATACTGTTCTGAAGCGAATTCCACAAAGCTGAGTTAGGGTATTCAAAGAGTGCAGACCGGGGCCGCATTTCAACGACCCCATTGCGGTCATGCCAGATCATCTTTTCCTTCAATCACAAAGTGATAGCTCTGCGAGCCGCCGGTGCGCGCTTCCAGATGCGGCTTATATTCGGGGTCATTCATGAAGTTCATCGCAGCTTCATTTGAAGGCCACTCAAGGATAATCCGCAATGCGGCGGGCTGATCTGCTCCTTCCACCTGTTCATGCGATGCGGTTCGCGCCAGGTATCTGCCACCATGCTTGGCAACCAGCTTATTGGCCGTTGGAAGATAGTCTGAAATCCAATCATCGCTGGTCGGGGTGACGGTGAGAACCGAATAATAAGCCATGGAAATATCTCCTGTCTCTTGTGGTTGATGCTGAGACAGATGGTTTATTGTGAAATCGAATTAAACCATGGCAAAATCCAATTCAGTTTTCTGATTTTGGATATAATATGGATACAAACACCCTTCGGCTCTTCGTGTTGGCTGCTGACAAGCTGAACATCAGCGCAGCAGGACGTCAGCTCGGGTTATCGCCGTCTGTTGCCAGCGCATGGATAAGTAAGTTGGAAAAATCGATCGGTGCAGACTTGCTCCACCGATCTACTCGCAAGGTCATGCTTTCAACGGAAGGGACAGAGTTTCTACCTTATGTACGGGATATCGTTGCGCGCGAGGACGCTGCTCGTGCGGCCCTTGGCCAAGGCGGCGCTCAGATAGCCGGAACACTCAGGTTCACGGCGCCAAGCATTTTTTCCCAGGCATATATTGCGCCAATACTACCGGACTTCATGGCAAGTCACCCCAATCTCCGGTTGGAGTTGCGACTTTCGGACAAGCAATATGATCTCATTGATGGTAGTTTTGACCTGGCGCTCCGTAATGCCGTTCTCAAAGATTCCAGCTTACGGGGCCGTAAACTTGCGGACGACACGCGCATTCTTTGTGCATCACCTGCCTATCTGGAGAAAAACGGTCTCCCCGAAACACCAGATGATCTCTCCCAGCACCAGATCATCGCATTAGGAAACACCGATTCCCATCGCATTGAGAAAGACAAAAGCACATGGGCCGAGTTCAATCCCGAACTGGGTCGTTGCAAACTGATCATCGACGAAGGTCAAAACCGCAAGATAGCAACACTGTCAGGCGCAGGTATCTCTCAAAACTCTCTTGGAGCGTCCACCAGGAACTGATATCAGGCGATCTCGTTCACGTCCTTCCGGATTGTGAATGCATATCAGACACTGCACTTTGGCTGATTTATCCGCAGTCCAATGTGCTCTCCGCAAAAGTGCGTATCTTTATGGATTTCCTGCTCGAGCGGATTGGTCGCGCACCGCCGTGGCATTCCAGCATACCCTCGGGCGAAATCCGCCCATCAATCGAAAACTAATTTCCTTACCCGGACCAAAGTGCGCTGTCTTGCCATGGTGCGGGCACTGTCAGCTTACCCGTAAGCTCCTGATCTTCAAAAGCAATCACCCGCCAGGCTTCCGCCCATTCTTCGGGGGGCTCGTAAGGAGCCTGAACCGTGCCAAGAGCTTCAAATCCGAAGCGGCTGTAGTAAGCAGGATCACCCAGTACATGCACTTGAGCAAACCCAGCCTCGCGGCAACGCTCTAAACCGTTGCGGATCATTGCTGAGCCAACACCCTGTTTCTGATGGGTCGGCGACACAGCAACCGGACCCAACAGTCCAACGATTTCCGGCCGATCCTCAATGCCACACCGCGTGAAAATCGCATGTCCGATCAGATCATTGGCCTTAATCGCGGCAAGGGAAATCACAAGTTCCGGTTCTTTCAGCAAGCCCCTCACAACAGGCAGAAGATCCTCATCCGGGAAAGCCGCGGGATAGAGATCTTCCAGATCAGAGAGATCATCCGGAGTTGTCGTTCGAATTTGCAGATCGTCCATTTCTGCCTTTCTCATTGGTGAGGCATCGTCCTGTTACACAAGAGCCAGAGGTGGCAGTCGCAAGACTCAAATACGCTCGCCGCTTTCGTTGAGCCGGGTGGCGGAGCCCCATTCGGCCAGTTGATCATTTGTTTCATCAAGCACGAAAAACCGTGCAGAATCTTTGTCATAGCCATCATCCATCAACCGGTCATAGTCGGTATATCGATGACGAATATGAGCAACAAGCGCCAGCCAGGCCGCACTCTTGGGCTGCAGCGTTCTGAAATGCGGCTGTCGGGTCGCTTCGACAATCGGCTCAAAGTCACTCAGCGGCGCGAGCGGTATCAACGCCCGCAAAGCCTCCAAAACCTCTTTCTGTCGTTTGGTCGTGGCGCGGGGCAAACTTGCCTAACCTTTTAAAATCGCTTCGATTTTTTCAAGCGTGGCAACATTGACTGCAACCCCTTCAGTTTTTGCTCTTGCACGCGCCGCACCGCGCCCATCGCCCGGAAGCCGCGCGCCTTCCTGTTCCCGGATTGCACCGGTGAGATCTGTCAAGCGATCTGCAAAAGTTCCACCCGAAGTTAAATCTGGAGCAACCGCGATAAAGAACTGTCCGGTCATTGGTGGCCCACCAACAGTGCCGGAAAACGGGCTCGCATCCTTGCCAAGCACAGCGCCCGAAAGCGCGGCGGCAAATAGTTCAACCGTCAGACCAATGCCGACGCCTTTGTAACCACCGCTTGGCGCCATCGACCCTTTCAGCGCCACCTCAGGGTCTGTGGTGGCATTGCCATCAGCATCCAGCCCCCAGCCTTCGGGAATGGATTTGCCTTCGCGGGCATGTTTCATGATTTCGCTTTTTGCTATGACGCTGGCGCTTTGGTCGATCAGCAGTTCAACGCCGCCTTCGCTTCCCGGCGCTGCCACCGAAAACGGGTTGGTGCCCACCACCGGTTTTGACCCGCCACTTGGCGCGATTGAAGCCGGGGCGTTGGTAAAGCCAAGCGCAATTAGTCCCTTCGCAGCAAGGGTTTGGGTGTGAACGCCCAGCACGCCACAATTGTAGGAATTGTAGATTGAAAGACCCGCGATCCCCTGCTCTCTTGCGAGTGGAACCAATGCCTCAAATCCGGCATCGATCGCGGCATGGGCAAATCCGGTCGCAGCATTCACCCGAACCAGCGATCCGGCGGGCCGCTCCACAATCGGTTCGGCCTGACCATCAACCTTGCCGCACTGCACATGCTCGCAATAGATCGGAACATAAGCGAGCCCGTGACTTGCCACCCCATCCGCCTCGGTTTTCGCCGTCGCAACAGCAATCGGTCGAGCCTGTTTTTCAGAGGCCCCCACATGGGTTAGAGCGTCAAAAGCAAGGGCTTCGATTTCGGCAAGCGAAAGTGTTTTGGTTTGCATTTTTCAGTTGATCCTAATCATTTTCGGTGAGACCCGCTCCTGCACCCGCAACCCGCGATTGTTCTGTCGACGGCGCATAGGTTCGGTGGGCAAATATTTCGAGTTTTGAGATGGCGTCGAATTGATCTGCAGGGACACGCGTGTGATGCGACACGTCTGAAATTGGAAGGGGGCCCTGCGCAATTTTTGCCGAAATCAGACCGCTTTTCGGGAAATTTGCGGCAATTTCGATGGCGATTTTGCCGTTTCCGACGGTGATTTCCAGACCATTTGATGTCAGCTTTGTGGCATTGGCTGAATGCCGGTCCAAAAAAGGAGCCAGCAACCAGGGCTGATAAATCTCAACCGCCATCCGATCGAGCGTTCCTAGGTCTTTCAAATAGGCACCAAGCCGGAGCGGACAGTTGATTTTCTCAAGACGGTTTTCCGTGTGACAGTTGCAGGACAGGCAGCCGTCTTCCGCCTCGCGCTCCTCAAGGAGATCGGCAAGTGCAGCAGCGCCCGCAAGGCCATTTTTCTGCAACATTTCAACAGCATACCCGGCGTCTTCAGCAATCCCCCAGGGATAGCCGCCGCCGCGCGCAGCCTTGATGGCAAGGCTTTTCACCTCGCCCAGTGACCAGCTCACTGAACACCTTGTGCAATTGGCGGATAAACCACGTCATCCGGGTCTATCTCGTTGATTTCATTTGGAAACGGTGCGTGCTGATACATGGTGATCCGCACCCAACGATCCGATCTTGGATCAAAGCGCGTTGCACCAAAAAAGGAAAGTTTACAGCGCAAAAGATCAATCGGCATCATGTCAGCCGCGATGGTGTTGTCGCAGATTTCGGCATACCGATGATTTGCCGCCATCTGCGCCCTTCGAACAGCGCCACGATGTTCGGGATGACGCAACAAAAACGCGGCAAGTAATTGATCCTGCTCGGCTTTTTTTAACGCCTCATAGGCCGATTTTATGTCCCGGCCCGGGGCAAGCGGCTGTTCATAAGGTTCAATCGGCTCTTCAAACCGCTCACCCAGTCGCGGCTCGAGCTTTTCCTCCGAAACATACCAGACCCGGGCAATCGCGGCGCTGTCAACAAAGTTGGATCGTAACGCCCACTCATAATTTTCTTCCATTAGATCAATGGCTTGAGCAACCGTTTGTCTGCCATCAATCGAAAACTGATCCGCCTCACTGCTCGACATGGTGGCACTGAGATCGTCCACCAGATCGCCATAGGGTTCCAGAACAAGAGACACCAGTTGCTCCTGTCCTTCCAGCGAAAGCTGCGCTTCGGACCAGCAATAGAGTTGGTCAAACGGATGGTCGTCCAGGTCTAGACCTTGCTCTACCCGGTTGATGAGGGCATCAAAATCCTTTCGCAAAATCAATATCTTGCTCATCTGATGTGGATGATCGACCTGCCAGGTTTCGGCGTTCAACCGTGCGCGATACAGCCGGTCGAGAAACATTTCCCACCGAGCAGGCGTCGCAACAGCGATGGAGCGAACCCGTTGAAGGGCCGTTTCCCGCGCGCCAATCCAGGCATCCACCAGCGTTGGATGATTGATCAGAAATGGCGCCATCCCCAGACCGGTGGAGTTTCCGATTCCGAGGCGACGTTTCAGCTCCGGCGCAAACTTTGCCGCCTTCTTCGCACCTGCTACCCGCGCCAAATGTTCAACAATATCAATGCTGAAGGAGCGGATCAGCCACACGGAAAGCAGCTCCGGCTGAAACGAACCAGCGAACTCCTCGCGATCTGCCCATTTGCTCCGGTCCGCTGCGCCGAACTTGCCAGACCCATAGACCGCCGTCGTCCGCATCAGATAGCCGACACCGTCAATCATGGATTGATCTGGTTGTTCGCCACGCGACAGAGCCTCAACCACATGATTGAACAGGCGAACCGAGCGGTTGGCGCGTGAAAGCGACAGTTCACTTTCCGAGACGCGGCCCGCCTCCTGCAGGGGAACATTGCTGGAAAGCCGTTCGAGATCATCTTCCGTCGGCTCGCCATCAAAAAGGGTGAAGGTTGCATCCCAGGCCTCCGCGATCACCCGGTCGGAGCGCAGTTCGTCAGGAAGATCATGCGAAAAGGCCACCAAAGTGTAGGTTCGCGCCGGTCCAATGGCCCGGTAGGTGGCAACACCCACACCCTTGTCGTCAATGCGCCAAAGCGGGCGGTCGAACCGCCAGTTTTCGCGTCTCAACCGGCGCAGCAGCACACGCATGAAACTCAATCGCGAATGATGAAACGACCCCATGCGGGCAAGTTTCATCACCTGCTCCGCTGGCCGCATCGGAACCTGCTTATCCGGGCTTTGGTCGGTTTTCTTCATGGCGCCTGCTCAGGACCAAAGCTCTCATCATAAAAGCGAAGCCAGTTTTCACCCATGATTCCAGCCACTTCGGCCTCATTGAAACCCACCTGCTTCAGCCCGGTGGCGATGTTTCCAAAGTGGCGATTGTCCTGGAACCAGTCTGGCATCGGCGGAAATCCCGCATTTGACGCTGAACCCTCGCCATAGTCGATTTCCTTGGTCCAGCGGCCAACCCGCATCCACTCCACCACGCTGTCAGGTTGGTCCTGACAAAGATCAGAGCCGAACCCGATCAGCTCCGGCCCCATCATTTCTGCGGTTTTCGCAATCATGGAGCAGAAATCCTCAAGCGTGCAGTTTGAGCCACTGTTGAGATGATGCGGATAAAGCGAAAAGCCAAGCATGCCGCCGCTTTCTCTCAGAGCGGCAAGGATCGTGTCTGGCTTGTTGCGCTTGGCAGGGTGCCAGAATGATGGATTGGCGTGGGTGATTGCAATGGGGCGGCTTGAAAAATCAATCGCTTCCAGCGTGGAGCGTTCGGCGGAATGGCTCATATCGATCACCATCCCGACGCGGTTCATTTCGCGGACCACCTGCTTTCCCATACGGGTGAGGCCGGTGTCTTCATCCTCATAACAACCCGTCGCGAGCAGCGACTGGTTGTTGTAGGTCAGCTGCATGAAACGGGCACCCAACATGTGGCAAATTTCAACGAGCCCGATATCATCTTCGATCGGCGACGGGTTCTGAAATCCGAAAAGGATGGCCGTTCTGCCATCCTTCTTTGCCTGCCGCACGTCATCACCAGTGAGGGCGTGCACAATCAGATCTGGAAAGCGTTCGAACCAGTGGTTCCAGGCCTCCACATTGGCGACCATCTCCCGAAACATCTCGTGATAAGCAATGGTGACATGCACGGCATCAACACCGCCTTCCCGCATTTGCCGGAAGATTTTCTCTGACCAGTTTGCATATTGCAGATTGTCGATGAGATGCATGAAGGACGCTCAGGCGGTTCTGTTGGATGCGAGTGTGCCTTGCCCTTTGCTGGCGCGCAATGCCAACAGAGTTGATGACAGCCCACCTCCAAAGATTTGTCACACCCGCAACAGCGGGTGTCCAGGGTGGCAGGCTCTGCCGTGCCAGATTCTGCTGCACTCTTGCAGCCCTAGATTGCCGCTGTAGCGGCAA
>JBCCGR010000080.1:0-8192 GCA_039029195.1 Pseudomonadota bacterium
CCGCGCCCGGCGCGCTTGCCCAAAATGACGACGAAGAATATGAAACCCAAACCCCCAGACTCTCGTTATGAATGAGGGAGCCTAGGGGGCAGATCACAGGCCTTCGTTGCGGGTGCAGCATAACGTACTTTGGGCTCACTGCCGACATCGGAGGCAGTGCAGCATCATGTGATATGTTGGCTTGGTCAACGTCGGGTTGTCGTTGTGGGAGGGCATGGCGGATCGGAGGATCAGTCATGGAAACACCAAACTTACCAGCCATTCGCGCGCTTCGCCCAGCATGGAATAAAGGCCGCATCGTCGGTCAGAAACGGCCACTTAAGCCAAAGCATGTCTGGGCGATCCGAGTTCGACTTGAACTGGCGGAAAACCACCGTGATCTCGCGCTGTTCAATATGGCCATCGACAGTAAATTGCGCGGATGTGACTTAGTGAAGATGAAAGTCGTCGACGTCATGGCGTCTGGTCAGATCAAGGAACGGGCGACGGTTCTACAAAGCAAAACGCAGAAACCGGTGCGATTCGAGATTTCTGAAGGCACACGTGCGTCGGTTGAGAAATGGATGGAAGATGAACTCATGGTCGGCTCGGAGTACCTATGGCCAGGTCGGTTCTATGAGCGTCTGCATATCTCGACCCGACAGTATGCACGGATTGTTCGCGACTGGGTAACGTCAATCGATCTCGAGGCGAGTGCCTATGGCACCCATTCGATGCGCCGAACCAAGGTCACCCAGATATACAAGAAGACCGGCAACCTTCGAGCCGTTCAGCTTCTTCTCGGTCACACAAAGATGGACAGCACTGTCCGCTACCTGGGTGTTGAACTCGAGGATGCCTTAGCCATCGCGGAAGCCATTGAAATCTAGCGAATTTGGGTCGCTTTCACTAGCGGCCCACAGCCGACCTTGAGTAGTGTAAAGAATCTTTGCAGCGCGGCAGGCCAAGCGAACATCTAGCCATTGGGCTTCGTTCAATTTTCAGTGACCTTAGACCCAAACCCCGTAGGCTTAGTGAGCCGTATTGGACTGCGAAGATAGAAGAACTCCCATTTTTGTCACTGTTCAAAGCCGAATGAACTAAGGCCGCTAATTCACTCGAAGAAATCCCTCTGGCGTTCGTATGCGGTGGTTAATTTTATTGCTCTGCCCAAGCGTTTGTTCGACAAAACATCCTTTTCTTGCTGCGTTAACCAATGCAACCTGTCGGTCAATTGGCGCCGAGCTTTCCAGAAAAATATCGATCTCAAAGGACTTTGGATGCGTCTCGTAGATCCGGTCCTTGGGAACCCAACCCCAGTTCACGGTTGTGTCTACCCGCAGATCGTCGATCGTGACATCCATGCGTTTCGCAAAGGCGCGAAGTTGCGTCATAATGCAGCCTGTCAGACCACCCACAAAAAGCGCAAGCGGCGGCGGGGCTGAGGCATCGCCGCCATGAAACGGGCCTTCGTCGGTGGCCAAGGTGAACCGCTCTTCCATAGGCTGGGTCATCCTGACATCCAGATCGTTGCGCATTTTGCCTGTCGCCTGACCTGAACAGGTGAACGTCACCGTCAACGGCTCATTGGGTTGTTCTATCGTCATCAGAATGCCACCCTATCTGCGCCTTTCAGGTCGAGGATGTGTCGCGCCTCATCCGGACTGGCCACGTCATTCCCTTGCTCTTCCAAAACCCGTTTGATCTTGGCGACCTGATCAGCGTTCGAGGTCGCCATCTGCCCGCGTGAAATGAAAAGGGAATCCTCCAAGCCTACCCTGACATGTCCACCCATTTGGGCCGCAACAGAGGCAAGCCGCATCTGCTGGGCCCCTGCCCCGATGACAGACCAAGTGTAGCCATCCCCGAAAAGCTTGTCGGCGGTTTGTTTCATGAACATCAAGTTGTCTATTTCCGCTGAAATTCCGCCCAGGATACCCATCACGAACTGCAAGAAGATCGGCGCTTTGAACATGCCGCGGTCGACACAAAATTTCAGGTTATAAAGATGCCCTACGTCGTAGCATTCGTGTTCGAATTTTACCCGATGTGGGTCGCCCCCCAATTCTTCCGAGATCATACGAATGTCCGAAAAAGTGTTGCGGAAAATGTTGCCTTCAGAATTGCGTATGTAGTCTTCTTCCCAATCTTCTTTCCAACTGTCGTAGCGGTCTGCCAGCGGGTGCATGGCAAAGTTCATGGATCCCATGTTCAAGCTGCACATCTCCGGGCTGAAGGTCAGCGCAGGGGGCAATCTTTCAGCCACGGTCATAACCGGATTGCCGCCGGTTGAGATATTCACCACGGCGTTCGTCGCTTGCTTGATCCTTGGTAGGAACAGCTCAAAATGAGCTGGATCAACAGAAGGCGCTCCGTTTTCAGGGTTTCTGGCATGCAGGTGGATGATCGCAGCGCCTGCTTCGGCGGCGGCGATTGCCTGCTCGGCGATTGTGTCTGGGTGGACCGGCAAGTTATCCGACATCGTTGGCGTGTGAACCGCCCCGGTTATTGCGCACGTGATGATTGTCTTGGCCATGGTTCACTCCTCGAAAATTGCGACGGCGCGGGTGAACCCGGCTGAGGCCGCTTTGATCTTGAAAGGGAAGCAGGACACCGTGAATCCACTGCCTGGCAACTGATCCAGGTTTGTCAGCTTTTCCATATGGCAATACCCGATATCCATGCTGGCGCGGTGGCCCTCCCAAATCAATGACGCGTCTTTGGTCTGGGCATATCGGGCGGCAGTTATGGCAAACGGTGCGTCCCAACTCCAAGCATCGGTTCCGGTTAGGCGCACGCCCTGTTCCAAAAGATGCAAGGTCGCATCGCGCCCCAATCCACACCCTTTGATCAGGTAATCCGGCTTACCGTAATGTTCGGCGGCAGATGTATTCACCAGCACGATGTCCAATGGAGCAAGCGTGTGCCCGATGCGCTCCAACTCTGCATCAATATCATCGGGCGTGACCAAGTATCCGTCATCGAAGTGTCGAAAATCGAACTTCACACCGTTTCCGTAGCACCATTCAAGAGGCACCTCGTCGATCGTGATCGCACGTTCGCCATCATTCATTGTCGAGTGGTGGTGATACGGCGCGTCCAGGTGCGTGCCGTTGTGGGTATAAATGCTGAGGCGTTCTATGGCCCACCCCTCACCTTGCGGCAAGTCGTCTTTGGTCAGCCCGGGAAAGAACGACATCACTTGTTCTGCTGTGTCTTGATGGGTCATGTATTCGATCTCAGGCAGCATAACCGGCGGGTCCGATTGGATGTCAGCTTCCAGTGATACGGAAAGGTCAACAAATCTGCGGGGCATGGAACCTCCTATTGGCCCAAAAAGCCGGTTGCGATGATGGGGAATGCGATAACAGCAGCAAGGCAGATCAGCATCATAGCCGCAAAGGGAGCGGCCCCCAGAAATATGTCGCTCAATTTGATCGACGGATCGTCGAGCGTTGATTTGATCACGTAGACGGATATGCCGAATGGCGGGGTCAAAAGACCGATTTCCACAGCAATTACCGTAACAATGCCAAACCAGATCAGATCAATTTCCATCGGCTGCACAATGGGTAGCATCAGCGGTACAAGGATCAGCATGATAGATGAACTGTCTAGTATCATGCCGAAAAGAATGACTACAAGAACATAAAGGCAGATAAGCCCAATCATCCCAAGCTCTGCCGCGGCAACCACCCCGCCAAAGCTGTTTGGCAAACCGGAAAAAGCCAGCATTCGTGAATACATCTGCGCGGCAATGATAAGAAAACAGACGGACGCCGTGACCAGCCCGGTTTCCACAAGAATGCGCCAAAGGCCCGGCAAACTTAGGGTACGTTTGCAAAAGCCGATCGCCAGTGCTGCTACGGTGCCGATTGCACCGGCTTCCACCGGGGTAAACAATCCAGCGTAGATACCACCAAGCACAAGCGCGATCAGGGCAGTTATCGGCAGTCCTTTGGCTAGCAATTCCACACCCGAAATCTCGGCCTCGCCCAGGCCGAGATTTTTGCCGACGGCCCCTGGTGTAAAATGCGCCATGGCGAGTGTGCCCACGCCAAACAGAAGCGCCAACAACAAACCCGGACCGATACCGGCAAGGAACAGATCGCCGATGCTTTGCTCAGTCAGAAGCCCATAGAGGATAAGAAGAAGGGACGGAGGTATCAACATACCTAAAACGGATGACCCTGCCACGACACCTACCGAGAACCGGGCCGTGTATCCGTGACGCTGCAACTCTGGCACCGCGATTTTGGTGAAAACCGCGGCTGAGGCGATGGAGATCCCGGTGATCGCAGCAAAGATCGTGTTGGCCGCAATTGTACCAATGCCCAAGCCCCCTTTGATCCGGCGGAACATGGCGTTGGCCACGTCAAAGGCATCCCGACCCATGCCACTTTCACTAACCACAAAACCCATCAGCACAAACAATGGCACCACACCGAAAAAGTAGGAAGAAATAGCATCGTTGGCGGCCAGGCCGAGCATTTTGGACGCCAGCAATGGCGAGCCCTTGATGGCCCAAACACCTGCAAATGAACAAGCGATCAGGGCCACAGGTACATACAGGCCGAAGAGGACCAGAATGCCCATGGCCAACAATGCTAATAGTCCAATGTCAAACGGTGTCATTTGCAGGTCCAAATCGCCGGATAATGCGCGCTGCGAATTGCAGCGCTAGCAGTATCGCACCAATGGCCAGCATCGCTTTCACTGGCCAAGTCGGGGCTGTGAAGTCACCCACAGCGCCTACAAAATCACCTCGGTGCCACGACCGTGTCATAATGGGCCAGTGCGCATAAATGATAGCTGACAACACGCAAATTCCCATCATGTCAAAGATGGTCTCTAAGCAGAGTGTGATGCCTGGAAAGCGCGCTTGCAAAACGTTAATCAAACCATCGCTTCGCGTGAAACGGCCTGCACGAAGCGCCTGAGGTGCCTGTAGAAAGACAATCGCTACGATAGACAGCGAGATCATCTCTGGCACACCGGAAATCGGTGCGCCAAAAAGATTTCGCCCAATCACATCTACTGCAATCAAGACCACTAACCCCATGATCAGCAACGATCCCACCACGTTGGCGATTGCCGTCACCGCGTCGAGCGACCAAAGCAAACCAGCCGCAAGAGGCGGCTGGTTGCCTTTTTCCGCTGTCACTCGCTGTCCCAATCGCGCAATGGAGTGGCCCCGGCGTCTCTCATAGCACTCATGTAAAGAGACAGAACTTCGCTGCCCGGAATACCTTTGGCATCCAAACCTTCAGCCCAGGCCTTGGCAGAGTTATCCATTCCAGCAGCCCAAGCAGCGCGCATTTCGTCGCTGGCGTCAGTAATAGTAGCACCGTTCTCGCCCATCACTTTGAAAGAGGTTGCTACGGCACTTTCCAGCGCTGAAAGATACCAATCACGCGTTTGATCGGCGCCTTCGTGCAGCGCATCACGGACCTCTTGCGGCAAGCCTTCGTACCAACCCGCATTTGCGCAAAGCGCCCCTGCATATTGTGCACCTAGCCCTGCTCGCGTGACATAAGGGGCAACTTCATAGAGCTTTCCAGGCAGAGCCGCAGAGGCGAAAACAATCACACCGTCGTAAACACCGGTTTTCAGCTCGTTGTAATAAGTCGTCAGGTTACCTGAAACTCCCACTGCACCGGTACCGGACAGCCAGTTAATTGCAGGGCCCGGCGCGGCGATCTTCTTTCCGTCAAGATCAGCGAGACTGGAGACCGGGAAATTGGTCATCAGCAGATAGTCGTCGATGCCCACAGGGGCACCGAGATAGACCACTCCGTTTTCGCCGTAGGCCGCAGTCATCCGCGGATCTTCACGATGCAATTTGTCCATCAATTCGGACACCGCGCGGGGGTCATCACTGACAAAAGGTGTATAGTAGGTGACGTTCTGCACAGCGAGCTTGGCCGGATCAAAAAGGCTCTGGCATATACCAATCTCTGCCAATCCGGCTTCGACTGTTTCCAGCTCATCGCCGACCTTCGCAATAGCGCCGCCATACTGACCGTCAAAGGTGATGCTGTGCCCACTGCCCTCTAACGCCGCTGTCACACCAGGCACAAATGCTTCATCCAGCATTTTCACCCACCGAAAAACGCCAGGATGCCCAGCAACCATGGTCGCATTGAAATCTTCCGCCACCGCAGCAGCAGGCATAGCCAGCGCCAGGGCTGCGGTTGCTAATTTAGTTCTGATATTCATCGTTTCCTCCCTAGGACATTAATTCTGTTGTGCGATTGATCGCGCTCCGCCGACGACGAATTGGGTCAGCTGCGCAATCAGGGCGTTGTCTTTTAGTGGCTCAGAGGCGTCTCCCATTAGCCGCTCTATGCGACCGTCGCGTGAAATGACGGAGGCCAACACGCCCAGTGCAAATTGGTACACTTGAGCCGCCACGACGCGATCCACGCCGCCAAGGGCGATTTCGATTGCCTCAATGAACTTTTGCGCTGTCGGATCATAAAACTCTTTGACCAAAGCTTGGTCACGCGCGTTACCTGCGATCAGCCCCGCAAAGATGCGAGCATAGGCGCGACCGCCCCCCGCAGGACCCAAAGCAGGCGCAACCAAAGCTTGAACAATCTGATCCGCTGCATTTTCTTCCGACAGATCTATCTGTGCTAAAAGGGAAAGCCGCTCTTCATTGATGAGCGCCGAACGCTCCCGAATTACGGCTTCGTAGAGCTTATCTTTTGAGCCAAAGTGATAGTGCAGCAGAGATTGACTGACACCAGCACGAAGCGCCAACGCCTTCATCCCGGCTCCGTCAAATCCTTTTTCCGAAAACTCCACTTCTGCCGCGCTCAGAATTTTCTCGAGCGCGAGACCGTTTGGGGAAGTGGACTGATTTTTGACGGCGGGCATGAAGTAGGTTTTAGCACTGACTGATCGATCAGTCAACTAGTGTTAATAGCAACTTTGCGAAACCTAAGCTTCGATGAGTCCGACTGGCTTTCCTCCACTCAAGTGGAGCTAGTCAGCAGCTTTTAGGTGGACCAAGACCGAGAAAATGTGGCATTTCATCGAACGGCCCAAAGCTGCTTTTCGCGTCATGTTGAAATGCTGCGGTGCGGCACATGGAAGGACTCATTGGCTGCAATGACAAAATAGGTGTTTTGGTTTTAGTCCCGACGCGAGTGCGAACAAGTACTTTGTAATCTCAACAGGAAAGATCCCGATTGAAGAACGAAACTAACAACTCGTGATGCCTACTTTCCGCCTCACCGCGCGGAACATGCCCCTCACCTTCATAGTAGTGCGCTTCGACCGGCAACCTCGCTCTTTTGCGGCGTTCTTCCAGCCTTCTGGTCATATCTGATGACCAAGTTCGGTCTTCCATTCCTACGGCCAAAAACAGATGACCACGGTAACTGTCAACGTCGATTGGAGATGTCGGCATTAGATCATCCGAATTTCCGTTCCAAGTCTAAGCTCGCCGTAAGGGATCCCACACTTGCCACCCCGGATCTCCAGCGTCACGATAACTTCTTGCATCAAAAGCTCTACAGACCACACCAGGCGCTGCAAGACAGGCAAAAGCATTGGGCAAACCAGGGATTCGATGCTGGTCCATCAGCGCGGCTAGCAGCAATGCATGTTCAGCGCCTCTAGACACGCCTTAAACTGCAACTTTGCCGTTGCCCGATGTAAAATTGCGCAATGCAAGCAATGCATTAGCAGTGCGAGCATTGTCGACATTCTCAATATGCCCTGCGTTCCATGCATTATCGCCCCGCGAATATTTATGTGGGTAGCACAGGAAGCCACTTGCTGCGAGAATAGCTACAGTACGGTGGGTCTACCCGGACATTCCGCCTTCAGACCCGAAAAGAAGCATCACATTCGGCAAGTCACCCCGCGCGGGCGGGCCATACGTTGTACCTCAATCGGGCAATAGTCTACGGACTACTGCTAATTCCACAGCGATGTTCCGCAATGATCTTGTGCATCGCGCAATAAAAGCGATCTACACATTGTTTTGTGAAGTTCGAAGCGATTTATGCTACTATACGAAGTCTGGGCTTGATGAGGTCCGAAGCAAGACATCCACATTTGTTGTCAATCGGCATTCAATCTTGACCCCTTATCGGCGCGCAAAATTGACCCCCTTGGTTCCGAGCAGTCCCGTCCCATCGTAGTTCTCATATAACGAAGCTGGGCCGGGCCTGCGGCGGTTTCTGTTTGTGCTTAAGCTC
>JBCCGR010000081.1:0-7864 GCA_039029195.1 Pseudomonadota bacterium
CGGGTTGCAACGAATGCATGTCCGGCCTCATGCACGAGTTTTGAAAACACCAGTGCGGCGAGAACCAAAATGAGATCAGGTGCTGATTCATTGCGCCACAGATCACGCAGCAGGCCACTGAAATCGGTCAGAATGTGCCCAGCACCCAACAGGCACACAACGAGACCAGCAAACAAAACCAGTGGTGAAAACAGAAAACCGATCAATGGTTTCAACCGGTGCAGCGCCCTCTCAGGATTGCCCAGCGTGAATTTGCGGAACAACAAGGTTGTTGGCGCCGCGAGGCGGCCCGCATGCTCCTGCGAGCGTTTGCGATGCAAGAGTTCCACCCAATTTCCGGCTTTGTCCTCCTGCAACAGGCCCGACACACGCAAAAAGGACAGCATCTTTTCGATTTTGACCGGATCACGTTCAAATTGATGGGCCCGCGCCAGCAGATCGACCAGCGCATCGATAGAACTGCACATGTTCCACATCGTGAGCATCTTGTGGCTGGTCTCGTTGATGTGGAAATGTTTACGCTGAACAGGATCGAAGATCGTGTATGTGTTGCTGCCGTCTTGTTCCTTGCCGCGGTGCTTGATTTCCAGATCGGTTCGCAACCGTGGCAGTGCGGCGGCATTGTCGCCGTTTTTATCGGACTGAGACACCGATCACATCCCAAGCCATTGGCGAATAGCGGTGATGGGTCGCCGGAAGAGATGGACCGCGAGAGGAACGGTATCACCGCGCACTTTGGCCACGCCACGGGCGCCAAAGCGTGGAAGGTCGCTGGTTTTCAAAGAAGCGATCACATCATGCGCATAGGCCCCACCCTCTCTCGGTGTCGCCTCGTATGAAATATGGTCGATTGTGGCGGCATAGGATTTGAACGGTTCTGCGTCGAGATAAAGTTCGACTGGCGTACCCTTCTCAAAAGAAAGCAGATCGCTCGCGCTCAGGGCGATTGTCACTTCGACCTTTGAAGGATCGGCAATAGTGAGTATCTTTTGCCCGACCACCACCGGACTTCCGACCAGATCATTGCGGTTTCCAATGATAACCTGCCCGGCGATTTCAGCGCTGACATTGGCGCGCGCAATGAGGCTGCGGGCATAGTTGGTTTCAACTTGCTTAAGCTGCCGCTCGATCTCGAACAGTTCGAGGTCCTCAGATTCTTCCGCACCGATGAGCGATTTCTGCTGCAACTGCCGCACACGCGCATCGGCCACTTCGAAGGCGTTTTTCGCCACATCGAAGCGGTTCTCCAAAGCTGTTGTGTCCAGCTTCACAAGCCGATCACCGATCTGAACGGGCTGGCTTTCCCGGACAAAGATATCTTCGATGACGCCATCCAAAGAGGACGTGACAATGAACGGGTCTCGCGGCGTGACTTCTGCCGGTGCAGAAACCGTGAGTGGCACCGGAACACAAAGAATTGTGAGGACTGCGGCGGCGATCAAACCGCGCCACATCCATTTTCTTCCCCTTGCACTGCGTTCTTTCGCCCTCTTTGGCCGCAACGCCAGCATCTGGTGCGTGTAGCCGTAGAGCGCTGCCAGTCGCTGGGCCAACAAACGGTCCGCATCGTCAAATGGCTTTGAAGAGATGAAAATCAGACCACGATCTGAAAATTCGCCATGAACATGGGTTGGCTGCCATATGGCGTGACGGGCGGCGTAATCTTGAAGATCGCATCCAGCAACCCCTGTCTTTGTGAGATCGAACTCATGCGGTTTGTGCTGTGCGTGCTCTTTTTGAACGGATTTGAGCCAACCATTGAGAATGGACACGACCGGTGAAGTTGGATCGACATTCGCAACGCCGGAAACCACCGCAATTTCAAGCTGATCGCTGCGAGTGCTTGCGCAGAAGATCAGATCAGCATTGATGATGCGGCGGGCTTCATTGGCAAACAGAAAGTCCAGCTCGTCCGGTTTCGTCAGAGCGATGGCCGCGGATTCAATATCAAGCAGTGTGGTGACAACCGTCGCGTTGAGCCTGCTCTGAGGTGGCGAAGTTGCTGGAGGTTTTGAGCGGCCAATTGGAACCGTCTCGCTGCCCGATTTCGACTGCAGTTGGGCCTTGCCAAAGTGACCCCGTGCTCTCATCGGGTGCACCAAGGGGCGCTCCTCGTTCATCGAAATGTTGCGAATATCCGGATGAAAGCACGTTCGCGTAACGTCGTTACCAATCAGTTAACCTGCTGTGTTATTCAGACGTATAGTTCGTCGATTCGCGCAGTCCGTGTGGATCGCGAAGTGAATGTGAGCGGGCGTCGCGCCCGACACACAGGTCTGACAGATTTTCACAGGATGAATTTTGCGATGATCAAGACAGGAAAACTCGCCGGGCTTGTCGTGCTGTCAGGCATCGTCGCCATCCTCACAGCGTCTGAACTGCCCCTGGCCAACGCCCAGTCCAGCGAAACAGCAACCCCGTCACAAGCCGGATCGAACCGACCGACGCGTGGCATCATCCGCGCCGACCGGATTGCGACTTTGTCGTCAAAACTCTTCGCACCCATCTATTCAATCGAAAAGAAACCAGGTGAGCGTTTCCAGAAGGACGATGTTCTTGTCACGTTTGATTGTCGCGAGTTCGAAGCCGATTTCGAGATCGCCAGAGCAGAGTCAGAACTCCGAAATCTGGCGGTCAAAAACAAAACCTATTTGAAGGGATTGGGAGCCGCCGGCACTCTGGATGTCTCAATTGCCCGCGCTGAATTGAAGAAGGCGCAGGCGAAGGTGCGGCTGGCGCAATTGCGCATGGCACAGTGTGTGTTGCGTGCACCTTTCAATGGAGCGGTGGTAAAGTGGTCGTCTCAACCGTTCGACACCATCCGTCCTGGCACTGCGGTTATGGAAATTGTGGGACTTGGTGGTCTGTCTTTGGAAATTGTTGTTCCCAGCAAATCGGCTGCAAATATGACTATCGGGCGGCGATTTGAATTTCTGGTGGATGAAACAGGCGCGGCCCTTTCCGCAACTATCACCCGGAAAAGCGTTGTCGTCGATCCTGTCAGCCAGACAGGCAAAATCTATGGCCGGATTGAAAATCCGCCCGCGAACATTCAGCCGGGCATGAGCGGATCGGCGCGGAACCTGCCATAATCTTCCTCTTGTTACGCAGCCTCTCGACGCTGTTGTCCCCGCCAGGAATTTTCACTAGCGGCACTCCCAATTTCTACCTCCGGTTATCCGAATATTAACCATAAAATTGCAAAAAAGGATCAGGGCCTACGTCCAAAAGGTCCAGGCGGCGTTGCGTTTTTAAGGGTGGTTTGGCTTGCATAAATTATGCTTTTTGGCACTGGCGATTGCAGTGACAGGGTGTGCGGTGAAGCCGAAGCCCGTCAGTGTGGTGAGCATTGCCAAATATTCGCAGGCAAAGCTGGATGAAATCAATCTTGCTTCCACTGATGATCCGCCAACACTCAGCCTGGCGGAAGCTGAAAGCCTTGCCGTTTCAAACAATCTCGACCAGCAGGTCGCACGCCTGAAACACGATCTGGCGAAGCGCGAACTGGGCGTTTCAAACTACAATATGCTTCCCGAACTCGTCGCAAAATCAAGCTATTATGGCCGCAACGTCTATTCGGGAACCAACAACGCACCGCTTCAACCATCCAACAAGATTGGTTCAAGAACCAACCGGGCGACCACATCGCAGGATCTCCACACCGTCTCGTCTGAACTCTCCATCGGCTGGAACATTCTGGACTTCGGTCTTTCCTATTTCCGCGCAAAACAGGTCGCCGACGAGGTGCTGATTGCCCAGGAAATGTACCAGCGTGGGCAGGAAACGCTCAAAGAGCGCGTGCACGAGACCTATTGGCGGGCATGGTCGCACCAGCGATACACAAAACGAATTCATAAGGTGAGAAGCCGGATCGAAAAGGCACTGGCAACCGCCGAACGGCTGGAGAACGAACGTGCCACTTCCCCGCTCACCTCGCTGACCTACCAGCGCGAGATCCTGAACATCGAGAAATCGATCTCCGGCATTGAGGCTGGATCGGTGACGGCAAAGGCTGAGCTTGCAACTCTCATTGGAGCGCGACCTGGCGGGCAGTTTCTCTTTGCCCCCCAGCAACAGCGTGATGGCCAGTGTTCCTTTATTCTGCCCTCGGAAAAAATGACCAATCTGGCCCTGCGCAATCGCCCGGAAATTCGCGAGGCCTACTATAAGGAGCGACTTTCGTCGCTTGACGTCAAGATCGCGCTCCTGGAAACCCTGCCAAACGCCAATCTGTCGGCCTCAACCAATCTCGACAGCAATTCGTTCCTGTTCAATCAGAACTGGCTGGGCTGGAGCTCCCAGGTGGGTTGGAATCTGATGAAGGCCTTCACCTATTCAAGACGCAAATCGGTTGCGGTCAAAAAAACTGAAATCGCCAAGGCGCAGGGAATGGCTACAGTTTTGGCCGTGGTGGGACAGGTTCACATAGCGCGCGCCCAGTACTTTCATGCCAAAAAGGCCCTGAAAGCGGCAAAGCGATTGCAGCGCGTTCAAAAGCGAATTCTGCGCCAGATGAAGGCTTCAAGAACCGCAGGCGTGGCAGATGAAAACACCGTCGTGCGGGAAGAACTCAACGCCATCCTTGCCGATATGGAACTTGACACCGCAACGACCTATTTCTGGTCGGCCTGCTCCAAGCTGAGACGGTCCATGGGCATCAGCACCGTTGGCCAACTGGTATCAGCGATGGAGTGATCGGCTTGCTATTGGCGCAGGCTTGAACTCTTTCCCACCGACGCCGGTTCGCACCCTCACATCGTTGCGCCGATCTGCCAGGGCACAAACTCATAATCACCAAGGCCTTGCGCCTCTGACAGCGTCTGTCTGCCAGATGCGGTATCAAGAAGCCTGTCGAAGATCTCGGCGCCGACATTTTCCAATGTTGCCCCTTCGGAAACAATACGACCGGCATTGATGTCCATGTCTTCCGGCATCGCCTGATAGAGAGAAGTGTTGGTGGCGATTTTCAACGAAGGAGACGGTTTGCAGCCGAATGCAGAGCCCCTGCCCGTTGTAAAGCACACCAGATTGGAGCCGCTAGCCACCTGCCCGGTAACAGATGCCGGGTCGTAACCAGGGGAATCCATGAACACAAACCCTTTGCGATCAATGGGTTCGCCATAAAGATAGACGCCATTGAGCGGCGATGTGCCTGCTTTCGCCACTGCACCAAGGGATTTTTCCAGAATGGTGGTCAGCCCGCCGCGCTTGTTGCCAGGCGATGGGTTGTTGTCCATCGAACCGAAATTGCGTGCGGTGTAATCCTCCCACCAGAGAATTCGATCAACCAGCTTCTGGCCAACCTTCTCGTCCACCGCCCGGCGAGTGAGCAGATGTTCAGCGCCATAGATTTCCGGTGTTTCGGCAAGCACGACCGTGCCACCTTCAGCAACAAGTCGGTCGGCAGCATGCCCCAGCGCGGGATTGGCGGTGATGCCGGACCAACCATCGGAACCGCCGCATTGCAACGCCAGGGTGAGTTCTGACACCGGACAGGTTTCGCGAACGGCTTCATTGGCGTGTGGCAGCATCGAGTTCACGATACTGACGCCGGATTCGACAGTCTTTCGCAATCCACCAGTCGTCTGAATGTTCATGGTTTGAAACAGCGGACCATGTTCAAGACCATAGGCTTCGAGCAAAAAGTCGATCTGATTGACCTCACATCCAAGGCCCACAAGCACAACACCCGCAAAATTCGGATGTCGTGCGAAACCCCACAGGACTCGTTGCAGATTGGCGTAGCCCTCGCCCGTGTCAGCCATGCCGCAGCCAGTGCCGTGCACGAAAGCCGCCACGCCGTCCACATTGGGATAATGAGCCAGTCTTTCTTGTGTGAAATGCTCTGCAATCATCCGCGCTGCCGTGGCGGAGCAGTTCACGCTCGTTAGCACGCCGATATAGTTTCGGGTTCCCACTTTGCCATTGTTGCGTCGAAAACCCTCGAAGGTCGAAGGCGCATGCCCGTTCAGCTCCATCGGGGCAACAATGTTGGAACTGAATTCGTAGTCGTGCTCGGTATTGCGGAACTCGATATTGTGGGTGTGAAGATGGTCCCCGGGGGCGATGTCTGAAGCGGCGTAGCCGATAATTTGAGCGTATTTCCGCACCGCCTCCCCCTTGGCGATCGCCCTGCTCGCCACCTTGTGGCCGGATGGGATATCGGTCAGCGCCGCCACATCTTCCACGGCGTCACCTGCGCTCAGGCTGGTTCGTGCGACCACCACATTGTCACTTGAGGATAGGCGGATCGTGCTGTTTTGAGATTGGGACATCTGTGCGGTCCGGTTCGCGAAATCTGCCAGTGTTATTAGCAGAGACCGGCGCTGGTGCAATTGGCTGACACCCGCTTGTCAGCCAATTTGGAATTAAATTTTCAGGTGCCGTAACGTCAGAATTTGATCCGACCCGTCAGCATCACCGCGCCGAACTCTTCATAGTCGGTGGCCAGACCGACCGGCACACCGTTGAGAGCCGTTGGATGCTGCGCCTTTTGGCCTGGAACAACGTCGTATGTTCCTTCAAGCGCCACCTCCAGACATTGACCACGTCCAGCGCGACCGGCAGCAGCATCTTTGTAGACATCATTTCGGCAAAGAATGTCGGCTGCCACAATGAGCTTGATGCCGCCGAACGGGTCCCAACTATTGTTGCCGGCGCGCACATTGGTGTTTCGGTAAAGCGTACCGTCACAGCCGGGGGTCAGAATGCTGCCATCGCCACAATCGCTACCCGTATAGTTCGCATCTGTGTAAGCGAGACCAACATGGCCCCCCAGTGTGATACGAAAGCGCTCGCCCAGAGACCAGGTCAGGTCGGCACCGACATCCGCGCCATACTGAGACGTGGTGATGTTCTCGTTCAGCGTGTTGAAAAAGGTGCCACCCAGAAAATCTGTGTCCAAAGTGACTGCTTGCCGACGTTCAATGCGGCGATAAAACAAGCCACCATAAGGCTTTACAATGGTGACATCATTCAGGCGATAGCGATAGCCACTTTCCGCGCCGATCTTGAACGTGTCCAGATTTGAACGCACAGCAACGCGGGCATTGTTGTTGTACTGAAATCCGCCGGTGCCGGACAAATCAACGTTCACGGGCTGCTGCCCTAGTGAAAACACGTTGATGGTCTGACTGCCATTGCCTGACAGATCGGCATAGTCACCATTCAATCCAAAGAACCAGCCATCACCAGGTTTACAGCCGCAAAGCGGACCGACCTCCACACCGCCTTTGATCGCGAACCCATCAAGATTTTGCTTGATGTTGATCAATGGTGTTGTGTTCACACCCAGATTGGCAACACCCAGCTCCACTTTGGGAAGGCGCGCGAAACGATAGCCTGTGCCCAGAAAGATCGCGATTTCTGGCGGAACCTGGCTGGCGGATGGTGTGTTGGAGACCTGCAAGTCCCTTTCCCGCACCACATCGTCCCAGCGCAAGCCGAGTTCGCGGGAATCTTGCGCAAATCGCTCCACTATGCGGGTTTGCACGGGTCCAGGCGGACGGAAATCACCCGCCATCAGCACTTGTTTGAACTGACCCTCAGACACAATGAACCGCGGCACCAGCTTGACGCCAACGGCATCCAGGTCGCGGAGATTCCGGATAACGTCCGAAAGTTCCTGCCGCGTTCCGGCATCAACACTCGCAAGACCGCGCCTCACCTTGCGCAGGTCTGCGATAGCGCCAACCAGTTTCACCTGGGATTTAAGGTAGCGCTCCCACAGGCGGGCCAGTTCGTCCCGGTTCTTGCCGCAACCACCGATTCTCAGCCGGGAAGAGCGGTCATCTGCTGGAATATAAAAGTAGCCGCTACCATAGGCATCACAGATGCGAATATATTCAACCTGTGTGGGTTCCAC
>JBCCGR010000082.1:0-7039 GCA_039029195.1 Pseudomonadota bacterium
CTGGCTGAAGGCAAATATGGTGGCTTTTTCGGTTGGCCCACATTCGATGTGACCTCCCTGGGAGGATATATAGGGCTTGCACCGAAGTCAGACATCAAGGCAAGCATGCGCGTTGTCGATCTGTATCGGCGCGAAGGGGACAAACTTGCCGAGAATTGGAACTTCATCGACCATCTGCACTTTCTGGATCAGTTGGGTGTCGATTTGATCGCCCGGCAACGAAATCTGACAGGATTATAATTTGCGTTGCATTTTCTTCTCGTCGGACTAAGCTTTCTGCATACCTATGCACATTGGCGTTTCCAACGCGCCAACTGTCCGGTGCATTCGAGCGAATTCAGTGGATACGACCAGGGAGGAAGTCCAATGAAAATCATCAAGCAATTTGCAACGGCCTTTGCGTTGCTGTCTCTCAGCGCGGGAACGGCGTTGGCCGCCTGTCCAGTCACGAAGGGCAAGGTAAGCATTCTGGCGAACGACTTTCCTGCACTTCATGCAGTTGTCGACAATGCCGAAGCCTGTGTGGGGGAAGGGGCAACTTTTTCAAAGAACCACTCAACCAAACACAATGAGATTCAGGTTGCCGCATTGACGGCAAACCCGGCTGAGTACACCGCAAAAATCGTCGCGAACTCATCGATTGTTCCGCTTCTCAATGCCGGATTGATCCGCCCTCTGGATGATCTCGTGGCAAAGCATGGTTCAAGCCTGAAGCCGAACCAATTGATCCGGATCGACGGCAAGATCATGGCGATTGCGTTCATGGCCAATGCGCAGCATCTGATTGTTCGTCAGGACATTCTCGATAAGGTGGGAGCGAAAACGCCCACCAGCTACGAAGAAGTGCTTGAGGTTGCGGAAAAGATCCGCGCTGCCGGCATCATGCAGCACCCCTTTGCCATGCTCACCAAGTCCGACTGGAATCTGGGCGAAGAAGCGGTGAACATGTACCTTGGTCATGGTGGCGAATTCTTCAAGCCGGGCACTGCGGAAGTGTCGATCAACAATGAGAAGGGCCTAGCGACACTCAACATGCTGAAGTCGCTGATGCAGTATTCCAATCCCGACTTCCTGACATACAACACCGGAGCCGTTGCACCGCTCTGGGAATCGGGCGAGCTGGCAATGGCCGTTATGTGGGGCTCTTCCGTAGGCGGTCTGATCGACAATGAAGGCTCCACGCCGGAGGTCGTCGCCGCAACCAAGCCCGCTGGTGCAATGACCGTTGGTGGGGGTTCAAAACCCGCTTCTTCCTTGTGGTGGGATGGATTCACCATCGCAACAAACATCAGCGACGAAGATGCTGAAGCAACTTTCATCGCTCTTGTGAATGGTATTTCCGACGAGATGGTTAAAGCCAACAACGACAAAGCCGTTTGGCTGATGGATGCCTACAAGCCCGGTTTGGCTGCGGAGGGCGTTTCCAAGGTGGCCGCCGCTGGTGCGGAACCTTACCCGATGCTTCCGTACATGGGTCTGCTGCACACAGCATTCTTCCAGGAGCTTCCCGATTTCCTACAGGGCAACGAAAGCGCGGAGCAAACACTCGCCGACATTGAAGCAGCTTACACCGCTGCTGCGAAGGAACAGGGTTTCCTGAAGTAGGTGCGATGAAGCGCAGCGCCTTCGGGCGCTGCCACTTCTGACACTGCGATTCCAAAATGCCTCACGGAACATTTGCGCGATTTATCTGGCCAAGCTTCCTTGCGATGATCCTTTTCATCGCTCTGCCGATTGCCTCGGTGGCCATCCAATCCTTTTTCGTGGAACACGAACAGGTCATGCGTGAGGTCGAGAATTGCGGCCCCTTCAAATGCACCAAGGTCCTGCAGGTCGATACGGAGGCCTCACGTGCGTTGAAGGAGGAAGCCCCGCTCGGCAAATTCAATGGCCTTGGGACCTACACCAATCGCGGCCATCTCGCATTTTCAGAGCTGGGGGAAATTTGGGCATCCTCTGCGTCGTTCGCGGATTTCATTGTCGGCCTTTACAACTTGCCCTTCTACAAGGCGCTATTCTTTACAGTTACCTACACCTTTGTCGTCACGCCCTTTGTTCTGATCTTCGGACTGCTGATTGCACTGGGTGTGAACCGACTGCCTGGCATCACCCGCGGGCCGACAATTTTTGCTTCACTGCTGCCAATGATTGTCACGCCATTGATTGGTGGATTGATACTGTTCTGGATGGTTGACGCGGATGGTATTCTTGGGGCCACCCTGCAGATCATTTTTGACGATCCCGATCTCAGCCTCAAGGCTTCCGCGCCGCTGACTTGGATCATGCTGATTGTGTACGGGATCTGGCATTCAACGCCATTCGCGTTTGTGGTCTTTTACGCCGGACTTCAAACGGTTCCGCAGGACACTATTGAAGCAGCCAAGATCGACGGTGCAAGCCGATTTCAGCAGGTGCGCTACGTGGTGGTGCCCTACATGACACCATTGTTGGTGTTCGTCGTCCTGATGCAGTTGATGGATAATTTTCGGGTCTTGGAGCCAATTGTGGCCTTTTCGGCGGAAGCGAAAGCCAGATCTTTGAGTTGGATTATCATGAATGACCTCATGGGGCAGGATAAGCTCTTTGGCTCGGCCGCCGCGACATCGATGATGACGATTATCGGCGTCGGTATTCTGCTTACACCGGTCCTCATCAAGACCTGGCGTGATTTCAATCGAAAGGTGGTCTGACATGAGCGCTGCTGCAAGTCGTTCACCGCGTCTTTTAAACTGGTTCACGGTTTCCATGATCGTTTTCTGGCTGATGATCGCCATCGGACCGTTCGTGTGGACCGTTTGGGGATCTTTCAAGGTTCAGGGGGATTTCTTTTCAAAAGCCGATTGGCGCAATGCGATCTATGGCGTTTTCACGCTGGCTGAAACCGGGTCGACGTTCACCGGCAACGGATACTATGGGGCCTGGATCCAGGAAGGATTCTGGCGCAACGTTCTCAACTCAGGCGTGGTCGTTATCTTCACTGTGATCATCTCGCTGACGCTGGGCACACTGGGTGGTTATGCCCTTGCCCGATCCGGTTATCGTTATGCGTTTTGGCTGCTGATTGCCGCGCTTGTATTTCGCGCCATGCCGCATATCACGCTTGTGTCCGGCTACCTGCTGCCATTTTTCGAATGGAACCTCTGGGGTCGTCTCACGACCACCATCATGGTGCTGGTGGCGATCAATCAGCCCTTCACGCTTTGGATGCTTCACAGCTTTTTCCTGAATATTCCAAAAGACATGGACGAAAGCGCCATGGTCGACGGCTGCACCCGGTTTCAGGCGTTCCGGCATGTTATCATCCCGGTCATGTGGCCGGGTGTGATCACCACGGGGCTTTTCAGCTTCCTCCTTGCCTACAACGACTTCGCCATCACCTCTATGCTGCTGAGTTCGGAAAACCAGACAATGGTTCCAAAAATAGCGAGCTTCCTCACCCAGGTGCGGGAACAAGGGAACGTAATGTTTGCAGTTTCGGCGGTGGTGTCGGCGATTGTTCCACTGTTTTTCCTCGTGCTTTTCTTCCAGCGCCAAATCGTAAGCGGCCTTACCGCCGGAGCTGTGAAAGGATGATCAAACTGTGTTGAGACGCCTTACAGCCGCAATTCCGCGTCCATGGTTTGTGGGAGACGGAATGCTCAACTAGCGCAAGGTTCTGCAATAACACGCAGACGGGCCGCCCTTTGATCGCGGTCAGCAGAACAGCGCAGAGACAGACATGACCGACAATCTTCAATCAGCAAAATCGCTGGTAGCAAACTTCCAATCGGAAATTGACTGCGCCCGACCGGGCGAAGGCACCGCGAAGGTTTGTACAGCACATCTATCGAACAACCACCAATATCGAGGCATGAGGCCATTTTATGATCTGAGCGGTGCCAGGGCACTCGCCGATGAGGTTTGGTCACCTTTGAAAAGGGCCATGCCTACCCTCCAGCGTCGACCGGACATTTTCTTTGCCAGTCATCATGATATGGACAAAAACAATCCTGTCTGGGTCGCTTCGATGGGAAACTACATTGGTGATTTTATTGAGGCTTGGCTTGGTATTCCACCAAACGGCAAGGCGACTTACCTGCCTTTTGCGACGCTCAACAGGGTTGAAGCAGATCAGATTGTGGAAACGGTCGAGTTTCTCGACGTGCTCGCTGTCATAACTCAAGCCGGGTTGAACCCGTATTCCGGAGATCAAAGTGGCGGGAACCTCATGTCGCCGGGACCGCGGACGCATGATGGCCTGCTTCGACACACCACCGATCCCGCGGTTGGCAAGGAAACTCTCGATCTGTCGCTCGCCATGCTTACCGAATTGGCAGAAAGTTACACGTCTCCAGCCGATCATTTGGCCCGGTTCTGGCATCGAGACATGAACTGGTTTGGACCCACCGGGATCGGTGCGAGCCTTGGATTCCCCGGTTATAGGCGCGGTCATACGGGGCCGTTCGAGGAGAAGCTGCAGACAGTCGAGATCCACGATTGGGAGCTCGCGGTTGCCCAGGGCCATTTCAGCGCCGTCATGTGGTGGCCCTGTCTGACGATGCGCAACATAGGCGACTATATGGGCGCTCCCCAAAATGCAGCCCTGGCCGACATGCGCGTTGTCGATCTTTATCGACGCGATGGCAACAAGCTCGCGGAAAACTGGATTTTTATCGATCTGCTTCACTTCCTGGCAGAGCAGGGTTTCGATCTACTGGCAGATATTGGAGGAAAAACATGACCCGATTCCAACCTGATCGATCTCGGTCCCATCATCCCGCATCTGTGCTCACCCGGCGGCATATGCCCACCGGTTTCGACATTTCACTACGCGACTACACCAAGGACGGAGCCCACCGTATTCCACCCTATCTTGGGCTCGGCCAGCGGTTGAGCGGGTTTGATCCCGAGTACCGAAATATCATCGACTACATCGTCCGCATCACCTACCGGATATGGGAAACGAAAGCGCGGGAAGTCGAATATATCGGTGACTGCTACTCCGATGACAGTCTGGTTTACGACGACTACGGATTGCAGGTCGGCAACACGAAGATTGTCGCTGATACGCACCACACCACCGGCGCATTCCCCGATATCATTCTTGATGCCGAGGAGGTGATCTGGGCTGGTGATGATGAAGTTGCGTTTCACACCTCACATCTGACGCGCATCATGGGCACCAACACCGGACCCAGCCGGTATGGTGATGCAACAGGTAAAGACATCAACGTGCTGGTGATCGCAAACTGTGTTGCCCTGGGCAATGACATCTTCCTGGAGCATGTTTTGTACAACACATCCGCAATGCTTCAGCAGCTGGGCATTGATCTTTGGGAAGAAGCAGAGCGTCTCGCTGCAAGCCCGCCAGCCGGTTGGCCGCGGAGCGAAAAGATTTGGAATGAGTTGCGTGCAGCTGTCTCACCCAACAGTCCTCTGAGCAAGGCAGAACCGATCGAGGGATTCGATCCGGACGCGTTTGCACGCGCTGTCCACGATAATATCTGGAACGGGGATGGCGCTTCCATTGGCCCATCCTACGCATCTGACTTGCCGTTTGAGGGCACCACGGAACGCAAGTTTACAGGAACAGACGCCTATCGCGCCTATGTCGGCGAACTGCGTGGTGCCTTTCCTGACCTCAAGCATCAGGTCGATGAAGTGTATTGGATGGGCAACGATGCTGACGGCTATCTGATCTCCACGCGTTGGAGCGCGGAAGGAACACATACTGGTGGTGATCTTTATCGCGAACCCACAAACCATCCTTGTCAGATCTGGGGCATCACTCAATGGCGGGTTAAGGATCAAAGGGTCGAACAGGAATGGCAATTGTTCAATGAACTTGACCTGATGATGCAGATCGCGAAAGCCCGCCTTGATGGTTGATTTAGCCGCGGCCAAGGCCTTGGTCATTGAAGCCAATGCGGCGCTCGATGCCGCAGGTCCGGATAACGTTGCGGCGGCGCTGTCCCCATTTGTTGGTGATGATTATCGCTGGCGTGGCATGCACCCGTTTCACGAACAGACCGGCGTGAACGCCGTTGCCGATGTCTTCTGGACGCCGCTGAAACAGGCAATGGGGCCGATGCAACGCCGTCCGGATATCTTTATGGCGGGCCTCAATCAGCTGGACCATTGGTCGACAATCTGGGTCGTTGAGATGGGCCATTTGATGGGTCTTTGGGATCATCCATGGCTCAACTTCAACCCGAGCAAGAAGCTGGGCTTTTTAAGGTATTGCGAGTTCCACAGAATAGAAGATGGCAGGATCGCCGAGACGGCGATGTACGTGGACATCCTCAATTTCCTGTCTTTGTCCGGATACAAGACAGTACCTGGCGTTACCGGAGTTGAATTACTGTCACCGGGGCCAAAAACCCACGACGGTTTGCTCTATTCCGAACACCTCCAAGAGGACGGTCGCACCACCGTCGAATTGATTTCGGCAATGGTCACGGATTTGCGCCAGAACCTTGTCAATTCACCTGGCAATCACATCGACACATTCTGGACCGACGACATGAATTGGTTCGGACCTGGTGGCATCGGCGCGAGTGGATTCAAGCATGGCTATAGGCGAGGCCATGCCGGTCCATTCGAGGAAGGTCTGGAGTATGTCAAACATACCGAACATGTCACTCGAATAGGTGAGGGCATGTTTGGTGGTTTCTTCGGATATCCAAGTTTGACCATGCGGTCCAAAGGTTACCTTGGTCTGCCGCCCAGTGATATTCCGGCGGATATGCGCATTGTCGACCTTTATCGGCGCGAGGGAAGCAAATTGGCGGAAAACTGGATTTTCATCGATATTCCTCACTTTTTGATGATGCAGAATACCGACATTCTGTCCGAACTGGCCGGTCAGCCATAATCGGCACCGGCGCAATCGTTGCGTTTTTTGTAGCGCAGGCGAAAACGGACATTGTGTCCGATTTGGTGCTTGTGTGAACGGCTCCTACGCCGCCTTTGCCACGTCCGGGACTTGGTTGGCTTCAGGAGTGGTGCATGCTTCCGGCAGTTCAACATTGCCCCAGTTGGCAATGCGCCGGGAGAGTTC
>JBCCGR010000083.1:0-5850 GCA_039029195.1 Pseudomonadota bacterium
GAAGTCCTTACTGACTCACTAATGAAAGAAGCCTTGAAGATGCTGCAACTTGAACAAAGCGGCTGGAGAAGCCACCAGCGAAGCTAGATCCTTGTGCTTTGAGGTGGCGCATGGAAATAACGAGGCTTTTGCTGCAAGTGAACGCAACTTTCGAAGCTGCAAGAGCACATGAAAGCAACGGTCACAAGTGACGTGTACACCGAGAAACATGTCGAATTTTTTTCACGACACCAACAATTTGAAGGGGAGAAAGAATTAAAGGGGAAGTTCACTCCAAAATGAAATTTTCAGGGTCCGTAGAGTTTTCGACGCTGAGTCGAATGGTGGTGGTCCCTCGTCGATCCGACCTTCCGCTCTCAAGATATTTCACTTTGAAATTGTGAATCTTTAGGGCCGCGCCATGACGTCATGCGGCCGCGACACACCTCCAGCACGCCTTTTGATGTCATTGTGCCCCAGTGTGTTTGAGCTCGAGCACTCGTTCAGTGAAATTGAATTGCAAACAAAGCGATATTTCAAGTTGGACCCCCAAACCCACTTTGGAGGATCGAAGCTGAACAATGGCGGACGCCGAGCCTGGTTCGCCTTCGGAGGGTGACTACGAGGAGTTTGATACGCCCGACGCCGCAGAAATGGTGCCATTGGAGCGCGAGTCTTGAAAGTGAAGGAACGCCAGAATTTGGGATCAAGAAGCAGACGGCAGCAGAGCCAGCTGATTTCCTCTGGTCCCTGAAGAATCGTCTGAAGAACATGGAATAAAACGAGAGCGGAAAAAATATTTGCCAAAGCCGAACCAGCTTGATTGCCAGAGCTGTTTGGACATCGTTCTGACTCTATAGCTCAGGCGAAGGCCACGCTGTTCCGATTCGTGACCAAACGACTACTACAAATCTTGAAGATTTCCTCAATTCCTGGCGGTGGTATTACAGAACTTCGCGCTGACGACAGCCATGGATAGCTATGTCTGGGTACAGAAGCAGCCATTGCAGTCATCGGAGTAGCCCAAGAACAGGTACGTCGATACATTTGAGGTTCGTAGGTCATTATCCTGAATTTATTTTCTTCGTTGTTATTATTTTCACGCTTGACAGTTTACCGGTCTACATACACCGTTCTCAGAATTGTCCGACTTTCGTAGCTGTGTTGGTACATTGCGGGAGTGATCACAATTCACGATGGGTTTATTTTACGTTTTATCTGCTTTTGTTCCCGCCTGGAAATGGCAAGGCAATGGCTTGCTCAATCTGATTTGGAACGTATTTTACGCATTTATTTTGCGCATGTCACAGGAATTGAGAAAGATAGAAGTGAAAGAGATCGTTGTGACGTTTCGAATTTGCCAAGCGCGCACTACAAGGCTTCATGCTGGGATCTTGAGCTGAAATTGTGCTGTTCGTGACATTGGTATGTGATGATGGAATAAAACTCTTTTTTGCTAGAGAAAGAAATTTCTTCCTGTCAATTCAATTCCATTACTTGTGCTTCGAAGTACTAGTATTCACACATCGTCCTGAGACAAATGGATGCCAATTTGGGACTCTGAGAGAAGCACAAATGATATAGTTTGTTGAGAGAATTGGAGATTTTTTATGGAGTGTTCTCCCGTGTTCACTTTGTTGTGCAGCTTATTGACATTTCATCCGGTACGTACAACGGCGTTGTGAACTTCCATCCTGTGCTGTCAGCAGACTGTGACTATGACTTCTATTTTCTCAAGTGAATCTTGATCATCACTTTCTCCATGTATTCGTAGCTCTTCTCTCCCTAGGTTCTTTTTGCTGCGTACTCTGTTTTTTGTTTTGTTTTTGTGTGTGTCTTGAGTACTGTGCTTTACACAATGTCGTGTCATTCCTGTTTACAGTCATTGCGAGCATTTTACCAACACTGAAGTTATGATCTGTGGTGGCCAGTTCAGGTGTTCAGTTCACCAAAATAATTATGCCATCACGCTAACTTGACCTATGGAAGCAGCATGCATCATTGTGGCATGGACAGCAGTTTGACTTCATAGAGAGTGGCATGTCCTTGCATGGAATATGTGGAATGCTGGCAAATGTGACCCCTCTCATTACCTTTGGAGTACATCCTGAAGAAGATTCAACGTTACTGCAGGCGAGCCCACTCAATCACCCGCCGGCCGCGTTCGGGATTGAACGTCGGACCGCGTTCCGCGCCGTCTTCTTCGGAAACTGCGTCCGTTCCGTATAGGGCGTCATAGAGCGATCCCCAACGGGCATTGGCGGCATTCAGGGCGTAGCGCGCATTCATAACCGGAACCACCAATTGCGGACCAGCGATCGATGCGATCTCCGGATCAACATTCTGCGTGCCAACCACGAACTCTGGTCCCTCAGGGACAAGATATCCTATGGATTCCAGAAAGGCTTTGTACGCCTCAGGATCAAAGGCCGCTTCCCGGTGTGCCAGATGCCAGTCGTCAATCTGACTTTGCAAATCCTCGCGCTTGGCGAGAAGGTCGCGATTGCGTGGACCGAGTTCATGGACCGCGGCGTCCAGCCCCGTCCAGAACCGTTCCGCACTGATACCGGTTCCCGGCATGACATTGTTATTGATGAATTCGTAAAGTGCGCTATCGACGTTCAACCGACCGCATTCGACCCGATCCGGCATTCACTTCCCCTGCTATTTCATTGGTGTCCTACCGAACCAGTGATGTCCGGCTGATGAGTGTCCGGGTGACACGCATGTTGATGTAATGACCTCGGCCGATGAGTCAATTCCCGGCGCGATCCACATGTCGGGTTGGCGAACACATTCCTGTCGCACGATCAGGGCGATCGGCACCCATTTCAAGATGGCACAAGACAAGAAAAGCCGCGGTACGGGGACCGTACCGCGGCTTTATTCTCTGCAGGCGATCTGCCCGAAGCGCTCGTAGCACTCCTAGGAAACGATCTCGATAATCTGGTCGCGAACGTCCGAAAGCGGATTTCTCGCCTCCAGAACCGTCACTTCGCTGCCGATCGGCGTGCGCTGATGAAGATCGATAATGTCGGCGTTTAGCATGCGGATGCAGCCTGACGAGACATTTTGGCCGATTGAACGCCACTCAGGGGTGCCATGGATCCGATAGAGCGTGTCCTTATTGCCTTGATACAGGTAGAGCGCCCGAGCGCCCAACGGATTTTGCGGCCCGCCCGGCATACCATTTGCCCACTCCGCGGTCTCGGGCTGGCGAATCTGCATTTCTTTCGGCGGCGTCCAAGTCGGCCAGGACCGCTTGCGCTTGATCGTGGCATTGCCGCTCCAACCAAAACCCTGCCGGCCGACGCCAATGCCGTACCGCATAGCCTTGTTGCCATCCATGATGAAGTAGAGGAACTTGTTCTGCGGGTCGACGACGATCGAACCTGGTTTCTGATCCGCCTTATAGTTCACCACCTGACGGTGATACTTCCGATCAATCAGACTGAGATTAACGGGTGCAACTTCATAAGGCTCATCAGTCGCCGGTACCAAGAAACCGGTCTGAACTGTGCTGGTTCCCAAATAGGCCCCATTGGTCGTACATGCGGCGAGCGCGATGGCGGCGAACCCCATAAATAGAATTGATGAAAATCTCCCGGCTACGCTCATCAGATCTCAACTCCTGTCTTTGTTCGCCTCGACTTGCAGACCTGGCCCCACTCGTGTGCCAGCAGGTTGTTTGTCTTCAACTTCCCTACATTGCGACCTTTTCTATAAAGCAAAAAGTCACGCTTTTGTTCAAAAGAAATTGTGATCAAGGCACGATTAAGGCGTAAAACTAATGTTGTTCTAACCATTTGGCCGGAAATTGCTATGAACTCTGTCACATGCCATGCGGTTTTGGCCCCAAGAACATCGTGAACGACGAATGAGAGCCAGCGGCCGGACAACTCCGATCGTCTCTGCTATGGAATGGTCGAACGCTTCAGTTTCAGACCTCGCTCCGAAATCAGCGCCATAAAACTTTGCGTTCATTGGGTTTTTGAGCTTATTCTTGGGCAATGACGTAGACGGAGCCATTCGGCTCCTGGCTGGGCAGGACACGAGCATGATCGGATCGGTTGGGGCGAAGTGATGAAGTCGAAACTGACATCATATCAAAAGATCGTCCTTATCCTGACGTGCGCAACTCTCGCATCGATCAGTTTTGATTATTTCGGCTTCACGATCGCTTTGCCGGATATTGGCAAGGAATTTGACCTCGGCACGTCTCAAATTGGCTGGATCATGAATGCCAGCCAATTGTCCTTTGCCGCATCGATCATTGGAATAGGCCGGTTTGCGGACATGATCGGCCGGACTCGTCTGATGATTGGCGGGTGCGTCGTCTTTGGCATAGCCGCTGCGATGACCGCAAGCGCCGACGGACTTGGCATGCTGATCGCTGGTCGCGCCATCAACGGGCTTTCCAATGCTATGATCGCGGTGACGGGCCTGTCCGTTCTCACGCATGTCTTTGACCGGCATCTGCGCAGCTTCGCCATCGGATTCCTGACCGCCAGCTCGCTTGGGGCCGGGATTTTTGCCCCGTTCGCGGCGGGCGCCGTGACCCAGTACCTGAGCTGGCGCTGGTTTTTCCTGATGGATGGAATTCTCGCCACCGTGTGTTTCGTGCTTCTACTGGTTTTTCTCCGGGAACCTCAAGACGCGAAGAAAAGCGAGCGCTTTGACTTTGTCGGCTTTTTGATGATGGCCTCTGGTATCGTGCTTTTCATCTACTCCCTGGACGCCGCCGACAAGCTGGGTTGGCAGTCGGCCACGGTTATCGGCGGTCTGGCCGGGGGCATCGCCTTGCTGATCGGGCTCTATTTTGCTGAACGCTGGGTCAAGGATCCACTGATCCATTTTACGCTCTTCAAAGACCGTGATTTTCTCGGCGGCTGTCTGGTGATCTTCTTCACCCAGGTGCCAGGTGGGGCGTTGATGATGTTCCTAACGCTTTATTTGCAACATGTTCTTGGCCTGTCGCCTGTTATGACCGGCCTTGTCTTTCTGGCGTCAATGGTCCCCGGAACCACCATATCCCTTTTTAGCGGTTCCTTTCATGACAAGATGGGCAACCGCGTCACACTCGGCCTCGCCAGTGCGCTGCTGGCCCTGTGTTTCGTGACATTTGGCTTTTACAAGCCCGGCAATTCGATTGTCTTTATCCTGGTTGGTCTGGCGCTCTACGGCCTTGGCCAGACCATCGCAGCGACCACGACATCCGCAGTGGTGATGGCTGCGGCTCCTGCGGAAAAGTCTGGTCAGGCGGCCGGGCTGTTGAAATCAATCCGGGCGATTGGTGCCACCTTCGGCGTTGCCTGCGCCGGCGTGCTGTTTCGCACATCAGAACAGGTTCGCCTCAGCCACCTGTACGATCTGGCCGGCAGCCGGCTGACACAGACTCAGCAATCTGAAATTCGCAGCCTGCTGTCCGGATCCGATGCGGCCAGGGAGAAACTCCGTCAGATTGCCCCGGATCTCAACGAGCGTGTCCATCTTGTGATCAGCGACGCCTATGCACATGCGTTTCGCGATGTCATGTTCTTCTTCGTCGCGTGTGCGGCGATTGCATTTCTGTCAATCTTCATCGTCCGGGGCCAGCAACTGCCAGACGAAAAGGCAGACAGCGATGAACCCGACGTCTTGCCACAAAAGGTCGAAGAGAAGACCTGACGGATCGCAATGGTGGTGACATCCGGCGGAACTGCCGTCTTTCGGTCAAGACGGGCAGCGAACGACAGGGCCTAAGACCGAAGCGTTGAACGTGATTGACAACCGGATCGTTCCTCGATAACGAGCGGCCAGGGTGAAGCTCCCTGCCGCTCGCTGGCTCTGCCATGGTGAAAGCTTCTTTATTCGTATCATCCACCGACTTCA
>JBCCGR010000084.1:0-5374 GCA_039029195.1 Pseudomonadota bacterium
GTGTGGTCAATATCCAGTTGACCGCCGGAAAGGGTGTAGTCCAGTACGTGCCCACCCTTTCTCAAGTCGCTGGAAATGAAATGCAGGTGGTAACCGGGCACACCGATACCGACCGCATAGTCCGGGCAACGAAATCCCAAAATAGTGCCGTCCACGTCATTCAGCTCAAATTCGGCCTGCGTTTTCACGACCTCCAGCAGAGGTTTATACGGTTTGTCCTGCCGCAGAACGTTTCTGTACTTTATGTGCTTGATGCGGCCGACAAAACGGACGGCATAAAACAGGTTCCTCGCTTCTGCTGATTCATCCAACTGCCCTTCAAAGGAATGTTTGTCCATTGTTGCATCCAGCGAAAGCGACACTGTGGGCTCGAAATTTATGACGGCGGCATAAGGAGTCAGGGCTGTGTCACGCGCAACTGTTGCCTTTCCTTCACCATCAAGCCGGTAGACCACGCCATCCATTACAATCATCTCGCCGTCGAGCGCGTTGAACGTGCCGAGACCAAAGTTCCCATGCTTCAGCAATTCACCTATAGAAACGGTTCCGTCGTAAACGCCCTGCATCACAGCACTCAGCAGCGACGCCTGATAGTACTCGTGCGCATGTTCATGAGGTTGAAATCGCTTTTGGTTGCTATGACTGGAGGCAGCTGTTGCAAAGGTGAGCTCTGTATCCACAGACATGAAAATCCGCTACTTATCGTTTCGGGACATTTTTGTTGGCATTGAATTGTAACCGTCCCGCCCAGTATCTCGCCGTTCATACAATCCGGCAACAACGAAGGCCTTCTTGTCTTCCCCGTGCTCGTACTGACCCAGACAGGACCGTGTTGCATATCGCTGCTGTCGCAAAGCACGCAAACCATGATGCCTCCAGCGCCAAGTCGAGGGTGTCGGTGACATTGCCAGCCTTCATCGCTGTGCAGAGCATCCATGCCACGATGTAACGTCTGAGGTCGTCCAGGATCGTCGAGAGATAGAACCAGTCCCAGCCGATGACCTTCAGATATGGCCGGTTTGTTCGGGTTCCACTTTCTTGAGCTTGGCAAGCGCCTCCTTCGCTTGCTTTTTCGATGCAAACGCCAGTCCACCCTTTTCGTCGAAGCCGCTGCCAAAGAACAACGATTGGTTTTTTGCTCGAGCGTTGAAGAAACCAATACGATTGAGTATCGCACGCACCCCGGGTATCACGCCCGCACCATCTGAACAACGTCACCTGACTTACCACAGGCATACGCACCCCAGGCATCCATGACTGCACGCCGACGTTCAAACAGATCTGATCGGGCATAGGCACGCTCGACTTGATCCCCATAGGCATGATGCAGGGCTGCCTCGGCCACAGCTCGATCCACCTTGGCGCTTTCGCTACACCAGTCGCGGAAGGTCGACCTAAAACCGTGTGTGGTCAGACCCAGGCGTTTCATTCGCAACATTAAGGCTTTGAACACCGCATCAGACATTGGTCTTGAACGGCCGTCTTTGCCGCTCTGGACGCTCGGGAACACAAGATCGCGGTCCATCCCCTTCATAGCCTTTAAGGCTGCCTGCGCTCCGTTACAAAGCGGCACGCGGTGGGGTAAGCGCCGCTTGGTTCTTTCGGCTGGGATAGTCCAGATACCGCCATCTATCTCGTCCCACCTGGCTCCCCTCGCCTCTCCGGATCTGGCCGCGGTCAAGATGATGAATTCAAGGCACCGCGCAGAGATCCCGTCTCGATCGCCAAGCTCCGACATGAAGGCCGGCAGATCACGCCAGGCGAGCGCAGACATGTGCTTTGGCCGTTGCTTTACGGTCGGAAGAGCCTTGGCTATGCCGTTAACCGGGTTCTCACGTGGATAGTGCCCTGCCCCTTTGGCCCAATCGAATATTGTAGCAACGCGCTGCTTTACGCGACGGGCCGTATCGTGCTTGGTCACCCAAATGGGCGAAAGAACAGACAATATGTCAGCCGCCTCGATCGTCTCCAAGGGTCGTTCGCCAAACTCCGGGAACACGAACCTTTCAAGCGATGATATCCAAATCTTACTGTGCTTCGGGTTCGACCATGTCTTTTCCAGATCCTCGTGAACTTTACGGGCGGCGTGCTCAAAAGTCAGGTTTCCACGTTTGCGAATAGTGTCTGGATCGCCACCCTTGCGGGCAATTTTCCGAAGCTCTCCCGATTGCTCACGAGCTTCTGCCAAAGAAACAAACCGGGCGGATCCGATCCCTAGCTCACGCCGTTTGCCGTGGACGACGGTCCGTAAGATCCATGACTTTGAACCGGTTGGTCCAATTCGGAGATAGAGCCCATCACCATCGCCATACATACCGGGATCTTTAAGACTGCTGATCTTTTTTACTGTTAATTTGGGCATTGGGCTTCCAAACTTCGTACCACCATCGGTTTTTGGCACTTGTCCCGCCATTTGACCCACCACAAATGGTGGGACAGGGCGAAAAGACCTGATAGTACTTGATAGCGCATGAATACGTAACTATCAATAAACAGAGAGAAATTGAGAGCGTGTGAAATTTGGTGAAAAGGCAGTTCGGCAGACCTCTGGGCTGCCAAATATTCAATTAATGAAACTATTAATCTGTTCATCCGCGACGGTTAGCGAACTACCACGGTTGTGCGCATGTCTTGCGAAATGAAATTATTGGCTTGCCGGTCCGGACACGCGGGTGGAAGGGGGCAATTTTCAACACTGGCTGATTTCCAAAACGCAACGCGCGTAGGCCATTCTACCACCAGCCTTGTCGGTCATCGCAGGTCCTGCGTGCCGGCAACCTGCAACTTTCCTTTCAGGGCAAGAAGAGAACTTCGTCCCCGGAACGCGGTGCCCATTGGGCCAATCGAGACGGGTCTTGCCCGCTACACTGAAGCTGATCAAATGCAAGGCGCCTCAAGCCAAAGCGCCCAGGGATTCTCCGATTCTCAAGAGAATTCGAATGTACCCGCGCTCAGGCCATCTTGTTTTTGCCGCATTGTGAGCCGCTCATCACTCAATTCAGAGAGCCCGCCAGCATTGTGTCCGCTGGGTGCGCAATGACGGCAAAAATGTTGAAAATAAGCCGAAATAGAGAAAGACATATCCCGGTAAATGTGCCGTGTGTGTTTTCGGTACGAGTGTAGGTGGTGGAACTGCGGGGCTTTGCCCCTGGGGGAGTCGACGAGTGAGCATCAATAGCCGGTTGCTGTTACCGGCCTGTTTTTTATTGCTCTTGGCTGGACATGTGGCCGGATGCGCGAGACCCGTGATGGACACGGTTACGCGCGCAGAACAGCCGGGTGTCCAGCCTATTTCCAAGAACAGAAACCGGTGCGGAAGCAAAGCGATCATCGTCGACATTCAACGCAAAGTTCAGCAAGGCGCCACAAGCGAGGAGATCGCGGCTTGGTTGCGCATCGTCTGTCCCAATTACTCGGGGTTTTCTATCGATCCCGGCCGGCTTCCGGTCACTGTTCCGGAGTCTCGGTAAACTGCTGACCAGCATGTTCGCGACCTGATCGGATTCAGTATAGGCCCGGGTGATGATTGACACAGCTCTGGTCCGCGAACGAGTGACTGTGCGCTATGACTGTCTGCCTTTTCCCACAAAAAACCGCGCCGCAACCGGGGCACCGGAAATCACCAGAAACAAACGGGTCAGGTGGTGGACAATCACAAATCCCAGATCGGCTCCTGCAACAATTGCCAGAACCGTCATCTCGGCCTGACCGCCGGGCGCAAAGGCCAAAAATCCCTCGATTGCGGGGGCCAGACCAAGACCCACGACAATTTCGGTGAACCCGGCCGCAAGCGCTGCAAGAATCACAACAAAGACAAGTCCCGCAAGAACAAATTTTTGCAATTCCGCCACGGTGACCCCGACATAGCTGACGCCCAGACCGGTGCCGATCATGAATTGCGCAAACAGGATCGCCTCTGCCGGTGGTCGGGACTGGATCACGCCCGACAGGCTGAGCACCGCCGTGACAATCATCGGTCCCAGAATGGACGCGCCAAACAGGCCGATTTTTTCGCCACCCTTCCACCCCACCCAGGCCGCGACGATCATGAACACCATTTCTGACACCGGCAGATCGCGGATGGGTGCCCCAACCGGATTGTCCAGTGATGCGCCAAACCCGAAGGACAGGATCAGCGGAACAACCGTCACAATCACCAGAACGCGTGTGGCGTGGATCAGCGAAATTGCCCGCGGATCACCGCCGGCTTCGGTTCCGAAAATCACCATGTCGAGCAATCCGCCGGGCATCGCGGCGTACCACGCCGTGGCCCGATCCAACCCACAGACCCGGTGAAAGAACGGCAGGCCGATCAGGCCGATACAGGCGATGTAGATCGGCATCAGGGCCAGAGATGCTGCCATTTGGGGCAGCGAGTCGACCACCTCGGGCGTCAGCGATGCCCCGATGGCCACACCAAGGATGGTGCGGGAGGCCGTTGTCACACGTCCGAAGCCTTCCAATGGACGCCGCACCAGCGCTGCCAGCAGGCTTGAACACATCGGCCCGAACAAAAACGGCAAAGGCAGACCAGCCGCCCAGAACAGGGCCGCCCCGGTCACCGCAATGCACAGCGTCTCAAGACGTTTTTTTGCTAGCGGGCGCGCTGGCATTGCCGCCATGATACAGGTTCCGTCATTGGTGGGCACGGCTAGTATACTTGTGTATACAACAGCGTCCAACGAATCCAGAGACCTTGATATTCAGCCGCCTCGAGTCAGGAGGCCAGGGACGGCAGGTATAAAACGATCCCCGGAAATGCGACCAGCAGGGCAATGGTCACCGCGTCCGCAACGAAGAATGGCATGACTCCCCGAAACACGTCCTGCACGCTCAGATCCGGACGCACCCCGGCCACCACGAAGCAGTTCAATCCAATCGGCGGTGTGATCAGGCAGAACTCGGCCATTTTCACGACCAAAATTCCAAACCAGATCGCGCACATTGTTCCGGACATGCCAAAGGCACTGTCAGCGGCGGCAACGGATTCTCCGCCATTCAAGGCCATCACCGCTGGGTAAACCACCGGCAGGGTCAACAAAAGCATGCCGATGGCATCCATGAACATGCCCAGTACAGCATAGGCCAGCAGGATGCAGATCAGGATCAGCATGGGCGACATGGTCAGCGAGGTGATCCAGTCCGAAAAAGCGCCCGGCAGATCGGCAAAACCCAAGAACCGCACATAAATCAGAACGCCCCAGATGATCGTGAAGATCATCGCGGTCAGCTTTGCGGTCTCCAGCAACGCGGATTTCAACTGGTCCCATCGCATGCCCCGCCATATCGAAAAACAGAAAACGATGAAAGCGCCGATGGCCCCGCCCTCGGTCGGGGTGCCCCAGGCTTTTTCGCCAAACGGGTTATACACAAA
>JBCCGR010000085.1:0-5316 GCA_039029195.1 Pseudomonadota bacterium
CGCATTTCAGAAGTTTCATCAAGCAATATGAAACCCATCAAATCAATATCTAATAACATTGACCAACAAGACCTGTATCAACGACCAACAGGCAACATAGACGTTCGAGAACAGTCATATGGTCATTCACTCATAATGTCAAATCGTTTTGGGAGATGTATTGGAGGAAGTCACCCATCACTGGAAGAGAACACCCGTAAAATAATTCAACATGTTCAAGTTCTCCACATTGACAAAATTTCCATCAGCGAATTCTTTGAAACAGAAAACCTAGGTGTTGAATGCTCACCGAAATGTGGCAGCTGTAAATGTGGAAAATGTCCCATCGGTGGAAAACCATTTACACTCAAAGAAGAGAGAGAACAACACCAAATCGAAGAAGGATTGACTTTCAAAACTGATCATTGGGAAGCACAATACCCATGGATTCGAAACCCAAATGACCTTACCAACAATCGACATTCGGCAATGGCGATGTTAAAATCAACTGAGAGGCGCTTGCTGAAGAACACAACGCATGCTGAAACTTACAACAATCAAATCAAAGTAATGGTCCAGAGAGGAGTTGCACGCAAATTATTGCCATCAGAAATTAAATCATATGCAGGGCCTGTCTTTTATTTAAGCCATCATGAAGTGATCAAACCAGAGTCTGAATCTACACCCTGCCGCATCGTATTTAATGCATCAGCAAACTACCAAGGGCACATACTGAATGAACACTGGGCGTCGCAGTTTTCTGCGATTCGTGCGATCGTGACTGCGTTGCACTGCAGCGCCGCGGCGTCGACACGCGCGCGTGCACGTGTCAGCTCGAGGGGGAGTAATAAAATTCACAAATCTACGACTTGGATGGCTGTAGTGCGCACGCGCACTGTCGAAACTTACGTCATTCTTGCAGTGCAGCCTAGCCGGAGTCTTTGCGAGTCAGTTTGCCTTTCCTCCTCATCGCTCGGCAAGAAGTCATGTTTTTGAACATGTAATGGAGGTCAATTTTTCTGTCCAATTCCGAGATTGACTCAACTTTAGCGCAACGACTGTACTGCTTGTTCTTGGGATTATAATTTGCTCAGATGTGTCTGCTAACAGGTACCAGCTGTCAATTTGCTGCTTGGCACGCCAAATTGCGATACGAGGTGGCGCTAGCTGGTGCTGGACCAAGGGAGGTTTCTACGGGTCCGGCAATGCCTGGCTGTTCCAATGCGAAGACCGTTTCGCCGACGCTGCCACCTAAACTAGCCAGAGTAACGTCACCTTGATCCACATCTTCGAGAGTCAGACCGCGGGCTTCAACCAATTCTTCGAATGTTGCCTCGCCAGCCTCGATTTGCGCCTTAGCGTCCGCAGCAGCAGCGGTATCTGGAAAGCTAAGCTGTTCGATCAAGCGACGTTCTGGGCGCACGAGTTCATTGATGCGCGACTCGTACGCTTCTTGCAGGTCTTCTTCGGGAACTTCGATCTGGTCCAGCATCTGTTCGGGGCTGAGCCAGGCGTAAGTTATGTTGCGAATTTCAGGTCGCGTGAACTGAGCACCACTTTCATCGTAAAATGCCTCAAGCTCTGCTTGAGTTGGGGCAGGGGTTGCGCCGACCAAAAGTGATTCAGGCACCGGGGCCCAACGGAAACTGCGTTGCTCGCCGATGAAGTCATACATGATATCGGCAAAACCATCTTCCTGGTTCAATCCACCGACGACGGCTTGCTGCAATAGATCGCGAGATAATTGCTCGCGCAGGCGGTCTTCGTAACCACGCTGTGTCAGGCCAGATCGTTCTAGTGAAAGGCGGTAGTTTTCGCGATTGAACCCGCTGGCGCCCTGAAATGCTGGATTGTTCTGAATTTCGCGGGCCACAATGGCGTCGCCCACGGACAGTCCAGCAACCCGTGTCTCTTCAGTCAAAGCAGCACCTTCGACCACCAATTGGCGTGCGCGTGCATCAAGGCCGATTTGAAAAGCTTGCTGAATTGTCAAAGGTTGACCGAACGCCTGGCTTTGTTGCTGCACCAAATTTTGCAGTGTGCTGGCATATTGGTCAGTTCCGATCTCGGTTTTACCGACGCGACCGATGGAATTGACAGTTCCGCCAAAGCCGCCGATGCCAAACCCGGCCATCGCCAGAACAAGCAGACCAAGGATCGCCCAAACGAAGGCGCGAGACGATTTTTTTGCGGCTTTATTCGCCATGGAACTTCCCTGTTTTCAGCGTGTCTCGGGGTTGGTAACGCGCGGGCGACCAAGGGGCAAGATCAGAGTGAAAGTTCTGACAATCTATTGAACATTTCATCGATCCCGTTGGCGTCGATATTGGCATAGGCGATCCGCATTTGTGATCCGGCCTCGGACGAGCTTTCGGGCATGAACATGGTGCCGGGAAGCGCCAGCAGAGCGGATTCTTTCACCAGAGTTTTTGCCAGGTCTGCGGAATTCATCGCAAACGGGTGCGCGACATATGCGAAGTAAGCGCCGCAGCCAAGCAATTGCCAGCCTTTGCCGGCAATCTTAGGGAAGCCAGCCTCGATGGCTGCACGACGCGCAAGGATTTCTTCACGCTGTTCGGCCAGCCAAGAGCCAAGATTGCGAAGCCCCCAAAGTGCAGCCTTCTGGCCAAGCTGGTTCGGGCAAATCGCGACCGTGTCGAGAAATTTTTCCACCTGATAAAGCCGTTCAGGTGAAGCGATCATCGCGCCCACGCGGTGACCGGTCAGGCGATAGGCCTTTGAGAATGAGTAAAGCTGAACGATGGTTTCTTGCCAGTCAGGCATTGCCAGCAAGTCATGCGGCGCCCCGGTGCGGCTGTCGAAATCGCGATAGGTTTCGTCAACGATCAGGGTGATTTCCTTTTCACGGCAGAGTTGCGCGAAACTTTCCATAACCTCTGCCGGATATTCGACACCCGAAGGATTGTTGGGGGTGACCAACGCGATTGCGCGGGTTTTGTCGGTGATCAGCTTCGCAGCTGCTTCGGCGCTGGGAACCAAATCATCTCCTGTGTAAAGCGGCACCGTTTTCACGCCGACCATGTCGAGCCACATCTTGTGGTTAAAGTACCAGGGCGTAGGCAGGATCACCTCATCGCCCTGGGCCGCTAAAGTCATCATCGTCGCGACGAAGGCCTGATTACAGCCCGATGTGATCGCCACGTGGTTTTCGGAAATGTCGCCGCCGTAATGCGCGGACCAGTTGGCGGCGAGTTCTGAGCGAAGCTCTGGCAAGCCAAGCACCGGCCCGTAAAGATGGGTGTCATCCTCGTGCAATGTGAAATCAGCCATGACCTGACGAAGCTCTAACGGTGGCGGGTCCACCGGAGCGGCTTGCGAAACATTGATCAAAGGCCTGTCGTCGGAAAACGTAACTCCATCGATCCAGCGGCGTGCTTCCATCACTGGTGGCGCTTCGGTCGAGGCAATATAGCTTTGTACTAACATGGGCTTACGTGACTTTCTTCTCACCTGCCACGATAGGGCTCAACATATTGCAATGCCATGTCCCACGGAAAGAAAATCCAGGTGTCTTGGCTGACTTCGGTGATGAATGTATCCACCTGAGGGCGGCCTTTGGGCTTTGCATATACAGTCGCGAAATGTGCTTTCGGATAACGCGCGCGCACAACTTCCAGCGTTTTGCCGCTGTCCACCAGATCATCAATGATCAAAATTCCCGTCCCATCCCCCATCAGGTCTGGCAGCGGCTCTTTTAAAACTGAAGCTTCGGATTGGGCCTGATGGTCGTAGGATTTGATCGAGATCGTGTCGACCACGCGAACATCAAGTTCACGCGCCACGATCATCGCGGGCGCCATCCCGCCGCGTGTGATCGCAACAATCGCTTTCCAAGCGCCGTCGTCAGGCCCCTGTCCATCGAGCCGCCACGCCAGCGCGCGCGCATCGCGGTGGATCTGATCCCAGCTGATGTGAAAACCTTTTTCGTGGGGAAGGCGGTCTGACATGGTGAGAAATCCTATTCTAAGCGGATTGAGTTCTAGTGCGCTATGATTTTTCGATGTCGGGGGCGTCGACGGCTTTCATGCCGACCACGTGATAGCCTGCATCCACGTGCAAAACCTCACCGGTCACGGCAGAGCCAAGATCGGACAGCAGATAAAGCGCCGATTTGCCGACCTCTTCCTGGGTTACGGTGCGGCGCAGCGGTGCGTTATATTCGTTCCACTTCATGATGTAGCGGAAATCACCGATACCCGACGCGGCAAGCGTCTTGATTGTACCGGCCGAAATTGCGTTTACGCGAATGGCATCCTTGCCCAAGTCCTCAGCCAAATACTTGACCGACGCCTCTAGCGCAGCCTTCGCGACGCCCATGACGTTATAATGCGGCATGACTTTTTCAGCGCCGTAATAGGTCAGCGTCAGAAGCGAGCCGCCATTGGGCATAATCTTTTCGGCCCGTTGCGCCACCGCCGTGAAAGAGTAGACTGAGATGTCCATCGACATCCGGAAATTCGCAGGAGAGGTGTCGACATAGCGACCGCGCAATTCGTTTTTATCAGAAAAACCAATGGCATGTACGACGAAGTCAAGGCTTCCCCATTCGGATTTCAACGTGTCAAACAGAGCATCCAGAGAGGCCTCATCGCCGACATCGCATTCGATCACGTGTTTTGAGCCGATACTCTCTGCCAGCGGGGCAACGCGTTTCAGCAATGCTTCACCTTGGTAGGAGAATGCGATTTCTGCACCTTGATCGGCGCATGCTTTGGCGATGCCCCACGCAATCGATTTGTCGTTGGCGACACCCATGATCAGACCGCGTTTTCCTGCCATAAGTCCGTTTGACATATTTAGCCCCGCACTACTTGAGATTATGCGTTTGGTTTAAGACAATGGCTGGTGCGCTTCAAGCGTAAGCGAGCGTCTTTATACGCTGAAGAGTGCAGCCGTCTATTATGGCGAGAAATCGGGAAGAAGTTGATGAGCGATAGATCTGGAATATTTGCGGGCGATGATCCGATTGTGTTGACCCGACAATGGTTGGCTGAGGCGGAGAAATCCGAGCCGAATGATGCGAATGCGATTGCATTGTCGACCGTTGATCCGGAAGGGTTGCCCAATGTACGCATGGTTCTGCTGAAAGACATCGAAGACGATGCGTTCATTTTCTACACCAATTATACCAGCGTGAAGGCAGAAGAATTGGTGTCTGCAGGAAAAGCGGCATTCCTTTTTCACTGGAAGTCGCTGCGTCGCCAAATTCGCGTGCGCGGCATCATTTCGAAAGAAGAAGGCGCGAAAGCCGATGCTTATTTTGCGTCACGCTCTGTCAAAAGCCGGTTAGGCGCGTGGGCGTCTGACCAATCGAGC
>JBCCGR010000086.1:0-5291 GCA_039029195.1 Pseudomonadota bacterium
CTGTTCTCGGGCAGCGTCGGACCGTCCGAGCAAGGCTGGGTGATGGGCGTGACCGTGGCCATCTACGCCCTGGGCAGCGGGACGATCACCGCGCTGAGCGGGTCGCTTATGGCCATCAACCTGAGGATGCCATTCATGATCGCCGTTGCCTGCTGCATCCTGGCTCTGGTCTTTATGGCCAGGCTGTTTCGACATCCCGGCGTGCAGGCGCTGGATAAGAAGAGCAGCTGACGGCTGCCGAGCGCCAGTCAGACATCCGTGACGGTCCGTTGATCACGCCCGGCCAAATCGGTGATGCAGCGCTCCGGATGTCACCAGGTAGGTCGACAGCACAGCATAAAGGGCAAACTCCATAAGCATGATTATCACGCCGGGCGCCCCTCCCCCGAAGGCTCCGAAGTCGATGGTTTCAATGAAACAGATGACCGCCAGAACGGCATACATGGTGATCGTCGCATGGGGCGTATGGCGCCACCGCGTCAGATAGCCAATGACAAAAATCGACCCTGTCAGCACCAGCGCAAAGAAGTGAATAAACTGAAGGCCAGCCGGAAAATTGCTGTCCTGAAGACCCAGATTCAAAGCGGGAAACACATACTCGACCAGTCCCAAAAGCCCCCAACACAGCAGACCAAAGGACACAACCAGCAGGGCGGTGGGCAGAAATCTGTCAAGCGTGTCCAGCGGTATGCCTCCCAATTCGAGCGGTTCGCTTCTGCGGGCCTTTGGCCTTGTCAGGTACATTCCAAGATAAGAAGACTTCCCCTGAAAGCACAGAGGGCAATCAAATCACCGCCGCTCCAATGAGACGTTTCTCATGCCTGTTTTTATGTCGTCACCAGTTGGCCGCATCACATGTGAGCGAAGCCCTATCCCGGATTGTTCATCTGATCGTCTGGTTTGAGCCCGAAGCAGACCTGCCAAACGCTACAGTTGCGCTATTATTAGTAGCAGTTAGTGTGTTCGAAAAAACTTCTTTGATGGGGAGAAAACCATGCCAGCCTACGTAATTGGTCAACTCGACATACATGACCCTGAGGCCTACCAAGCATATCTCGGTGGTTTTATGCCCTGCTTCGAAAAGCATGGCGGCGAGCTATTGGCAACATCGCGTGCAGAAACGGAAATTCTGGAAGGGTCGTGGGCCATGCCCCGGACAGTAATCATGCGTTTCCCCTCAGTAGAAAAGGCCAAGGAGTGGCATAGTGACCCAGAGTACTTGGAACTGGCAAAAATTCGACATCAAACGGCATCTACGAACCTGGCAGTAATTGATGGAATTGCTTGATTAGGTTTTCAGGGAGGTCGGCTTTGTCCGCAGAGCAGTCGTTGAGCCAAAATACAGCGAAGGTTTGCCCTGAGGCCTAGCTGGACATTTATCGGCAGCTATGCGCACCGTGAACCATGTCGCTTGCGCAAGATTTGGAGCAAATCCTAGAAATTGCCCTGTCAAACGATCCCAGCTTTCGGGAGCTGGAAAAGGCGGCCGTCGATGCCTGTATTGACGACGCAAGACGGTCCGCTCTGGAGGGCTCCACCGAAAGCTTTTTACTGTCTGCGATGCGCCTGATGGCTCTTCCCGGAAACGGACACACACGGTTGATTCCGAACGATGCGATCTCGGTGCTGCCACTGAGGTTCGTGAGCATCGGGACAACTGTGAACTTAACCGAAGCGGCGGCCGGAATCACTCCATCAAAAGGAGAGTTGATGGCAGTCAATGGCGCGCCCTTGAGCCAAATTGAAGCCGCCGCAGGGAAGTTACTGGCCGGAACACACCAAAGGAAACGAGTCATCGGACCGATTCTTTTTGCCTGGCCGCATGCTTTGACCCGACTTGGTTTTCCGTCCAGAGACGAAACGACCGTATATCGGCTGCGAGACGAGCACGGGCTTATCAGCGATCTGGACGTCCAAAACGGGCACAGGGTCCAAGCATCGACACTCTATCCCAGAAACGAGCACGGTCGGGCCGATCCGAATTGGGAACCCGGGAATTTTGTGGAGATCAGGGACTGGGATGAACTTGGGGTATCCATAGCACTGCCAAGCTTCTTTGATCCCGGCGGAGACGCGCTGCACAAAGCCATTTCGATGGCAGCGGAACGGATAAAGGCTTGTCCCAACACACCGCTTTTGATTGACGTGCGCGGAAATACTGGCGGCGACTTCCTGCAAACGATGCCTTTGATCAATGCGATCGCGGGCGGGACAGGTCGGCAGGTTGTTGCGCTTGTCGACAAGTTCACGTTTTCCGCGGCAATCGTGTTTGTCGCTTTGCTGAAGCATCGTCTGGGCGGTCGCCTCAAACTCATTGGCGAGGAAATGGGCGACGGGTTGACGTTCTTTGCCGAGGGCGGGTTGATCGACCTGCCAACCAGCGGAGCAGTGGTTCGTTATTCAACGGCCTTTCACGACTGGAGGAACGGGACCAGCGATGAAACCACACCGCCCGAAATCGCGCGCTATCTGGTTCCGGCAGGAGCACTGGAAGTGGATCGGGAATGGATCGGAGGCGCCAACTGTTCAGATGGGCAGGACACGTTTCATCAAAGTGTGCTCAAAAGTTTGAACAATTAGCCGACTACCGGCAGTGTCCGCAAAGCTGACATTTTGGTCGGTTGCGCTTATCAGTGTGGCATGTCGAAACGTTTCGAAAATCGCGTGATATTGGTAACCGGTGCCGCGCGCGGCCTGGGTTTTGCGTATTCCAAGTGCCTTGTGCAGCAAGGCGCCATAGTCGCCATGCAGGATGGCGGTGTGGATCAGAACGGCCAAAATCCGGATCAGACCGTCATCAATGCCGCCGCGCAGTCGATCGGGTCTGACCGGGTATTCCCGGTGTCCGGATTGCTCAACAGCCGGCGCGACTGCGCGTCCCTTGTCGGCAGGGTCAGGGATCGTTTTGGCCGGTTGGATGGATTGATCAGCAATGCCGGGGTTGTGATTTGGGAACCCACCACGGATGTCGATCAGGACACCTTGCGGTCATCTTCGGCAATCAACCACGAGGCTTCGTTCTGGTTGTGCCAAGAGGCCCTGCCCATCATGCGCGAGCAAAACTATGGCCGGATTGTCTTGACCAGCTCGGGTTGGGCGTTTGGTCCGTATCCCGGATCCGAAAAACTCACACTTTATTGCATGAGCAAAGGGGCACAATTCGGATTTGGGATGGCGCTCGCGGAAGGCACGGGTCATCCGGATATCAGGGTGAATGTCGTCGCACCGATCGCAAACACCAGGATCTATGCGTCAGAAGTTGAAACCGGCCGGCTCAGACCGGACAGCGTTGCGGGCACAGTTGCCTGGCTGGTTTCATCCGATTGCGACATCAATGGAACGGTGTTGAAGATCGCAGACGGAAATATTTCGGTGCTGGAGATGGCCGAAAAGGCATCGGTTTTTCTTGGTGAGCGGTCGGCTGATCCTGTTGCCTGCGGCGCTGAAATTCGCTCGCTCATGAACAGGGCAAAACCATAGCGCCCTGGCCGCCCGGTCCGCAAAGCCCATGCCAGCTCACCGCCCCCGCCCTGCCGGTCGCAGAGCGCCATTTTCAGACCCGGATATTGCCGACCGGCAACTCCGATGCCACCCGACATGGCCCTCTTGCGCCACAAGCGGTGGATGCTGCGGAGCGCTCCGATCACTGATATTCTCTTTATCGACTGGAAATTCGGTGGCGTCATTGGGTTGGGAAACACTTCGGGAATGGGGGAAAGACACGGTTCGCCTGGAGCGGCTCGCAGGCGGTGTTGCAAACGATGTGTGGCTTGTGCGTATCAAGGGACAACGTGCTGTCGCGCGGCTTGGCAACAGAAGCGATGCAGATCTGGCCTGGGAGGCTAAACTCTTAAATTTTCTGGATCGAAATGGGCTGATCGTGCCGGTTCCGGTTCCCACCTGCGATGGCAGATTGTTCGCCAAGGGTCTGATGGTCATCACGCAGTTGGACGGCGAGCCGCCACAAACAGAATCCGATTGGCGCAAAGTTGCCCACACACTACGCCAGCTTCACCACCTGACATTGAAGTTTCCTCAACGGCCGGGCTGGATGTCGTCGGTTGATCTTTTGCACCAGGAAACAGGAACCAGAATTGACCTTACGAAAATGCCACCCGAAGGCGTCCGAAAGTGCAGGGCGGCGTGGGCTCGGCTGGTTGGGCGACAGATGAGCGTCGTTCACGGCGATCCAAATCCAGGGAACGTGATGATCAAAGATGGAAGAGTTGCACTGATAGATTGGGATGAAGCCAGGCGGGATGTTTCAGAGCTGGATCTTGCCCTGCCGCATAATGCTGGCGATCTGCTCCGAGATGCCCATCAGATTGCGTCGCAAGCCTGTTCTGCCTGGGAGGCCGCTGTTTGCTGGGGCGATGAGTACGCAGTTAAGAGGCTGGCCGAAGTTCGGGACATCTGAGTTGGCCACATCAGGGCGAAAATTCGCTCTGACCAGCCTTCGAACACCCATTGCCAACGAAGGACGTCAGGAAATCAACCGCGAGTGTGTCCGCAAAGCTGAGGCTTATGAAAACTCGGTGATTGAGGGCATGAGCCCATACCTCCCAGCGCTGAAAGATGCCCCGATGTCTGGTTTCTGTTGGAATTCAGAAGGACCGTCCCGCTGCGAACATCAATCCCCTAGCGGCTCCAAGAGTTCGCTCAAAAATCCCGAGGGTATTGGGACATCATTGCCATGAGACCGAGTTCGCTTTGAAACGCTTCGGGGCACTGGCTTAACATTTCGCGTAGAAATACGCGTTCCTCCCATGGTTCGACATGTACTGGCGTATTTCCATCGGCGGGCGCGACATCAGCCTCCCGGAAGAATAATTTTAGGGTCGGCAGTTTGAACATTGAGAGTGTAAGCGTCATTTGGCGATCCTCTTATGAACGTTGACGACAGCCTAGGGATCAGAGAATTGCGCTGGTATCCGCTTTGATGTTGTGTTGTTCTGCAAAAATGAAGAGCGTTTTTCAGAACCTATCAGACGTGCGCGTTTTTCTTGCGGTGCTACGCGCCGGTTCCACATTGGCGGCGTCCAAGACGCTGGGAATGGCACAACCAACTGTTGCAAGGCGAGTTGAAGCATTGGAACACATGCTTGGGCTGGTTCTGTTTGAACGAAACACACACGGCTTTACGCCAACGAAAGATGCGCTCGCATTGATTCCGAGCGCCGAGGCCGTCGAAAAAGCGGCCAAGGGCCTGGATGATATGGCCGCCCGGTTGGCGTCTGCCAAGTCCCGCGTCATCCGGATGACGGCGGTGGCAAACGCATTTAACCCAAAGC
>JBCCGR010000087.1:0-4594 GCA_039029195.1 Pseudomonadota bacterium
CCATCCAAATGGTAGAGCAATGACGTGAAAAGACAACATACACAGTCTACTCTACAGGGGTGTAACTCCAGTCAGAGAAGTCGGATACTGTAACATTCTGTTTCACATTCTTATAGCCATCTGCATCTGATGAAACACAACACATTGTAAAAGGTCAAAAATCGTGAAGAAAAACAACAAAAAACGAAGTAGCAAATGAAGAAACAAGGACACTATGATGTTATCAATATGTAAAAAGTAGCCATTGCCTTGGAACTACGATTGGTTGTCAATTACATTGGCATTATGTATAAGGACTTGCAGGGACATATTGACATCTGGAAGGGACATACTGCCTGAAAACTCCTCTTACCATACCAAGACCTTAGAAAAACCCGCAAGACTTACAAGCTACCAGTACTCATACTGCTGCTTGCGTAGTGATCATCATTGACATTCCTCTCATAGCTTGCAAAGTTTATGTGCCTGATTTAACCAATCACAAAGCAGCTTTCCACTGCATATACTAGTACACTGAAGAAACAATATCACATGAACCAACCCTTTTGTCTCATTCCACTTACCTCGAACAGAATAATGGGTGACATCAGCTATGAGCCCGTTGTAGGCTGTTGAGAGAGCCGTGTAGCCCACGAAAGCGAAGACATAGCAGAGGGTGAAGCTCACTGACACACAAGACAGCAGAGTGGAGAAAACAACTTAGGCCATTGAACGAAAGTTTGCACAACACCAGTGACTAAAAATGCTTGAAATGCAATGTACCAGAATCAATAGGATAGTCTTTATTCCGATCTACGGGTCAATATTTTTACCAGAATCCTACAAACTCAATCCCTAATTGGACCTGCAGTACTTACAAATGCGATGGGCTACACGCAATATACTTCGAGTACAAACAGACACAGTCAAGACTACCAACAGCAACAGCAGCACATAACCAGACAAAGCTACGGGCAGCACGCTGGTTCCGGCGGCTGGAACCTAGTCTCATCTTTGACGTCAAAAGCCTCCACAATAACTTGACACCACTTACCTAAGCGGTCCATCCGGTTCTGACCAGCTTCAAAGTCATGCGTTCGGTTGAAGCCGCAGTTTGGCTTGGCATGGTTATAGGCATCGCATGACATATTACTAGTAGCAGTGCCTGTGCCAGCGTTGCTCCTACAAACAATGAAACAAGAGAACAATGACTCAGTGTGCCCACCTATTTACTTCAGAAGTAAAACACGTCAGCTGTGAAAAAAAGTGCAAAAGTTACCTCCCACCCAGCGCAGGAAGTGAACAGCAGAGGTGAGAATTCTTCACACCATAACAAAAATCAAATACAAACAAAGCAGGATTCAAGGCACTGGGCAAACAATCACACGTAAGGTGCGAAGCAATGTGTCCTTTCTCTGTCCCAGCTTTTGGCAGTATACACACGACTGATGCCGCGAAAACTTCAGCACAAATCTTTCACCAACATCACACATCAAAGGCCGAAGGACGAGAAACAGCATGCGATGACCAAACAAGAAAATCTTACTTGCTTCTAGCAAAATGCGGAGCGCTGAGTGCCACACCTACAAGACATGCACTGCAACCGCAATCAAGCACACACACACTCGGGTAAATACAAAAACACAAAACAAATGAAACAGACACATTTGGAAATGCACATGTACTCTTCTACCTACTGCATCCTTCAGTGCAAGAATGACCAGCAAGAGATAAACAAACTGTGACAAACCATTTCTAATTCCACCATTTCGATGAACCAAAAGAGAAAAATGTTTTCTTGTTTCCATCTTGTTCTCATTCGGTCCATAAAGAATCAAGCCTTTACAATACCAATCTCAAGTCTAAAGTAAACCTCGAAGAATCGCACTGGCAATCATTGCCACTTACATCCACCAATGATTGGCTCAAAGAGAACACAAATAAATCATGGCATTGTGAAACTATAATGGTACTTCAGGTAGAAGATACATAGGAATTCTGAGTCCACAGTCTCACGGCATAGTCCACTTACCAAGTGACAATGGCACCAGCCACCATAAACGGTTTCCGCCGTCCAAACTTGGATTGACATCGATCACTACAAGCAAAGGAGCAAATCAGATTTCGGGCTTAGAATAAAATTTAATAGATTTGCAAAATGAAGCCTTCAGCAACTCAAAAGACACCCAAAGGGACAACAAAGAGAATCACACAAAAACACCACAGCATGTGTAGTGCTTCATCATAGAACCACTGAAAAAGGGTACCCAAGCCAAGGGCATGCATGTCCCGTGAAAGAAAGTGCCATGATCAGAGGACTTGCGTTAACTCTTATCTTCATGAATGAGCCACACTACTGAAGGGATCCATAAAGATGCATGGACCCTATTTCCAAAAGAGGCTGACAATACAGTCATCCAAGGAAGACACCCCCATCCAACAACACAGGTGCTCTTCAGGGAGATTCAAGCATACAACCAATCACAGAGCAAAGAGGAAGATTGCACTAGAACTATACATGCACAACAAAGGTGACAGGACATAGGCCCCTGCAACGTTCAAAATACTACCACGGTAAGGAATGCCTATAGCGGATTGTCGTCATGTACCCACGGTCGATGCCGCACAGGTCGTTCAGCACCTTCGCCACCGGGGCAAGGCAGGTGGTGGTGCATGAGGCGTTCGATACCACGGTGTGGCCCGCTTCGAGCTTGTCGTGGTTGACGCCATAAACGACGGTCATGTCGGTATTGGCTGCCGGCGCTGAAATCAGGACCCGCTTGGCACCGGCATCAAGATGAGCGGATGCCTTTTCCTTGCTGGCGAAAAAGCCCGTGCATTCAAGTGCGATATCGACACCAAGACGCTCCCAGGGCAGGTCAGCAGGATTGCGTTCGGAGAAGCACTCTATGTTGCCGAATCCGACGTCGATGCCGTTGTCGGAAACGTTGACGGTTCCATTGAACGGGCCATGAACCGAGTCGTATTTGAAGATATGCGCACTGGTCTTGAATGGTGCGAGGTCGTTGATGGCAACGACTTCGATGTCCTTGCGTCCGGACTCCGCGATCGCACGAAGAATGTGCCGGCCGATCCGACCGAAACCGTTGATTGCCACACGAACAGCCATGAAGTGTCTCCTGAATTAGCAATGTGCACGGCGCCATCACAGCAGAAGCGTTGCGCGGTGCTTTAGCGAAAGTTTACGTGTCGGCCTCGGTCTAGTCGTTGAGCCGCTCCTGAGCCGCCGCCGCGACGGCTTCCGCAGTTATATTGAAATGCTTGTAAAGCTCCTGATAGGGAGCGCTTGCACCGAACCCGGTCATGCCGACGAAGATACCGTCCGTACCGATGAAACGGTCCCATCCCATTCTGATGGCCGCTTCAACGGCAACCCTGACCGGGGCATCGCCGATAACTTCGGCGCGGTATTGCGGCGACTGTTGTTCGAAAAGGTCGAAACAGGGCACCGACACGACACGCGTCGGATGTCCGGCATTGTCGAGAATTTCCTTGGCGTCCAGGGCAATCTCGACTTCCGAGCCCGAGGCGAAAATGGTGACCGCGGCATCTGAGGCGGCGCCGCGCAGTTCGTAAGCGCCGCGGGCGCAAAGCGATTTTTCCTCATACTCCGTGCGCACGGAGGCAAGCTTCTGACGGGTCAGTGCCAGAACGCTTGGTGTGTGCTGCGATTCCAGCGCGAGTTGCCAGCATTCCGCGGTCTCGGTCGCATCGGCAGGACGGAAAACCTGCAGGTTGGGAATCGCCCGCAGGCTGGCGAGGTGCTCGACCGGCTGATGCGTCGGACCATCTTCGCCCAGACCAATCGAGTCGTGGGTCATGACATGAATGACCCGCTGGCGCATCAACGCCGCAAGGCGGATCGACGGCCGGCAATAATCGGCGAACACGAGAAACGTACCGCTGTAGGGGATCAGGCCGCCGTGCAGCGCAATGCCGTTCATCGCTGCCGCCATGCCGTGCTCACGCACGCCATAGTGGATGAACCGGCCGGAGAAATCATCCGGGGTCACGGCCGCGAGGTCCTTGGTGCGGGTGTTGTTCGAACCGGTCAGGTCAGCGGAGCCGGCTATGGTTTCAGGCAATTCTGCATTGACCACATCGAGGGCGTTCTGTGAGGCATTGCGCGTGGCAAGTGCAGGTTGTTCCTTCGCCAGGGCCTCGCGGTACGCATTCATGGCCGGTACGAAGCCGGACGGCAGATCGCCCCTGCGGCGGCGATCGAATTCGGCACGTTTCTCGGATTCCAGCTCGGCTACGCGACCTTCCCAGGCGAGGCGCGCCTGGCTTGAACGCAATCCGGCAATGCGCCAGGCATCGCGAATATCTGCGGGGATTTCGAAAGGTTCGTGCTCCCAACCCAGTTCGGCGCGCGCCGCGGTGATTTCGTCGGGACCCAGAGGCGCCCCGTGAGCGCCCGATGTGCCCTGCTTGTTTGGAGCACCGAATCCGATAACCGTCTTGCAGGCGATCAGCGTCGGCCGGTCATTATCCTTGGCGGCGGCAATCGCGGCCTCGATGGCCTCGAAATCATGTCCGTCAATGCGACTGGTGTTCCAGCCCGCCGCTTCGAACCGTTCCAGCTGGTCACCCG
>JBCCGR010000088.1:0-4197 GCA_039029195.1 Pseudomonadota bacterium
AGCGATTTTGTCGCTGGTATTCGTACCGTTCTTCGTACAGTACGGCGGCATCTTGCTGAAGTACATGTAAGAGAAACGCGCTTAAGAAACGACAAAGCCCGGCCCTGTGCCGGGCTTTTTTTTGCTCTAATGGGACCGGCTGGGATCACCGAGCGAACGCGTCTCATGCCATTACAACAACTCGACAGATTTCTCATCAAACAACCCGCTAAGCCAGACCTGACGGGCTGGCGGCGTTTCGTGGCTGAATTTCTGTTGTTTGGGATCAAGGAAGCCCGCGCCTGCCTGTTCGCCGGCTTGTTCTTCATCGCTGTATTCGCCATGCCACGCGAGGGTTTATTCGGCATACCGCGTTACGACCTGCTGCTGATCTTCGCCGTCGCCGTGCAGGTCATCATGTTGTGGACCAAACTCGAGACTTGGGATGAGATGAAGGCCATCGCACTATTTCATTTGGTCGGTTTTGCGCTCGAGGTTTTCAAGACGTCCAGTGCAATTCAATCCTGGTCGTACCCAGACTTTGCCTACACCAAAGTGTTTGGCGTGCCGCTGTTTTCCGGCTTTATGTACGCCGCCGTCGGTAGCTACATGATCCAGGCGTGGCGCCTATTCGATCTGCGGATAGATCATCACCCGCCCTATTGGATGGCCTGGACCGTGGCGATTCTCATCTATGCCAACTTTTTCACGCACCATTTTATTGGCGACTATCGCTGGTATCTTGCGGCGGTGGCGCTCGGCCTTTTTGCGCGCTCAACGGTGGTTTTCCGACCCATGGACCGAGACCGCCGCATGCCCTTGATTTTCTCATTCGTGCTGATTGGCTTCTTTATCTGGCTGGCAGAGAACATCAGCACCTTTTTCGCGATCTGGAGCTACCCGGATCAACTGGGTGCCTGGTCCGTCGTTCACGTTGCCAAGTGGAGTTCCTGGTCGCTGCTCGTGATCATGACGTTCACGATCATCGCGAATCTCAAGCACATCAAAGCGACGATTCGAATACCCGACTAAGACAAACTCGCGCGAAGGCCAACTAGTTAACCAACGTTCTCAATACTTCGAGTACTGGCTGAACTGATTCCTGAAGTTGCGCATGGTAAGACGGATGACCGTGCTTGTGAGTCTTGAACTTGCGTGCTTGGCAATCATTAGTCACGTAGCCGTCGCCTCGATCGGCACGATTGGCAAACACCAAGTACGTATCGCCTGCATCGAAATGAGACGGGGGTGCTAAACCAAAATCCAGCCGCATCGTAACCTCTGCTCCGGAAGCAGTACCTTTGAAAGCTTCAACGATGTGCAATCGAACACTTACTTCTGCAGATGCTTCACCGTTCTTAAGCCAGCGGCGCACCACCGTTTCTTGTACCTCGACAACAGCAATGAATTCATATTGAGCCAACCATTCCTCGGTAATTTCCGCCGAATCTGGCCACCCCAGACATAGCCAAGCGTTCGTTTCGCTCGAGGCAAGGAGCAGAACGAACAGGGAAAACAAAGCCTTTGTTCTCATGCGACGGTCACCTCAGGTGGTCTGATGTACTTGGTGGCAACTCGCGCAGTCAACCACACGCCATTCTCGGATACATAGAACACGCAACCATCCTCATGCATGGCCTTCGCATCGATGGTAAGTACCACAGGCGCACCGTGCCGCTTGCCCACATTCACTGCGGTCGCCTCGTCCAACGACAAGTGAACGTGCTGCCGGCTCTTGCTGACCAGCCCCTCAGCACGAATCGAATCGAGAAACCGTGAGGCGGTGCCATGATAAAGACAATCCGGCGGTACTTGCGGCGCGAGATCGAGATCAATGGAAATCGAATGCCCCTGACTCGCCCGGATGCGACCGTCACGAATCACGAATCGCTGCTTGTTGTTGGTTGCAACGACCTCGTGCAATAGCTCCCTGGACAGTTCCACATCGTGTTCCTCGCAAGCGGCTAGTAACTCGTCCACGTCAATCCAACCCTGCTCGTCCAACGACAGGCCGATCGTCGCCGGCTTATGCCGCAATACCAAACTCAGAAACTTGCTGGCTTTAACGAGTGTTTGATTCAAGTCTCTAGCCTGCGCAGAAGTTCGACAGCGTCATATCGTAAAAGGTCACGCGATCAATCTTGATTACCTCACCCGGAAATACGAACACCAGATCGTGCAGATCCAGATCAAACGTCGACCCGGCCGGTAAGCGCTCTGTTCGGTGGATCGTGCCGTCGCCATCCAGGGCGGGCATCGCGATGGGATCCGCCTTCTCCATCTTGATATCGCTGCCTTGAAACAGAGACATGGCCGACTCGCGGTCGCTTACGGTAGAAAAATCGTACAGCTTTACTACTTTGCGCGCGTCAAACTCGCCGGCATCCGTGCCGACGTTGATGTGCAACATCCAACGAAGGTCCTGCGTTGACGCAGCAAAGCTGTAACAAGACGACCAAACCTCGGTGAACTCACCCAGGAGCTCACTGTTATGCCAGATACCTTCGAGTAGCGACGCTTTTTCTTGCGAGGCACAGCCCAGCCCAATGAATAGCCAAGCTGCGAGGCCAAAAGACTTACTGATTCTTTTCGATATCAATTTCGCTGTCATTCGATTGCCAGCCGAAACGTCAATGGATGGTTGAAATGGATTGCGCTTTGTGGGGAGTTGTTTCCCTTCACATACCTATCTGAAGAAAGAACACAGATGGTATTAATTTTATTACAGGTCACATTCAGTGCTGATAGGGCAGTGGAGTGGTGACATCCAATCTGAAAAAAATGCAGTTTGCCTCAAATTCGGCTCCACTGCCACGGAAGATTTGCTTTGATGTCTTGCGCGCGTGACCTCAAAAATGCCATGTCAGGTGAAATGGCTTCAGGAAAACTCATATCACGGACAGAGAAGATGGCATAAAGACTAGGCGGATGCCAAAACACGACACAAAGATGGTATCAAAAATGAGTATTGGAATGCAAATAACAGTGTCGATCCAAGTTCTTTTTGGCACCACTTTTGAGACAAGCAACCTTTTATGGGTTTTTGCGTCATCCTTCTGCATCTCTGTAGGACACCAGATGCCACTAGCAAATGGATCAGTGACATAGTCATGTGTATTGCTTGTTTACAGCCGCTGATCAGCAGCTGTTTCAAGACTTACGATTGACACGCAGGGTGCGACACTTGGGCGGGCGAGTGGTGCGACTCTCCATCAGCGCATACTGCAAGGAAAGCGAACCCAGGCACGGCGGATCGGCATCTAACAGCTGGAAGAGAAGGAAAGAAAACAAGAAACAAGTCAGCCACAAAATAGATCAGCATTTCAACCAAAAACTTGCTCTCATCTCTTTTCCCCCTTCTGCACAAGGCATCAATTCAGTCAGGTTATTAGTGGACGTTTGTTTACAGGGCGGCATTGTACATGTATGAACAAATTGGTCAAGCAACTCCAGTAGGTCAGGACATCAGCATACCGTGAAAAGAAACAAAGCACTTTCTTGATCAATTGGTTGCTTGGTTAGTCAGCCAGCTGATCGGCCCGGCCAGTCTTCGTTTGGTTTACCAGTCATGAGCAGAAGCATTGTCTAGGAACGTTCTCACAAGGCACCTTGACTGAGCCATGACCTATTACACATGCAATTGAGGTGACATCATGATGATGTCACAGAGAGGATGATCTACCTCATTGTGACATCATCATGATGTCAGGGGAGGATAACTGACGTCAATATGACATCATAATGGTGTCATTTAGAGGATGACCGACCTCATTGTGACATACTGATGTCAAAGACAAGATAGCTTACCTCATTGTATTCCAGGCACTGTTCATAGTAGTAGTCCAAAGCAAGATCTTCCGTTGCTGCCTGCTGGTAGCGCAGAGTTCGGCGTAAGTTCTGGAAGATTAAAAAGTAAACGGAAGGAATGTGTAGACACTCTCTATTCACATCCACCACCGCAGTTGGCATATCCCCAGGCGCATAGGTGAAGGGCTCCTACGTAGCGGACGGGGTGTGGTGGCACAGGCACTTCACGGTGTGGCCATTGCGCATCCACCCCAGGTAGCCTTGTATTTTACCGTCAACCTACGTCTTGTGTAGCACCCCCAAGCAATTCCACTCCCCCAGTGGACGGCCACCCTATAGTAAATCTGACCCCAAAAAAATGAGGGGGTGGGGGTGCTTGATGAGACATAAGCCGTGGACAACAAACTGTAC
>JBCCGR010000089.1:0-3504 GCA_039029195.1 Pseudomonadota bacterium
AAAAGATCTAATGACGAGACGAGCGTAGGTGGCTCTTCAGCCCTGCCAGCGATTTAAAGTCTCTAAAACAAGTAGTGCAATTGTGGACTGTTCTTCGCTCCGTCGTTCTGTCTGCGTTAGCTACATTGCCTTGGCGAATCTTGCTGTGTCTTTGCAGTCCTCCGGCTGATTTGCACCGATGTTGACACGTCGTACATCGGTGCAAATAGAACATACATACATACATACATACATACATACATACATACATGTCCTGGGTATGACATAAACCTGCATCCGGTGATTGGTCTTGAGATCGGGAGATCTCTAGGTTTGGGGAAAGTGGAGCTACCCCTTAGCCATCATCACTCTCAGGTCTCCTCTGACCCGGAGGAGTAGCACCTGATAAGGGTGGGAGAGATTTCCCCCTCAGCCTTTGTCAAGGCAGGCATCCAGGAGAAGGAAAACTCTGATGTAACACCTGCAGCAATTGTAGCACCCAATGATGTAGACCAGTTCTTCTTTTTGGATCAATGCTATTATTGCACAGAGAGTGGGACTGACACCGTGCAATGACTTTTCCACTTAAATCAAACTCACGCACAGGTATTACTCATACCTTCCTCATGAAGATCTAGTGATAGACACGTGGCTGGCCGTAGCCTTAAAAGGCAACAATTTTTTCTCCATGAAAGCCAACTATAGACCTAACGTAAATGGCAACAAGGGCTCTGGAACCACTCAAGGTGAAACTGTCTGGCCCGGCAGGTGTCCCAGGGCGCCGCAGCCTGGGCCCGGTCGTTATCCTGCTACTGCGAAGGCATCCCTCAATGTAGGATGCTGGAATGTGCGTACTTTGCTCGATTCCGTTTTGAAAGACACTCGTCCTGAGCGTCGCTCAGCGCTGGTAGCCCTAGAGCTACAACGATACAGCTGTGATGTAGCTGCGCTATCCGAAACTCGTCTCCTTGGTGAAGGGCAGCTGACGGAAATAGGGAGTGGCTATACTTTTTTCTGGTCCGGTAGACCTGCTGGTTGCAAGAGAGAAGGAGGAGTGGGCCTTGCTGTTAGAACTTCGATTGTAAGACGTCTCGAGATGCTTCCATCTGGTGTAAATGATAGACTTATGTCTATGCGTATCCCTTTGTCTCAGGGTCGATTTGTTACTATTGTGAGTTGTTATGCACCTACCATGCTGGCTGCTGTAGAGGACAAACTTCACTTCTATGAGATGCTGAAGGATTTGTTGTTGAAGATCCCATGTAGTGACAAGTTGATACTTCTTGGAGACTTCAATGCAAGAGTTGGGAAAGATCACGAAACTTGGACTGCACTTGGTAGACATGGCATAGGTAAATGCAACTCAAATGGTCTGCTCTTGCTCCAGTTGTGCACTGAACTTGGTTTGATCGTAGTTGCGCCGATCTCGGCGGCCCATTCTACCTTCACCGGCTCGGCCATGGCGACCATCGCCTCGCGGTTTTCAAAGGGATAGGTGCGCAGTTTTCCGGCATCGACCAGATCCTGCATCTTGGCGTCATCACCGCTGATTTCCAGCCCGCGTTCATAAGCCATTGCTTCGGCGCCGGCCTGGCGGATGGCGTCTTGAAGATCTGCGTCAAAGCTGTCGAAACGCTTGCCGGAAAAAACCAGTGGACGCACGGTGATCGCAACGGTGGATAGGGTGACTTCGGGGCCAACCTCGTACCATTTGAGGGCTTCAAAGACATTGGCGGAATTCTCTGCCCCTTCGATCACGCCTGTCTGAATAGCGTTATAGACTTCGCCGCCGGAAATCACCTGAGGCTCTGCCCCGATGGCGCTGAAGATCTTGGTCTGAATTGGCGAACCCTGAATCCGCATCCGGAAGCCTTTCAGCTTTTCGGGCGAGCCAACCTCGCGGGTGCCAAAGAAATGGCGCTTTTCACCGCCGCCATATCCGAGCAGCACCAGGTCAGCGGTGCTCTTGAGTTCTTCTTCAAGCGGCGCAAATACATTGGCTTCGATTGCGGCCTCGAAATGGGGCACGTCGCGGAACAGAAACGGTGTGTCGGCGATAGTGACAGCGCGCGAGAAAGTGGACATATGCGACGGCGAAACAACGGCGTAATCCACCGATATGCCCTGGTTCATAAAGCCGACATAGTCTTTTTCGTTGCCCAGTTCCGAGTTCTTGTGCAGCACAAAGCTCAGTTCGTGCTCACCCGTATAGTAGTCCTGCAAAAGCTCGGCAAAGCGCACCATTGATTTGGTGTAGGGATGGTTGTCGTCAAATTGTGACGCCCCGTGCAACTCGATCTTGTCGGCGTAAGCAGCCGTTGACAGAAGCGTGGCGGCAGTTGCCGCAGCCAGTGATTTCAGAAGGTTCATTTTTCTCTCCCTGGGTTAGCTGGTCCTTGGTTTTGGTTGAGATCGGCTCGCCAGTGCGTCTGTGCGACGCGGTCAGCTGAGCCGACCCGGCGACTTCAGCCGGCGAAAGCACTTTTTGCGCCTCCGGATTTCTGCAGCTGAAAGATCGAGCTTACGTCGCCGGCAGGCGGCAACGGCAGGCGCACCGGAACGTTGGTCATCCGCGGTTCCAGAACAGGTTCGCCGATGATGATGCGGTCCAGAAAATCGCGCCATTGCTGGTCTTGCGGCAACCGCTGCAAATAGGCCGTGCCACCCATCAGCGGCCAGGCGTCGGTGGCGCAGCACTCATAAAACAGCATCAGGCGAGCGCGGTCTGACACGTTTGGCGCCGATCCATGCAGCGTGCGGGCATGGTGAATCGACATGCTGCCGGCCTTGCCGGTGATGGTGACGGCTTGATCCAGATGAAAGTCGGGATCCGCCGGGTCGACCGCGCCACAGAACACGCCGGCCTGGTTGTTGTGGCTGAGGATCGGGCCTTTGTGCGATCCGGGGACCACCTGCAACGGGCCATTCTCTTCGGTCACGTCCTCAAGCATCACGCCAAAGGCCAGCATGTCGTCGTTGGTATGCGGATAAAACGCCCAGTCCTGGTGCCATTCGACCGCGGCACCGCCGCCGGGCGCTTTTGCATTCAGCTTGGAGGTCTGAATGATGGCGTTTACGCCGACAAGTTGGCGCAACACTTCGGTAATGCCGGAATTCTTCAGCACCTCCCAAAAAAATGGATGCTGTTTGTGCGGCAATTTCACCCGAGTCAGCTTGGGCGTTTCTGCCGAATGGCCCGAATCCAGATCGTAGACGTCGTTGCTTTCGGTGACGGCGCGCGACTTGTCGATGAAATCATGAGTGATTTCCTGCATCTTGCGCAGCTGTTCGGGCGTCACGACGTCCTCGACCAGCAGGTAACCATTGTCAAAGTAAAACTCGATCTGCTCGCGTGACAGCATGTCCACTCCTCTCAGAACTTATTTGCGTGTTATGGTATCGATACCTGGTACCGGTACCATAAAGTTGTGGTATCGATACCATTGCCAGTAGAATTGGTCAAATCTAATATCGGCCAAACGTTGGGATTGCCGGGGAGCGATAGATTGCGCAAACAGAAATGGG
>JBCCGR010000090.1:0-3376 GCA_039029195.1 Pseudomonadota bacterium
CCGCAAGCACATGGGACAGTCCATGGTCCGAGAGAGTTTGAGACCATTTGTGGTGGAGCAGGGTGAGAAGGGTTCACTTTGCGGCCTTTGACCCGGATGATAGTATGCACGCGCCAGTTTTTGTCATCGCGCGTACTGAAATCCTCATGCGCGTGTGCGCCACGGCTTTCTTTGCGCGCTTCAGCACCGGCAATCGTGGCTAGGGCGTTGGGCATAAGGTTCGTCAGCTCCAGCGTCTCCATAAGGTCAGAGTTCCACACAAGACTACGGTCCGTAACCTTGAGATCATCCATCTTGGACGCAATGGAATCCATCTTCTTCACGCCGTCCGAAAGAGTTTGAGACGTGCGGAACACAGCAGCGTCTTCCTGCATCGTGCGCTGCATTTCAAGCCGCAGGTCTGACGTGGGCACTTGGCCTTTCGAATGACGCAGGTCGTCAAATCGGCCGAGGGCCCGGTCCAACTGAACCGTGTTGGTTGATGGAATCGCGCTGTCGCGGTCCACAACCTTACCCGCGCGAATGGCAGAGGCCCGGCCAAACACCACCAGGTCAATGAGAGAGTTCGAGCCAAGCCGGTTTGCCCCGTGCACCGAGGCGCAGCCCGCCTCACCAACAGCCATCAAACCGGGTACAACCTGATTAGGGCTGTTATGCGTTGGGTTAAGAACCTCACCCCAGTAATTCGTCGGCACACCGCCCATGTTGTAATGCACCGTGGGCAGAACCGGGATCGGCTCTTTGGTGACATCGACACCGGCGAAAATCTTGGCCGACTCAGAGATGCCTGGCAGCCGCAGTTTCAACGCCTCAGGCGGCAGGTGGCTCAGGTTCAGGTGGATGTGATCGCCGTCCTTGCCGACACCGCGCCCTTCGCGAATTTCCATGGTCATCGACCGCGACACATAATCCCGAGGTGCCAGATCCTTGTATTGCGGCGCATAGCGTTCCATGAACCGCTCGCCTTCAGAATTCGTCAGATATCCGCCCTCACCCCGGGCACCTTCAGTGATCAGACATCCTGATCCGTAAATACCGGTGGGGTGGAACTGTACAAATTCCATATCCTGCAAGGCCAGCCCGGCGCGGGCGACCATGCCGCCACCGTCACCGGTGCAGGTATGCGCCGACGTGGCCGAAAAATACGCCCGTCCATACCCACCGGTCGCCAACACAACCATCTTGGAATTGAAGACGTGCATCGAGCCGTCATCCAGTTTCCAGCATACGATACCCTGGCACTGGCCATCATCTGACATGATCAGATCGATCGCAAAATACTCGACATAAAATTCGGCGTTGTTCTTAAGCGACTGCCCATAGAGCGTGTGCAAGATGGCGTGACCAGTGCGATCCGCAGCCGCGCAGGTTCTCTGCACAGCCGGGCCCTCGCCAAACTCGGTCGTATGCCCGCCGAACGGGCGTTGATAAATCTTCCCTTCTTCGGTGCGTGAGAACGGAACTCCATAATGTTCCAACTCATAAACCGCTTTGGGTGCTTCGCGCGCCAGGTACTCCATCGCGTCGGTGTCGCCCAGCCAATCCGAGCCCTTCACCGTGTCGTACATGTGCCATTGCCAGTGATCAGGGCCCATATTCGACAGCGAGGCCGCAATGCCCCCCTGAGCAGCAACTGTGTGGGATCTGGTCGGGAAAACCTTTGTGACACAGGCCGTTCGCAGGCCCTGCTCGGCCATTCCAAGTGTTGCTCTTAATCCAGCTCCGCCTGCGCCTACGACAACGACGTCGTATTCGTGGGTTTCATATTCGTATTCAGTGGTCATCAATTTTGTTCCTCACCGCGCATATTCAAAGTGCGAGTTTCACGAGCGCGAACAGACTTGCGGCGATCAAGGTGTAGCAAAAGGCCTGCGTCGCAACGATTGTCAGCTTTTCCGCGACACCGTGCACATAGTCTTCGATCGCCTCTTGCGCTTCGTACATCAGCTGAATCAAACCTACGATCAGGGACAGGGCCATGACAATTGCAGGAAACGGCCGGCTAAAATAAGCCACCACTTCTTCGTGGGTGCCGCCAAGGCCAAGACCGAATGTGAAAATAAACAAGGGCGCCAGGACAACCATCACCATCGAGCGAACCATCATTCGCCAATGTTGCAGTGTGCCGGACCCGCCAGCTCCCATGCCTTGCGCGCGTTTGCGGTCGGTCAGATATCGCATTTGGTTTCTCCCTACACCACAAGCACAATGAGCAATGTCAAAACGGTGGCCCCGGCAAACATGCCGATGCCCATCTTTTCCGATGTTGGTACATCCAGGCAGTAGCCAAAATCCCAGATGACATGCCGCAGGCGTCCCAACGTGTGATAACACAGCGCCCAGGTCGCCCCGAACAGGATGAGATCGCCGAACCAGCTTCGCAAAAACCCGTCGATGGCGGCAAACGCGCTGGCCGAGGTCGCAGCAGCCAGCAACCACCAGACCACCAGCGGCGCAAGAGCCAGAACCGCCAGTCCGGACAACCGGACCATGATCGAAGACATAGAGGTAAGCTGTGGCCGATAATACTGACCAATCATAAATGGCGACAGTGGGCGGTTGCCCCGATTGACATCGGCCATAGCGGCTCCTTTCCATTGGTTGTATTGGTTTTACCCTTTTTTGTGCCCCTGTCACCCGCTGGGCCAATGAAAACGATTGTTTTTTCGGAAGAAAGACTGTTCAGAGCCTTTCGTGATCACAGCCCGGACAGGTGTGATCACGAATCCGCAGGACTCTCAGAACACGCGCGTTGACAGCGGCCGCCGTTTCGTGATCGCGAATCTGTCACGGTAAAATAGTGGCGGTTTGCTCGGTGACTTCGCGCAACAATTTGCGCCGGATTTTCCCGGGGTAATCCGCAAACCCGGATGCCGAAACCACAAACGCACCTTCGCCGATAATGACATTTTCGAAGAAATACGCGGTCAGATCGGGTTCGCTTTCTTCGATCGCAATGGCGTTGACGGTGATTTCGCGCTGCCTGAGCTCGGGATGAACTTGAAGGGGATCCAAGCCTTCGTTGGACACGCCATCGCCTGACAGATCAATCAGATGGCGTTTGCATTCGGGCACTTGGCTGAATGCATCCATGGACTGCGCCAAAGCTTCGCCAATGGCCGTTGAATAGTTCCGCCATACCCTTTGATCCTGTTCGACCCTGTTGGCAAAGTCATCCAGCGCATCGAAACTGCTCACATGCGTCCAAGGGATCGTGATCCTCTGGCGCGACGAACCGGTCCATTGCAGCAACATCAGTTGCGAATTGCCGCGCACAAGCGCCTCGGAAATAATCGGGTCGCGCAGTGCCGTTGCAAGACCGTCCATCTGAATACGGTATTCGTTGGTGTCGACCGATCCTGAAACGTCAACAACC
>JBCCGR010000091.1:0-3138 GCA_039029195.1 Pseudomonadota bacterium
GTGGGCCATGACAGTTTGCCAATCGGCATTGACGAGATGGAAGGCGAGGACGCGCCCGCCCAGAACGCAAAGATCATCAAAATGGCGCGGGACGCCGCCAGCGGTTCGCTGCGCATCCGGGGCGGAGCAGACCACAAGGGCGTGGAGTTTCAGGCGCGCTCTACCTTCCTGTTTTCAGCCATCAACCCGCCACACCTGCCCGTGGCGTCTCTGACCCGCATGTGCGTGTTTCAACTCCAAGAGCTGAAAGCCCGTGACGGCAAAGTGCCGGAGCTGAGCGAGCCGGACCATGCGGGGCCAAAACTGTTGCGCCGGGTGGCGGATGGTTTCCACGATTTTTCACGAGTGCTGGAGCAGTATCGGGACGCGCTGCGGCGCGGCAAACATTCTTCACGCGGCCAGGACACGTTCGGCACATTCTTGGCCGCAGCGCACCTGTTGCTGGGCGATGAGGGGATGGAGAAATGTGGGCATCCGATTGGAGACCTTTCCCCCTGGGGTGAACGGCTGGCCGCCGACACGGTGCACGAGCTGGAAAACGCCACCGCCAACTGGGCGAAGTGCATTCAGCGGCTTTTCAGCGCCCGTGTGGCCCAGTGGAAGGGCGGCAGCCAGGACACGGTAGGCGAGCTGGTTGAAAAGGCGATGGCCGGGGCAGAGCTGGAGAACATCAACCCGCAGCTGGCCCATGCCGATGTGCGCCTGGTGACCTACAACACGCTGTACCAAAACGCCGACAAGGCAAGCCAGAAGGGTGACCCTTCGGCCGGAGAGGCGCTGAATGGGGTGGACCCGGAAACGCTGGTGCTTGCGGTTTCGAACCAGGGCGATGGCCTGGCCGGGATATTCGCTGACACCGAATGGGCGGGCAGGGGACCGCAAGGGGCCTGGGGCATGGCGCTGAAACAGTCGCCGCAGTCGATAGCCACCCACAACAAACACCTGAATCGCATTGGCATTGCGGGCGGCCAGCGCCGCTGCACGATGATTTTTTTGAACGCCTGGAAACAATGGGAAAAGGAGAATGTTTGATGGGTAGGCTTTGGGTATTGATGAAGAGGCTTTGGGATGCGCCGGATGCAAAACGCCGAAGGGGTTCCCATCAACACCGTCGCGCCAATGCTCGCGAAGGGGAAGCGGACCAGCACACCGCTTTCATGGGCGGAGTGCTGGCAGCGGCCGCTGCAAACCCGCAGGATGATGCGAGTGACAACGACCACGCAACCTTCGAAGAGGACGTGTGATGACACCCGAAATAACCGATCAGGGACGAGACCTGATTTCAGAAGTGGGGGAGCTCATCCGCCAAGCGAGCAAAAATACCAGCTTCAAACGGGAGCAAGCACAACTGCTGATCCGGGAGGTGGCATGGTCTACGCTGGTATCGCGGGAAACAGTGTGGGTGCAGATCACACAAACTGCGAATGGAGGCAAATTCATCCTCGGAGTGCGGGTTCGACTAACGGTTGGTGACGCTGACGACACCCCAGATGTTCAGCTTGTTGTGTTGGCGTAGCCCTGCCTCTCGCGATCGCAGCCGTTTAAACGGGGTCGGGCTTTTTGCCCCAATCATCCGGCCTGTACCCGTCCAGATATGCTTGGATCAGGCGGGCGGTCTGTGCTGAGACGCGGCGATATGAGTTCCGCGTTGTGTCGCTGACCTTGTGGCGTCTCACGTGCACGGCGTCGGTGTATCCCAGGACGCGCGCCAGCTGGGCATCAGAAAGCCCAAGCTGATCCTGGGCTTCCCTGAATTCGGATGGTGATAGAAAACTCTGTTTCATGCCGCCATTCTATAGTTGGCGTGATCATCACCCACAAGCGCCACAACGTAGTCGCTGGCCTTTTGTGCCTGTGCGGCCGCCTTGAAAATGAACTTCTTGTCGTTTTTCAGCGCCTGGAGCCAGCTGCCCACATACGCGGCCGTGCGCTCGATATCGGTATCGAACGGGATTTGAGCGCCCAGGAAGGCTGCGCCAATTTCGGCAACCAGCTCCTCGAACGCATAGTCGGCCTGGCGCTCAAAGGTTTCGAACCGGTCAAGGCGATGACTTGCGCCAGTCCAGTGGATGGTTTCGTGCGCCAGGACAGCATAATAGTCATGCGCTTGAGGAAAGCAGGAAATAGAGGGCATGGTGATCGTGTCTGTCGATTTCCGATAAAATGCCCGGTCTCCGATGTTTTCAATGGTTGCGCCCGTGGCAGCGAAGAAGTTCTCAATGCGCTCAATGGGAGCTGTGCCCAAATCGGCCGGGATAGGTCGAAACTTTTCCGGCAGGCCGTCGATCTGATCGGCGTTGAAAACGTTGTAGCTCTTGACGAACGGGATCACTTGCGGATCGTCCTGGCCATCCACTTCACGTTCAATTGTCGAATAGAAAATGATGCGCGTTGAGCGCTCACCCTTGCGGACCTGGCCGCCTTCTTTCTTTGCCTGTTTGTAGGTCATCCAGTGGGCGGCCGCGAAGCCGTGTTCTTGCGCGGCGATCCACAGGAGCAGGACGTTGATGCCTTTGTAGGCTTCACCAGTCGCCCGCAACGGGAAGGGAATGCTTGATGTGCGCCACAGCGGCCGGTTCGAGCCCTTGTTTGCTTCCAGGGCTTCAATGATGCGGTCTGTGATTTCTTGATGGATATCGATTTTCATGGGTTCATTCTCCGAATTTGGCGTGCCGCAGTGGCACTGAACAAATCTAGAATAGTATCCAATGGATACGTTGTCAACCCATGAAAATCAAAAAAATATGAAACCGGCGCGAGCCGGTTGCCGAACCAGGTGCGCGGCGTGGGCCGCAGGCCACGCCTGACAGCGCGCTAAGTCGCGCGCCAGCGCGGCCGCTTTGTTCTTCTCATCAACAATTCAACCAAGACAGCGACGGCGCACCCGCACCCTGACCCTCGCGGAGCGAATAGGGTTCGGCGAAATTTTGCCCCATCAGCCAGGCCCCGACCCGCTCAGTCGCTGCAAATCCGCCCCAAAATCCAAACCCCGACCCTTGTTTCCGCAGGAAAAGGACGGTTGACCGTGGCGGAACGCACTTAGGCTTTGATCTGGCCCGGTTGGTGCTTCTTGAGTCTGGGTCTGGGTGTCTAAGTGTCTGTTTGGTGTCTGGTGTAGTGTCTAACCATATTGTTCAA
>JBCCGR010000092.1:0-2297 GCA_039029195.1 Pseudomonadota bacterium
GTACAAGGATTCGAACCTTGGACCCGCTGATTAAGAGTTGGCGGGGCGGTGAACAAAATCAATGGCTTATGGTACGCGGCCATGGGATTCCACCATAAAATCAGCGGGTAATCCCATGAAATTACACGGCACTATTCTCACGCTCAGCCGGTCTGTTCATCGTACCAGTCGACCAGGTTGCCGATAGCCGTGCGGGCCATGTCCGGGTGATAGCCCAGATAGTGCCGCAGCACATTTAAGGCCGATTGTTCTGAATGGCCGGTGATCGAACAAATGAGCGGAATGGAGTTCCCGGCCAAAGCAAGCCAGGTCACGGCCGTATCGCGCAAGTCCTGGTCATTGAAGTCGGCCAGTGAGGCAAGCGGTGTGAACGCTTTGTCGGCGGGCCAGGTTGCCACCTTGGTCTTTTTTGGCAGTTTGCCGGTTGCAGCAAAATCGCGAACCACCTTGAAAACCTTGCGATACCAATCGCTCGCGAAGGGTTTGTGGGTGTTTTCGTCAAGGATCATTTCCGGCCGAATGATACCATCTTTGCGGCGGCGCTCTTCAACATCCTCAATGCGCTTTACCAGCTCCGGGGCTTCCGGGATCAGGAGCGGTGCGCCACGCTTCTTTGCCTGGCGAAACAGAATGCCATGGGTGGTTCGTTGGGCCATGGAAAGTGCCAGGCGGTCGCCCTGGCGCTGGCCGCTCCACAGGCCGAGAATGATTGAATCGCCGATTGAGTGACGACCCAGATGATCAGCGGCTTCCACCAGCTTGTGCATTTCCTTGACCGTGCCAAACCGCACGCGCCCTTCCGGGACGGGAAGCTCAATCGCTGGAACCGGATTGTTTCTCAGATTCAGCTGAACGCATGCCCATTTGAACGCGCCGGACAGAAGCGCCCGGACGTGGCGCGTGGTGGCAAGCCCATGGGCAATCTCGATTTCCTCCAGAGCCCTTTCGAGAGAGCGGCTGCTTAACGTCGCGGCCGGAGAATTCCACAACAGCCCGTCACGGTGTTCCTGCAACCGGCGTTGAGCATTTTCGTAAGTCCGCACCGTATCGCGCGCGCGGGCCTTGCGGCGGCGGCGGCCCTGGACCTGTTCAACACCCTTGTATTTCGGTTGGGCAAGAAAGCCGTCCACGATCTGGGAAATTGTGTGGCCTGCAATATTGGTTTTCAGGCGGGGAGCCTGACTGGCTTCTGCGCTTTGTGCTCTCAGCTCATCACCGAGAGCCTTTGACCAGGCCAAGGCTTCATCTGCGGAGAACCAGGCTCCGTCCTTGCCGTGGCGCAAATCCTTGCCTTTGTATCCCAGGGCACGCTGGGATTTTGACGGCCAGAACCTTGGCCGCCCGTCGCGCCAGGTGACGTATTTGATTGTGATGTTGGCTTTCCCCATGCGGCGCATAGTGAGTCTCCCCAGGTTGAAAAGTCAAAGCCAGCGGGTTGCCGCTGTGGATGATCTATCGTCGAAGATATGGAAACCGCTCGAACACATGGCGGAAAGGCCGCCAGCTCTTGCGGCCATCGCGTTCCTTTCTGTCCTCTTCGCGCCAGTCAGCCGCCAGGGCGCACATGAAGGTCCAGCAGCCCGCGTCTTTGGCCTCGTCGCGCTGGTATCGCGTGGCCATGAACAGGTCATAAAGCACCGCGCCGCGCTGTGCCCGGCGATTGTTGAATCTGTTCTTGCACTTTGAGCTACAGAATTCCGCTAGCCACCCGCCTAGGAAGCGTTCACCACATTCTTTGCATGTTCGGCTGCGGGGTTGGGTCATCGGGCTTGAGGGCGCTTTTCTGGAGAGGTGTTTAAACAGTTGCGATCGCGGTGTTGAAAGTGTGTATTTTGAAGGGGTTAGTCAGCTGGATAACCCCAGTCAGCACGGAGGAACTTGGGCACACATCCCGGAATGTCGTCTTGTGAGCGGGCGGAATCTGCGGCTTCCGTCAGTCCAATCGGTGCATCTCGCTTTCGGTCGCAAAGAGCGTCGAGCAGTTTGGCTAGCTCCACCCGATTTCGGACATAGATTTTGCGTGTGTGTCGTGGTTCAAGCCCCATAGACTTGCGATAAATCTCCGCTTCGTCCTTGAGATGGAAGAACCGGCTTCGAACATTGTAGGTGATCATAACGTCACCCCATTTTCGCAGGATTCTTCGACCGTCTGGGATATCTCATTGAGCTGTTCAAGGAGTGCGTCCACCGCATAACAAACGGTGTTGTCGACATCGCCATAGGCGTAGGCAATTTCATGGGCGGAGTGTTCAATTCGCTGAATGCGCTTAAGAGCGAAGCGCCTCATCGCTTTCGGA
>JBCCGR010000093.1:0-1668 GCA_039029195.1 Pseudomonadota bacterium
CCAACGGAAGGCTACGCATCGATCTGCCGAGGAAAACCAATCTTCACCTAATCACAAATGCCGATATTCAGGAGATCGCCAACCTCTATAACAAAACGCCACGAAAATGCCTTGGATACCAAACCCCGAGCGAAGTCATGCTGAATGAAATCAAAAATCAACGTGCGGCACTTGGAATGTGAATCCAGCAAACAACCACAATCATTGCGGGCAAACCTGATAGCCGCGGCGGCGTTCTTGCGCGACCAGGTTGCGGATGGCGCTGTCGAGATTGGCAGGAACATCGGTGCCGGCAGGCAGGCCACGCCTGACGAGATCAAGGTTCACGCGCGTAATCGTATTTTGTGGACTCATATCTGCGACTAGAGCACAGTGCGTTTAATTGGAATCAAAATTCGCTGCCTCTCAAAGGCTTTGTTGCATAGACACGGTTGGTTATGACTGCCCCTTTCGGAATGTTTTTATTTGATTTCGACGGCTTTGGGCATGCCAAGTGCGGTGAAGCGATTGAGAATATGAATGGCGATCGCTGCTTCGGTTTTCTGGGCGGTCATTTTTCTAGCTTTAAGGCTTGGACTTATGATGGTTTTGTAGCGGAACATTGCGGTTTCTGCGAGCGATCGCCTGTGGTAGCCGCTTTCTTTTTTCCACTCCTTTCGCCCGATTTCCTGGCAGCGCTGGACGATGGCGCCACGCGTCGTCGGCGGGTCTTTCATGGTCGGCGGCGGTTTTGATGATGCGCCTTTTTTCGCCGGTATGACAGGCTTGGCACCTTTGTCCAGAACGGCCCTGTGGCAGGCAAAGCTGTCATAGCCCTTGTCGCCATAGACGGCCTCGATTGAACCATCGATCTGATCGAGAAGGCCAGAAAGTTCCGGGCCATCCCCGCGATCATTGCCGGTCAATTGATGGGCGTGAACTTCGCCGGTTTCACTATCAACACCCAGATGCAGCTTGCGCCAGGTGCGGCGCTTGTCCTTGCCATGCACCCTGGTCTTCCATTCGCCTTCACCAAAGACCTTCAGCCCTGTGCTGTCGACGGCCAGATGGATGTGTTCTCCCGGGCGCAAACGCGGACATTGCGGCACGACAAGCTGCGATGCCCTGCGGCTCAGGGTCGAATAATGCGGGATCGCGATCGCCAAGCCCAGAAGCTGCTTCAGGCTCTCCAGAAAGCCTTGGGTCTGGCGCAAGGGCAGGCACAACACCACCTTCAGGCACAACGCACAAATGATCGCTGTGTCCGTGTAGCGCTGGCCGCGGCCGGATGTGGCGCGCCAGTCCTTGAGCACATCGTCGCTGATCCACAGCATCAGCGAGCCGCGATTGACAAGTGCGCGGTTGTAATCAGGCCAATTGGTGACACGGTAACGCTGCTTGGCAGCTCTAGAACGCTTGGATGTGAGCATCCAGACCGTGAATCACATTCCAGCCTAAAAGCGAATCCAGTTCAAAAGACCCCTTTATGCAACAAAGCCTAGTATCGCAGGAAGTGAGCCGACGTGCAAATTATTGTTGACGGACCAGACCCTGGAGAATGCGTTCGGCGGACCGCAGTTTTTCCGCGATTTCGGCATCAAGATGTTCGATGGTGATTTCCAGCCCGCCAGCCTCGCGGTTGAGCCGGGCAATCTCCCGATGGTTCAGATCGGTGATGGCCCCGTCGCG